>DUDB01000040.1:2139-2470 GCA_012959525.1 Planctomycetota bacterium
CGAAACGAGCGCTGCTGATCGATCCCATATTCGACCGCGTCGGCAAAGATCACGACCGTGCCACCGCCCATCAAGAACTGGTCAATGACGTAGCGCTGACGATCCGACAGGTTGTTCGGACGAAACAAGAACAACGTGCCGAGATCATCGGGCAACAGCGCGCCGTCTTCGTCTTTGACGTTTTGAAACTCGTAGCGTGATTTCAAGCCTGGGTGCGCCCGCACACGCGACCACCCCACTCCGCTTGCCCTTCTGCCGCGATTCTTGGTAGCCGGCCACTCCATGTAGCCAAAGTGGCGGCGCTCGGCGGTCATGACTTCCTTGATGCGCG
>DUDB01000040.1:2520-4026 GCA_012959525.1 Planctomycetota bacterium
GGAATGAACTGGTCGGCAGGAAGGCCTCGACGACCTTCTGCTTGCCGCCGCCGTATATCAACCGCAAGCCTTGCCAGTGCTGGTCGACCGACAACGAGGTCGCCGACGCGCTGCGCAGATTGAGTGGCTTGATGCCGAGGCGTACCGCCGTATCGGCCGTAGCCTTGTCGCTGTTGGGGTCAAAGCGCTGCACGACCACTCGCCCCTTGCCGAGCTGCACCAGCTCATCAAGAAAGTTATCGGCCCAGTTGCGGCTACCGCTCATAGAAACGGGCAGCTTGTCCTTGGGACTGAAGTAGGCCTCGACAACCAACTTCTCTTCGAGCTTCGCGAGCAGGTTGCGGGTCGAATTGGTCGACGTCCACAACTTGTCCGATGTCATGTCGACGCGCACGCGATAGCGCGATGCGAGGTAGACGACCTGACCCAGCACGAGCAGCACCAGAATGGCGTGCAACAGCACCGCCAACGTGCCGCCGCGCTCCGCCTGGCCAATTCGATGCCGTTGTGCCCGATGGCGTTGTGCCCGATGGCGTTGTGCCCGATGGCGTTGTGCCCGATGCCGTTGTGACTGTGAGCGCATGTCGATCACCCCTTCTGCTCGCGGCGGATCTGCAGCACGAGCACGTTGGCGTAGAGGAAGAACCCACAGAAGCAGGCGAAGTAGACGAAGTCCCGCGTGTCGAAGACGCCGCGCGAGATGCTCAAGAAGTACTTGAACGGGCTGATCCCATTGAGCACGTCAGCCAACCACATCGGGAGGTTCTGGCCGAAGAACTCGATCAGCGACGGGTAACCGAGCAGGAACAACACCGACAGCGACATGATCGACGCGAGCAACGCGACGATCTGGTCCTTGGTCAAGCTCGACCAGAACATGCCAACCGCGACGAAACTGCCGGCAAACATCAGCGAAGCGAGGTACGCCCCCAATACCGGCGGCCAATCGATCGTGCCATACGCGCCGAGCGTCATCGGCAACCCGAGCGTCATCACCAGGATGAACGCGAGGTAGGTGACGACGGCGCCGAACTTGCCGAGCACGACCTGACTGGTGCGCACCGGGAAGGTCAGCAACAACTCGATCGTGACGAGCTTTCGTTCTTCGGCCCACAGCCGCATCGTCAGCCCGGGCAGGAACATCAAGAACACCCACGGCAAGAACAGGAAGAACGGCTGCATGTTGGCCGGGGCGCCGTGCACGATGCTCGCCTGGGCTGACAAGAACAGCACCACTCCCAAGAACACCACACCGAACACATAGGCGATCGGCGACAGGAAGTAGCTCTTCAGTTCGCGCCGAAACACGACGCGCGTCTGCCGCCCCAAGACGGTGGCGATTGCATTAGCCATTGCTTGCCTCCTGCGGAACGGCGTCTTCCGGCGCTTCTGGCGCAATCGTCAACTTGCGGAAAACGTCCTCCAAACTCGGCCGCTCGCGATACATCGCCAACAGGTCCCAGCCGTTCTTCACGATGGTGCGCGCCACCGATTCATCAATCGGCG
>DUDB01000041.1 GCA_012959525.1 Planctomycetota bacterium
GAGCCCCCTCCCCCAGCCCAGCGTTGCGGCTTGGGGGGGATGTGCGAGGATGGGGCGATGAAGTTCGCTGTCTGCCTGTTGTCGTTCGTGCCTCTCGCACTCGCTGCCACATCTCTGGCCCAGCAGCCAGCTCTTCAGGCCGACTGGGTTCAGAGCCCGACCACGGCTCCGTTGCTTTTGGTATTGTCTCGCCATGAGCTGTCAACCTGACGCCGACCGCGTATCCGGCATCGTGAGTACGAGGAGGCTTGAGCTGCTGTGTGGATGGGTCGTGTTGAGCGTATGCCTGGGCGGCTCGCTGGATGCCCAGGCGCAAGCGCCCGGGGATGCCTGGGCGCAGGCGCTATCCCAGCCGGACTGGAGCGCCCCGAACGAGGCCCCCATGGCCCCGGGCGATCCGTTCGGACCCGTCTTCTCCACTCAGATCCAGACGCGCAGGGCTCCGGTCATCTCCGCCTGGCCCGAGGCGTGGGTGGGCCCTGACGAGAGCTTCACGTTGACCGGGATACGGTTCACTCGCTACTCGGGCCAGAGTGCGGGAAAGGACACGACAGTCTGGATTTATGCGGAAGGTTCGGGAGTCGTCGAGGCCGACGTCTGGCGTGTCACCGAGTCATGCCTGACGGCCACGCTTCCAACGTCGATCTCCGACGGCTTGTTCCTGGTCTGGGTTGCCAACGAGAACGGGGTCAGCGCCCCGATCGCCTTGAATCGCACGCGCGGATTGTGGCTGGGCCCTCTAGGCAACTCGCGTGCCGCTGGTGACACGCTCCGCTTGTTCGGGAAAAACCTGTGCCACGACAACCTGGCCGCCGCCGGGAACGCCGCGGACATCTACGTGCAGTCGTCCACCGGCGGAGCCTTCATCCCCTGTAGTACGACCGCACATCAGACGAATCCTTATGCGGTGGAGTTCACGCTTCCCGTCTCCCTGTCCACCGGCAACTACTTCGTGTATGCGCACAACGGACACGGCGGCGACTACGGCTGGAGTGAGCCCGTCGACCTGTCCATCGACAATGACCCGTGGGTTCGGGGGAGCAGCGTGGTCAACGTCCCACCACCTACGGGCAACAGCACGACCGACTACAACAACATCCAATCCGCCATCGATACCGTCAGTACGTTCTCCGACGGCGGCACCGTGCAGCTGGCCGTCGGCACGTACACCATCTACAAGGAGATGAGCCTCGAGGCCAAGGTCCGACTGGCCGGCATGGGGATGACCCAGACCACCATCGCCGTGGAAATGAACACTCCGTTCTCCTGGGAGAAGGTCTATGGCATCCGGTTCACAGGGGACCACACCGCCCTCGAGGATCTCAACGTCAAGCTTGTCACTAGCACCCAGTATCCCTCCGCTGGAATCCTCGGTGGGACCTGGCCCATTACGCTCGAGGACGTTCTGATCAAGAACGTCAAGTGGCACAGTGACCCCGGCCTGACACAAGGCAGCAACATGCAGATGATCGCCGACCGCTTCGAGATCACGGGCTGTGTCGGGGAGCGGGAGTGGACCTTGATCAACTGCAACGACGTGTGGATCCATGACAACACGTTCTACGGGGCACCGTATCAGCACGCGGGGGCGACCGTCAGACCCAGGGCTTCGGATCAGCTGGTCATCGAGCGCAACTCCGCCGCCACGATGAACTGGCCGAATCAGGGTGGGAACGTCCAGTACCTGGAGCTGATCCCGCCGAGCCAGCTCCCGTCCACGATCTGGTGCATCCGTCTGGTCTACATGGAGCCGCTCAGCGTGACCCCCGCCGCGGCTTCCTGCGTCAACTCCTACATCGCCCACAACCAGACCAGCGACGTGGCGAAGGACGACAACCAGAGTGAGCAGATCCTGTTTCACTCGGGCGGCGGCATGTTCTGCCAGGTGGCCACGAACGACGGAAACACCCTCACCATCAGGACGGATGGGCTGGTTGACGGGGAGGCGAAGCTCATCCGGAGCCAGACTCCGCTCACGTCCATCCCTCCGCTCGCGCCCGACCATTACGTCACCATCATGGAGGGTCGAGGACGAGGTCAGGTACGCAGGATCGTCGCTTATACGGCGACCACACTGACGGTCGAGAGCTCCTGGCGCGTCGAGCCGGACGGCAGCTCGAAGATCGTCATTTCGCCGATCCACAGAGACCATGTCGTGTATGACAACACGCTGAATGCCTTCCCCGTTGGCTACCGGCTCGACGAGTCCGCGAGCTGCGCGGTGTCCATCGACGGGCAGGGCATGCAGAATTGCTTCGAGGCGAACACGTCGTATCGAACGCACGCGGCGCATGTCATCGGTAGTGACCCCATTGCGCCCAGCTACTTCAACCTGATCCGCGACGACGACAACTACGATTGTCTGCGCGTGGGCGAGAAGATCCGGTCCTATCTCTTCGACGGCCAGTGGTACAAGCCTCACGTCAAGAACATCGGACCCAGTACCCTGGGCAACCGAATCGTGGGGGGCGAGACCCATGTCTCGGGTGAGTCGATCGGCCAGGACACATGGACGCAGCGCGCTGCCGTGGCCGGCGAGTGGATGCTCACGACTTTGAGCACCCCACACACCGCCGACTACCTCATTCACGAGGGCAACATCATCGAGGGCATCCAGGCCACGGGCGCCGGAATCACGCATCGCGGACTCTACATCCGCGAGCTCACCGCGAGCCTCTACCGGAACAACAGCATCGCCCTCTGGCAGACCAGCGAGCAAGGGAGACCAGCGGAGATCCACGGAAGCGCCGATCCCGTCCTCGTCGGGAACATCTACTCGGGCGGCCAGGTCTACTACCCGGTCGGCTCCTCGGGCGGCCAGGTCTACTACCCGGTCGGCTCCAGCCTTGCCGAGAAGCCCATTCCCACGCGTCGGGTCCTCCGGTTCCAGGGCCTTGCGGGGAGCGTGTTCAGCGGAGTCCTCCCGGTGGCCAACGGGGGCATCGGTGGCATGAGCGTCCTCCCCAGTCCCGATGACCCCTCGTTCGTCACCGCAGCGTTCTCTCCACCCTGGGTGGCTTCGGAGCAGACGGGCGGAGTGCTGAGGGTCCAAGTGGATACCGCCGGTCTTCCTGGAGGCGAGACCTGGAGCAGCATCAGCCTTCAGAGCAGCAACCAGACGGTGGAGGTCTCGCTCCAGCTCCTCCTCCTCGACTGACCTGCCCCCCCTGCTGTATCTTGGTGGGTTAGATGGTTTCAGACTCAAAGCGCCGACTCCGCATCCAGCCCTCCATGGCGCTGGAGCTGATCCGTGAACTGCAGGCGGACCCAGACCTGCAGGACCCGGACGCCGTCTTCCTGACGATTCACGGGCTGGCGAGGGCGGCCGAATCGCACGTGTACCCCTCAAGTGGACCCATCTCAGCTTGGCATGTGCGACGTTGTGTCGTCTTGGGGGTTGATGCCGCCGTCCGAGCCCTGGGAGTGCGGGAGGGCATGTGGCTCAGTGAGATGCTGCTTTGGACGGCGTGGCTGGGCCGCTGGTGCAAGTGGATTGAGGGGCTCTGCGAGAAGGTCAACCTAGGTGTACCTCTGACCGAGCGGGAGGCTGCGAACTTCGGTTACTGGTCGCTACAGCGCGAGAAGTTGGGCAGACCCCGTGTTTGGCCTCAGTTCGGAAGAGCCGCAGAGTGGGTGCATTACACCCTTGGGCTTCCCGACAGCGCCCACGACGGTGCCCACAGAGTGGCTTCGCGGAAGAAGTATGTACCTCCTAGCCGACAGGGGTACGGGTTTGGCCTTAAGGCTGCAACCAGGCCCCGGGCAGGATCTGCGATGTCTAATCCTCACCTTCTTGGGCGCTGCAAGGCTAGGAGTCATGCTGCCTAGGTTCGCCACCCTCACCCAGCACCCCTTTGTATCCCTT
>DUDB01000042.1 GCA_012959525.1 Planctomycetota bacterium
CAGACTTCGCCCTCTGCGCCAAAATCAAGGTTTGACTTGAGGACCATGATGCGGGTGCCCGGAGCGACGCCACAGGCTGTTCCGCCGGTTCCGTCGCCCGCCACCGTACCTGAGACGTGAGATCCGTGTCCCTGACCGTCTCGAACGTTGCCATTGCCGTTGGAGAAGTCCCAGCCCTGCACATCATCCGCAAACCCATTGTTCTCGTCGTCAATCCCGTTGCCCGGAATCTCAAGGGGATTTCGCCAAAGGCGTTTGGAGATATCCGTGTGACCCCGACCCACTCCCGTATCAATGACACCCACGACCACGCCGGCTCCCGTGATCCCGTACTGCTGCCAGACGTCAGGGGCCTGAATCAGCGTCAGCCCACACGTGGGATTGCCGCTGCCGACCGATGGCGTGGCCGGAACCGTTAGCAGTAGGTCCTCGATGGGCAGATGAACGTCACGGTGGACGTAGTGCACGTCGTCACGCGCGGCAATGTCTAGTGCAACCGTTCGTGTGACATCCGCGTTCACCACGTTGTGAATCCACAGCGGGCTAATGGACTGAACTTGCCCCGATTGAGACCGATCTTCCAATAGGGCAAGCAGGTCCGCCTGAGTTCTGTCGGCCAGTTCCGTCAGCCGCTCAATAACAGCCCGGCGACGACGCTGCTTGGACAGGGACGTCCTGAGCTTCAACAAGTCCGCAGGCGGCACCTGTTCTTTCATGACAATGGTCACGGGGAGAAGATCTTGATCCCCAAGGGCAGCCAAGGCATCGGAAAGATCCCCCCTCAGCTTGTCCTCGGGCACCTCACCCGGAGAGTTGGCGGAGAAGAGGAGTAGAGCGAAAGCGACAGCGAAGCGAGTGATCATCGTCCGCCCATCTTTGCACATTTCCCCAAAGCTGCAACGCTGGGCTGGGGAGAGGGGGATGCCTGGATCTCCTGCCTGAACATCACCGGCCGTCGCCGTCATTTCCTCAGGAGGCGAGCGACTCGTCGGCGTGCAGCGCCAGCGAGTGGAGTCGCCCCCCGGGCCGACGGGAACGGCCTCCTTGACGCTGGACTGCAACTCCCAGCCGCTGGCCTCCGGCGTGGAGTCTCAGAGGGCTACCGAGCTGGGAAGCCGGAAGAAACGGTCGGTCATCCTCTGTGGGCGCCCGCTCGAACAACGAACTCGCCAGTCTTCCCAGACTGGGGGCGAGCTTGGCGCCGTTGCCGTTTCCACCGGATACCAGGGCCACCCGTCCGTCGGTTCCGGGGATGGGTCCGACAATGGGCAATCCCCGCAGCGCACCGGCGTGCTTCTTTGTCAACGTGTAGTGGCAGACATAGGCCGTGCGATAGGTCAACGCCTGACCTACGACGGCCTCGATGGCGACCTTGGCAGCCTGTATCTCCTCGTTCGTGACCTTCCGGGGAACATCCTTGGCGTCTGGAAGGACGCCCCCTCCGTTGTGGAACCCCATTTTGAGGAAGCTCCCACCGGCGTTGTCTTTCTCCTGCATCGCATACCAATTGCCCTGCCCATCACCTCGAACGATCCGTATCGCACACTCCTTCAACCCTTTGGGCCAGTCGAAGAAATAGAGGGGCACCCGCTTGACCGAGAAGCTGTCTGCCAGTTCTTGCTGTCCCGACTGTCGCAACAGGGCGCCGGTCTCTCCGGCGGTTGCCAAGACCAATCGCTGCGCGGTGACGGTTTCGAGGTCTCCGGCCTTGTTCCGGATGTTCACGGCGACGTAAGACGGAAAGGTGCGCCAGGATTCGACGAAGCCAGACCGGTTGTGTACGCCAGCGGCCCCAAGCCGCTCGTTGGCCCGCTTCAGATAGTTCTGTGGATCGATCGTCGCCGCACTCTGGTCCTCGAACGCCACCCAGTCACTCGCTTCCCCGAGAAATCCGAGGTCCTTCAACGCGGCGCCGCCATGGGTTCGCGCCAGTCCCTGGTCCATCAATCCGACATGATTGCCGCGGATCATCTCTTCTCCAGCGCTCCCCTGGGGCACGATTGTGAAGCACGGAAGGGGACGGAGGATCTCGCCAGCGCGCGTCTCGAGGGACCGAAACACCGCATTGCTCGACCGGGCCATCTCGGTATAGCTCTTGTTTTCCTCGTTCGAACCTCGCGTGATCCGCGTCCGTCCGACACTCGAGCTGAAGCGCTTCCCGGCCGGGGGGAACACCATGAGGACGGACCCGGTACCCTGCGAGATGTCGCCCGACCCGCCGATCCTGGCGAGCGCCGTCGAGGTGCCAAACAGCCCATTGCCGGCGATGATGGTTCCGTAGTGAGCCGGACGCGGAGAGCCAGAAGGGAGGTGTTCTTGAGGGGGGCGGAGCATGCCGGGTTTTCTTGAGCAAGGGGTCCGGATCGCCCGTAGCTGACGGCGTCCGGCCACTCCTACATGAGGCCTGGCCGCTCCCGCGGACACCTTTCCCGGTACATGTCTCCATTCCGGGCCAGGGTCTTACACGCCCCCAACACCCCCGGGCGGAAAGCGGACGGTCACATCTGGCAACGGCCAGGACGTGCCAGCGGGTTGCCAGGTGGGTTCGTGAAACTTCAATCAGTCACGACCCGTCGGAATCGCCTATCGTCTGGGTAGGCGGCCCTGAACCGCTCTGTCCCCCAGAGCCAGGGCCGAACCTGGCATCCTCAGGCTTCGTGAGTGCTTGCTTCTTGCGGGCACGAGGAGATGATCCCATGAAACTCGCCGTTGCTTTCTTGCTCGCCGCACCCGGCCTTGCCCAGGTCGGGTCGGACCGTATCGTCTTGGGAATCGGGCCCTGGACCGCGAATGCCTCTGTCGACACCAGCGCCTGGAAGACCTTCGGCAACGGTCCGTCCCACACCGGCGCCTACCTGGGCGTCTACGGAGTGGGTAGCACCGAATTCCTCTGGAACAACATCTACCCCCAGGACATCCAGCAGGTCGCTGTGAAGGATGGGGTCGTCTACGCTTCGCCCTGGCAGTACTTCGGCGACGCTTGGCTGCGGGCCCTCGATTCTTCAGACGGTTCTCAGCTGTGGAAGTACGACTTCGACCAGTGCTACTCAATCAATCCTCCCACGGTTGACGGCGAGCAGGTATACGTTCAGCGCGGCAACCACAGCGGTGATACACACCTGTGGTCGTTCCAAAGCGACACCGGCGTACCCAATTGGGTCGCACCCCACGCTGCGCAGTGGGAGCGCTACCTGGCGCCATGCGTGGCCGACGGCCGCGTGTTCGTCAACGGTGGCTACTACGGCGGGATGTACGGCTTTGACCAGAATGACGGTCAGCAGCTCTTCTATCTGGATCTACCCCAGTACGACCAGTGGGTTCCGAGCTACTACGGTGGACGCCTCTACTCGTTCGTGGCCGGAACCCTGATGCAGCATGATCCGGCCAATGCCGCCATTGACTGGTCCCTCGCCCTGGGTTGGAACTGGTCTGGCTGGTCCATGGACCGCACGATAGCTATCGCCAACGGGCGGGCCTACCTGGTCAATAGCGACGGGCTCTATTGCATCGACCTCACAACAGGAACGGTGGCCTGGCAGTACGCCGGCAATTTCAATGGCACGCCCGCCGTGGCGGGCGACAGGGTCTACGTCATGGTGGGCGGGATGGTGAGTGTCCATGATGCTTGGGATGGAAGCTATGAGGGCCTCTGTATCGGCTCCGGTGCAGTGCTCCAGCAGCCCCTCGTCACAGACGACGCGATCCTGTTTAGTTCCGCCACGGAGACGTTCATCTTTGACCGCGCGAAACTTTCCTTGCGCGATTGGTTGCCCTTTGGTGGTGAGCTCACCCTCGCGGACGGTCGTCTCTTCATCGCCGGCTCGAACGTTCTTCTGGGTGACGGCATCTGGGCCTTCACCATCCCCGGGCCCTCAGAGGCCCAGCCCAACCTGATTGGCGACGTGGAGCCCTGGCGCCTGGTCGGGCCGGAGCCCGAGGTCCACAGCCTCGTGACCATCACCAACTCGGGCATCGCCCCCACGGGCAAGTACACCGCTCAGTTGCGCCTCTCGGATGACCTGATCCTTGACAAGGACGACCCGGTCCTACGCCTGCTGCGCATGCGCAGCCTGGACCCCGGCGAGAGTATCTCGGGCACCATGCGCCTGAAGTGGGATTCAAACCTGACGGGCAAGTACGTGTTACTGGATCTCGACTCACGGGGCGACGTTTCTGAGACGGACGAGGCCAACCTCTTCCCGACCGGCGCCATCCAGTGAGGGCCGAGCTTGCGCCTCTCGGGGGCTCCCTCCTCATCCTCCTTGTGGGGCCGAAGGAAATCAGTACCCGCTTCCCGGGGATCCCTTATTCTCGCTGACCCTGGAGAAGGGACGAGGACCGAACCCACCTGGCCCAAAGCGAACCATGCAAAAAGGAACCCTTCTTGGCTTGGGCGGTCTCGCGGCAGCGATTCTGCTCTGGACACTCCTGAACTCGGGGCTGATGGGATCCCGCTTGGTGGATGGAGGCTCCTCCCAGGAGGCTCCGCTGGAACTGAGCTACCTGCCCATCGAGCCCGAGCTCGAAGTGCCGCCCCCGGTGGATTCTTCCTCCAGCGCGCTTCAGCGCTCCGTCGTAGAAGCGGCCGCCCCCAAGGAGGAGGGGGAACCCATCGCGGCGACACCCCGGACCGGGATCCACCTGCGCTTTGTGGATCCCTCGGGGGTGCCCGTGGCCGGGGTACGCGTGCAGTTCACCGGGCAGGTGTCCCACGAGGTCTCCGACCGAACCGGATCGGCACGGGTGTGGAGTCGCAGGGGGTCGGAGCGAAGAACGGCCGCCTACGTGCACCCATCCTTCGCCTCGGGCAGGATCGGCGCCAATCTGGAGGAAGGCCAACTGACCGAGCTGGGGGACGTTGTGTTGATCCCGGCGGGGGCCATCGCCGTTCGGGTGGAAACCCCCCGGGGCGTACCCATCGAAGGCGCCTGGGTCGAGCCCTTCAGCGAATTCGAATTGAACAACAACCGATCGACCCGGCGAGAGGTTCTTGAGCGCACGGCTCTGGGGGCAGGAACCGACGACCCGAACGAGCTCACTGACGCCTCCGGCCGGCTGCTCCTGGAGGACCTGCCGGCGGGGACCCTGCGGCTGTGGGCGGGCGGCGAGGGCCTGCTGGCCGCTTACACTCCACCCTTCCTCGTGCGGGCGGGTATGCAGAGCGAAGACGTGATCATCACCCTCGAGGAACTCGACTTCGGCCTGTTCATCCGGGGCCAGGTCTTGAGCCCTTCAGGCGTGCCCAGCCCCAACGCCAAGATCAGGTCCGAGTACTCCGCGAGAGGCGCGTCGGGAATGCGATCCTCGCACTCTGACGAGGAAGGGCGCTTCATCATCGCCTACGAGCCCAAGATCCCGCGCAACCTGAACGCCCAGGACCGGCAAGAAGAATTCGGCCCCGCCAACGCAAAGGGTGTGGAGGGCGGCGCCGAGCTGGTGCTGCGGCTTACTGAGCCCGAGTACCTGCTGCTGAGCGTCGACAGCGAGAGTGGTACGGCCGAACTCGAGAGGCTCAGCGTCTCAGGCTACAACGCCGCGCACACGGGCGTCCTGATTCGCAGCATCACCCGCATCGAGGAGAACGGCATGCTGCGAGTTCCGATCCCCGGCGAGGCCTTCCTCCTGGAGGTCGGCGCACGAGGACACGACCTGAGCCAACTGGGCCCCTTCGACCCCTTGACCGTCCCGCGCGAGTTGCATGTGAGCCTGCGCCCCCTGCCCGGCGTGCGCGGGCACGTCCGCGCGCAGGGTGCGCCCCTGGAAGGAGCCACGGTTGAACTGTACGCCAAGGCCACGAACCGCCGCCTGCACAACGACTTCCCCGTGCGCGTCCGGAGCCGGCCCACTGTCAGTGGCACCAGCGGGAGCGATGGGTCCTTCGGCCTGACCCTGCGCCAGGCGGGAGACTACTTTGTGCGGGTCAGCTTCGAGGGTCTTGCCCCGGCCGAGGCGGGGCCCTTGACCATCGATCCCCGCCGCGGGCTCGACGGTCTGGTCCTGGAACTGACCGAGGGCGGCGCTCTGGAGGGTCGCGTGTGGGGCGATGCGAAGATCGCAGGTCGCATCGTGGCCCTGTCGCGGGGAGACGCCCACGCGCGCACCGTGCGCACGGACCGCGAGGGTTTCTATCGCTGCGAGCGGCTCATCCCGGGGCCCTGGCAGGTGGAGCTGGCCAGCGAGGAAATCTCGCTAAACTCCTCCAGCAGCTCAAGCGACGGCAGTAAGTTCCGCGAGTCGGACATCGAGTCGAACTGCGTGGTACTCGAGGGCCAGACCACGCGCCATGACCTCTCCCTCACGGGAGAAGCCCAGACGGTCCTGGTCGGCACCCTGCTGCTGGACGGAGCGCCCGCCGTCGGCTGGCAGGCGCGGTTGATGCCCGAGGGGGGCGGACTCCTGCGCTCCGGCAGCGATCTGGAGGACATCGTCGGCGCAGACGGGAACTTCCGCATCACGGTTCGCAAACCCGGTGAATACCAACTCTCACTGGGCCCGCCCGATCGACGTGCGATACGCCTGCTCGAACGGTTGCAGTTGGTGTCCGGCGAGAACCCGTGGCAGGCCTCCTTCTCCACCGGCGCCGTGACCTTCACCAACGCGCCCCCGGTTGAATCGGGACCACCGACGATCCTCCTGGCGGGCAGCAACGGCAGGACCCAGCTCGTGATGGCCGTGGGCGGCGCCGTGGGCGTGGTTTTCGCGGAGGGCATCCCGGTCATGCCCTGTCAGCTGCGGCGCATCGACCCGGCAAGCATGACGAACTTCAATGACCCGCTGAGCGCCGGGACCCTGCTCATGTCCGTGGAGCTCGTCGCGGGGGAGCGGGTGCAGATCATCGTGCCGTGAGCGGCCCGGCGGCGGGCTCCCAAGCCTTGCCCCCCTGTGGGCTCGGTAAGGACGGAGTTCGTACCCGATCCTGGTCGGAGCGTCCTGTGTATCCCCAGCCATGAGGGCGGCTAGACTGCGAGCCATGAATACAACTGACGCGCTTGGCTACATCCTGCTGGCCCTGTCGGCCCTGTCGGCCCTCTCGTTTTCGGGCTGCGCGGGTCCTGCGCGAAGGGTCGGGCCGCCGCCAGTCGAAATGAACCTGAGTCCTTTCTACGAGAAGCACGTCTCGGCATCGGGGTATCCAATCATTGCATCGGGGGCCGTGGACGACCATGCGCTGCTTGAGGCGGCCTACCTGGTGGACCTGATGCTGGCGCGTCGGCCTGACGTGCGCGCGGCCATGATCGAGAGCGGCTCACGCATGATCGTCATGGGCTACCAGGAGTGGACGACGGACATTCCTGAGTACTCGCACTTCGACAATCCCGACTACTGGGATCGACGCGCCCGTGGGCTGGGGGGATCACGGACAGACCCCGTCTGTAGCTGCGCCGAGGAGAACGTGCTGGCCTATCCCGGCGATCCCTACTCGACCGAGAACATCCTGATCCACGAGTTCGCCCACAACATCCACCTGCGTGGGATGGTGAGGGTGGACGAGACTTTTGACACCCGCCTGAAGGCGGCCTTCGACCAGGCCACCGCCGAGGGGCTGTGGGAGGGCAAGTACGCCTCGACCAACAAGAATGAGTACTTCGCGGAGGGCGTGCAGTCCTGGTTCGACGACAACCGCGAGCCGGACCACGACCACAACTATGTGAACACCCGCACGGAACTGGTCGAGTACGACCCGCGCCTCGCTGCCCTGTGCGAAGAGGTCTTTGGCGACACGGTCCTGGTGTACACCAAGCCCGCCACGCGCCTGCGGGATCACCTGGCCGGGTACGACCCGACCGCGGCACCCACCTTCCGTTGGCCGGAGCGGCTCAAGAAGGCCGGCAAGGAGATCCTTAAGGATGCCCAGAACCGTGGGGGGCGCTGAGCGCTGGCCGGTTGCGCCCTAGCGGGGAATCGGATGCTCGAAGCGGAGCAGCGTCTCCGTCGTCTGCACCTCGGCCAACTGCTCGTCCGTGAAGGCCAGGGGCTTGAGCTCACGCTTCGCGAAGAGCTCGGTGCATGCGGTCGTGTAGGGGAGATCCTTGCGATCCGTCTGGCCGATGGGGGTCACCGTCCAGGACACGGGCGGATCCGAGAGTTCATGCAGCGCCACGTAGGCGGAGCCGACCCGACAGGTCAGGTCCGTGAAGCTCGCCTTCTGCGGGTCGAGGTTGGCGTTCATCAAGGAGATCGCCGGGTACATACCCGTTGCAACCGGGAACACCTTTCCCGCCTTGCGGATGACGTGGATCAGACCCCATGGAATCTGCGGCGGGAACGGGAGCAGCTTGCGCTGGCGCTTGCGGGCCTCCTTGAGGGCGTCGAACATGGCGAAGGCGTCCTCCTCGGAGAGGGATGAGGGGGCCCGCTGCAGCAGGCCGACCTTGAACATCGTCTGGCTCCCGTTCAGGGTGTGCATCCACAACAGGGCGAGGGTTGGCGTTCCACTTGCGAGATCCGGTGCACCATCCCAGGCCAGGAGCCGGTCCACGTCAGGGGCGATGGCATCGCCATGCTCATAGCTCTCGCCATACTTCTCCCAGGCCGCGCGCAGCTGCTTGGACAGGGAGAGGTGGGGGATCATCGTCCCGTCCGTCAGTAGCGCCACGGCGTCTTCGCGTGAGAACTTCTCCTTGGCGCGGAGCCGTTGCTTGAGGTACCAGGACCGGACCGTCTCGGCGGTCCCGCCCGCGACGACGTCCTCGGGGGTGTTCTTCGGGTCAGGGTCGGCGCTGGTGCCCGTGGTGTGCTCGGGCCGGTTGTTGCAGTTCTGGACGAAACCGATCTTGGGGCTCCGGACCGTAGGCAGGTCCTTGAAGGGAATGAAGGTGTTCCAGAGAAGAGCGGGGTCGCTGCCATCCAGGGGCTGCTTCGCGTCGACGGACTCGGGCCGCTCGGGAATCCGGCCGGAGTAGACGAACTCGATCTCCCCCGCCGTGTCGGCTGTGACCAGGTTGAAGTGCGCGAACTGGAGCCGGCCCATCGCGGCGTTGAGGTCATCGACCCCCTCGGCCTGGAGCATCTCGGCGTACTGCAGCGGCGGATCCGTCAGGCCGAAACCCGCGAACCAGTAGGCCACCGCGTATCCCTGCGCCTCATCGACGTGGGTGATGGGTCCGTGGACGGACCAGCGCAGGGTCTCGGTGATGGACTCACCATCCGGCAACTCGAAGGACTCCTCGCGCTCTTCAAATTCCAGGGCCTCGTCACCGAACCGGTAGCGCAGCCGATCTCCCTCCACGAGCTCCAGGCGGTACACGTCCGTGTTGTCGGGTGAGTTGGAGGTCCAGGTCCAGGCCACGTGCCGCGTTCGGCCGAAGACGGGCAAGGGGACGCCGACGAACGCTGCCCCGGCCACCTCGAAGGACTTGCCGCGCAGGTGCACCTCGTGGAGTTGGAACTCGTGCTTCCAGGGCAGGTGCGGGTCGCAGGCGAGCATGGCGTGGCCGGCCTCCGTGCGCGCTGGGGCCAGGGCCCAGCCGTTCGAGCCGTAGGTCTTGTAGTGCTCCGGACCCGTGCCCGTGGAGGGGACGGCGATGCGCGGGGCGATCTTGCGTGCCTGTTGGTTGGCTGATCGCAGGGGGACCCAGAAGTCGATCATGCGCCCGAGGGCCAGGGGCCAGGTGGGGTCGATCGGTTCCGCCCAGCTGGGCACCCTCTCGGGGTGCGCGGCCATGTAGTCGTTCATCCCCGCGGCGAAACCCGTGGCGACCTCCCGAACGACTGCCGGGTATCCATCGAAGGCGGCCCCGGCGTGCTCGGTGAGCCGCAAGAGCCGGAAGGTCCGGTCGATCCCAAGGGCCGCCTCGCCCTCGATCTCGGTTCGGCGTCCCTGCACGGTCCACATCCCACTCAGCGCTTCGGTGAGCCGATCCTCGGACAGCGCCCAGCCGTATCCATAGCCCGCGCCATAGTCGGACTCGGCTAGAACGTGGGGCACGCCCCAGGGGTCGCGGAGCACGCGC
The DNA here is from genome assembly GCA_012959525.1 of Planctomycetota bacterium. Classification (GTDB taxonomy): domain Bacteria; phylum Planctomycetota; class UBA1135; order UBA1135. The sequence continues at coordinate 9,954 of DUDB01000042.1, forward strand.
ACGCTCTCCTTGCCCTCGGGTGCTTGCGACCCGCAGGTGATGACGGCGAGGATGGAGAGGGCTGCGTAGGACACCCCGCGATTGTAGCGCCCCTGCGCCTTTGCACCATCGCCCGTTAGAGAGCCGGATCGATAACGGCAACGCTTCTCACGTTGCCGAGCAGGCGGGAGCCGCTGTACAGGGCGAAGGGCTGTATATAGGCCCGAAGTGAATCTTCACCGGGCGGTGCACCTCGCCTTGCTGCAATGAAGGCACCGGCCCTGGACGCAATCCTGATTCCATCGATGTACCCTCAGAGAATGGACAATGCCCTCCGCTCTCTGTTCGCGATGCTTCTTGCACTCGGCCTGCCCGCGTGCATCAACCCTCCGGCGGCTTCATCCAGCAGTGATTCGAGCGCTGCCTGGAGCAGGTTTCGTGGGCCCAATGGCACGGGCCTCGCCCGGGGCGAGTATCCCGCCGAGATCGGGCCCGACGCAGGTGTGCTCTGGGCACGAGAGTTTCCTCCGGGCCATTCTTCGCCTGTGCTATCCGAGCAGTGCGTCTTCCTGACCGGCGTAGAGGATGAGCGTCTGTTCTCCTACGCGCTTGACCGCGACACGGGGGCCACCTTGTGGAAACGGGAGGCGCCGCGCCCGCGCAAGACCAAGCTCCACCCCAAGAACCATGCGGCTGCCGCTTCTGCTGCGGTCGATGGAGACAGCGTGGTCGTGTTCTTCGATGAGTACGGTCTACTCGCCTACGATCACGACGGGCAAGAGCGCTGGCGATTGCCCTTGGGGCCGTTCGACAACGTGTATGGGATGGCGGCCTCCCCGATCATCGTGGGGGACGTTGTCGTGCTGGCCTGCGATCAATCCACGGACTCCTACGTGCTGGGAGTCAGTAAGCAGTCCGGCGAAGTTCTCTGGAAGGTCGGTCGGCCGCAGGCGGTGAGCGGCCACTGCACTCCCGTGGTGCACTACACGCCCGAGGGGCGCGCGCAGGTGATCCTGCCCGGTTCGTATCTGCTCGACGCCTATGACGCCCAGACCGGTGAGCGTGTCTGGTGGGTGCGCGGCCTGCCGGGAGAGATGAAGTCCGTGCCCGTCCTGCTCGGTGAGACACTCTGGACCCACGGCTTTGCCTCGCCCCTCAACAACCTGGGGAACCAGATCGAGTATCCGCCCTTCGCCGACGCTCTTGACAGCATGGACACTGACAAGAGTGGCACCATCAGCGCCCCGGAGATCGAGGAGAAGCGCGTTCGGCAGCTCTTTGTCTTCTTCGACCTGGACGGTGATGAGGCCCTGGACGAGGTGGAGTGGGAGGGGACGCGCGCTTCGCTCGCCTCTGTGAATTCGGCTATGGCCATAAGCGTGGGGGGGCGTGGTGATCGCACGGCGGAGGCCGTTCAGTGGAGCTATCACCGCTCAATCCCTCAGCTACCCTCACCTCTCGTCTACGAGGGCGTGTACTACCTGCTGGCTGATCAGGGGGGCCTCCTGACGGCGCTTACCGCGGAATCAGGGGAGCCGCTGGACAAGTCCCGCCTGGAAGACGCGGTGGATGCGTATTACGCCGCCCCCGTTGCTGGAGGGGGCCACGTCTACCTGCTGTCGGAGTCGGGCATCCTCTCCGTCCTGGCTGCGGGCGGCAGCCTAGACCCGATCCACACCGTGGAGTTCGGGGAGCCATGCTACGCCACTCCTGCACTTGAGGACGGATGCATCTGGCTTCGCAGCGCAGGACATCTCTACTGTTTTGGAAGTCTCTAGCCGAGAGCCGAGACCGGAAGCCAATCCAGGGAAGGTGCTGGCGCAAGGACATGCCAGCGAGGGTCGGCGGGGCGGCCCTCGCTGGCACTCCGATGGAGCCTACTGGGGCGTCCCGATGATCTCCACGTCATCGATGTCCCCGCGCTCCTTGGCCTCGTTGCTGGAGGACTTGAAGCGCAGCCTGAAATTGGCGTTGTCATTGGCCGTGGCGGGCAGTGCGAAGCTCATCGCTCCCCAGGCCGTATCCGTCGTGACCTCGATGTCTGTCCATCCCGTTCCGTCGTGGAAGCGGATCTTCAGGCTCTCGCCAGCGTCGTAGTTCTTGGTTCGACGGGCGACGTTGATGGTGATGTCCTTGAAGGTGCTTGTGTCGAAGGACTTTTCGAGCCAGAACTTTTTCCTCAGGCGAACACCATAGGTCCCCTGATAGGCCGCGCCCGTGTGGACCTTGACGCGCTTGTTCTTCTTGGTCCAACCGCCAGCAACCAGGTCACCACTCTCGAAGTCATCTCTGAAGAGGATCTGGGGCTGACCGTAGTCCGGCAGGCAGGAGTTGGCGGCTTCATTCTTCATCGTGGCAACGACCGTGGGGTGGAAGAAGGTCGTGATGTTGCTCATGCCGCCCGAGCACAGATGGCAGTAGCTCATGATCGTCCCGTTGCTGATGCAGGTCTGCTGGTTCTGGCAGGAACCGAAGTAGCCCGAAGGCGCACACTCGTCCAGGGGCGGGCAGTAGTCGTGGGTGTGCCAGGTGCCCACGTTGTGGCCGGTCTCGTGGGCGAACACCATGAAGTCCCAGGTGTTTGAGCCCTGGGTGACCGGGAAGGTCAGGCCACCGTTGATGTTGCCCGATACCGCGAACCCGTACTCGGGGTTGCACAGGACGTCGACCCAGGCGACGCCGCCACCGAGGCCCGCTCCGCTGAGGAAGTGTGCCAGGTGCGCGCCGGCGGGGATGTTGAACTTCCAGGCCGCCTGGAACTCATACAGCAGGTCGATGGAGCTTCCACCGCCGTCCTGACTGGTCCAGGGGTCGTTGGCCGTGGTGTAGAACTGGACGTAGGGATAGGTGACGACGATGTCCACCTGGGTGTCATAGCGGGAGCTCTTGGCGGCCAGCAGGGCCATCACATAGGTCTGCTCCGCATTCAGATCATTCCACAGCTGGTAGAGCTGCCAGTCGGTCTCGATGGCTTGCTTCAGCTCGAGCTTGGTCGCCGCTCCGAAGGTGGGGGGGCCCGAGTCGTCCACGTGAACGCCTCCGCCCGAGCCCGGGGTGGGACCCATCTGGTCCAGCATGCAGGTGCTGGGGGGCAAGCCGCCACCCGCGCGCATCATGGTCTGGTCGCTGATCATGCGCACGCGCGCCAGATTCCACGTTCCATCCTCACCCGGCGTGGAGCTGACGTGGGTGTACTCGATGCCGTTGAAGATCCAGCCGTAGGTCCCACGGGAAGAAAAGCAGAGCTGTACATCCGAGTTCTCGACCCCACGTACCTTGCCGGACCAGAGAGTCATGTCGCCCGGCTCAAAGCGTGAGCGCTTGCCGTCGACAAAGACACCTACGCTTGAAAAGTCGAAACGCAGGCGATCCAGCTCCAGATCGATCGCGGGGCCATAGGGTGTAGGCACACCGCGCATGACAACCTGATCGAGCCCGCCCAAGGCGGCGAGCGCCGGTGGCGACTGGTCAAATTCCAGGATGCCATCATGGGCCGCAGTCAGGTCCATGGGCAGGCCCGTCATCTGCTGGGCCGTCGAGATGTCCGTCAAGAGCGCGGGGAGCGTGGCGAATGCAAGCAGGATACTCGTGGTTCTCATGGTCTTGTTCCGAGATAGGGTAGGCCGAAGGGGAAAGAGCGGTCGGTGTTGCCGGGGCAACAAGACAGGTAACGGGGGTACTGAACCATAGGCCCTGCACCCTCAACCGCCAGACAAAGATTGCCAGGACCGGGGCATCGCCACGTCCCAGAGCTCCTTACCGCGTTGGAGCGCGTATGCGCTTACTGCCTGTCAGGCTGAATCATCCTGGTGGCGTGCGCCAGGTAGCAGCACGGTGAAAGTGGTCCCCACGCCTACAGTGGATTCAAGACTGATCGTTCCTCCGGCACCCTCCACAATCTCTCTAACAGTAGCCAGACCGAAGCCTGTCCCGTCCTTCGTTGAATAGTAGCGCTCGAAGACCCTCTCTTGCGCCTCCTCCGGTATTCCCGTGCCGTTGTCCTTCACCCGAAGCGCGACGACAGAGCCCGCTTCTGTCAACGCCTCTGGCAGGGGCCCGTGGGTGTCAACGGTGAAGTGGTTGAGGGCAACCTCGACCAGGCCTCTCCCCCCAGCAAGGGCTTCGCGGGCGTTGCTCACGAGGTTCATCAGGACTTGATCGAGAGAGATGCGGGAGATGGTGAGGGCTGGGAGGTCTGGATCGCACTCTAGTTTGAGGGTATTGCCCATCGGTCCTCCGAAGGGCGAGAGAAGGACCCCACAATTATCGAACCACTCATTGGCTGAGAGTGTCGGAGCTGCGTCAGTTTCCTCCCGCTTGCTGAACGCGAGCAGTTTTGTGGTTAGTTCGGTTGCTCGACGCGCTGCGGATAGCACTTCGGCAATGTTCTCCCGCACAGAGGGACTGGAATCATCATCCGCTGCGATGAGGCCGGAATAGCCGCTGATAACCGTGAGTAGGTTGCGGAAGTCATGTGCAACGGACCCGGCCAGTCCCCCGAGCTGCTCAATGCGCTGGAGATGTTGTACCTCCTGCTCGCGAGTGAGGAGGTCATCAACCTTCTCCTGGACTGCGGCCCTAAGGTCTTCTTCGCGGGTGTCGCGCAGGGTGATGAAGGCGATGAGCGTATCTCGCAGTGAGTTGATTTCGTTGAAGCTTGAAAACTCCAGATCGGAACTCGCTTGGGCTCCGGACTTGTCCAGAGCGCGCTCCATGCGTTCGATGGGTCGCGCAATTGCGCGCGCGGCCCAGATCATGAGGTAGAGCACCAGCAACAGGTAAAGCACGGAGCACAGGACCGCCAGATTTGTCTGGCGCGACTTCCTCTGCTCCATCCATTCCTTGAGTGCCGCCGAGAGCTGGTTAGCTGCATCGCTACTGCCCTCAAGGGCAACGACAAGCTCGTCCGCCAATGAGGAAGCCCGGTCCGTGTCGACCGGTGAGTTGTCCTCGACCACCTTTCCACATAGTGCTATCACCCCTGCGGTCAATCTTTCGATGGCCTCAAGATAGGTAAGGTGATCTCTGGCCTGAGCATGCAAGCTCGGGGACTCGGGTGCGATGGCTCTAACGGCGCCGACCATGCCCTGTGCTGCGATGGACTCGTGCAATTCGGCGTGCAGGACCTGCACATTCGACAAGATCGGAGCCAGATAGAAGCTAGAAATGGACTCCACCCCGGGCAGCAGAATCAGGTCGAGGGTATTGAGTGCGATTCCCGCCGAACGTGAGGCGCCCCGTTGGCAGTGATTGACGTTCTCGACGTTTGCCTGGCCCTCTTGCTCTATGCGCCCGAGGCGAGAGTGATTCCAGTAGATACTGAGACTGAGCCCAATGCCAAGCAGGCTGCAGGAGAGAATCACCCGCAGAATCGCGAAGCGGAACGAGCGCGTCGGCTCGGCTCTAACCGTGGGTGCAGATGGTCCGGGCTTGAGGCGGCCGCGGCCCACTGGTGACGCACCTTTGTTTCTCACGTCCCGACCCTCAACTAGTTCCTAGAGGGCTGCAAGTCACTCTTGGTTTTTTGGGGAGGCCGGGAGTTGATGAGCTTGATGGCCCTTAACCTGGGTCCCCAAACCAGATCGGTCGAGTGGATGACCTTGACCGATATTCGTAGCAGGTGGACCACGCAGCGGAGATTGCGCTCCGATTCGCCGTCAAGGCCGAGCGCTTTCAGTCCCTTTGTGCTGACGGCCGTGCCTTGCTCGTCCAGCCAACTCCGTACTGTGTTGGCGTCGGCGCCACGAATGCGGCTGCGTAGCGCTACGTTCTTGGTCATCCACCCCTTTGCTGTTCCCCTGTATTGCAGTACCCGGTACCCATTGAGGTTCAGGTCCCGATCGAGGAATATCGCGAAGAACACGAGGCCGTGATCTCCAGGCTCGGCGTGGATGCGCATTGCTCCATAGGCCTCTCCCGCCTCGTCCATGGGTACGTAGAGGTTGTGGCGTCCCAGCTCATCTCGCCCGAGGTTCAGTCTGGCCAGTTTGCTAACGGCCAAGCGTTGCTCGTTAATTACTCGAGCAGGGAACGCGCGAACTTCGGAGACGACCTGCTTTCCAAGGATCTGTGGAATCACGTGCTGGTAATTCCGGTAGGAGCAAAATGGGCTGGTTCGGTCAGCTTGGGGGGCTGCCTGGGCACGGCTCTGTGAAGAGACGGCGATCGCAGCCACGAGGGTTGTTGCCACAATGTCTTTGAAGGATCTCATTCTAGGTCTCCTAAAATCTGAATCGCAGCTGAACGGCGATGACGCTCTTCTCGGCTCCGGTAGGCACCTCGAGGTCTTGGGCCCACTGAAGAGAGAGCGTGGAATGGGCGGAGAGATGCTGGCGGAGGCCAAGCTGGAGGGCCTCGCGTTCTTGCCATCCGGAACTGGGCTTGGAACCTGAGGCGACTAGCTGGGCATAGTAGAGGGATCGTTCGTCGTTGGAGGACGAGTTCAGTTCGAGCAGGGACGCCCACACGTCGTCGTCGTCATTCTTGCCATAGCTTGTCTCCCCCAAGAGGGTATGTGTGGCCCGGCGCCAGCGGAAGTCGGCACCCCATCGGGTCCTCGTGGGCTTTGGGAAAGAGGTCATCATTCCTGGAGGGTCCTGTCCCGTGAGCTGCGCATCCATGTAGGACACACCGAAGCAGAGGTTCTCTTCCAGGGAATTGCCGACCCGCGCGGCGAGCACGCGGTTTCCATCATTCTCGCGGTACTCATTGCCGCTCCCGCGCGTCACGGCCACCTCGTAGTCGATTCCGTTGCGTTCACCGTAGAGGCTCGTTCCCCAGTCAGCCTTCACGCCCAGATTGGAGTTGTTGGTGAACTGGCGCAAGGTGCCCGTGGTGTTGATCCCGTGCTCTAGTCCAAACGGCACCTGGAAGTGACCCAGCTTCCAACCAATGCCCCGGTGGGCCCAGCGCGTGACGTCGAATTGGATGAAACGCCACTGCATTGCCCAGTCATGGGGGCCATCGAATATGGGTGGGGTCTTAGGCAGGCCGTCGGCGTGGATCACGTAGGGTTGAAGGAGCAACGTGCCGATGGTCTTGCCATCCGCGCCCCCGATGTCAGTGATGAAATCCAGCCCGATCCAATTCAGGATTCCCGGTCCACCTCCATTTGATGTCTGGACAATGCGAGTGGCTTGATCGACTGCAAGGTCCGCACTCGGAACCGCCCTGAACAGCCACTCATCAAACTCAAATTTCCAGTCTAGGAGCGGGGCAGCCACTGACTTCTCAGGCTCACCATCAGACGGATGCGTGGAGGTAACCAGCGGGGCGGTCGTGATGGCCTGCCTCAGGATGTGGGGCGGACTGATCAGGGCTGCGGAGACGAGTAGAGCGGTGAGCATGTTCAGCGGAACAGTTTGAGGTGTGTGCGCGTGCAACGCGCACACACCTTCGGAGGGTTCCACGTGCCTGAGTATTTTTTTCCGAGGACGAGTGGGATGATAAGGGCGCAAGCCGTACTGATCCACTAGGGAACCAAGTTCCGCCGCCACGGGGGTATCACCAGAGCACCCAGTTTGTAATTGTGAGGCAGGAAGGGTCTACAGTTGGACCCTTTTTTCTCGCACCTCGCTTGCGCCCGTTTCGCCGACTCGCCATCCAATGACTCCCCGGAATTCTGTGGACGGAGATATCCCTAACGCCAACCGAGGCGTTGGGGGGGCCTTCACATCTGACCGTCCCAGCCAGGTCAGAGAGGAGGGCGTTGCAGTTGGGCCCGGAACGCAACAGCGGGGCCAGGACTTCCCGAATGGGTCCCTGAAAAGCGAGTTGATGCGGGAGACGTTCGAGGGCTTGCTGCCTGTCAGCATAGGTTCGGCGATTCTCTGGCTCCTGTTCGTTCCATTTCATTGGATGGATTTGGCCGTGGACCTTCGAGTCAGAGCGATGCTCGTGGACCTGGCCATGGCTGTAACGGCGCTCGGGCTCTACATGTCCTTGCGCAAGGGATGGATTCGGATCGGGTGGGTTGGGCCGGCGACATTGCTGTTCGTTCTGGCCAGCACTACCGGCGTCCTCGCCAACTACATGCTGGCCGAGCAGGCGGTGCAGAGCTTCTACGTCGGGGTCATCCTGATCGCCGCCGGGAGCATCATTCTCATGACTCGGTGGTGGGTGTGCTCCAGCGTCTGCACGTTGGTGGCCTGGGCCTTCGTCGCCACTCATATCGTGACGGGAAGTGAATTGGCGAACCTGATTTACGTCCAGGGGTCGGCCCTGATGGTGTCGATTGCCGCCCATGTGGGTAGGACGCGTTCAGTTCGGCGTGTGTTCGAGTTCAGGGAGCGTGATAGGGTACGTGAGTCGGAGCTTCAGGGCTTGCTTGCGGAGACGGATCAGGCTCGGCGCGAATTGGATGTGCGGGTGGAGGCGCGTACTCGTGAACTGAGGCTGGCCTATGATGATCTGCGAGCACAGGTCAAGAACGCCACGCGGCTCGAGGGGCAGCGGCGAGACCTTGAGGCCGATCTGCATCACGCGCAACGAATGGAGTCCATTGGCCAGCTTGCGGGTGGCATTGCGCACGATTTCAACAACTTGCTCACGGTAATTACCGGCAACATGGACATCGTGCTCCAGTTGGGTGGGTCCATTGACAAAACCCAGCGATCATGCCTAGAGGATGCCCGGGCCGCCGCCGAGCGTGCCGCCGATTTAACGGGGGCATTGCTGGCCTACAGCCGCAAGCAGCCTGTGGTTCTCACCACTCTGAGCCCGGTGCAGGTCTTGGAGGGCATGCACTCGATGATCCAGCAGGCTGCCGCGGAATCTATCGATGTCGATCTGGCCATCGAACCGGTGGAGGGTCTTATTCGCGGGGGACGGGGTCAAGTCGAGCAGGTTGTCATGAACCTTGTTCTAAACGCATGTGATGCCATGCCAATGGGTGGCCAATTGCGGGTCGAGCTCGATGAGGTGGACCGAATTCCGGGCTCGCTGTCTAGCGCAGAGCTCTCAGGGCCACATGTTCGGCTGCGTGTTACGGATACGGGCTGTGGCATGGATGAACAGACTCAAGAGAAAGCCCTCGAGCCTTTCTTTACCACGAAGGATGTAGGGCAAGGGACAGGCTTGGGGCTCTCGGTTGTGGACGGGATCGTACGACAGCATGGGGGCCACGTGGTTTTGGAGTCGGTCCCCGGAAGTGGAACCACGGTATCCGTTTATTTCCCTGTCACCTTAGAGGGTGTGCTCCCAGGGCTTGTTCCGTCTGGAGCAAGCCCTTCCGATATGGCAGCGCAGGGGGCGGCTCTGACGGTTCTCCTGGTGGAAGATGAGGAGGCCGTGCGGCGGTTCACCACCGTGCTCCTCGAAGAGCTCGGGCACCACGTTCTTACTGCTGAGAACGGTGGGCAGGCGCTTGCCACGGCAGAGAGCTACGAGGGGGAGATCGACCTGCTGGTGACCGACGTCATGATGCCTGGCATGGTCGGCACCGAGCTCGCCCAGAAGATGGGACTCGCCCGGCCTACCATCCGAGTTCTCTTGGTCTCTGGTTACACAGACCCAAGAGGCGTGTCGGATCTGGAGAGTCAGGAGGGCGTGGCCTTCCTCCAGAAGCCGTTCACGCTGAAGAGCCTAAACGGGCAGATCCAGAACCTGATGGAGTCTCAACGGACCTAGGGGCGCGTCCACAGTTGGCGTTGCCTAAGCGAGCCAAGGCCGGATGACCTCACCTGAGACGTCGGTCAGCCTGTAGTCGCGACCCTGAAACCGGAAGGTTGAGCGCTTGTGATCCAGGCCCAGCAGGTGCTGCATCGTGGCGTGCAGGTCGTGGACGTGGACAGGGTCAACGCTTGCTGCATAGCCCAGTTCGTCCGTTTCACCGTAGGAGGTACCACCGCGGATGCCGCCCCCAGCCATCCACACGGAGAAACCCTTGATGTGATGGTCGCGGCCGTCGCCCTGACCCATGGGTGTGCGCCCGAACTCCCCGCCCCAGAGCACAAGGGTGTCCTCGAGGAGGCCGCGTCGGTCGAGATCGGCCAGCAGTGCTCCCGTGGCCTGGTCGACCTCTTTGGCCGTGATCTCCATGCTGCGCTTGATGCCGCCGTGGTGGTCCCAGCCACGATGGTAGAGCTGAATGAAGCGCACGCCGCGTTCTGCGAGCCGTCGGGCCAGGAGGCAGTTGGCGGCGTAGCTTCCATCAGCGCCGCGGGTGCCGTAGAGCTCGAAGGTTTCCTCCGACTCGTCGGAGAGGTCCACGAGCTCGGGGACGCTGGTCTGCATGCGGTAGGCCAGCTCGTACTGGGCCAGGCGAGTCTCGATCTCAGGATCCGGATTGCGCTCGTTCTCCGCCGCATTGAGGCGTGCGACGGCGTCCACAAGCCGGCGTTGGCCGACGAGATCTGCACCATCGGGGCTCGAGACGTAGTGGACCGGCTCGCCCTGGCTCTTGAGGTGCACGCCCTGGTGTCGCCCCGGAAGGAAACCAGAGCTCCATTGACGCGCGGCGATGGGCTGGCTCTGACCACCCTTCCCGACCGAGGTCAGAACGACATAGCCCGGCAGGTTCTCGGTCTCCGCGCCCAATCCAAACGTGCTCCATGAGCCCATGCTTGGCCGGCCCGAGAGCCCCGAGCCCGTATTCATCATGGTGTGGGCCGGGTCGTGGTTGATCTCACTCGTGTGCATCGAGCGCACGATGCAGAGCTTGTCGGCGTGCGCACCGATTGTTGGGAAAAGCGTGCAGATGCTCTGGCCGGATTCACCGTAGCGGGCGAAGGGGTGCTGGGGCGCGAAGCACTTAAGTGGCTTGCCTTGGAGCTGCGCGATCTGCTGCCCCTTGGTGAACGATTCGGGCATGGGCTCGCCGTGGCGACGGGCCAGCTCGGGTTTGTAGTCGAGGGTCTCCAGGTGCGAGGGTCCGCCGGCCATGCAGAGGTGGATCACGCGCCGCGCCCTGGGGGTGTGGTGGGGCCCAAGAGAAGCGCCACCAAGTCCGGGGGCCGCAAACGTGCCGCGGGCTAGTAACGACGCCAGTGCACCAGTCAGGGTGCAGCTGCCGGCCTGGCTGAGGAAGTCGCGGCGTGAAAGTGGGGAGGACGAGCCCATCAGTCCCTCGTTACCGTTTCATGCAAGTTCAATACGAGCCGGGAGACCTGCGTCCACGCCGCAAGCTCGGTTTCTGGAACGTCCTGGGGTACGGCGTGCTTGCCAACGGCCAGCAGAGCCTTTGCGGCCTTGGAGTCAGCTTCAAAGCGCGCGCGCTCTTCCACTAGTAGATCCAGAGCCACGTACAGTTCATCCGCACACGCCTTGCGAGCCAGTGCCCGCGACCAGATCCATTGGACGCCCTCCTCATCGGTCTGCTGTGCAGTGCGCCGGGCTGACGTTTCGGCCAGGGCGCGTGCAGCCTCAACAAAACCGGGATCATTCAACAACACCAAGGCTTGCTGGGGTGTGTTCGAGCGGTTGCGCTTTGCACAGGAGCTCTCGCGGCTGGGTGCGTCGAAGGCATCCATAGCGGGGTGCGGAAAGGTGCGACACCAGAAGGTGTAGAGGCTGCGGCGGTACAGTTGGTTGCCTTCGCCCTGCTTCCAGGTGCGCATGGGGAAGTTGAGTTCGCGCCAGTGCCCGGCGGGCTGATAGGGCTTCACGCTGGGCCCGCCGATGGTGGTCGCAAGCAGGCCGCTCACAGCCAATGCGCCATCTCGAACAAACTCCGCGTCGTGGCGCCAGCGGGACTGGCGGGCGAGGAGCTCGTTGAAGGGATCGCGTTCTACGAGATCGGGCCGCGTGTCGGAGCTCTGGCGATAGGTGTTGGAGGAGACGATCGTGCGCATGAGGCCCTTGACGTCCCAGCCACTCTCAATGAACTCGACGGTCAGCCAGTCGAGCAGCTGGGGATGGGTGGGGCGTGCCCCCTGGTTTCCCAGGTCGTCGGGATTGCGCGCAATGCCTTCGCCAAAGAGGAGCTTCCAGATCCGGTTCACGAAGGCGCGGGCGGCCAACGGGTTGGCATCGGAGACGACCCAGCGTGCCAGGTCCTCACGGTCGGCGCGCTCTGCTTCGCTCACCTCTCCTTGGAACAGGAACCGTGGAACCCCGGGCTGAACGACCTCACCGCTCTCGTCCATCCAATTGCCACGCGGGAGGACGCGCACCGTGCGCGGGGCGACCGCGACCGTGGCCAGCATGAGCGGAAGCGACTCCTCATAGGCCGTTCTCGCCGCGGTGGCTTCTGAGATGGCGGCTCGGGTTGCAGCCAGGCTGGGGGCGATGCCTCGGAAGTGCTTGCGCAGGAGTGCCGACTGGTCTGCCGTACGAGATTCGGCGGGTGCAAGAACAGCCTCGCGGGTGGGATTGTAGAGGCCTGCCGCATCCCAATGAGCCAGGCCCCCGAATTGGGTGAACGCGATTCCATCGACCGGGTGTTCGGGGCTCAGTCCCACTTCGGCAGGGTCGACCTCGAGCCGAACCCACTCACCCGTCGGAGGCAGTGCTCCCTTTTGACGGTGTGCGTTACCGTTGGTGCCGATTCCCCCGAAGCTGATCTTGTCCGTACCCCAGACCGCGCGATGCTCCCACGACCCGTTCACGTGGAACTGAAGCATCACCTGCTCGGGTGGGTTCTGTGGGTCCAGGTGGACCCAGGCGTACAACCTGTCGCCTGCGCTCAGGGCCATGGTGCGGGTGGCCTCAAGGAAGAAGTGCTGCACGATCCCCGACCCGGCCTGCCGGCGGGAGAGCTCTCCCGAGTGAACCGGCGCGCCCTCCGAGGCCGTTACGAATTTCCAGACGCCCTCGTCGGTGCCCCCGTTGGGCTGTTCGTCGTCCACCCAGGCCACGTCGGAGGACTCACCGGCGCTGGCTTCGCCCGCAACCCGGGCCTCCCAGGCGGCCTGCTGCGTGTCGAGTTCCGGATCGTCGCGCTCGAGTTCGGCTTCCAACGTCACACCGGCCGCGGTCAGGGTCGCCAGCTTGATTTCCTGCTCGGGGCCGACGACACGCCGCTCGGGCGGGACGGCGCCGACTCCCGTGTAGACGCCCTCCTCCTGGATGTCGGCGAAGAACGCGGACAGGCGGTAGAAGTCGCGTGTGGAGTAGGGGTCGAACTTGTGGTCATGGCATTCGGCGCACCCCACGGTGGAGCCGAGCCAGATGGTGGAGAGATTCCGCACCCGGTCGGCGGCGTACTTGAGGAGAAACTCCTTGGCCTGGGAGCCACCCTCGAAGGTGATCATGTTCAGGCGGTTGTAGGACGCGGCCACCTGCTGCTCGTTGGTCGACTCATCGAGCAGGTCTCCAGCGAGCTGCTCGATGGTGAATTCATCGAAGGGCTGGTTTTCGTTGAAGGCGCGGATCACGTGGTCGCGGTAGGGCCACATGCGCCACTCCTGGTCCCCGTGGTACCCGACCGTGTCGGCGTAGCGAACGAGATCCAGCCAGTGCTGTGCCATGCGCTCGCCGTAGTGCGGCGAAGCGAGCAGGGCCTCGACGAGTTCGCCGCGTTCGAAGGCGCCCACCTGGACCGCGTTTGCGGGAAGCCCTGTCAGATCAACGGTAAGCCGTCGCGCGAGCGTTCGAACGTCTGCGGTGGGTGAGGGGGAGAGGCTGGCAGCTTCGAGGCGTGCGAGGACGAACGAGTCAATGGGGTTGCGAACCCATGCGCGATTCGCCACGGCCGGCACGTCGGGCCGCGTGGGCTCGCTCCAAGCCCAGTGCCCCTCGTAGGCCGCGCCCGCTGTGATCCAGCGCCGGATCGTCTCGATCTCGGTCTGTTCGAGACTGTGCCGAAAATCCGCGGGCGGCATGCGCTCCTCGGGATCGGGGTGGGTGATGCGTGAGAAGAGCTCGCTGGTCTCGGGACTTCCTGGAGCGACGACCGGGCGGCCTTCACGCAGTGAGAAAAGCCCCTTTTTACGGTCGAGGCGTAGCTCGGCCTGGCGCTTGTTCGTGTCCGGTCCGTGACACTCAAAGCAGTTGTCCGAGAGGATGGGTCGGACATCGCGATCGAACCTCACCGGCACGTCCCCCGTAGGGGTCGCCAGGAGCAGCAGCATGGAGGGGAGGATGACCAAATGAAAACCCTTACAGGCGATGATACCGATCAGGCGGGAGCGTGGTCAAAGTCCTCCGCGGATGGGTCCCCATCGAGGTTTCAAACGCGCCGGCATCGACCCAGGCAAGGGAGGCGGCTCAGGGTAGCAGAACTCATACCTTGGGAATGAGATCGCCCTCAGTCAGCGGGGCCGCGCAACACCTCGATTGACTAGGATGCTCCTCCCCCCAACAGGAGTCATCCCATGTCGCTATCCGCTCTCAGCCTTCTGCTCCTCTCGCCTGCGCTTCCCCTCGCCCAGGACGCCACCCCGCCCACCGCGAGGATTGTCATCCAGCCCCCGTCCCTGGAGTTACAGGTTGGAGAGACCGCCACCTTGGAGGCCTCGGTCATCGGAGCCGACGGCCAGACCCTTGATGAGGAGGTCTTCTTCTTTTCTCGCGCGCGACGCTCCGTCACGATTGATCGGGAGGGCAAGGTCGAGGCTGTGGCACCGGGTCAGTTCACCATCGTCGTCCGGACCCGTCGCCGGGGCGCCACGGCGGAAGGTCAGGAGAGCCGGGTCTCCCTGGGGGAGAGGCTGACCGCCGAGGTGTCGGTCACCGTACTGCCCCCCCCCTTGGTGGAGTTGACAGTGATCGCCCCTGAAGGCCGCCTTTTCGCTGGTACCGAAGTGGACCTCCAGGTGCGGGGAACGGATGACCGTGGAGCCGAGCGCGCCGTCCCAGGCCTCTCCATCGCCAGCTCCGATCCCTCCGTCGCTGAGTTCAACTCCTTCGGCCAGCTCGAGCTGCGTGGGCCGGGCAGTTTCACCGCCACGGCCGAGGCGGAAGGGGTGAAGACCTCCCTCGACATGCGGGTACACGCCAATCCTGTGGCGAGCCTCGACCTGCTCGTGGACTCGGAGGAGGCGCGCACCGGCGACGTCCTGCACTTCTCGCCTCATGCTAGGGACCTGAACGGCTCTCCCGTCACGGAGGTACCGGTCACTCTCTCTTTCACGGCTCGCTTCGATGACGACCTGGGCCCCGCGGCTTCGGGCCAGATCGAGCCCGACGGTCGTTTTGTGGCCGAGACGCCTGGCATCTACACCATCGTGGCCACCTGCGGCTCCAACACCGCCCGCAAGAGCGTGCGCATCGTGCCCCGCAACGTGGGCGGCAAGCTGAAGCTCGTTGGGCGCGGCAAGGTGTACGACACGCACACCTCGGATCTGTGGATCTGGGAAGGGCTCGACGGGCGGGACTACGCCGTGACAGGCACCTGGGGCGCAAACGGAGACGCGATCTTCTGGGACGTGACCGACCCCGCGAACATCGAGCGCATCGCGACGGTCAACGTGGATGCGCGCACGGTCAACGACGTCAAGGTAACACCCGACGGCCGGCTGTGCGTGCTCAGCAGGGAAGGCGCCTCCAACCGCAAGAATGGCGTGATCCTCGTGGACGTCAGCAACCCGCGCGAGCCCGAAGTCCTTACCAGCTATGACGAGGCCCTGACAGGTGGTGTGCACAACGTGTTCGCGGACGGGAACACGATCTACGCCCTCTCCGCCGGTCGCCGCTACGACGTGATCGACGCCGCGGACCCGCGTAGCCCGCGCACCATCGGCAGCTTTGAGTTGGACACACCCAGCCACTCGATCCACGACGTCTGGGTCGAGGATGGACTCGCCTACTCGTCCAACTGGAGCAATGGTGTCCACATCGTGGACGTGGGTGCGGGTCTCAAGGGTGGCTCGCCGAGCAATCCTCAGCCGGTGGCCAGCTACGCCTACCCGTCCGGTTGGAACCACGCCGCCTTTCCCTATCGGAGCAAGGAGACCGGGCGCTTCTACGTGGTGGCCGGAGACGAGGCCTTCCCCTTTGGCCTGCACACCGAGGGCCTGCCCACCTATCCCCGAGGATGGTTTCACTTCATCGACTTCACGGACCTGGAGGCGCCCCAGGAGGTCGCCCGCTACCAGGTCCCCGAAGCGGGCACCCACAACCTGTGGATTGAAGGCGACGTGCTCTACGGTGCCTACTACAACGGCGGCCTGCGGGTCGTCGACATCTCGGGCGAGCTGATGGGGGATCTCTACAGGCAGGGGCGCGAGATTGCCTTCTTCCTCTCCGCGGACCCCGAGGGACACATCTCGAATGCGCCGATGGTCTGGGGGCCTCAGCCCCACAAAGGCAACATCTTCTTCACAGACTGGAACTCGGGCCTGTGGTGTGTGCGCCTGGAGCAGGACGAGAACAATTGAGCCTCGCCCTCCTTCTCTCCGCTGGTCTCGGGCTGGGGCCCACCCCCGTTGAACAGGACTACTTCGTCTACGTGACGGCGGAGTCCGCCGACGAGGTGTACGTGGTGCACTTCGACGGCCAGCAGGCTGGTATTCAATCGATGGTGGAGGTGGGCTACATGCCCACGGAGATCGAAGGGCCTCACGGATTGACCGTGGAGCCCGGAGGGGAGCACTGGTACCTATCGATGGCCCATGGGATGCCGTTTGGGACCCTCTACAAGTACCGGACCTCGGACAACCGGCTCGTAGGAAAGGTGGGCCTGGGCCTGTTCCCAGCGACCATGCAGATCTCGGTGGATACCGGTCTGCTCTACTGCGTCAACTTCGATCTGCATGGGGACATGAGTCCGAGCTCGGTTTCCATCGTGGACCCCGAGGCGATGGTGGAGGTGGCCCGGACAACGACGGGCCCCATGCCCCACGGGTCCCGGCTCTCCGCCGATGGTCGGCGCCACTACTCCTGCGCCATGATGAGCGACGAGCTGATCGAGATGGACGCCGGGACTTTTGAGGTCCTGCGTCGTCTGCACTTGGATGACGGGACCGGCGGCATCGCGCGCCCGCGCGACGGTGGGCACCACGACGCGGTCACGAAACCCACGTGGGTCCAGCCTCACCCCGACGGCAAGCGGGCCTTCGTCTGCCTGAACGGCTCGGCCCAGGTCGTGGAGGTCAACCTCAAGGACTGGGAGGTGTCGCGCCGCCTGCCCACCGCCAAGGCGCCCTACAACCTGGAGGTCAGCCCGGATGGCAAGCAGCTCGTCGTGACCTACAAGGGCGCGGCCTCGGTCGGCGTCTGGGATCTGGACAAGTCCGAAGAGCTCGCCCGCATCCCGACCACCCGCCGCATCACCCATGGCGTTGTCATTGCGCCTGACGGGAAGTTCGCTTTCGTTTCCAGCGAGGGCATCGGCGGCGAGCCGGGCTCCCTGGACGTCATTAACCTGACCACGCTCAAGCGGGTTGCATCCGTGGACCTGGGGCTTCAGGCTGGCGGGATCGCATTCTGGAAGATGGAGAAACGCGCTCAATGATTCGACTGCTCATCGCCCTGTGTTGTACCGCGCCCCTCCTGGCCCAGGAGGAGCTGCCGGAGGGCCACTCCAGCCACGGCGAGGTTTTCAATGACGGCCCGCGTCAAGCGGCCTACCTGATGCCCGGGCAAGCGGGCGTCCACTTCCCGGTGACCTGCTCCGGAACGGAGCCGCAGCAGTTCTTCAATCAGGGCGTTGGCCAGCTGCACGGCTTCTGGTACTTCGAGGCGGAGCGCTCCTTCCGTCAGGTCGCGGCCCTCGATCCCGACTGCGCCATGGCCTATTGGGGCATGGCGATGGCCAACGTGGACAACGAAGATCGGGCGGCGGGCTTTGCTCGGGTGGCGTGGCTCAAGCGTGGCCTCGTGGATGATCGCGAGCGGCAGTTCATCGATGCCCTCGCTCGCTTCCACGAAGTGGAGGGAGCCGAGAACCCCAAGCGTCTGAAGGAGCAGGACGAGGAGAAGCGCAAGAAGGAGGAGGAGGCGCGCAAGAAGCGCCGCAAGACCCGCGCCGTGCGGTTGGCCAAGGACTACGAGAACATCCTCTGGGACTACCCCGATGACATCGAGGCCAAGGCCTTCCTGGTGAACCGCCTCTGGCTCAATGGACGCCTGGGTTCGTCGATCACAAGCCGTCAGGCCAACGAAGCGCTCCTACAGCAGATCTTCGACGTTGCGCCGATGCACCCCGTGCACCACTACCGCATCCACTTGTGGGACGCTAAGGATTCGGCCGAGCGGGTCATCGAGGCGGCCGTCAAGTCCGGTCCCAGCGCCCCGGGAGTGGCCCACATGTGGCACATGGGCGGCCACATCTTCGATCGCCTGGGCCGACATGACGACGCCGGCTGGCAGCAGGAAGCGTCAGCGCGCGTGGACCACGCGCACATGATGCGCGACCACGTCCTGCCCGATCAGATCCACAACTACGCCCACAACAACGAGTGGCTTGTGCGCAGCCTGCGCCAACAGGGACGCATGCGGGAGGCGGTGGACCTGGCCAAGAACATGATCGAGCTGCCTCGACATCCCAAGTACAACACCCTGGAGAAGCGCGGCGGCAGCGCGTCCTATGGTCGCCGGCGGCTGCTGGAGACGCTTGAGTTGTTCGAGCAGTGGGAGGAGTTGATCACCCTCTCAAACACCATGTACCTCGAGCCTCCGGAGCAGGGCAAGGAGAGCCCGGCCGATCGGGCCGAGCGGCTCTACCTGCTGGCGAAGGCGCATGCGTACGCCCGGGATGGGGAGGGCTTCGAGTCGCATCTCGCCGCCCTGGCCGAGACCATCGTGAGCGCGAAGCTCGCACGGGTTGAGGCGTTGGAACAAGCGGAGACCGATGGGCTGGAGGCGGACCTCAAGGACAGCGAGGTGCGTGCCGCCATGGACAAGGTCCTCGACGAACACCAGCGTATCCTGGACAACCTGCGCGACAAGCACGAGGCCCTGGTCGCGCTCCAGGATGCCTTGCGGGCCGACCTCTCCGGCAAGGAGTTGAAGGAGACCATCGACCTGCTGCGCAAGCGCCGCTTCGACAAGGGCCACCTGGCGCTCCTGTGTCTGGAGGCCGCTGACGCCGAGCAGGCCCTGGAGTTGGCCCGCGAGGCGGCCAAGGGGCGGGACAGTCACGTCTACCCCCAAGCCATCCTGGCCCACGTGCTGGACGCTGCGGGGAAGCGGGACGAGGCCCTGGAGGTCTTCGACACGCTGCGGGAGCGCTGTGCCCGGGTCGACCTCGATCTGCCCGCCTTCAAGCGTCTGGCGCCCCTGGCTGAGGCCCGCGATCTGCCCGCCGACTGGCGTCCGACGGCCGTGGTCCCCAGCGACGTGGCGGATCGCATCGACCTGGACACCCTGGGTCCACTGCGCTGGACTCCACCGGCCGCGCCGGGCTTCCGTCTGGCGAACGGATTCGAGGGCGAGGTCTCCCTGGCCGACTACGAGGGCCGCCCGGTGCTTGTGATCTTCTTCTTGGGCTTCGGGTGCGTGCACTGCGTCGACCAGCTGAACGCCATGAAGCCGGCTGCGGCGGACTTCACAGCTGCAGGCATCGACATCGTCGCCATTGGAACCGACTCCATTCAGCAACTGAACGACTCCCAGGCCGCGGACACCGAGGAGACGGCCTATCCCTTCCCCATCCTGGCCGATCCGGAGCTGGTGGAGTTCAAGCGCTGGCGAAGCCACGATGACTTCGAGAAGGCCGCCTTGCACGGCACCTACCTGATCGACAGCAAGGGCCTCATCCGCTGGCAGGACATCTCCTACGAGCCCTTCATGGAGGTCGAGTTTCTTCTGGCCGAGTCCGTGCGCCTGCTGGGCCTGCCGGAGCCCGCCGCCTCCCAGGGCCGATTCTCATCGACTCAACCCACGGAAGAGTGAGCGGGGAGTTGGGCCACGACTGACCGGCATTTGCCCGGCAGTCGCGAAGGAGCGTCGTCAGCACCGAATTCTGCAAGAGAATAGGGAGGGTCTTCTTACCTTCCGGCCATTTTGTTCGGCGGCTGTTTTTTCGGGGGCAGGCGTTCGGGTTGGTGCGTTCTCTCGCTTGTGTGCCTAACGGTCCAGCGCGGACCGAGTACTGCCTTCCTGCCCTTATCGAGGTTTGCCTTTGGTTCGTCCCTGCCCTGCGTCGCGGCTGTCCTTCTCGTTCTTTTCAATCCTGACCCTGACCCTCACCGCCGGATGTGGCGGAGGAGGAGGTGCCTCCAGCGGTGGCGATGACCCGCCTCCCAGTATCAGCGCGCCCACGATCGACTCTATCGATCTCAAGAACGGCCCAGTGCACGGGGGTTTTCCGGTGAAGATCCTGGGTAACGACTTCTCCTCAGGCATGCAACTCACCATCGGCGGTCTGGCGCTGGAGTGCATGCACGTCCTGGACTCGTCCACGGTCGTAGGAGTCACCCCGCCCGGCTTGGAGGGGTTAGCGGACGTCAAGGCCACCAACAGTAAGGGCTCGGACACGCTCGAAGACGGTTTTGAATTCCATGAGGGTCCCTGGCAACTTTGCGGGATGCAGGGTGGCAAGGTAAACGCCATCGCTGTGGACCCCTCGGACCCTTTGGTCATGTACATGGGAACGGATGCAGGTCTGCTGAAGTCCACCAGCGGCGGAAAGCAGTGGAGTCCGCTCCTCGAGGATGTCGACTCGGGCACAGCGCGCGTCCGCATCATCTCGATTCTGATTGACCCCGTGGATACCAGCACGATCTACGCTGGCAGATATGGACAACTCCTGAAGAGTGTGGACGCAGGTGCTACTTGGATCGAGACCTCCGGAGGAATCAAGGCTGGTGAATGCACGGCGTTCGATCCGAGTGATTCGAGAGTGCTGTATGCCGGGGGGTTTGGTCTCTACAAGAGCCTGGATGCGGGAGAAACCTGGACTCAGATAGACTCAGGATTCGACAGTAATGCTGTCCGGGTTGTGGTCGTCGATCCGTTCGAGACAGATACTGTTTTTGCTGGCACAAATGACGGTGTCTACAGGAGTACGGACGCAGGTGATACGTGGGTGCGTGTGGATCCCGCTCTTGGCTACAACTCGGGCCTGGCCTTGGATCCTCTCGTGCCAGGACACCTACTGGCCGCCATGAGCGGCAACCTGTACGAGAGTTCTGACTGGGGCGGGACGTGGAGCCTGGTGGAGGACGGTCTTCCGTCTGGCAGCGATCTAGTGGCTTTTGACCCATCAACACCCGGATCGGTCTACGTGGCTCGATCGGGCTCGATGTATAAGAGAGTTGCTGGAAGCGACTCGTGGTTTCCCATCAATTCCGGTTTATTGCCAAGCAGCATTCAGGCCATCGGATTCGATTCGGCCGAGTCGGAGACCTTGCTGGTGGGGACGTTCGAAGCACTCCAGGCAAGTACTGACGGAGGGCTCACGTGGACTCGATTGGACGAGTTCCGTTCCGTCCCCTTTGTCACTGACGTCTGCGTGGACCCTTCCACCCCGGATACTGTGTATGCCTGCTCAAGTGGCTCAGCTCAGAAGAGTGCGGACGGCGGGAAGTCATGGGTGACAATTGCTGATGCCCAGCTCTTGAGTTCAAGCGTGTTCAATTTCAATGCGATTGCAGTCGACCCGATCAATGGTGACCTCTTCCTAGGCACCTCGCATGGCATCCACAAGAGCAATGACGGTGGCGAGTCGTGGACCGATAAGGGACTCTCATTTGTGACCCGGATTGTCATCAATCCACTGGATACGACGATCATCTACGCTGGGACACAAATCTCTGGGCTCCATAAGAGCAC
Organism: Planctomycetota bacterium; assembly: GCA_012959525.1. Taxonomy (GTDB): domain Bacteria; phylum Planctomycetota; class UBA1135; order UBA1135. The sequence continues at coordinate 31,527 of DUDB01000042.1, forward strand.
GGATTCAGGCGACACGTGGGTCCGGGTGGATTCTGGGTTCACGGGTGAGCGGATCATGGACGTCACCTTGGACCCCGTGACGCCACAGACCATCTACGCTTCCTGCACTGGCGCCGAGAGCCGGATCTATCGGAGCCTGGACGAGGGCGCGACGTGGACGCAGGCATCCGGGGATTTCGGTGTATGGGTCTTGGATATCGAGATTGCCCCTTTGCAGCCGCAGACCCTCTACGCCGCTACCTATTTCGGTGGCCTCTTCAAGAGCTCGGACATGGGAGGATCCTGGACCCGCATCGACGCCGGCTTTCCTACCACCGCCGTCTTCGGCGTCGCGGTTGACCCACAGGATCCCTCCGTGCTCTACGCGTCTTCACACTACGCTCTCATGTCAAGCAATGACGCAGGTGCTAGTTGGACCAAAGCTATCGACGCGATTTGGACCGCTTACCTGCCTGGCTCTTCCCATTACTTGGGCATCACCTTCGATTCGCTGGATTCCGACACCTTCTACCTGGGAACGACCGCCGGTCTGATCAAGACGACGACGGCTGGCCTGTGAGCCTGACATTCGGCCAGAGGCCGAGCTGAGAAACTGCGAGTCCCCCCCCGGCGCCTCCCTGGCTTCGGTTGGGGACTCTGTCTTTCTACTCCACCAAGGGAGCGGCGGACCCCAGCACCTTGGTGCCATCCGGTGCCTCGATCTCATACCACCACATCAGGGGCGAGGGCAGCGGGTCGGGAGCCGTCACGTGGACGTCGTAGTCGTCGTGGGAGGGGGCGTATTCGCCCAGGCCCACGAAGGACAGAGTGCGGTCCTCGGTGCCCAACCAGGCACGCACGGCGGTCGCGCCCTGGTCGTTGTAGGGCAGCTTGATAACCAGCTGGGCTTCCCCGCCGGGCACCACGTGGCCGTGGCCCTGGGCCAGCTCGACGGTCATGTCGCCGGCAGTGCTCGTGCCCAGGGACTCCTCGTTGTGCTCATGGCCGTCGGCACCGTGGGCCGCATCCTCGTCATGGTGATCGGCGTCCGTGGGGGACTCGTCGGCTGGATGCTCGTGTCCGTGATCGTCGCTGCAGGCGGGCAGCGCAAGGAACAGAAGTGGCGTGAGCAGCAGAGAGGTCAGGGCCGGGTGTCGTTGCATGGGATCAGGTAAGGGGGGGAGAGGTCGAGGCGCAGGTCAGTCGGATGAGTGGCTCCTGCGTGCGCCGTGGATCAGAGCGTAACCCGCGGGCACCAGGATGAGGTTCAGGAAAGTCGAGGTGAGCAATCCTCCCAGGATTACCACCGACAAGGGCGCCAGAATCTCGTTCCCCGGCTGGTCGCCTTGCAGGACCAGGGGCGTCAGGGCCAGAGCGGCCGTGAGGGCGGTCATGAGGATGGGAACCACGCGCTCCAGGGAACCCTGGATGATGGCGCTGTACACGGAGTGCCCCTCGTTCTTCATCAGGTAGGCGTAGTGGTTCACCAGCAGGATGCCGTTGCGCACGGCGATGCCGAAGAGGGTGATGAAACCCACCAGGCTTGCGATGGACAGGACCGGCGCGACGTACGTGCCCGCGCCAAAGAGAGCGCCCAGGTTCTGGAAGACGCTGGGGGACTCCACCAGGAACAGAGCCAGTACGCCGCCGATCAGGGCCAGGGGCAGGTTGACCAGAACCAGGATCGAATCCGGCATCGAGCCGATGGCCAGCTGCAGGATCACCATCATCACCGCGAGGACCGCCAGGCTCGACCAGAGGATCGTACGGCTGGCGGATTGTTGAGCTTCGAACTGGCCACCGTACTTCACCCGGTAGCCGGACCGAGCGACGATGGGATCCACGCGCTCTCGCACGGCCTCCACCAGATGGCCCAGGTTGGCCCCCTCGGCCACGTTCAGGGAGATGACCGCCTTGCGTTGGGAGTCCTCGCGAGCGATCAGGTTGGAGGTCATCTCCGGACCCAGGTCCGCCACCTCCGCCAGGCGCACCAGGGCGCCGCCCGCACCGCGCAGGATCAAGCGCCGCAGGTCCCCCTCGTCATCGCGACTCTCAGGAGCCAGACGCACGGCGAGGTCATAGCGGCGCACGCCCTCGTTCACCTGCGCCACCTGCACCCCGAAGATCGCATCGCGCACCTGGCCCGCGGCGTCGGCGGGCGTCAGGCCGTAGGCCGCCAGGTCGGCGGGCCGATAGGTGATGGGCAGGGACTGGATCATCAGCTCGCGATTGGCCGCGATGTCGCGCGCACCGGGCAGGGACTGGAGCTCCGCTTCGATCTCTTTCGCGATGCGCCTCAGGCTGTCCAGATTGTCCCCGTAGACGTTGATGGCGATGGCCGCAGGCGTGCCCGAGAGGATGTGGCTCAAGCGATGGCCGATGGGCTGGCCGATGTTCGCCGTAATGCCGGGAACCTGCTCGAGTACGGCGGACATGCGTTCACGTACGTCCTCCATGGAGTGACCGGGCATGATCGTGACGTCCAACTCCGAGGTGCTGACCGGTTCCGCGTGCTCGTCTCGTTCAGCGCGACCCGTCCGGCGTGTCACGCTGCGCACCCCTTCCAACTCCAGGAATTGCGCACCGACGGAGGAGGCCATGCGATCGCTGGCGCGCAGGGACGTGCCAGGGGGAGCGAAGAGACCCACGGTAAAGGTCCCTTCGTGGAATTCCGGGAGGAAGGAGGATCCGAAGGTCGATCCCAGCCACAGGGTGGCGGCCGTGGCCAGGGCTGCGCCGGTCAGGAGCAGTCCCTTGCGCTCCAGGGCCCCGTGCAGCATGGGCTCGTACCAGCGCTTCAGCGCACGCACCAGGAAGCTCTCACGTTCGTGGGCTTGAGTGTGCTCGCCACCCAGGAGTAGGCGGCAGAGGGCGGGGGTGACGGTCAGGGCGACCAGCAGGGAGGCGGCCAGGGAGACCACGAAGGCGATGCCCAGAGGCCGGAAGAAGCGCCCCTCGATGCCATCCAGGAACATCAGGGGCATGAAGACCAACCCGATCAGGAGGGTGGCGAAGACCATCGCCGGCCGGATCTCGTTGCTGGCTCTGAAGATCACCCGGCTTGTAGAGCGCCGCGATTCGGCGGGCAGGAGCGCGTTCTGCTTGAGGCGGCGAAAGACGTTCTCCACGTCGATGATGGCGTCGTCCACCAGGCTGCCCACGGCGATGGCCAGGCCGCCCAGGGTCATGACGTTGATGGTCTCGCCGAGGGCTTGCAAGACGAGCAGGCCGGCGGCGAGGGAGAGGGGTAGGGCCGTCAGGGTCACCAGCGTCGTGCGCAGGTTGAGGAGGAACAGCAGCAGTATGGCCGAGACGATCAAGGCCGCGTCCCGCAGGGCCACGACCACGTTGTGGATCGCGACCTGAATGAAATCCGCTTGTCGGAAGACCTGCCGGTTGATCTCGATTCCAGCGGGCAGCGCGCTCGACATGTCATCGAGCAGCTCATCCACCGCGTCGGTGAGCGTAAGGGTGTTGGTGCCCGTGGCCTTCTTCAGGGTCAAGATCACGGCGGGGCGCCCGCCATCCGCCCCGCTCCCACGCGCGGGTGCCGGACCCAGTCGGACCTCGGCTACCTGGCCGATGGTCAGGGGCGCGCCTGCATGGATTTTCACCAGGGCCCCGGCGATGTCCTGCACGGAACGCACCCGGCCGCTCTGGCGAATGGGAACCTCGAGGTGGTCGGCGTCCGGCAGATAGCCCGCGCTCAGGGTGCTGTGGGCCGCCCCGGCGGCGGCGGCCACGTCGCGCACCGTCAGGCCATAGAGGCGCAGGGATTCCTGGTCCACCAGGACCTGGTACTCGGGCAACTCGCCACCGATGACCGAAATCTGGGCCACGCCGGGGATGGCGAGCAGTCGGTTGCGCAACTCGAACTCCCCAAAGGCGCGCAGGTCCATGTCGCTCGTGGTGCCATCCGGTGAGGAGAGGGCCAGGAGCATGATCTCCCCGGTGATGGAGGTGATGGGGGTCATCTCCGCGTGGCTGCCCTCGGGCAGGTCCTCGCGCACGGCATCGAGCCGCTCTGCCACCAGCTGGCGCGCGCGGTAGATGTCCATGCCCCAGTCGAACTCGATGTAGGCGATGGAGAGTCCGCTGGCACTACTGGACCGCACGCGCTGGACGCCGGGCACACCACGAGCCGCGGCCTCGACGGGGAAGGTGACGTACTGCTCCACCTCATCGGCCGCCAGTCCCGGTGCCTCCGTCATCACCACCACGGTGGGGGAGTTGAGGTCGGGGAACACGTCCACGGGCGCGTCGGGCAGGCGGTACGCGGCCCACCCCAGAACTAGCAGTGCACCGATTAACACCAGGGCGGCGTTGTCGATGGAGAAGCGGATCAGATTCTTGAGCACTATCGTCTCTCCCTAGTGATCGGTGTGGGTCGTGCCGTCGGCGTGAACGTGGCCACTTGCAGAGTTCTTGTCCTGCCCACTGGAGGCTAGGTTGAGTTCGTAGGCTCCTGCCAACACGACTTCGTCTCCGCGCTGTACGCCACTGTTCAAGACGGTCCAGCGTCCGTCCGATACTCCCATGTCGGCAACCACTCGCAGCACCCGGTTGGGATTGGACGGGTCGCGCCGAAAGAAGACGTGCTCAAGCCCGTCCCGGACGATGGCGGACGCGGGAATGGCCAGGGCATTGGCGCTCGCGTCTCCCGTGACGATCTCAAGGAACGCAGAGACCCCATTACGCACCCAGGGGGGGTGCTCTGCCGGTTCGGCCAGAACCACCAGGGTGCGTTCGGCGGGGTGGGCTTCGAGGCTCAGTTGCACCAAGGCGGCGATTCCCTCTTCCAGTGCGAGGCCAGGCGAGCGTGGGGGCACGATCATGGCTTGAGTGAGCCCTTCAAGCTCGGGCAGGTCCGCCTGCAGCGCCATGGCATGCAGGCGCAGGGCTTTGGGGTTGACCGTGGTGAGAACCCGTGCCGGGGCCTGGGCGAAGGCGCCGTCCGTCAGGTCCAGGGACTCCACGACTCCGGCGCGATCGGCGCTTACCTCGATCCAATCGATGGCCTCGTACCCGGGGATGGAAGATCCATCGGGGCCATCGACCGGGGCGAGCAGGTCCGCTTCCGTGAGACCTGCCGCCGTCGCCGCGCGGTGCAGGGCGTGTTGCCGGGTGCGGCGAGCGTTGTCGAGACCGATGCGAGCCAGCTGCAGTTGCGCCTCCAGGCGCGGCAGGCTGGCTTCAATCGTGGCCGCGTCCGCCACCAGATCGGCCTGGGCCAGATCGAGGTCGGCCAGTGCGCGGGTGCGTGAGCGCACGGTGTCCAGGTTGGAGCGGGCCTCTTCGAGCTTGGCCTCGTCCACCTGGATCTGCACCTCGGTCCGCGCCATCTCCTGCTCACCCAGGATGATCTCGTGCAGAAGTTCTGGCCAGGTGGGGGACTGGAATCGGAACAGCGGCTGGCCGGGTTCCACGGGGTCGTTCTCATCGACCAGTAGCTCGACGCGGCCCGCCAGAGGCAGGCGGTATTCGCGCCTTGCCAGGGGCGTGAACTCGAACGTGCCTGGAATGCGCATGGTGTTTGCGACGCGTCGCACTTCGACCTTGGCGAAGGTGACGCCCAGGTTGCGCCGTATGGTGGCCGACAGCTCGAGGCCAGGGCCATTGGGGTCGAGGGTCGCTTGTGCTTCGGGCGCGGGGTCTTCTCCAGCGTCGGTTGCACAACCTGAGAGGGCTACGATGGCAGTCAGGATGGCGAGAATGGTCGGAGGCTTCATTGGATGGGTTCTTCGTTTGAGGGCTCGGGAGCGCGTTGTGCAGGGCCGATCAGGAAGGTGCGTTCGTGTGTGCCCGCGGCCAGGCGGGCGCGCATACTGATCCAGTCCAGGTGGATCTGGTGGGCTCGGGCGAGGCTCTCAACTAGCACAAGAGCCGAACCCTCACCCAGTTGCACAAGGCGCGTGGCATCACGCACTTGTCGGTCGAGCAGGGGCACCAGGCTCTGTTCCATGTGCGTGCGTTGGCGCTCGAGGGATGCCGTGCGCAGGGTGCTGGTCGTCAGACGACTGAGCAGCGCTTCATGCTCGGTCTCAAGCGCTGCCCGCGCCCATTCGCGTTCCACGCGGGCCGTCGCGATGCCCTCGCCATTGGCGTCCCAGAGGGGCAGGGTCAGCCCGCCGATCAAGCCGACTTTCGCACGCCCCTCGTCGGACTCAAATGCCGGCCCGAGACCCAGGTCGGGCCACTGCTTGGCGACTTCCATGCGCAGGGCGTGTTCTCGCGCCTGATACTCTTCGCGCAGTCGGGCCAGACTCGGGTTCCTATTGGCGAGTGCGGCCTCGGGTGTTTGTGCTGCGGGCTTCCTGCCACCGTCAGCGGTGAGGCTGGGCACCAGACGAACCCCGTGGCTCGGGGGCAACCCCATGAGGGCCAGCAGTTGTTGCTTGCGTTCCGCGGCCTGACCGCGAAGGCCCTCGAGCTGGCTCTCCTGCATCGCATAATCCAGGGCGATCAGGCTGGACTCGGTAGACAGGAGTTCACCGGATTGGGCGAGCTGAGCGGTGGCCTCGATGAGTGGGGCGAGGGTCGCCAGGTGCTGCTCGGTCTGTTCGATGCGTAGCCGAGAGGCGGACCACTGCACCCAGGCCAGGGCCAGCCCATGCAGCACGTCCCACTCCGCCTCGCGAACGGCAAGCGAGGCGACCTGCTGCTGGGCCTGCTTGAGGTCCTTGTAGGCGCCGGCCCGGCCGGTCAGAGGCAGGCTGAATTCGAGCCCCTGGGTGATCACCCAGGCGTTGGGCGTCTCCTCGCTCAATTCGAGGGCGCTGAGAGTGAATTGTGGATCAGGCCAGCCAGCCGACTTCTGGGCTGCGGCCGTGGCCTGGGTCAGCCGCAAGCGCGCCAGGCGCAGCTCGGGATTGAAGGCCAGGGCGACCCATTGCGCCTCCGACAACTGGAGCCCGTCCCTCGCGTCGAATTGGACCGCATCGTCCTGCAAATCCGAATCCAGGCGCTGCAACCTAGCTTGCAGAGGCTCGGCCTGCACTTGACGGTCGAGCCAATTCTGGACGTGAGCCTGGCTGTCGAGGGGGCGAGGTTCGTAACTCGCACAACTGGTGAGTGTGGCGAGGGCTGCGGTGAGCGTGATCCGGAATCCGCCCCCATGCGCGCCTCCCCGCGCATGCACCTTCCCCTCCGGCGGCAATCCGTTCGTAGCCTCTACTAGGTTGTGGATCATTCCTCTTCGACGTCCTTGCACGTCGGTTCTCCTGCCTTACCGTTCCTTGTGAATGCCGGTCGCGTGAGCGCCGAGCGAAGCACCGCTGGGAGCTACCCAGCCGGTGCGTACATCAGTTCTGAATCAATCAGACGATGCAAGGAGGCCCGCGCGGGGCGACTGCACTTTGAAGCAGTGTGCGCGGAGGACAGAGTTCGGGGCGTTGGGAACCCGATACGGCTGGCTGGTCGAGCGTGTGAAGCCTGAAGGCGCAGGGTGCCAGGCCACTGAGCAGCGTTTGGTTGGAACCCAGGGGTGCCTTGGCGCTTACCTGCCCGGGGTGGTCGGTCAGCGTGTAGGGGCAGTGTGCTCCGTCGGATGTGCCGGGCGCTGGCTGCGCGGGTTGCAGGTGGACCAGGTCGATGGATGTGTCTTCAGCGTGGTCGCCGTGGTCCGTCCCGTGCCACTCCCCGCATGCGCCTACCTCATGGGCGACGCAGTGACTCTCGAGAACCAGGTGCAGCGAGCCTCGAACCTGCACCAGGACGAGGCCCACGCACGCCACAATCCCCAACAGCGCCGCGCGCCATTCGGAGCTGCCGCGAGCCTCTCGCTGGTGCTGATAAGGGGTACTCATGGGGTCCACTACAGATTATACGCCCCTGGGGAGGTCCCTGCGCAACAGGCCTGAGAGGCCGGGAACCCACTTCCACACTTCTTCCGATAATCCCGGTTAGGAAACGGGAGGCGTCCCTCCCCCCCGCGACCCATCGTGGGGCCCAGAAAATCCAGCGGGTCGACGCGAGTCGCGGATGAGCACGAAATCAGGTCACGACACGATTCGGGGGGCGTCGGGAGCGGGATGTCTGCTGCCATAGAGCCGGGCTACCTCCCGTCCCATTCGCCCGGTCAGGCCATAGCAGAGCATCTTGAAGTCGGCAAGGAAGGACCAGAGTGGGTACCTGAACGAGGCGGGCTTGTTGCCTTCGATCATGAAGTGCCCCGCAAAGGCGAAACCGTAACCCACCAGCGGGGCCGCGAGCATCGACCACCAACTCGAAAACTCGAACACGGTCAGGACCAGGATGGCGATGCCCCCCGAGGTTCCGATGTAGTGCAGAAGACGATTGAGCGGTACGCGATGCTCTCCAACGTAGAACGGCCAAAACTGTTCGAAGCTATTGATGGTCGGCTCTTCGCGCATGTTCTCTGTTCTCCAATTCCTGCCGCATCGGGTCCGAAGCACCTACAGCCCAACCAGGAGCGGGACATCTTCTGCTTGGGTCTGGGTGTTGCCACGCGTAGAGTTGTACTCTCGCCCTTGGCCACCGGGATGGTACACCAATTGATTCCAATCACGACTCCGATCAACACTGACATTCACGGGAGCGAGTGGCGATGACGAACGACTCCGTGTGCCAGGCACGTTCCTTCAGGCGTGGCGCTGGGGCACTCTTGCGCCTCGGACTCCATCGGCTGAGCCTGACCGTCCATCTGCTCGGGGTGTACAGCGGAGTGCGCGCGGCCGTGAACAGGATTCGAGCCCTCACCCTTCAAACGCCCGGCCTGTCCGCCGTTCTGGATCACTGCACCCTGGACGTTCCGAGCCAGGGCCGCTGGCACCTCCGGGTTCACCGACGTTGCTCCGGCCCGCAGGGTTTGAGTGGCATCGTCTCCGCTCGCCGAGTCCGTTCCCCGTTGGCATCCTGGCTCTATCGCTACCTGTGCCTGTGCGGCCACTTCGGTTGCGGCCATGTGGAGTTGGGGTTCTGCGAGCGAGCAGGCCGGATCCGCGTCTACGCGGTGCGCAACACGGCCCTGTCCTGCGCCCAGCGCCTGGGATGGAAACGTGCCGCTCGCCGACTGACCCCACGTCGCGAGACAGCCCTCTTCGATCTCGTGCACGCTGTCGTGGACCAATGGCGTGGCCAGGGGCTGCGCGTAAGTGTCCCGACCCCCGAAGAATGCGTGCGCTTGAGCGTCAATCCTCTGCTCCTGCACCCCGAACGGGAGCGCGATCACAAGAGAGTTCTTCACGCCCGCGCGGAGCGCCTGAGGTTGAGGGTGGGGGCGGGTTAAGAGCACCTTCAGGAGGTGCACCCGCTCTCCGTTGCGCAAGGCGGAACGCGCCTTCTAGTAAAAATCGACAGCCCGCTGTCCCGCATCGTTGGCCCGCCGCGGATCTGCCCCCGCTTCGAGGAGGGCCTGCAACAATCTGGGGTCTGGATTGAAACGTGCGGCCAGCATGAGAGGCGTCCAACCGAATCTGCCGGGAGCATCGACCTCCGCGCCGGCGGCCAGCAGGGAGGAGAGCACCTCCAGGGAAGGGTTGGTCTCTGCCGCCATGCCCAGTGGGGTTTGGGCCAGGAGCCCGCTGAAGGCATCACTGGCTCGGGCTTCCAGGTTGGCACCCGCTCGTACGAGAACCTCCACGACCGCGGGCGAAGGGTTGTGGCGGGCGGCTTGCATCAGGGCCGTGATTCCGCCCTCGGCGGCGGTGTCCACGGCCGCGCCAGATTGCAGGAGAAGGTCGATAGCCTCTTGGCCGCAGTGGCCCGCAGCCAAGGTGAGGGCTGTGTGTCCTCTTGAGTTGCAGGTTCCGACCTGGGCACCCGAGTCGAGGAGGGTCTCGAGGATGGAGACCTTGCACGCGCTGCGGACTGCGATCATGAGGGCATCCATGCCATTTTGGGCCCGGGAGTGCGGGTCGGCCCCCTCGTCGAGAAGCATGACCACCATCGGGTAGGACTGGCCTGCGGCGGCCATCATGAGCGGGGTGTGTCCTTGACGATCTTTGCTCTCAATAGAGGCACCGGCGTTGATCAGGGATCCAACCACCTCGAGGTTGTTGAAGCGGGCGGCGTACATCAAGGGCGTCCAGCCGTAGGGATCCCTGGTGTTCAGGTCTGCGCCATAGTGGAGAAGCAGCTCTACACCTGCAGGGTCGGGGTTGTGCCAGGCAACGGTCATCAGCGGGCTCTGCCCGGATTCGCTGAGTTGGTTGAGGTCCACGCCTCCGGGCAAGCTCTCGAGGAGCGTCTCGATCTGTTCGGGCGAACCTGAGCGAAGGGACTCATCTATCTGGGAACGCACCTTGGAGTCGTTGGGACTGCACCCAGGGGTGCGCACGACCGCGGCGACAACGCAGATAACAACTAGTAGAGGGTGGTTCATGACTGGCATCGATTCGAGGGTGCGCAGGTTGGGACTGTCCTACGGGGCACTACGCTGCCCATTTCGGCCCGTTCCGTCGATACGCAACCCATACATACGGTCTTCTCGCGGTCTTCTCGGGCCATGAAACTAGGCCTCCATAGGACGAACGGGGGAATATCCGGGTTCCGGCCGGACACCGGCGTCCAAGCACCTGCAGCGGCAGGCCAGGCCTCGATCCTCTCCCACCTCCGCGTTATCGTGGCGCGCATGGACGACGTTGTGCCGATTGAGGTCGAAGTTTGCGTGGAAGGCCTCGAGGGGGCAGCGTTAGCGGTTCAGGCAGGAGCAAGTCGACTGGAGGTCTGCTCGGCCCTCGCGCTGGGGGGCGTCACACCCGGCCCCGGACTCTGGCAAGCCGTCAGGCGGGCGGTCGAGGTTCCCCTGACTGTCTTGCTGCGGCCACGGCGCGGGGACTTCTGCTATGCGGCAGGGGAGATGGAGGCCCTCGAGCTTGAGGTCGCCTACGCGCGGGAGAATGGGGCCCATGGTGTGGCCCTGGGATGTCTGGCCCAGAACGGGGTCGTGGATCGGGAGCGCACGGCGCGTCTGGTGGACCTAGCACGTCCGCTGGAGGTCACCTTCCACCGGGCATTTGATCACGTTCGCGACCAGGAGGAGGCCCTTGAAGTCCTGGCAGACTTGGGAGTGGAGCGGGTGCTCTCGTCTGGTGCCGCGACGCGGGCAGTGGACGGGCTTGAACGATTGTCCGAGCTGGTCCGTCAGGCGGGCGATCGCCTGCGCGTCGTTCCTGCGGCGGGTATCGGACCCGAGAACGGCCGCAGGATCCTGGAAGCCACCGGGGCCCGGGACCTTCATCTGTCAGCGGGCCGGGTGCAGATCAGCGCGGCCTGGCAGCCAGAGCACGTGTGTCGTCTGGGTGCGGACAGCCTGCCTTCGGAGGGCGAGCGTGTGGTCACGGACGGGGCCCGCATCCGGGAGTTGGTCGAGGGCCTGAGGTGATCTGGGCTCCCGGGTTCAGGTAGGATCAGGGCATGGGCGATTGCAGTACATCGGAGTCCCTTCCGCCGACGGACCTGGGATGCGTTCGCATCGTCGAAGCCCGGGAGCGGGCCGAGCGGGAGGTCGCAGGGCAGGTGCGTGAGTGTATCGAGGCCTGCCGTCGAGTAGGAACCCAGGCCGTGCTCGGCTTGGCGACGGGCGGTTCCATGACAGGACTCTTGGCCGAGTGTGTGCGGTTGCACACGGACGAGGATCTGTCCTTTGAAGGCGTGCGCACCTTCAACCTGGACGAGTATCTCGATCTGCCCCCTGGGCACCGCTCTTCGTTCCACGCATTCATGCATGAGCATCTGTTTGGTCCCGTGGAGTTGGATGGAGCGCGCTCCCTGGTTCCGGATGGGGACCTGGCGCAGGCTGAACCCGCGGCGTACAGCGCGGCCTGGGAGGCGGCCATCAAGGCTTCTGGCGGCATGGATCTGCAACTGCTCGGGTTGGGGGAGAATGGCCATGTCGCCTTCAACGAACCCGGCAGCGCCGTGGACAGCTGCGCACGGGTTGTGGATCTGGCGCAGGAGACGCGGCGTGCGGCCGCTGACGAATTTGGCGGGCTGGATCAGGTACCAAGCAGAGCCTTCACCGCTGGAATCGCCACGATTCGTGCTGCGCGATGCCTGCGCTTGCTGGCCTTCGGGGAACGCAAGGCGGCGGCGGTGCACGCCATGTTGATGGGGCCCGTGGACGAGGTTGTTCCCGCATCGCTCATACGCGATCATCCGAACCTCGAGGTTTGGCTCGATCGGGCAGCGGCCTCGCAACTTGACCCCGCCCAACTGCCCGATGGTGCGTGGGTACGCTAGGGCGCGTCCCTCAGGCCGACCTTGCACCTCACCCCCGCGAGCCTCCTTATTGGTGTGGACGGTGGGGGCAGTGGGTTCAGAGCCCACGGGGTGGAGCGCGGCGTCCAGGGTTTTGTTTGTGAACCGGGCCGCACTGTAGAGGGGGCCTGGGCTTACCCTGCAGACTTTTCTCCCACGCCACTCGACCGGCAGATGGACGAGGCCAAGAGCTCATCTGGTGGAGAGGACCTGCGCTTGAGCGATCTGGAGATGCATGCGGCTCACCAGCAGGTGCACATGCTGGGGGACGCACTCGAGTCTTTGTGCGGGGTCGAGGGTGAAGCGTTCAGGCTGGGCCTGTGCATGCCCGGCCTGCGCACGGCCAGTGGAAGGGGGATTGTTGTATGCCGCCACGGGCCCCGCTCGCCCCGGCTGCTGGAGGAGCTGGAAGAGGAGTGCGCGCGACGGGACTTGAACCTGGTCGCTCAGCCGCCGGACCTGCAAGGCGATGGCCGCGCGGCGGCCTGGGGGGAAGAGGTTGCGGGTGGGGGGCAGCTGGCGGGTGTGGCCGACGCCTACTACGTCGGCGCGGGAACCGGATTGGCTGAGGGGTTGAAGGTCGCCGGAATTCACCTGGACCTCACGCGCCTACGCCAGCACCTGCCCGCGGCCTGGGCGGTGCGCGGGCCGAGCGGCAGGTCCTGGGAGGACGAGGTGTCCATGGGTGGAATGCAGACCCTATGGCAGGGAACGGGGCAAGGATGGGTGGAGCAGGCGGCTCAGGCTGGGGAGGCACAGGCCCAGGAAATCCTGAGCGCTGGCGCGTGCGCCCTGGGGCGCTGGCTTCTCATGCGCATGGAGGCCCTGCAGGGCTGGGAGGGCAAGGTCTTGCAGCGCATTGTCGTCGGCCAACGCTCGGGGCGGCTCCTGGCGGATCCAAGCGCAGCGGCCTGGTATGGCGATCCTCTGCGAGAGACCTTGAAGATCGGACTGCTCGCGCGACAGGATACGCCTATGGCTTCTCATGCCCTCGCCGCCGGCTCTCTCAGACCCGGGTTCTTGCGCGCCTCGGTTCTGCGCGCGGCGCCCGCACTGGGGATGGCCGCTCGCGCTCTTGAAGAACCGGCCACCTCCTGAGCATGGGGGCCTCGTTCACGGCGCTGGATTGGTCCATCGTGATTGCCATCCTCGTGGGCACCACCGTGCTCGGGGAACGACTGGCGGGCCGCCAGGAGAGCGTGCGGGACTTCTTCCTGGGCGGGCGTAGCCTGCCCTGGTTTGCGGTGGCGGCCTCCATCGTGGCCACGGAGATCAGCGCGGTGACCTACATCTCCCTGCCCTCGGTCGTGTACCGCGAGGGGGGGAACCTGCACTACCTGCAGATCGTGCTGATAGGCTCCCTGCTGGCGCGTCTGTTCGTGGGCTACGTGCTCGTGCCGGCCTACTACGAGCGCGAGATCTACAGTCCCTACGACTACGTGGCGCAGCGCCTAGGGGAGCGGGCAAGGGGTATGACGACGGCTCTGTTCACCCTGGGGGGAATCCTGGGCCAGAGCGCACGGGTGTACCTGACCGCTCTGGTGCTTGAGGTTCTGTTGGCGGAGGAGTTAGCCATTCTCGGGGGTTGGACAGGGTGTGCGCCTCTCACGTGTGCCGTGGCCCTGATCGGCGTGGTGGCCGTCTTGTGGACCTGGATCGGCGGCATCGCCGCGGTGATCTGGACGGACGTGGTTCTCTTCTGCTTGTTCCTGGTGGGTATCGCGGTGAGCCTGTGGACGGTTCATCACGCCCTGGCGGGAGTGGGGGGAGGACTGTCGGAGGCACTCGCCGAGGGCTGGCGTGCGGGCAAGTTCGACGTGATCAACACGAGCACGGATCTCTCGCAGCCGTACACCTTGTGGGTGGCTCTGTTTGTCGCCTCCTGGGGACAGATCGGTCCCTACGGCTGCGATCAACTCATGGCCCAGCGCCTGTTCTGCTGCCGCGGTCCGCGGGAGGCGCGCAAGGCCATCGTGGCTTCCATCGCGGCCGTGGGGATCATCGCGGCTGTGGCGCTGGTGGGTGTCGCGCTGTGGGCCTACTACCAGCAGTTCCCCCTCTCCGCGACGAGCGCGGCCCTCGTCGCGGAACGTCCCGACCGCATCTTCCCCATCTTCGTCATGGAGGTCGTGGGCCCCGGCTTTAAAGGGCTCGTGATTGTCGGGGCCCTGGCTGCGGCCATCTCCAGCCTGGACTCGATCTTGGCCGCCCTGTCCCAGACCACCTTGGCGACGGTGTACCTGCCGCGCAGGCGGCGTGAGCTAGCGCGGCGCGGGGTGGTGGAGGGGGATGAGGACCCGGTGGAGGTCCAGCGCACCCTGCGTGTGTCGCGCGCCCTGGTCCTGGGCTGGGGCGTGGTCCTGTGTGGGGCCGCCGTAGCGGTGGACCGGGTGGCCGATCGCTACGACTCGCTCCTCGACCTGGCTCTGGCCATGGCCGGTTACACCGGAGGCGCCCTGCTGGGGGCCTTCTTCCTGGCGTTTCTTCCCATGCGCGCCCGGGGCCGGGGGCTCCTGTGGTCGGCACCCCTCTCCGTGCTCGCCGTCTTCGCCCTGGCCTGGCACGAGCCCTGGGCCTTGGACGTGATCCATGGCGGCTCGGGCCTGCTCGGGTTGGCCTGGGTGGCGCGAATGGTGAAAGGCGACTTCGACCTGCGCGGAACCCTTGCCCTGCTCCTGGGGTTGGTGGCGGTGGAGTGCCTGTGCCGCTACGGCGCCCTTCCCGGAGGCGGGTCCCTGCCCTGGCCCTGGTACATACCTCTGGGATCTGTCGTGACCTTCGCCTGGGCCGTTCTCATGGACCCGGGGGAGGAGTCCGCCAACTAGCGTCCGATCAGATAAGCCACTCCGCCGCGGGCCATCCAGACGCGCTCCAACTCCTCCAGTCGATAGGTGCGCGGTACGTCCTGGGCAGTGGAGGCGGCCGGGTCGTTGACGAGTACCCCGCCGTCTCCGTCCAGACCCGTGATCATCAAGAGGTGTCCGGGCGTGTTGCCATAGGGCGCACCGGTCAGCTCCCCCAACCGCACTTTGACGCTGACGATCAGGGGCATGCCCTGGCGCAGGAAGTGCTCCACGGCGTCCCATGAGGAGAGACGCACCAGAACTCCGGGTACGCCCAGCTCGAAGGCGCCCTGCACGGAGCGCACCCAGTTGCCGTAGATGTCGTGTTCCTTGTCGAAGACCAGGTGCGCTACGTCGGTGGGTGAGACGGGGCGACCGGCGTGGGCCATGGCCATGGCGACACAGGTTGGTGAGCAGATACGGGAGGACAGGTCCGGTGGCGCGTCCCGCTGGCTGAGGGCCGGCACGGTAAGTTGCACGGCTGCGGGAAATGCCGGGAGGCCTCGCTGAAAACGCATGTCCAGGTCCCGAGTGGAGGTGAACGTCAGGGTCGTGCGATGGACGACGACCGGATCACCACTTTGCACACCGAACGCGCGGATGCGGTAGCGAGCTCTGTGCATGGACTCTTCCAGGTGCAGGATGTCGACCTGCACCGTGCCGCGTTCGTAGTAGCGGGTTGTTGCACCCGCTTGCTCAACGTCACCCCAGTCCGCCAGGTGCAACCAGGGCGACCAGGGCCCGTCGCTCTGAACGGAGACCTCCAGGAGTACCCCGGCACCCTCCGGAACGTGCACGTTCCAGGACATGAGGAGCTGATCGAAGAGACCGTGGGCCTCCACGGGCGCGGACTCGAACCAGGCCTCCGGTCCCAGCATCAATCTCTCACGATCGAGGTCGAGGGAGCCATTGCGCAGCCGGGACCCGTCTGCACTGGTTTGCGGAACCCCGACAGTGAAGCGGTGCAGGGGTTCGCCGAACGATGGTGCGCTGTTATGGGCGGGCTCGGGCGTACCGGCGCAGGCACCCAGAAGCAGCAGGATGCTTGAGAGAGGGGGGGGGAGACGGATCATGGCACACCATTCGGCAGCCCTTCCCGGTCATCTGTCCAGGAACTTTCTGGTTTCCCTGCGCCCGCCATGGAGAATGGGGCCATGGGAACGCGCCCACTCCTCTACCTGGCACTGCTGTTTGGCATGGGGCTCATCGTCTATCCCCTGTGTGCGGACCCGCGGCAGGCGGGGGTGAGTACGCTGATCTGGCTCTCCCTTTGGGCCGCACCCGCGGGCGCCTTGGCATCGCGGTCGGGTCTGGTGGGCTGGGTGGTGCCCGTGGCGTGGCTGCTGGCCCTGACCCCGGCGATCGGTGGTCAGCTACCCGGGTTGGAGGGCGTGCGCTTCGAGTGGTTCTACGGGGGCCTGGCGCTGGCAGGCCTGTTCGGGGTGGGCTGGGGGGTGGGCCGCGCTTCCGTTGCCTGCTCCATGACTTCGGCTGCGGTGCTTCTCCTGTGCGGGTTGTTGCTTGCCGCCCTGCCCGCGCTGGGGGGAATGGGCGTCGCCGCACCCTGGTCCCTTGCATGGACTGCCCGTTTCTTGGATTTATCCCCCGCCTCCCTGGTCGTGGAGTCCGCTGGAATCGATTGGATGCGCCATCCTGCCGTTTATAGCCCGGCGGGGGCGGACTCGATCGATCCTCTCCTGCGTCTGCCCTGGGTGGGTATGTGGGCCGGCCCTTGTGCGCTACTGCTTGGATGCCTTGCGAGTTGGTTGGGCATACAATGGGGGACCCGATCCGCTGTGTGAGACCGTGTCTGCGATCTACGTGGCGAGCCTGCCCCCTCCCTCTTTGACATGAGCCCCCGCAAGTTCTTCTGCACCTTTCCCCAAGAGCACATCTCCGAACCCATCATCAGTCATACCCTGGGTGAGAAGTTCGGCGTCGTTCCCAATATTCGCGCTGCCTCCATCGACGACGCCGTGGCTTTGGTGGCCATCGAGATCGAAGGCGATCCGGAGCAGATTGAGAAAGCCGTGGCCTATCTGGCGGAGAGGGGCGTCAAGGTGGAAGAGATGGCCGCAGATGGTGAGAAGCCTGGTGCCTGAGGCTGCTCCTTGCGGCTCCCGTTGTTTCAGGTGGGAGTCAGGCAAGCTGTGGGCGATCGGGCTGCTGTGGGTTGCGTCTTGTAGGACCCCCGATCCGCTTGCGCAGCTGTCTTCCATTCGCCCACTCAAGCATGGTGCCGTGGTCAGTGAGCACCCCCTTGCCACGGCCGTGGGCTTGCACTTCTTGGAGCGCGGGGGCAATGCGGCTGATGCGGCCGTGGCAACGGCTCTGACTCTGGCCGTGGTCCTGCCTCAGGCGGGCAACCTCGGCGGCGGCGGCTTTGCGCTGTGGGTGCCGACGGAAGGCGAGGCCACCTCTCTCGACTTTCGGGAGCAGGCGCCTGCAGGATACGAGGCGCGCCTCTACCTGGACGAAGCGGGTGAGGTCGTGAAAGAGCGCTCACTGGGCACGCCCCTGGCCGTGGGCATCCCGGGCTCACCCGCTGGGCTGTTTGAGCTGCACCGCCGTTTTGGATCGGGCCGTTTCACATTCAAAGATCTACTGGCTCCTGCGATTCGCCTGGCCGGAGAGGGCTTCCGGGTGGACCCTTGGCTGGCCCGGTCTCTGCGCGGTCAATGGGAGCGCAAGGGGCGCCTTACTCGCGACCCCGCTGCTAGTCGCCTGTTCTTTCCGGGCGGAGAGCCCCTGCTCGCCGGCGAGCTTCTTCGCCAGCCCAACCTGAAGCTCACGCTGGAGGAGCTGGCACGGGGTGGACCGCAGGTCTTTTATCAAGGTCGGGTGGGGACGGCGATGCTGAACGCCCTGGCGGCCGCCGACCGGCGCATGAACGGCGTCACCCAGGGCCAGGGCATGACGCCCCAGGATCTGATGGCCTACGAGGTGAAGGAGCGCGAGCCGCTGGTCGGCTGGTTCCGAGGCCACCAGGTGATAGGCATGGGCCCGCCCAGCTCCGGTGGCCTGGCGATCTTGCAGGTGCTCGGGATTCTGGAGGGCTTCCCCCTGGGTGCTGAGCAGACCTCCGATCACGAAGGCCACGTCCATCTCACCTCCCGCGCCCTGCACTGGTGGATCGAAGCGATGCGCTGCGCATTCGCCGATCGCGCCCAGCACCTGGGGGATCCGGATTTCCATTCCGTGCCTGTCGAAGGGTTGCTGTCTCCTGCATGGATTGCCGAGCGCCGGGTGTCCATCGGAGAGCGGGCCAGGCCGGACGTGCAACCTCTCGCGGTCGCGTGGGAGGAGAGTGCCGAGACGACCCACCTGTCGGTGGTGGACCGCGGGGGGAACGCGGTCAGCCTGACAACTACCCTCAACGCGTCCTTCGGAAGCGGCATCCTCGTTCCGGAGGCTGGCTTCCTGCTGAACAACGAGCTCGATGACTTCTCCATCAAGCCCGGAACACCGAACATGTTTGGTCTGGTGGGCGGACGGGCCAATCAGCTCATGCCGGGCAAGCGACCCCTGTCGTCCATGAGTCCGACCGTGGTGCGCAATGGCGCGGGCCATGTGACCCTGGTCATCGGAGCCCCGGGGGGGCCGCGGATCATCACCTCCGTGGCCCAGGTGATCCTGCGCGTGCTGGGCTACGGCCAGTCCCTTGAGGAGGCGGTTAGCGCTCCGCGGATTCACCAGCAGTGGGTACCCGCCAAGACCCGCCTCGAGCCCGGGTGGGATGCACAGCTCGTAGAGGGTGTGGTGAGCGAGCACGGCCAGGAGGTGGAGTGGGCCAAGAGCTGGGGGTTCGGCTCCGTGCAGGCGATCCACGTGCTGCCGGATGGGAGTGTGTCCGCGATCAGCGACCCGCGACACGGAGGCGTGGCTGGGGTTGAGGGCGAGCCCATGTCCCGGCCCGCGCGGCCGGGAGAATGAGGAGATAGGCCGGAGGAGGGACTGGCGCACCCCTTGAGTGAGCCGGGGTCCCGTCGCCCAAGCCCGGGCTTGAGGGGATGCTCTTTGCTCCTTTTTGCCCCTAGAAGTCGAGCTCGTCCAACGCGTCCAGGTCGTCGTCGCCCAAGTCCGCTGCCTCCGCTTTCTCTTCGGCCGCCCCGTCCTGCTTGGAGTAATTCAGCCAGTAGGCTTCGTCCGTGCGTGCGCGAGCCCAGACCTTGTGGAGAAGCCTGACTACCTTCTTGTTGAACACATGGTCTTTATCCGAAATGCTGTAAGCCCAGCCTGCATTTTTCCCGTTGGAAATGTCCATCAGGGCACGTTGCAACACATCGCCGTCCCTGAAACCTTGCTCGGTGCCATAGTCGATGGTCGTCATTCTGTTGACGATCGAACCAAAGGCCTTCGGACCGTAGTCCTCAACCAACTTCTTGACGGCGCGTGCACCTGCCGCCCCAGCATCCGGGTCGATGGCCAGAGCCGTCAACTGTTGGATGTCGGTCCATTCTGCGGGCGTCGTTCCTTCCTGTGCATCGAACGCCTCAAGGGCGCTCAGGTCCACCGAGGTTGGGTCGTAGCGGTTCACGGGCTTGGCGGGTTCTGTAACCTCTTCCGCCGGTTCCTCGGCTGGTGTATCCACAACCTCTTCGGGTTCTTGGACCGTGGGCACTTCCACGATGGGCTCGTTCGCCTCCGCAGCGCCCGCTTCTGCCACCGTGGTGTCGATGGGAGTCTCCTCGACCGGCGTCTCGTTGAGCACGAACTTCCAGATGAGGACCGCGACGATCACGGCCCCAACGAGGCTGCCGACAAAGGGCAGGGGGCTCTTCTTCTTCTTGGGTTGCCAGCGGCCAGAGGTTCCGCCGCCCGTGCCCTGATCCTTGTCCTCGTCTGTTCCCGAGCGGCGCGAGTCCGAGGCGGAGGAGCGCGAGGACTTGCCCTTGGCCCGGCGCGCAGCAGCGCGAGTTTTCGGGCCTGTGCTCGAACCAGATTTTCTCTTGCCCCGCGTGGGCTTGGCCTCTTCACTTGAGGTCTCGGCGGGAGCCTTGCCCTTGGTCTTGGCTGGCTTGCGCGAGGGAACCTTGCGAGGAGCGGCGTCCGCGTCAGCCTCGGCTGCACGCTGGGCACGCAACTTCTCCATCATGCTGGGCCCGGATTTCTTGGACTTGCTCGAGGGCACGTACTCCTCAAGAGTCTCCGGTTCCGGCTCTGGCTCCGGCTCTGGCTCTGGCTCCGGCTCTGGCTCTGGCTCCGGCTCTGGCTCCGGCTCTGGCTCTGGCTCCGGCTCTGGCTCTGGCTCTGGCTCCGGCTCCGGCTCCGGTTCTGGCTCCGGTTCTGGTTCTGGCTCCGGCTCGTCCACCGGCGGGCCGATCTCCACTATGCCGTCCTCGCAGGACTTGCACTTGGCCTTGTCGGCGGGGAAGGTCGCGGGGACCTTGAAGGTGGCGTTACAACTGGCGCAGGTGCCAACTCGGTACTGCATCCGTGGATCTCGTTTGGGGTCGTGCGCCCGTTGGCGCGGGGATGGGGGGAGAGGGTGGCGTCAGTTGCCGCCCTCGGCTTTGCGGCGCAGCTCTTCCATGCGCCGCCGTTCGTTTTCGGTGCGGGGCTTGTAATTGGGGTTGTCCCAGAAGGGGTCGATCTCCTCTTCTTTCTGCGTGTCGGCCTCGCGCCAGTAGCGTTTCCACTTGCGGTCGTACCAGCCGAACCACTGCTTGATGCCAGAGTCGATGCGCTCCTGGGTTCCCCCCATGGCGACGTGCACCACAAATGTGGTTTGGTACCCGGTGATGTCAGTGAGCAGCATGTGGACCAGGTTTAGCTGGATCGCGTTCTCGTCGGATTCGAGGGGGATACCGCCCATGCGCTTGAGCAGTCCGGGGACGGCGTGCTTGCCGATCTCTTCCAGACGGCTTCGTGCCGTGGTGATCTCTTTGGGGCGCGCCTCCGTGTTGATCAACTGATTGATCAGGCTCTCGATCTCGGTGATCTGCTCCGGCGTCGTTTCGGCGTGGTAGGCGATTTCCTCACGCACCACACCTTCGATGACCTCCGAGCCATCGGAGAGGGTCTTGCGCACAGTCTTCTTGATGCGTTTGGTCCGTTCGCGCTCCATTTCCTCGGGTGAGATCCAACGCTCCCAGCGCCAAGCTCTCCAGCGCATGTCCGTGCCGCGCGCGACCTCCCACTCCATCCAGCGGTCTGCGAGGTCGGGATCCCCACTGCGCGGCTGCACGTGCAGTCGCACGATGGCCGAATTTTCCGTCTCTGCGATCACGTCGCCGTCGTAGGGCTTCCAGAGCGAGACGGCCATCTCGCCCTCCGTAGAGGTGAGACCGTCGACGGTAGTGTTGCGGTAGCTTGTCTGGGCGCCGGCGTCGAGGCCCGCCCAGCTCGCAAGGGCTGCGGGTTGTTCTTCGCCGGCACCGGCGCTTGCCTCGGAGGCGACCTCGTGGTCGCGGATCTTGGCGAAGTCCAGCAGGTTGTAGAGCTTGGAGGTGTTTCGCGAGAAGGCTAGATCGTGCACTTGGCGTGCGAATACAACGTGAGGAGAATCCCAACCAGTGCTGGGTGCAGCGTTCTCTTCAACCACGGGCGCGGCGGCTTCGATCACCGGCGGCGGATCGTCACCGCCGCGGGTGGCGATCATCATGACGAGTCCGAAGACGAGCGCGGCTCCGCCGCCAATGAAGTACTTGGTGGGATCCTCCTTGCGGGCCTTGGAGCCCCGGCGCGCTCCGGGGGGATGGGCCACGTAGATGTGGCTGCATTCACCACAGCGCACCTTGGCACCTTCCTTGCTGTCAGGGAGCTTGGCGCGGGCGCCGCAAGAGGTGCATTCGATGATCATGGGGAGAGTTCCTCACGGGGGGTACCCGTTGGAGCGGCGCAGGCTACGGACATTGAGGCCGAGGCCGAACCGGTGGAACAAGGTACCGGGGGGCCGCAGGGGGCGCAAGATGAGGGCTTCGGGGGGGGGCTCGCGAACCCGGGGCAGGACGGGATGGGGTACAAGTAGAGGCCCATGGACCCGCGGCCCTTCCAACTTGTTTGTCCCTATGAACCGACGGGCCATCAACCCCAGGCGATCGACAAGCTGGAGCGCGGCCTGCGGGAGGGCGCCCCGCAACAGACCCTGCTGGGCATCACGGGGTCGGGCAAGACGTTCACCGTGGCCAAGGTGATCGAGCGCCTCAACCAGCCGACCCTCGTTCTCTCGCCCAACAAGACCCTGGCGGCACAGTTATTCTCCGAGTTCAAAGATCTCTTTCCCCACAACGCGGTGGAGTACTTCGTTTCCTACTACGACTACTACCAACCCGAGGCCTACGTACCTTCGACCGATACTTTCATCGAGAAAGATGCCAATCGCAACGAGAACATCGAGCGCTTGCGTAACAGCGCCACGCGCTCTCTGCTCGATCGCCGGGACGTGATCATTGTCGCGTCGGTCTCCTGTATCTACGGATTGGGTTCGCCCTCCAACTACAGTGAGATGGCCGTGCAGGTCACTCGCGGCGAGGAGTTGGACCGCGACGATCTCCTGCGCAACCTGACTCAGATGCAGTATGCGCGCAACCACCTGGAGTTCCGTCGCGGCACCTTCCGCGCGCGTGGGGACGTGGTGGAAATCTTCCCGGCTTACGAGGACGCGCGCGTGATCCGGATCGAGTTCTTTGGTGACGAGGTGGAGGTCATCACCATGGTGAACCCGCTGTTGGGGGAGGTGCTGGAGGAGCTGGAGGAGATCGTGCTCTATCCGGCCAACCACTACGTCACCCCACAGGAACGGGTGGATCGCGCCCTGCCCCTGATCGAGGAAGAGCTGGAAGAGCAGCTCAAGGTACTAAAGGGTAAGGGTAAGGTGCTGGAGTCTCAGCGACTGGAGCAGCGCACACGGCATGACATAGAGATGTTGCAGACCACGGGCGTCTGCAATGGAATCGAGAACTACTCGCGCTATATGGACGGGCGCTCGCCCGGGCAGTCTCCCTTCACGCTGCTGCATTACTTTCCGGACGACTGGCTGCTCTTCGTGGACGAGAGCCACGTGGCCGTGCCTCAGGTCGGTGCCATGTTCAAGGGGGACCGATCGCGCAAAGAGACGCTCGTTGAGCACGGCTTCCGGCTGCCCAGCGCCCTCGATAACCGGCCCTTGCGCTTCGAGGAATTCGAGAATCTGCTGCGCCAGGTGGTCCACGTCTCCGCCACGCCGTCGCGCTACGAGCTTGAGCACTCCGGGAAGCACATCGTTGAGCAGGTCGTGAGACCCACGGGCTTGCTCGATCCTCCGATCGAGGTGCGTCCGGCGGCGACCCAGGTGGACGACCTGCTGGCCGAGCTGCGCAAGGTTATCGCTTCGGGCTGGCGCGTTTTGGTGACGACCCTGACCAAGCGTTCGGCTGAAGAGTTGACCACCTACTACTCCGAGTTGGGTATCCGCGTGCGCTATCTGCACTCGGAGATCGATGCGCTTGAGCGCTCGGCGATCCTGCGCGACCTGCGGTCCGGGGAGTTCGACGTGCTCGTGGGCATCAACCTCCTGCGGGAGGGCCTGGATCTCCCCGAGGTCGCCCTAGTGGCTGTGCTGGATGCGGACAAGGAAGGCTTCCTACGTGCCAGCACGAGCCTCATCCAAACCTGTGGGCGAGCCGCCCGTAACGTGGCGGGCCGTGTGCTTTTCTACGGCGACCGGGTGACGGACTCCATGCAGTCCTGCTTGGATGAGGTCGCACGGCGGCGGGTGATTCAGGAGGCCTACAACGAGGAGCACGGGATCGAACCGGCGACGATCATCAAGCCCATCCGGGAGAGCATCGAGGCCATGTACGAGATGGACTACCCCGAGGTTCCCGCGGTTGCCGAGCCGGGGAGTGAGCCGAGCGAGGCGGAGACCTGGCCACTGGCGCGCCTGCGGGGTGAGATAGAACACCTGCGGGCGGACATGCTATTGGCTGCCCAGGAGCTCCGGTTCGAGGAGGCCGCAGGCCTGCGCGACCGCCTCACCCAGCTCGAAGACCTGGAACTCAAGCGATGAGAGGCTCCTCGTGAGCGGTCCGGCATGGTCCCTGGATGAGGTGCCCAGATGCCCGGGCGTGTACCTGTTTCGCGACGCTGAGGAAAAGGTGTTGTACGTGGGCAAGGCGCGCGACCTGCGCGCGCGCCTGACCCAGTATCGAAGACCCGGCGGGGATGGTCGCCTGAACATCCTCTTCCTCGAACAGGACGCGCAGTCGGTGGAGACCATTGTCACGCGCACCGAGCAGGAGGCCCTGCTCCTCGAGGACACGCTCATCAAGAGCCACAAGCCGCGCCACAACGTGCACCTCAAGGACGACAAGTCTTTTCTGATGGTGCGCCTCGATCATGCCGAGCGCTTCCCGCGACTCAAGCTCGTGCGCGCCCACAGCCCCAAGGAGGGCAAGGCGGGTGGGCGTAGTCGCTTCTTCGGGCCCTTCGCCTCGGCCTCGGCCGTCCGGCGCACCCTGGCCGACCTGCAGCGCGTCGTTCCCCTGCGGGACTGCCCCGACTCCGTCATGAACCACCGCTCACGCGCCTGCCTGCAGCACCAGATGGGGCTGTGCTGCGCCCCGTGCGTGGGGGAAGTGGACGAGGACCAGTACGCGGCCCTGGTGCAGCGCGCGGCCAACGTGTTGAGCGGCGACGTGCGCGAGCTGGAAGAGGATCTCGATGAGCGCATGCGGCGTGCCTCAAGCGCCAGGGAGTACGAGAAGGCGGCCCAGTGGCGGGACCGCTTGCAGGCTCTGCGCCGCACGGTTGAAGGCCAAGGGGTGCGGCCTAAGGACAAGGTGGAGCGGGACATCCTGGGCCTGGCCCGACGCGGCAGTGACGCCCTCATTCATCGCCTGGCCTTCCGTGAGGGTCGACTCACTGAGAGCCGCAGCCATCGCTTTCGTTCGGGCCTGCCCGACGATGAGTTGATGCACGTCGTCTTGACCGCCCTCTACGCGGCCGGCCGACGCCAGCCTCCTCAGGAGATTGTCTTGCCCTGTGCGCCAGCAGAGCGCGAGCTGCTGGAGTCGGAGTTGGGCGAAGAACTGAAGATCGTGGTGCCTACTACGGGGGATCGCCTACGGACCCTGGACATGGCCGGGGAGAATGCCCGGCGCCAGCTGGAGCGGATCAGCAATCAGGACGAGCGCGAGCAGGCGGCACTGGATGAGTTGATTGCCCTGCTGGACCTTGACCCTGGCACCGAAGTGATTGACTGCTTCGACATCTCCAACACCCAGGGGGCGCACGTAGTGGCCAGTCGCGTCCGCAGCCGGCGCGGGCATGCGGACCGGGCCGGGTACCGGCGCTACAAGATCCGCGACGTTGAAGGTCAGGACGACTTCGGCGCCATGCGCGAGGTCGTGCTGCGGAGTCTGCGCCGCGGCGTACGCGAGGGGGATCTTCCCGACCTGATCGTCGTCGATGGTGGGCAGGCTCAGCTGTCCAAGGCCTTGGAGGCCCGCGAGGAGGCGGGCGCTTGGGGAGTGGCCATGGTGGGGCTGGCCAAGGCTCGTCGCGCGCGCACGGTCAAAGGGGTCAAGCACCCGGCCACCGAGGAACGGGTTTGGATTCCCGGGGCCGAGGGACCTCTGGAATTGGCCCGGCATTCGGCCTCCCGCCTCTTGCTCGAGCGCATTCGTGACGAGGCGCACCGCTTCGCCATCACCTACCACCGCAAGGAGCGCGGACGGGTGACGAGCCGCCTCGATGGCATCCGAGGCGTGGGGCCTGCCCGCCGCAAGACCCTCCTCCGTCGGTTTGGAAGCGTGGCCGGCGTCAGCCGGGCCAGTGTGGAAGAACTCGCGGGGGTGGAGGGCATCGACCGTGCCTTGGCGCGCCGCATTTGCCAAGATCTGTCCGGCTGAGAGACCCGAGTACCGAATAAAGGGGTCTGGGTTTCGACTCTCGCCGCGTGCCCCGTAGGCTTCCCCCGGTCCCATGCTGCAATTGCTCAAACCCCTCCTGCCGGTTGCTCTGGCCCTCATGCCTCTTGCAGAGGCTCAGGACCAGCCGGAATTCATGATTGCCGAGGGCGAGCATCTGCACGTGCTCTGCTGGTTCTATTCGGAGCGCACCGGTCAGGCCCTACCCGATGCTTTGCTCCTCTCGGGTCAGGAGGTGATGGCCCAAGGGCGAGCTCTGTTCGGCGGTTCAGCGGATGCGGGCGCGGCTCCCTTCCAGCTCTTCATCTACACCACTCGTAAGGGAGCCAGTGGCTACATCGCCGGGGCCGAGAGCGTGTCTCCAGGCTCCTCGCCGGGAACCGTGGATCTGGCCCATTGGGCCTCACGCACCGTCCACGTACGCATGCGGCCCTACCCCGGAGACCGACCCCTGGTCGAGCTGAGCGTGCCTGTCGATTGCCTGCGCCGGGCCAGCGCAGGAATTGCGCACCTCGTCCGTCAGGACCTGGCCGGCGGCGAGGACAATGCCCCCCGTTGGTTTGCGGCAGGTGCAGCCCAGTACCTGGCCACTCGCGCTCTGGCTGGGCGAGGCCTTGATGGCCTTGGAGACGAGAGCATCTGGTTGGGGACGCGGGTGTTCGCCGTGCGACGCATGATCGCGGGCGGGAGCCTGCCCGTACTGGAGGACGTGTTGGCGGACAGTGTGGATGAGCTTGAGGAGTCCGCAGTCGAGAGCCTGCACGCCGTCCTCTTCGAATTTCTGATGGAGCAGCTCGCAGACCGCGGGGAAGCCTGGGGTCAACTTCGCACCCGCCTGGCCCGCGGCTTACGTGGCCCCGCACTTCTGCCCGTGCTGGAAGAGTGGCTGGGGGAGGGGGGTATTGGCGGGCTCGAGGCACACTTTCACCGTTGGCTGCAACAACGACGCCCCGCCTGGGACGACGTTCAACCGGCCTTGCAACGACATCCTGAGGGATGGGCCCAGGCTCCCCTTCAGGGCAACGCCATCGCCTGGCGCAGCGGGACTGTTCCAGAGCCGCCCTACAGAATTCGTGGCGAGTTCCGGACGTTCCTGGATGTGCGCACGGGCACGGCACAGGCGAACGTCCTCTTCGGGCGGTTGGGCGCGGACTTCTTGCAGGTCTCCATCCACTCAGATACGGGCGTCTCCGTCTGGGATCGCTCCCACGAGAAGGACAACTTCGAGATGTTGCAATCCAAGGGCTGGAGCACGCCCTTCCAGCTGCGCGATTGGCAGCACTTCGAGATCCGGGTGCTGGGCGAGGACGCCTACGTGAGCGTCGCCAATGAGCGACTTTCCCCCTTCAGTATTCTCGGGCGAGACATGGGTGGGGCTTGGGCGGTGGGCTCCTTCAAGGGCTCCGTCACACTTTGGCGCAGCCTGAGCATCGAGCCCATTCGCGACTGAGGCCCTCCTAGCCGCGGGGGTGGTGGAGGCGATGGATGGCGCGCACGTGGCCCTCGTCCAACTGCGTGTACACCTCCGTTGTGCGGATGGACGCATGTCCTAGCATTTCCTGTACAGAGCGCAGGTCGGCGCCTCCCTGGATCAGGTGACTGGCGAAGGAGTGTCGCAGGCTATGGGGGGTGATGGCCCGGGGCAGGTTGGCGGCGGCAGCCGCGGCTTTTACCCGGCGCCAGGCGTTGGTGCGGTCCAGGGGCAGGCCATTGCGTGTGAGCAGCAGCTCCGCCTGGCGGTCGTGGCGGGCCACCTGCGGGCGTCCCGACTGGAGCCACTCCTCAACGGCGACGCGCGCCTGGGTTCCAACGGGTACTACGCGCATCTTGTCACCTTTGCCGTGCAGGCGCAGGACGCGCAGCTTGGGCTCCAGGTCATCCGTGCGTAGGCGCACGACCTCCCCGATGCGCGCGCCGCAGGCGTACAGCAGTTCGAGGAGGGCGCGATCGCGCTGGGCCATCCAGCCATTCCCGCGTGGGGCACTCAACAGCGCTTCGACCTCTTCGGGCGAGAGGGTGTGGGGCAGGAGCTCGCGCAGCACCGGTGCGGGAACGCGGCTGGTGGGATCGCCCTGCAGCGCCCCCTCCATCACCAGGAATCGCAGCAGCATACGCAGGGACACCAGGCCGCGGGCTACGGAGGCCTCTGCGGCCCCTTCCGCCCGACGGCTCGCCAGGTAGTCGATGACTCCGGCCGTGTCGAGGTCGGCCCAGACCAGCATGCCCCGACGCCCGGCCCAGCGGGCGAATCGCTCTAGGTCGGCGCGGTAGCTCCGCAGGGAGGTGCGGGCGAGTCCGGCCTCGGCTCGAGCAGCGTCCAGATAGTCGGCGATGTCCGCGCCCATTGCCGCCGGGATGGGGTGTTCCTGGGCCGTGGTCACGCTTGCAGGGTGCGGCTCATTCGGGGTCGATGCAAGCGCTGACTCGACCGCTCCCCGGTGCCTGCCTATACTTCGTCGCCCGGCGGTTGCCCCATGTCCTCTCCCACCCCAGAGCCTCTCGGTCCCCTTGGCCCTCCTTCCTGGAGTCGGCAAGGGCTGTGCCTGCTGGCGGTGGTGGGTCTGGTGGTCCTGGATCTGTGGAGCAAGAGCGCGGCGTTTGAGTTCCTGGCCGAGGCCAGCCTGATGCGGGACGACACAGGGCACGACCGCTACCCCCTCGTGGGGAACTGGTTGGGCATGATGCGCAACCTGAACTACGGGGCGGCCTTTGGGCAGCTAAAGGGAATTCCCACGGCGCTTGTCGCCTTGCGGTCGGTCGCGATCGTGGTGCTCGGCGTGCTGGTGTTTCGCGCGCCCCGGAGGAAGGCCCTCTACCTGTCTGCCCTGGTGCTGATCCTGGCCGGGGCGATGGGCAACCTCTACGACAACCTGTTCCATCGCCCGTTCGACCACGAAGCGGGGCGCCCCTTCGGGCCTGTGCGGGACTTCATCGACGTGTATTTTTCGGGCCTGCGCTGGCACTTCCCCACGTTTAACGTGGCCGATTCGTGCATCACGGTGGGGGCGGTGCTCCTGCTCCTCTCCGGCCTGGTGGCCAGGAAAGAAGAGGAGGGCCCCGAGCCCGCACCGGAAGTGGACATGGGGACGGATACTGAGGGGGCAGAATGCTAGTTTCAGCACTGCGTTGCTCCGGCCCCTCCCGAGGGCTAGATTTCAGCCATGGCTAGTATGGAGGTTGACCTCGCCGGGATTTCCCTGCGAAACCCGATCCTCTCCGCGTCCGGGACCTTTGGGCATGGGGTGGAGATGCAGCACATGGTGGCCCTGGATGAGTTGGGGGGGCTGGTCAGCAAGACGGTCACCTGTCAGCCACGCCCTGGCAATCCCGCCCCACGCATCGCGGAGACCAAGGCCGGCTTCCTGAACTCCATCGGCCTGGAGAATCGAGGGATCGAGTCCTACATCGAGTCCGTGCTGCCGGAGGTGGAGAGTGCGGGGACGGTCATCATCACGAACATCGGTGGCGAGAGCGTGGCCGACTACGTCGCCGCCGCGGAAGCCCTGGCGGGCTTCGACGTAATCTCTGCTCTGGAAGTCAATCTCTCATGCCCGAACGTGGGCGGAGGCCGGTTGCCATTCAGCACGGACCCCAAGAGAGCGGAGGAAGTCATGCGTGCGGTGAGCGAGGTCACCGACAAGCCCCTTTGGGCCAAACTCTCGCCCAACGTGACGCGCATCGAGGAGATCGCCTGCGGCGCCGAGGCCGGGGGAGCCAGCGCGATCACGGCCGTCAATACCCTGCTTGGCCTGGGAGTGGACTGGCGCACGGGGAAGCCTGCCCTGGCGACCGTCGTGGGTGGCTACTCGGGAATCGGCATGGGCCCCGTGGCTCTGCGCTGTGCATGGCAGTGTGCTCAAGCAGTCGACATCCCCGTGGTTGGCTGTGGGGGCATTGCCGATGCCGAGGACGTCTTGGCCTTCTTGGCCGTTGGCTGCCATGCCGTGCAGGTGGGTACGGCGAGCTTCTCTGATCCAGGCATGCTCGGCCGCTTGGCGGCGGAAGTGGAGCAGTTGCTGGACGAAGCCGGCGTGAAGGACGTGCAGGATGTGGTGGGCTGTATGGAGGCCTCCAAGTGATGTCCATGGGAGCGTGCCGTGCGACTGACTGAGATCACATCGGACATGATGTCGCGCGCCATCAATATCTACTTTGAGCACGCGTTCCCAAAGGCCTTGGGCAAGAGCCCTGCACGGTCTGCGGAGGAGCTCAAGGAGCATGCTGGTCTCGATCAACCGCTGGCTCTGTTCGATGCTCCGGAGGGTCGGAGTGCAGGAGTACTACCGCGCCATGTGGTTCGCCTCGGGAATCACGGTTATCCGTTCATGAAGTTGGTCGTGCAGGAGTACATCCTGGACGGCGAGTACTTCTTCTCCGTGGACACTCACGATGCCCTGAAGGTCTCGCCGGAAATGCCCGACTACGAGGCGTGGTGTGAGGTGCGCCGTGAGAATCGGCGCCTGAAAGAGACCATTGAGGAGGCTTGGGCCGGGGATGGGTTGCCCACGCACCAGGAGCTGCGCTCCCTGGCAGAGGGGATCGCCGGTACGGATGGTCAGGATAGGTGCTCCGGACGGATCATGGTCGTGGATGACGAGCGGGATGTGGCACTCGGGTTGGCGGCCCTCCTGCGGGGGAAGGGCTTCGAGGTGGAGACCGCGTTCGATGGCCAGGAGGTCGTGGATCGCCTCAAGGATGGGGAGGTTCCGGACCTGCTGCTCTTGGACTATTCGATGCCCGAGCTGGACGGCGAAGAGGTGATGTTGACCCTCAGGGCGGACCCGGAGTTTGCCCAGATGCCCATCCTGCTGGCGACGGCGAGCAACATTGACCTGGAGACCATGACACGGGCGAATGGGCTGCTGAGAAAGCCGTACACCCGAGGAGTGTTGTTCCAAATGATCCAGGGGCTGATCGGGTGACGGCGTGAGCCGTAAGGACTTGGGCCCTTTCAGGGCGCTCTGGTCCGATGGTCGCTTCAAGCTCGCAGCGAGAGTGCACGGCCTCCAGCGCGGGTGGGGTGCGCAGGTACCCATCTGGAATCAAGTGGAGCCCAACCCACGTCTGCGGGGGTTGTTCCTCTCCCTCTGACCCCGTCTAATGTCCCCCCGAAACCCCGCCCCGAGCCTCCAGTCGGCCCCCAGGATCCCTTACACCACGCTTTTCACTCCATGAGTTGGGACGACTTCACAGACAAGATAACTCTGGCCGGGGATAAGGTCGGCCGCAGCCTCAAGTCCCTCTTCGGGTCGGAGAACGAGCGCATGGTGCGCTCCATGCAGCCGATCATCGCGCAGATCAACGAGCTCGAGCCCTGGGCGCAGGGCCTTGATCAGGACGCGATGCAGGCCGAGATGGTGCGGCTCAAGGCGGCGATCGCCGATGGTGAGAGCACCCTCGATGACGCCCTACCCCACGTGTTTGCCATGGTGCGCGAAGCCTCGGTGCGCACGCTGGGGCTACGGCACTACGACGTTCAACTGGTGGGGGGCTACGTGCTCCACGAGGGCCGCATCGCCGAGATGATGACCGGCGAAGGCAAGACCCTCGTGGCCACCTTGGCCCTCTCGCTCAACAGCCTCTCTGGGCGACCCGTCTATCTCGTCACGGTCAACGATTACCTGGCCAAACGAGACGCCCACTGGATGAGTCCCATCTACAACTACCTGGGTCTGACCGTGGGGGCCATTCAGTCCTCGATGGATCCGCGCGATCGCAAGCCGATCTACGCGTGCGACGTCATCTACGCGACCAACAACGAGATGGGGTTCGACTACCTGCGGGACAACATGAAGACCACGGTGGATGAGCAGGTTCAGAGCGACCTGTACTTCGTCATCGTGGACGAGGTGGACTCGATTCTGATCGATGAGGCGCGGACTCCGTTGATTATCTCCGGGCCGGCCGAGGAACACGTAGGCAAGTACATCCAAGCCGACCAGATCGTGCGCCAGTTGACCCGAGACGAGCACTTCGAGGTCAAGGAAAAGGAGAAGAGCGCCTCTCTGACCGAGGCGGGAATCGAGGAAGCCGAGCGGTTGCTCGGCATCGAGTCTTTCTACGAGCCCGGGTTCGAAGACTGGCCGCACTACCTAGAGAACTCCATTCGTGCCTACGAGCTCTACACGAACGACAAGGAGTACGTTGTCGAGCCCGCCGAGGACCGACACACCGGCGAGCTGCGGCCCGAGGTCATCATCGTCGATGAGTTTACGGGCCGGAAGATGCAGGGTCGGCGTTGGTCGGACGGGCTACACCAGGCTGTCGAGGTCAAGGAGGGGCTTGAGCCCAAGAAGGAGTCCCAGACCCTGGCGACGATTACGTTCCAGAACTACTTCCGAATGTACGAGAAGCTGTCCGGCATGACCGGCACGGCCCTCACCGAGGCGGGTGAGTTCCACAAAATCTACAACCTGGACGTGGTCTCGATTCCCACCAACCTGCCCATCGCCAGGGACGACGGCAACGACGTTGTCTACCGCACCGAGGAGGAGAAGTGGAACGCTATCGTCGAGGAGATCGAGCGCCTGCACGAGAACGGACAGCCTGTTCTGGTCGGCACCGCATCCGTGGAGAACTCCGAGCACGTCTCCGCCTTGCTGAAGAAAGAGCACATCGAGCACGAGGTGCTGAACGCCAAGAACCACGAGCGTGAAGCACACATCATCGCCACCGCCGGGGAGGCCGGCTCCGTAACCGTCGCGACCAACATGGCCGGTCGGGGAACGGACATCAAGTTGGGGGGGAACTTCGAGTACCGCCTGGGAGAGGTTCTGGCTGAGCAGGGGCTTTCGGAAGGCACAGTGGAGCAGCTCGAGCAGGTCAACAAGATTCGTGATGAGGTTCGCGAGCAGTGCGCTGCCGACGAGGCCCGCGTACTGGAGAGTGGAGGCTTGTACGTACTCGGTACCGAACGGCATGAAGCGCGTCGTATTGACAACCAGCTGCGGGGTCGCACGGGACGCCAGGGCGACGTGGGCGCGAGCCGTTTCTTCCTGAGCCTGCAGGATCCCCTCATGCGCATCTTCTATCGCGACTGGGTGACCAACGCGATGGAGAAGCTGGGCATGAGTGAGGGGCAGGAGATCGAGTCGGGCATGGTGAGCCGCGCGATCGCGCGCGCCCAGAAGAAGGTCGAGGACCGTAACTTCGAGGTGCGCAAGTCCCTACTCGAGTACGACGAGGTGATGAACCAGCAGCGCAAGACGATCTACACCGTGCGCCAGGACGTGCTGGAGAAGAAGGGACTGAAGGACAAGATCCTGACCATGATCGGCAACGTGGTGGAGAGCTCCTCCCGGGTCTACGCCGGCGACCCGGCCGGCTTCAGCGAGTGGTGCCAGAAGACGTTCAACATCGAGACCCCTGAAGCGGATGCCGTGCGGGCAACGGATACCGAAAACCCGGCCTGTGATGCTGTCTTGGAGCGTCTCGAGTCGCGCTACAACGAGCGCGAAGCGGAGATGGGAGATGAGCTCACCCGGCGTGTGGAGCAGTACCTGCTGCTCAACTCCATCGACTCCAAATGGAAGGACCACCTGCATGCCGTGGATGCCCTCAAGGCGGGTATCGGGCTGCGGGGCTATGGCCAGCAGGACCCCAAGGTGGCCTACAAGAAAGAAGGCACCGAGCTGTTCCACGAAAAGCTGTTGCCCGCCGTGGAGAGCGAGGTGGCCAGCCTGATCCTCCGTATCCAGGCTCGGCGACCAGAAGAAACCCAGGACGACGATGGCCAGGAATCCGATGGGGAAGGTCTCATGCCGCGCGGCATGGTGCGTGCTGGCCAGGCCGTTCCCGGCGGCCCCACGGCTCCAACACCCGAACAGCTTGCGGCGCTGCGCCAGCGCATGCAGCAGCAAGCCGCGCGCCGTGCGATGCGGCCTCAGGTGCCCGCTTCCAGTGCTTTTGACGTGATGCGCCGCGGACAGGCGATCTCGGGAGCCGAGGCGGAAGCACAGGAGGCCTCCCCTGCACCCCCTTCGACTCCTTCCGGATTCGAGGGCACGGGTCGCAACGATCCCTGTCCCTGCGGCAGCGGCAAGAAGTTCAAGAAGTGCCACGGGGGCGGGTGAGTCCCGAGGGGGGTAGCCAGCCATGACGGTGATCGCGCCCCTAGGTCCTGACCCGCACGCGGGACTACGTATCACCCTGCTGTATGGGGTGTACGACGTGCTCTGGACCGTGGCCCTACTCCTGACGAGCCCTTGGTGGGTCGTCCGTAGCCTCGTGCACGCGCCGACCCGAGGCATGGTGCGGGGAAGACTGACCCTGAACCTGAAGACCCTTACGCCTGCGCGGGATAGGCCGCGGGTGCTCGTCCACGGGGTGTCGGTGGGGGAGGTCAAGGCGGCCAAGTCCCTGGTGGCGGAGCTCTCCAAGACCTGCGATGTGGTCGTGTCCAGCTCCACGAACACGGGCATAATCGTGGCTCATCAGTGTTACCCCGGGTACAAGATCGTGCGTTTCCCCGTAGACCACATGTGGCCTGTGACCCGCTTCATGAACCGGGTACAGCCCTCCTGCGTCGTTCTCATGGAGCTGGAGATCTGGCCCAACTTTCTGCGCAAGGCCAATCGCCTTGAGGTTCCCGTTGCCATCGTGAGCGGACGCATCACGCCCTCCAGCCACATCAGCTACCGGCGTTTTGGGAAGACCCTGCCTCAGTTTCACCGTATCACCGTGTTCGCCGTTCAGGACGAGGAGCACGCCCGACGGTTTGCGGATCTGGCTGGCTCCGGTGATCGCGTGGTCATCACGGGCAACGTGAAGATCGACGGGCTGGACACGGACAAGCCAGCAGATGATGTGGCACTGGCGGAGCTGCGTGGTCTTGTCAGCGCTAAGCCGGGTCAGGCTGTCCTGGTTGCGGGGTCGACTCACGACCCCGAAGAGAGGCTCGTCGCCAAGGCCTTCCGCCAAGCCGATCCCGGCGCCCGGATGGTTCTGGTCCCGCGCCATCCCGAGCGCGGGCGCGCCGTCCTCTCAGATCTGGCGCGCCAGGGCATGAGCGGTCAACTCCTGACGGAGCTGCGGGCAGGGCGCGAAGTGGTGGACACCACCCGGGTCCTGGTCGTGGACACCATCGGAGAGTTGGAGCGCCTCTATGGTCTTGCGGACGTGGTTTTTGTGGGGGGCAGCCTCGTGCCTCATGGCGGGCAGAACATGTTGGAGCCTGCTGCCCTGGGCAGGGCCGTGCTCCATGGGCCTTACGTGCAGAATTTCACGCAGGAAGCCAGACTACTGGAGAAGGCTGGCGGAAGCCGAACCGTGCGCGACCCGGAGCATCTTGCAGAGGTCCTGGAGCAGCTGCTCCAGGACGAGCCGCAGCGGGAGATCATGGGGCAGGCTGGCAGAGAAGCCGTCGAGGCCCAAAAGGGGGCTACCGCCCGGACCTTGGGAGTTCTGGCGGCTCGCTGTGGTCTCAGCCTCTAACCAAGCACCGAATCCTGTCGTAGAAGGATGGGTTGGGGGGGTCTCCGGTGGGCCCCGGGGCGGGTATGATGGGATGCTACTTTTGCGCCCGTTGCGGCCATCCCTATCGTTCACCCCCCCCTCCGGGTTCCCGCAAGTGGGACTCATGTCTCAAGAGGAGATTGCCGATAGGGGCGAAGTTCGGCCCCTCTCTGGGGGCCTCCATCCATAGTCATCCAAGCCCAACCCCAAGTTTCCATGGCCCGCACCCTCTTTACCTCTGAATCCGTCTCGATGGGACACCCCGACAAGGTGGCCGACCAGGTCTCGGACGCCATCCTCGACGCCATCCTCGCCGGCGACCCTACAAGCCGCGTGGCCTGCGAGACCATGGTGACGACAGGTCTGTGTATCGTGGCGGGTGAGATCACGACCAAGTCCGTGGTGAACTACCAGGAGATTGCGCGCGAGACCATCAAGCGCATCGGCTACGACAACGACGACTACGGCATCAACGGCGACACGTGCGCCGTCATGGTGACCCTCGACAAGCAGTCGCCGGACATCAGCCAGGGCGTCTCCGTGGGGGAGGGTTTGCACAAGGAACAAGGTGCCGGCGACCAGGGACTCATGTTCGGGTACGCCTGCGACGAGACGGACACGCTGATGCCGTTTCCGATCCACTATTCCCACCGCCTCGTGGAGAAGCTGACCAACCTGCGCCAGAGTGGCGAGCTGCCCTGGTTGCGTCCCGACAGCAAGAGTCAGGTCACGGTGGAGTACGAGGACGGCCGACCGGTTCGCGTGCACACAGTCGTCATCTCGACCCAGCACGACCCGAGCGTCAACGGCAAGGATGAGGAACAGGAGGTGCTCGCGGAGATCCGCAGCACTCTCATCGAGCAGTGCGTCAAGGCCGTCATTCCCGCGGAATTCCTCGACGACGAGACCATCTATCACATCAACCCCACGGGCAAGTTCGTTCTGGGCGGGCCTCACGGGGACTGCGGCCTAACAGGTCGCAAGATCATCGTGGATACCTATGGCGGCATGGGCCGCCACGGGGGCGGCGCCTTCTCCGGCAAGGATCCCTCCAAGGTGGATCGCAGCGCCGCGTACGCCGCTCGTTGGGTGGCCAAGAACGTGGTGGCCGCCGGCTTGGCGACCCGTTGCGAGGTGCAGCTCTCCTACGCCATCGGCGTACCCAAGCCCCTGTCGGTTCTGGTGGACACCTTCGGTACGGCCACCGTGGACGAGGCGGCTATCTCCAAGGCGGTGGACGTGGTCTTTGACCTGTCGCCCGCGGGCATCATCGAAGCCCTGGACCTGCGCCGCCCGATCTTCGAAGCCACGGCCTACAACGGCCACTTCGGACGGGATGGGTTCAGCTGGGAGGCGACCGACAAGGCTGCGGAATTGAAGGCGGCCCTCGGGACGGCCGTCTAGATTCTCCGCTGTATCCGCCCTCTGGGGTATCTAGGTGGGTTCTTGGGCCCAGGTCGGAGCTCCACGCCCTTATGCGGGAGGATTGCGCCCAGAAGAGCCTG
Source organism: Planctomycetota bacterium (assembly GCA_012959525.1). Lineage (GTDB taxonomy): Bacteria > Planctomycetota > UBA1135 > UBA1135. The sequence goes on from DUDB01000042.1 coordinate 68,376, forward strand.
CGTGACTGGCGGGGGCCGCTGGGGTACAACCTGCCCGTCCGGCCCCTCTCTCCACACTCGTTCGCCCATGCTGCACCCTCACCCGTTCTCCGCTTCCGACCTACCCCAGGGCATCAGCGCCCCGGGCCGTCGCTCGGGATTCACCCTGATCGAGTTGCTTGCCGTGATCCTGATCATCGGGATCCTAGCCACCTTCCTGATCCCGAAGATTCCGTTCATTCAGGAGCGTGCCTACATCACCGCTTGCCGGGCCAACCTGGGCGAGATCGGCAAGGGCCTCTTGGCCTACCAGAGTCGATTCGACGGGATGCCCAGGGAGGGCGGTGCCAAGTTCTTCTGTGTGCTCATCAAGCAGGACCTGATCTGGGAGAACACTCCCAAGTCCGCCCGTGGCTTGACCTGTCCAGGCGTGGACTACAACGCTCTGCCCGGACTGCAGGGGCTGGAAGAGGAACAGTGGTATGCGGACTACGACAGCGTGGACGGAACCTACACCGCCTACGCCGGTCGCGACGTCAAGGAGTACGGCTTCCGGCGCAAGGTGCTGAGCGGCAAGGAGGTGCTCGTGGCCGACGACAACGATCCCGAGAACAACCACAAGAGCACGACTCTGGCCCTGATGGGGGACTGGACCGTACGCGAGTACGACATGGCCACCCTGAAGGACAAGAAGATGATCGACGTGGAGGAGGAGGTGCTGCTGGTGGGCCCCGAGTCTCCCGTGGAAGCGCTGCAGAAGCTCTCACTGGACTAGCCGTCAATGCCTTCCCTGACAGGGCGAAGGTGCATGCAAGAAGAGTCCCGGGCAGAAGTCCAGACCGGGCGTCGAACGGACGATAGCATGCTCACGCACCCCGTCTGGTCCCGTAGGTGCCCCCCCCTACCATGCTCCCCCTAGCCATCCTGCGCGCCATGCGACCCCACCAGTGGGTCAAGAACGTGTTCGTGAGTGCAGCCATGCTGTTCTCCTGGGCTGAGATGAAGCACGCAGATCCAGAGCACTTGGGTCCTGTACTCTTCGCGATCGCGGCTTTCTGCCTGGGCGCCAGTGCGATCTACGTGATCAACGACATCATGGATGTGGAGAGCGATCGCGCACACCCCACCAAGTGCAAGCGGCCCATCGCCGCGGGGGAGATGTCCATCCCCATCGCTCTAATGGTGAGCGCAGCCTGCGTTGGGGGAGCTTTGGTACTCGCGCTGAGGGCAGTGCCAGATTCGGGCCACCGCGTGGCCTGGGTGGTTGCGGCGTACATGATCATGAATCTGCTGTACAGCATGAAGCTGAAGCACGTGGTGATCATTGATGCCTTCATCATTGCCGCAGGATTCCTGCTGCGCCTGTGGGCTGGGGGTGTTGCCGCCGATGTGGAGTTGTCCAGTTGGATCATGCTGTGCACCTTCTTTCTGGCGCTTTTTCTGGCCTTCTGCAAGCGCAGAGCGGAGATCGACTTGCTGGGCGCGGGGCGAGGAGGCCACCGCAAGATCCTGATGGAGTACACACCTGCGTTCTTGGATCAGATCACTGTCGTGCTCGCCGCATGCACCGTAATCACTTACACGATGTGGACCGTGGCCCCTGACAAGGAATGGAAGGACGACACGGAAATGGTGCTCACCGTACCTTTCGTGGTTTTTGGTCTCTTCCGGTACCTCTTGCTCGTACAGACGCAAAAGGGTGGCGGCAGTCCCACGCGGGTTCTTCTCGGAGGCGACAGGACTTTCGTCGTCAACTGTCTGGCCTACGCGGTTGCCGTCTATCTGCTCGCGGCCTGAGTGCCCGTCAGTCGGTCGCCAAGGCGAGCAGTTTCGGCAGGAGCTTCTTGAGAAGTTGCCCCCTCTCATTCAGTCGCTGTCGCACCTGATCCAGGGAGGGGATCACTCCCGGAGGTCCGGCCGCGGCGCGCCACGCTTCGAGAGCCGCGACAAATCCTTTGCGCTCTGCCTCTGAGCCACGCCAGAGCCAGGTCTCGAGAGCCAGCTCCGCGCCCTCCCCATCCGCCAGGGGATCGGTCAACTGTTGCGTCAGCCAGTGCGCCACCTCATCCCCCGCATCCAGCAGGACCAGCGCCGTTGCAGCGGCCTGGCAGAGGTCGGTGGGCTCCGTGTCCGGCTGAAACGCCGCTCGCAGGCTGGGAAGGCCTTCCGCCAGCCCTGTTCGCCCCAGGGCCCGCAGGGCCGCCACACGCAGCTCATGGGCCTGCCCCGGCGCACTTCTGGCCGCCAGGGCGGGCACGGCTGGGGGGTGCCCCACGCGGCCCAGGGCCTCGGCGGCCGCGGGGGCCAGGGATGGGTCGGCCAGGGCGGCTAGCAGCGCGGGCCCACTGGAGACGGCGCGCGGGCCCATGCGCTCCAGGACCTGGGCCGTGTGCAGGCGCACGTGGGCATCGGTGTCCCCCAGGGCGGGTGCGATCTCTCGCGCCACCCAGGGGCCCATGTTCGAGAGCACGTGGCGTGCGTCGTCCACCCCGCGCAGCTGGAAGTGCGCCTCGGACAATTCGTTCACCAGCTTCCAGATTTCGTGACGCAGTCGCAGAGAGGGTGTGGGTTGTGGGAGTTCTTCAGCGCGTTGGGAGGCCCACAACCCGGCGAGCTGGGATGGCTCGACGCCAGCGCGCTCCGCCGCAGCCTGCAGAAGCTCGGCTGCCGTGCGGCGCTGGTTGTCATCTTCGCCACGCGTGGCCAAGTCTTCCAGCGCTGCCAGCCCCCCGTAATTATGGAAGTTCAGCAGGGCGCGCCCCAGCCAGAGGAACGTGGCCGGGTCCTTCTCGTAGCGCAGGCGTCGCAACAACCGGGGCACGGCCTGATCCTGATTTGTGTCCCCCAGGTACCAAGCGCACCAGCTGCGCATCCAGGGCTCACGGGCCTGCTCGATCTGCCGCATCAGAACCTCTGCCGCGCGCGGGTGGTCGAGGGCTCCCAGGAGTTCAGCCGCCGCCAGACGCAGGGCCGTTTTCCTGGCGCTGTCAGCCAGGTGTTCGCTGAGCCGCCCGATGGCCGCTGGGCCTACGTCCTCGCGGATCGCTTCCAGGGGAACTTCGCGCAGGGCACCCTTGGAACTAGCCAGCATGGTCACCAGCCCGTCCACCTCTTCCACTTCTTCGGGTTTCAGCCCGGGTAGATCTTCGGGTGTGCCCAGTTGTCGCTCCAGGTCCGCCAGGCGTTCAATGACGACCGGGCCCAGCTCCGGGGCGGGGGCCGGTTCGGGGTCGGACCCGCCACCGCAGCCCGCGAGTGCTAGGACGCACCCGGTGACCCAGGCCCACCGGTTCATTTTCGCTCCCCGCCAGCATCGACCACCACCCGGTGGACCTCCTGGGAGTCGCTCAGAGGGTCGGTCACCTGCCCCAGGGTGTAGGGCTCCCCGGTAGTCGGGTCGCGGTAGAAGGGCGTCAGCTTGTAGACCAGAAGCACCTCCAGAGAGCCCTCTGAGTCGGTTCCCTCGATGCGCAGTTCCCGCTCTTCGGCGGGCATTAAGAGGGTGCTGGGTACGTCCACCTCCCAGCGGTAGGGATCGCGTATGCGGTGCAGGTGACGCCAGGGCAGCTTCTCTCCGGACTCCGCAAGAGGCCGCCACCAGAGGTCCGAGGCGCGCGAGCGCTCGTCGGTGGGGTAGGAGTGCGCGGCGGCCACGTTGCTCACCCGCACGCCCACGCCATTTGCATCGCGCTGGGCCGTGAGCGTGACCGCACTGGCCACCAGCTCCAGGTCGTGACCTCCCGGCATACCGTGATGACGCCCGCGATTGGGGTCACCGTCCCGGAAGGGCATGTGGCAGTGGAGGCAGCCCTCCCCGCGTTCGGCCCAGGCCGTGTCGCGCCACTGGTCCACGGTCTTGTGCTGGTTGTGGCAGACGCCGCAGTAGTCCTCGCGCTGGAGTTGGACCGTGGCCTGTGGCTTGCACGCGGCGCGCGGGTTGTCGATGGTGCCGGCCATCCGTCCGTTGGGCAGCAGGTGGCAGGCGATGCAGTCCACTCCCTCACTGCGGCGAGAAGAGCGCGGTAGCACTCGGTTGCCCACGCCCGTCTCGAAGACGGGACGCGGCGCGTGGCAGTCGATGCAGTCCTTATTCTGGAAATTGTTCGACTGGCTGGGCGCACGCACGTCCGGGTCGGTCCAGGAGCGCGCGTGCCAGGAGTCCTGCCACTCGGCGAACACCTCCTCGTGACAGCTCATGCACTGGCGGGAAGAGGTCCAGGTCTGCGGTCCCGCGCTGGCCTCGCTGCCCCCCGTGATCAGGAGGGAGACGAGCAACCACACGAACATGGCGGAGACGAAGATGCCGGCGCCGATCCTCATGCCTTGCTCGCTCCGGCCAGAGTGCCGTCGGGTTGCATTTGCAGGGTTCGGTCCGTCATGGAGGAGGCTTCAGCCGGGTCGTGGGTTACGTGCAGGATCGTGAGGTCCAGGCTTCTCCGCAGCTCCTCGAACAGCTCCAGCAGGCTGGTGCGTCGCTCGGCGTCCAGGGGGCCCAGGGGTTCGTCCAAGAGGAGCAGGCGCGGGCGGGGGGCCAGGGCGCGGGCCAAGGCCAGGCGCTGGGCCTCGCCCCCGGAGAGGGTGCCCGGACGACGGTCCCCGAACCCTTCAAGGCCCACCTGGGTCAGGAGTTCGGCCCGGCGCGCGTCCCATTCGGATGGGGTCACGGCGGCGCAGCGCAGCACAAAGTCCAAGTGGGCTGCGACGCTCATGTGGGGCCACAGCGCACCGCCCTGGAACAGGAACCCTATTCCGCGCCTGCGGGGTGGGACCAGGATCTTGGAGCCACGACTGACCTCCTGCCCGAAGAGAGAGATCACTCCCGCGTCCGCGGGGAGGAGCCCGGCCAGGATACGCAGCAGGCTGCTCTTTCCGCATCCGGAGGGTCCCACCAGCAGGGCGTGCTCACCAACTGCGAGGTCCAGGTCCAGCGGACCCAGCGTGGCGTTGGCTCCCATGCGCGCGCGGAGTCCACGCACGCTGATGGCGATTGGTTTGTTTTTGGTCACGGGAGCACCTCCAGTTCCTTGCCGCTGAACAGCCGCCACAGGACGCCCGGCACGATGGTGACGAAGAGGATCAGCAGGGCCAGAGCGGCGACGAAGTCATCGCGTCCGAAGTGGACGGCATTGAACATACGAAACATGACCGTGTCGTTGGCAGCGGGTACCAGGATGGCCGCGTCCAGCTCGCGCATGGCCAACACGAACATTAGGACCCAGCCGCCCATGAGCGAGGGCATCAGGGTGGGGGCGACGATACGCGTCATGCGTCGCACGGGTCCGGCCCCGGCCAGTTCCGCGGCCTGCTCCAGTTCCCGATCCAGCGAGGCCACGGCGCCCGCGCTAACCAGAGTGGGGAAGGCTAGGAAGCGGCCGACGTAGAGCAGCACCACCATGCCCCCGCTGGTGTAGAAGGTGTAGGTCCAGGTACCGTTCCAGAGAGCGATGTTGCCGATGCCGAACAGGATGGCGGGGGTGGCGAGCGGTAGAACGCACAACATCTCCAGGAACCAGCCGTGGCGCCAGCGCGCGATGGCGTGGCCCAGGACCAGGGCGACGGGCAAGGCCAGGGTTGCGGCCAGGATGGAGTAGCCCAGGCTGGCGAGCAGGTTGTCGCGGCACAGCTCCACGGCCTTGGCGAAGGCCGCTTGGAACTTGTCGAGGCTCCAGCCTGTGGGCCCACCTCCGGCCTCGAACAGCATGCGCCCGACAGGGATCAGGGCGCCCAAGGTGATCAATCCCCAGGCCGCCAGACCCAGAGGCCAGCGCCAGCTTCCGAGTGAGAGGGTGCGCGGAGCCACGAAGTCAGAGTCCAAAGTGGCCAGGGTTCCGCGGCGGCGCAGGGCCAGGGCGGGCAGGAGGGCTGCCAGGATAAGGGCCACCAGGGGCAGGGCCGTGGCCACGGCGCGCGAGTCGCTGCCGTCCACCTGCCAGGTGGCGAAGACCTCGTCGGCGTAGACGTTGAACTTGCGGCCTACCGACGAGACGAAGTCGGGTACGGCGAAATCACTCGCGGCAAAGAGGAAAGCGAAGCAGGCTCCGCTCAAGGCGGCCGGCAGGAGCAGGCCGAATTCCATGCGCAACACCCCGCCCAGCCCGCCGCTCAACAGGGCAGCCTCCTCCCGGCGCCCATCCACCCGGCGCGCGGCCTTGGCCGTGAACAGGGCCACGATCGGGAAGGTGGACAGGCCCATGAGCAGGATAGTCATGGGGGCCCCGCGCAATTCGGGAACGAGTACGGTCCAGCTGACCGCCAGAAGCAGGGGCGGCATGATCAAGGGCACCAACCCTAGGGAGCGTAGCCACGGGGCACCGGGCAGATCCGTGCGTGCAGTCAGGTAGCCAAAGGGCGCGCCCACCAAGAGGGCCAGCCCCGCCGCGCCGCCACCCAGGAGCAGCGTGCGACCTAAGAGGCTCAGGGTGCGCTCGTCCAAGAGACCCTGCAGGGCGGCCGGATCCTGAACCACGCGCAGCGCCATGACGATCACGGGCCCCAGCCCCGCAACGGCCAGCACAGCCAGGGAGAGTGTCAGAAGGGTGCGGCTCAAGGGTTGAGGAAAAGTTCCTTGAGTGTGCGTGCCCGGTCAGCGATCTGTGCCCCAAGAGCGGCATAGCTCACGCGCATGGCCACCAAGTCCGAGGCCACGTGGGGGGGGCGAGGGACAGAAGCGCGCACGGGAATCTGTGCGGAGCGGGAGAACGCCATGCGCTCCTCGATCTCCTCCGAGAGCACCCAGTCCACGAACCGTTCGGCGGCGCTGCGGTGGGGAGCGTCCTTGAGAATGGCGATCGTGTTGGGGATCAGGAGCGTGCCCAGGGGCGGCTGGCCTTCGGGGCCGGGCTCCTGGTCGGGCAGGATGCGCATGACCGGTGCGCCCTTGAGGCGCGCCACGTTGAAGTCATCGGTGTCCGTCCAGGCCCAGGCGAGCTGTCCCGACTCCACCAGTTGGCGCGTGCGCCCGTTGCTCTGGGCCACGTGTACGGGCGGGTTCTCTAGGGCTGAGCCCTTGGCAATGGTGGTCAGGTAGCGCAGCGCGGCCTCCTCGCCGATCGCATCGAAGAGGGCGCAGGCATGGGTCAGGGTCGTGCCCGTCAGGGGGCGGGCAAAGGCCACCCGTCCGGCCCATTGCGGGTCAAGCAGGTCCCACATGCCGCGGATGCTCTCCGGGTTGGGGACCAGATCCGTGTTGACGATGAGGCAGCGAGCGCGGGCGGCGAACCCGGTCCAACGTCCTCCGGGATCTTTGAACTGGTCGGGGATCTCCGTTCCGCTTGGGGATGTGTAGGACGCCAGGAAACCCATGTTGGCGAGGCGCACGGTCTGGGCCACCTCGTTGTTCCAATAGACGTCGCAGCGCGGGACCTTGGCTTCTTCGATGATGCGCTGCACCAGCCCCACGGTCTTGTTGGCCTCCGTGTCGTACTCCGCACGGACATTGAGCCCGGTCTGCTTCTCAAACTCCTGGATCAACTCCTGGGAGAACTCCTGGTCGAGGGAGACATAGACGACCAGATCCGGCTGGCTGCATGAGCTAAGGCCCAACAGGCCTGCGGTGGTCAGGCCCAGGAGGGCTTTGAGGGACGGTCTGGGGGCTCGGTGCATGGGGGCGCGGAAGGACGCAGGGGGGGGGCAGGGATGCGGGCAGGGATGCGGGCAGCCTAGCACCATTGGCTTCCCAGGCGAATCCCGTGCCATATCCGGCCACGAGGCCGCTTGACGGCTTTCAAGCGGGGCCCGTAGCCTCTCGCGTTCCCCGCCCGTAACCCGACTGTCCCTCCAGGCCCGCCCCAGTGAATCTCGCCCAACGCATGTCCCTTCTGGGGACCGAAACCGCCTTCGAGGTCCTCGCCAAGGCCAAGCGCCTGGAGGCCCAGGGAAAGGACATCGTGCACCTGCACATCGGTGCCCCTGATTTCCTCACCCCGCCCAACATCGTGGCCGCTGGCGAGAAGGCCCTGCGTGACGGATGGCATAAGTACACGCCCGCCAAGGGTATCCCGGAGCTACGCGAGGCCGTCTGCGAGGACATCCTGACCCACCGCGGGGCGGAGGTAAGCCCCGAGGATGTGCTGATCGTCCCCGGCGGCAAGCCGACGATGTTCTACGCGATCATGATGTTCGGAGAGCCGGGTAAGGAGATCCTCTACCCCAACCCGGGGTTTCCCATTTACGAGTCCCTGATCCGCTGGTCGGGGGCCACACCGGTGCCGATCGAGTTGCTCGAAGAGAACGGGTTCTCCTTTAGTGCGGAGCGTGTCCTAGAGCAGATCACGCCGAACACCTCCCTGCTGATCATCAACACTCCGGCCAACCCGACGGGTGGTGTTCTGCCCCGAGAGGAGTTGGATCTTCTCGTGGCGGGATTGGAAGCCCATCCGCACGTGACGATTCTGTGTGATGAGATCTACTCGCGCCTGTTGTACGACGGCGAGGAGCACGTGAGCATCCTGCAGTACCCCGAAGTGCGCGACCGGGCCATCATGCTGGACGGCTGGAGCAAGACCTACGCCATGACGGGCTGGCGTCTGGGCTACGGCGTGTGGCCCAGCGCCATCGTTGATCAGGCCGAGCGCCTGCAGATCAACTCCACTTCCTGCGCCAACGCCGTCACCCAGGTGGCGGCGATCGAGGCCCTACGGGGACCCCAGGACGCGGTGGACGCCATGTGCGCGGCCTTCGACGAACGCCGGCTCATCATCCACGAAGAGCTGAATGCCATCCCCGGGTTCTCCTGTGTGATGCCCAAGGGCGCCTTCTATGCGTTTCCCAATACCTCGGGTACGGGGGTCGCGTCCCGTGAACTGGAGGAGCGCTTCTTGAACGATGCAGGGGTGGCCTGCCTGGCGGGTACGAGCTTCGGGGCCTTGGGCGAGGGCTACATGCGCTTCAGCTACGCCAACAGTATTGAGAACATTCGCGAGGGCTTGCGTCGCGTTGCGGCTAACCTCGAGTCCGCATGAGACACGCCGACTTCCGTTCCGACACCCTCACCCAACCCTCGCCCGCCATGCGCGAGGCCATGGCGGCGGCCGTGGTGGGTGACGACGTGCTGGATGGCGATCCCACGGTGAGGGAGTTGGAGAGCGAAGCGGCAGCCTGGCTGGGCAAGCCGGGCGCCCTGTTTGTGCCCTCGGGCACCATGGCCAACCAGGTGGCCCTGGGGGCCTGGACTGAGCCGGGCAATGAGATCGTCGTCAGCCGTTGGGCTCACGTGACGACCTTCGAAGCGGGAGCCGCCGGCTATCTGCATGGACTGCAGTCCATCACCTTGGGTGAGGCGGATGGCGGGATGGATCCCGAGGCGGTGCGCGAGGCCCTGCGCCCGGAGTTCATCCACTGCCCGCGCACGGGCTTGGTGTGTTTGGAGCAGACCCACAACTACGCGGGTGGCCGCGTCCTGCCTCTGCCCATGGTGCAGGGTGTTGGGGCCGTGGCGCGCGAGGCCGGAGTACCCGTGCACCTGGATGGGGCGCGGTTGGCCAATGCGGTGATCGCCAGTGGCATCGGCGCGTCCGAGTGGTGCGACTCGGCGGACTCCGTCTCACTCTGTCTGTCGAAAGGGCTGGGTGCACCGGTGGGCTCGGTGATCGCAGGGGATGAGGCATTCCTGGAGCGCGCGCGGTTGGTTCGCAAGCGTCTGGGTGGCTGGATGCGTCAAGCGGGCGTGCTGGCCGCCGCTGGCCTGATCGCTTTGCGCGAGGGAGTGGACCGGCTGGCGCTCGACCACGATCTGGCACAGCAGCTGGCCGAGCGCCTAGGCGAGCTCGAAGGCCTGAGCACCGATCCCGCCAGCGTGGACACCAACATTGTCATGGTGGGCGTGGAGAGTGAAGGTTGGAGCGCCCCTCAGCTGGCGGAGGCCCTGGCCGAGCGCGGCGTGGGGGTCATGCCCATGGGGCACAACCTGCGCTTCGTTACCCACCTCGGGGTGGGCCCCGAAGACGTGGATCATCTTCTGACCTCTGCCGGCGATCTTCTTCAATAACCTCCCCGTCTGGCGCGCTCGGGTTCGCTCGCTGCCGTTCCTGGGTTAGACTGCGCTGGCGCGGCGCAAGACTGCTCGCGCCATACCCTCTCTCCCCGGGCCGAGGCCCGCACAGCCGAATTATCCATGGGCATCTTCAAGGCCTACGACATCCGCGGTCTCTTTCCGGAGGAACTGGACGCCGAGCTGGCGCGCAAGATCGGGCATGCCTTCGCACGCCTGATTGGCGGCCAGCGCCTCCTAGTCGGGCGTGACATGCGCGTGCACTCCCCGGAGGTGGCGGACGCCGTGATCGAGGGCATGCGGGACGCGGGATCGGACGTCCTCGACATAGGCCTAGCCTCCACGCCCATGACCTACTTTGCCATAGGCTCACAGGACGTGGATGGAGGCCTGTGCGTCACGGCCAGTCATAACCCCGGGCAGTACAACGGCATGAAACTGTGCTCGGCGGGGGCGCGGCCCATCAGTCGTGCCAACGGCATCGCGGACCTGGAGGCCATGTGTGCAGAGGACTATCCGGGAGCCGGCGAGACGCGTGGCCAGTTGGAGACGGTGGATCTCCTGCGCGCCTATCGTGATCACGTCTGCAGTTTCTTCGATCTGGAGCGTCCGCTCCGTATCGGGATCGACGTATCGAACGGGATGGCGGGGCACACGCTGCCCCTGATCCTGCCCGCTCTTGAAAAGGTCGAGGCCCAGACGCTCTTCCTTGAGCCCGATGGGACCTTCCCCAACCACGAGGCCAACCCTCTCAAGGAAGAGAACCTCGATCCCGTGCGTGAGCTTGTTCAGCGCGAGGGGCTGGACTTCGGTGTGTGCTTCGACGGCGACGCGGACCGTTGCTGCTTCGTTGACAACCGTGGACAGACCGTTCCCGCGGATCTCATGACTGCGCTGTTGGCACGCGACTTCCTGACGCGTTCACCCGGAGCGCCAGTGGTCTATGACCTGCGCTCCTCTTGGGTCGTCAAGCAGGTGATCGAAGAGTGTGGGGGAGAACCCATTCGGGATCGGGTCGGCCACTCGTTCATCAAGGCCACTATGCGTGAGCGTGGAGCCCTCTTCGCCGGCGAGCTCTCGGGGCACTTCTACTTCAAGGACAACTTCGTCTGTGACTCGGGTGTGATCGCCATGGTGTCGGCCATCAATTTGCTGGGCCGCCAGACCAACGCTTCCAATACCCTTGCGGATCTGGTCGCGGACCTGAGGCGCTTTCACTCCACAGGAGAGGTGAACTTCCGGGTGCAGGACAAGGCGGCGGCCATCGCCGAATTGAAGGCCACTTACGGGCAAGGCAAGCAGGATGAGCTGGATGGCATCACCGTGGAGTTCGGGGGCCTGGAGGACGACTCCTGGTGGTGGTTCAACGTACGTGAATCCAACACCGAGCCCCTGTTGCGCCTCAACTTGGAGGCCTCCAGCGCGGCCCTGCGGGATGAGAAGCGGGACGAACTGATGGCCCTACTGGGAGAGCCCGAGGCCTAGAGGGTTAGCGAGGGGGGGCAGGCAGGGGGGCCCTCGGACCACGAAAGTTGCTCCAACACCCCCGGTAGCACCCCTGGAGGCCAATTGCTTGCCCCTTGGGGGCAAGAAGCCCCTTGAGGCGGCCGACATTTGGTGTAGATAGGCTACGCCGGGCTCCGGGTGGCTGCCCACCTTTGCCGATACGTAGGGATAGTTCCCCGCCCCGTGCCTCCTCCACCATTCCATGCTGCAAGTTCCCACACTGCTGGCCCTGTGCCTGCTCTCCCTTGGATGGGATCCCAACCAGGACCCTGAAGTTGCCGACCTGCCGGTCGTGAACCCGGTACAGGATCCGATACAGGATCCGATACAGGACCCGGTCGAGGACCCGGTACAGGACCCGGTACAGGACCCGGTTGAGGACCCGGTTGAGGACCCGGTTGAGGACCCGGAAGGAGAGCCTGAGGCTGATGCCGAAGAGGCAGAGCAGGCCGGCCAGGATCAGGTCAAGCCCGACGAAGTCGAGCAGGATCCCGCGGAGGCCGAGCAGGCTGAGGTAGCCCGGAAGCTTGCACAGCGCGAGTGGATTAAGCTGGTTCGGCGGGACGAGACGGTGGGTTTTACCGAGCGCACACGCCAGGCGGCCCGCACGGCAACGAGTGACCCGAGGACCGTAGGCGTCTCACGCGCCTGTGCTTACTTTGCCTTGGGCTCGGTGCAGTCGGTCGCATTTCGCCCGACCCTGAAAATGGAAGCCCGAGAGGGACCGGGAATCGAGCGTCGCGCGGCCGTTTTGGCATTGGGCGAATTAGGCGACTCGCTCAACAATGGTGTGGAGCTACTGATTGAACTCTTAGAGGATCCCGATCCCACTATAGTCAATGATGCCCTGCTGGCTTTGGCGCGCAGTCGCCTTGTGAGCGCCGAGACTCAGTTGGGACGCATGGCCGCTGACCCATCTCAGCCTCTCGCCGTGCGTGCGCAGCAGGCATTGAGTTTCGTCCGCTCTCCCAGCCAGCCCTCTGACTTCGAATCGGCCAGCATGCTCCTTAGCTTGCGCTATGAGTCCGCCAAGCGTTTTGGAACCCTGAATGGGCGACCCTGGTCCCAGCAACGGATCGAAGAGCTCAAGCAGGACGAGTCCTTCTTGGACGAGGTTGTCCTGATGGCTGCCGCCGAGATCTCGCGGGCTGGGATCAAGGATCATCTCATGGAGATCGTCATCGAGCCCGGTCGTACCCTGCGCTGGCGTGCAGCGGCGATGGCACTTCCCCTTGAAGTCGAGCGTATGATCGCAAGCGGCCTGGGTGGTCCAACCCGCGAGGCGGGCTGGGCTCAGTTGGTTGATGGGGCCGTAGAATCCGGTTGGGCGTCCAGCATGCCCGAGACCCTCACAAGGGCCCTGGGCCTCAGATCTCTGGCACCCACGGCGGCGGCCCAGCTGGTGCACCGCCAGCCCGAGCTGGATGAGAAGCTGCGTGCAGCCTTCAAGAGCCCTAGGCGTGAACTGCGCGTGCGCGCGGCAGAGGCCGTTGGGCGATTGAGTCTGACGGGCTACCTGCTGGACCTACGCGAGCTCTCTGGGGAGACCCTCCCCGGGAGGAACTCGGGGATGCAGGTGGCTGCAGCCAGCTGGGTAGCACGCCTGCGACTCGGAGATGTGTCTGCGGGTGAGCCGATGACCGAGATTCTAGCCGATAGGGTTGGGGCCTACAGCGAGTTCGATCGCACGATAGTCCTCGACGCATTGGAAAGAGGCTATCGCTCAGAGGCCATCGTCAAGTTCCTCCTCCGCGTCGCCCGCGAGGCACGGGGCACCGTGCAGGCTGAAATACAAGCCCTGCTCGCTCGCTCGGGCCATGGTTCTCCGTGGGACGGATCTACTGGTGAGTGGGTCGTCATGACGGATGAGCAAACAGCCCTCTACCTAGGCCCCAGCTGGGATCGCAGCAAAGATCGGTGGAGCGGAACCGGCGCCGGTTTGCGAGCGGCCTACGGGGAGGCCGATCGCGGATCGAGTACCGCAAGCCGGCTCTTGCGTGGAATCGCTCACCTACCCGGAGCCGCGGACCTCGAGTTCCTTGCGCGTGAATTTCCGCTGGACGAGAATCGAGAGGGGAACATCCTTCTTGCCCGCACCCTGATTGAGAATGGCCACGCGCGGGTTGACCCGATTCTGCAGGCCGCGGTGTGGAATGGACCCTGGCACCGCAGCGTCTTGGCAGCGGCGTTGGTGGTGGAATACCGAGGCGTGGACCTGCTCATGCACTGGGTGTCCAAGCCGCCGCCGGCCGCACGCTCCGCCGACATGCGCCGTGTGGGTTTTGCCATCGGAGAGTGGGGCGGGCTGGAGGCGATAGACGTGCTTCGCCAAGTCTTGGGGGCCGCTGCCGGGGCCGAGCGTCCGGCGCTTCAAGGGGCTCTCTTGGGTGCGCTGACAACGCGTACCCACTAGAGGCCATGGACTCAGGACCCGCGACTACCCCGGATTGGTCCCCCAGCGGGATCGTCACGCTGACGACGGACTTCGGTCTGATGGATCCTTACGTGGGCATCATGAAGGGGGTCATCCTGGGAGAGAACGTCTCGGCCAAGCTTGTGGACCTGACCCACGCCGTCGCCCCCCAGGACGTACGTTCAGCGGCATGGTTTCTGTCCAGGAGTTGGAGCTGGTTTCCCCCGGGTAGCGTTCACTTAGCCGTTGTGGATCCGGGCGTAGGAGGAGATCGCCAGATTCTCCTCGCCATCCATGAGGGGCACGCGTTCCTGGCCCCCGACAACGGGCTGCTCCAGGCTTTTCTGCCGAGCACGACCCTCTTGTGGCCACTCGATCTGGAGAGAGAGGATCTGGCCGAACCGAGCCACACGTTCCACGGGCGTGATGTCTTTGCCCCGATCGCGGCTCGGTTGGCGGCCGGCACACTCCCTATCCTCGGCGGGGCGGCCGTGGAGGGAGTGGGGGGGATCAAGTTTCCCGAGTCTGTTCAATGCCCCGACGGCAGGGTGGAAACGGAAGTCCTGTTGGTGGACCACTACGGCAACCTGATCAGCGGCTTCTGCCCTGGGCCGGAGGAGGCCAACCCAGGCCTGTGGGAGGTGGATGTGGCGGGGCATCTCGTACCCGGGGCCAAGACCTACGGGGATGTTGGCTCGGGTGAGCTGCTTGCCCTGTTAGATTCCTACGGACACATCGAGGTGGCCAAGCGCGATGGCAGCGCGGCGCAAGCACTGGGCGCTGGTCCCGGAGATTCAATGACAGTGAGGATGAAGACCACTTGAAGCACAAGCACATCGTATTCTTGGGCGTCCCCATGGACCTGGGTGGCGGGCGGCGAGGGGTCGACATGGGCCCTAGCGCCGTGCGTATCGCCGACCTGGGGCCGGCCGTGTCCGCCCTCGGATTTGAATTCGAGGATTGGGGTAACGTCCCCGTTCGGACTCCAGAAGACAGCAAGGCCGTCGACCCCAAGGCCCGCTTCCTGGATGAGATTGCCGATTGCTGTGCTTGCCTCCGGGACAAGATCCTGCAGGTACTCGAGCAGGAGAAGTTTCCCCTAGTGGTGGGGGGGGATCACTCCATCGCCTGTGGAACACTTGCGGGGCTCTCGACCCATCATCACCGCCGCGGGGAGAAAATCGGCCTGATCTGGTTCGACGCGCACGGCGACATGAATACCCCCGAGACGACGGAGTCCGGGAACATCCACGGGATGCCCTTGGCTTCGATTCTCGGGCGCGGCCCAGATGCCTTGACGCGCCTGGGGGAGCGATTCCCCATGGTGGACTTCGAGAACGTGGCCATCGTGGGTGTGCGCTCCCTGGATGGCGGCGAGCGTCGGCTGATCCGGGAGATGGGCGTGGCCTGTTTCACGATGAAGGACATCGACAGCCACGGGATTCACGACGTCATGAAGCAGGCCTTGGCGCGGGCGACCCAGGGGACCGCGGGCTTCCACCTGTCCTTTGACATGGACGGAACGGATCCAGAAGTGGCGCCGGGCGTGGGGACGCCTGTGCCCGGAGGCTTGACCCTGCGCGAGGCTCACACTGTGATGGAGTTGGCCGCAGAGACGAATTCTCTGCTGGGTTTGGAGCTCACTGAAATCAATCCCATCCTCGACGTTGCCAACAAGACGGCGCGGCATGGTGCGGACTTTGTTCTCTCTGCACTGGGAATGAGAACCCTCTAGTACTCCTTGTGACTGGCCTGACACGATCCCTTCTGCAGCACCGCGGGCTCCTGCGCGATTTTGTCGTGCGGGACCTGAAGGCGCGCTACGTGGGGTCCGCCATGGGATTCTTCTGGTCGGTGATCTTCCCGATCGTGAACCTGGGCGTGTACATGTTTGTATTCCGCCTGGTGCTCAACGCCCGTTGGTCTGATCGTCAGGGGGCCTACGAGGTGGCGCTGATCATGCTGGCGGGAATCGTCGTCTGGGCTTCCTTCGCGGAGACCCTCTCGCGTACCACAAACTGCCTGGTGGACAATGCCAACCTGATCAAGAAGGTTGTTTTTCCGGCGGAGATCCTGCCCTGGTACCTGACCACCTCGAGCATGATCAACATGACCATCGGCTTGCCGGTGGTGCTTGGCTGTGTGGCGGTCTTCGCTTTCGTGATGCCTTCCAAGACCTTCATCAACGTGCCGGGCCACGCGGAAGCAGGGGCGTGGGTCGTGGATGAGACCCCGATTGCCGAGAACCACGTTCCCTACCGGGTGCGCCTGCAACTGACGCGGGGGATGTGGCGTGACGTGATCATTCCGCTCCGTGTTTCGGGCAGCGCGACCCGCGGCGAGGACTACCTCCTCACCGTGGACGAAGCGGTCATCCTCAGCGGGGACAACACCGTCTCGATAGTGATCACCCCTCTCCGTGACGAGCTGCAGGAGGAGGATGAGACCATCATCATTGAGCTGGGGCCGCCGGAAGGCGCCGAGCTGTACGTTCCCGCCGAGGGCGAGGGCTGGGCCGCGAGTCGCTGGGAGTGGACCCTGAAGGACGCGCCTCCCGCCCCGACCCTCGTGCCTGAGTCGGTCCAGGGGCTTGTCCACCCCCAGTACGCGCCGGCGGACAGCTCCTATCATCCGTTGACCCTGGGGCTGCCGCTTCTCGCCCTGCCTCTGCTGTTCTGCCTGCAGGCCTTCTTCACGGTGGGCCTGGGCTACATCCTTTCCACGCTGAACCTGTTCCTGCGCGACACCTTCCACCTCGTGGGTGTCGGCACCACGGTCTGGATGTTCGCCACGCCCATCTTCTATCCCGGCTTCATGGTGGAGAATAAGGGCTTCGGTTGGATGCTGCAGATCAACCCCATGCACTGGCTGATCGAGTGCTATCGCTCGGTGCTGCTCTTCGGGTTGTGGCCCGACCCCTTGCTGCTCCTACGCCTGGCCCTGGTCGCGGCGGGAGTCTTCATCCTCGGCGGTCGATTCTTCATGTCCCACAAATCCAAGTTCCCCGACCTGCTGTGAATCCCGTCCCGCAATCAGGAGCCCTTCAGCCCGACAGCACCGTCGCCATTCAGGCGCGCGGGCTGGGCAAGGCCTATCAGCTCTACGACAAGCCCATCGACCGGTTGAAGGACGCCTTCTTCGGCGGCCCTCGCTATCGGGAGTTCTGGGCCGTGCGGGACGTGTACCTCGACGTGCCCCATGGTTCCACCGTGGGCATCATCGGCGAGAACGGC
This sequence comes from Planctomycetota bacterium, assembly GCA_012959525.1. Taxonomy (GTDB): domain Bacteria; phylum Planctomycetota; class UBA1135; order UBA1135. The sequence continues at coordinate 85,495 of DUDB01000042.1, forward strand.
GCGGGCAAGAGCACCCTGCTGAAGCTGCTGACCGGGATCACGACGCCGACCACCGGCCAGGTCCAGGTCCAGGGCCGTGTGGCGTCCCTGCTGGAGTTGGGCGCGGGCTTCCACCCCGAGTTCAGCGGCCGCGAGAACATCTTCCTCAACTGCTCCATCCTGGGCATGGGGCAGGCGGAGATTGAGGAGCGCTACGAGTCCATCGTTCAGTTCTCGGAACTGGGTGAATTCATCGAGCGACCCGTCAAGACCTACTCCTCGGGCATGTACGTGCGCCTTGGATTTGCCGTCGCCTCCAGCGTTGATCCGGACATCTTGCTGATTGACGAGGCCCTGTCGGTGGGGGACGAGCACTTCAAGGGCAAGTGCATCAACCGCCTGAACGAATTCCGCGAGCAGGGTAAGACCACGGTCTTCGTCTCCCACGACATGGGCTCGATCAAGTCCATGTGCCAGCACGTGGTCCTGATGGCTCAGGGCGAAGTCTTGGAGCAGGGCAGCGCAGAGGACGTGGCGGATGCGTATCTCAAGCGCGCCCACGCCCGCGGCAACGAGCGTCTCTCCAGCTACAACCGCGAGGGCAGTACCTATCCACGCTGGGGTACCGGCGAGATAGAGACAGGCCTTGTGGAGTTGGTTGGCCGAGGGACGGAGGCGACCCACGTCTTCAGCCCCGGGGAGCCCTTCAAGGTCCGGATCCACTACGAGGCTCGCAAGGACTGCCTGCAGCCGGTATTCGGCATTGGCCTATACCGGTCCGATGGCACCTACATTAATGGTTCCAACCACGGTTGGCGGCAGACGCCCATCGAACTTGGCCCCGTTGGCGCTGGCGAGACCGGCATTGTGGAGATGGCGTTCGACTCCCTGCCGCTCCTTCAGGGGGAGTACTACCTGACTACCTTCCTCTACGAGCATGGCAAGGCGGCCCCCACGGCCATCGATCATCGCGAACACGCCGTGACCTTTGAGGTCGTCGACGCTTCGCCCACTCAACACGGGATGCTCTTCCTCCCCACCCGCTGGAGTGTCGAACGCACGGCCGCGGATGGGACTCACCTGCACAGCGAGTCCGACTCATGAACGCGGACCTGCTCGAACTGCCCTTCGATCAGTACCAACGCTACCGGCTGGTGGCGGACATTCTGAAGGAGGTGCGACCCAAGGGGCGCAAGCTCTCCATCCTGGACGTCGGCGGACGGACGGCCCTGTTGCGGCAGTTCCTGCCTCAAGATGACGTCACGGCGGTGGACCTTGAAATGAGTGACGAGCCGGGCTTGGTTCTGGGAGACGGCTCACGCCTGCCTTTCCAGGACGGGAGCTTCGATGTGGTAGCGGGGTTCGACACCCTGGAGCATGTCCCTCCCGCCCGTCGCACGGCATTCGTGGACGAATGTGCGCGGGTGGCCTCGCGCTGGGTGGTGTTGATCGGGCCGTATGCGGCCAAGCGGGTCAACGAGGCTGAGGAGCGTCTCGTGGACTTCCTGCGCGAAAAGCTGAAGACCGAGCACCGGTACCTGAACGAACATCGCAGCCACGGCTTGCCAAGCCTTGGGGAAGTGGAGCGCACTCTCCACAAGCACGGTCTGAGGACCGCGTGCGTTGGCCAGGGGAGCCTGGACCGCTGGCTTGGCTTGATGTGCTTGGAACTCTACCTCGATGCCGACCCCTGCTTGCGACCTGTGGCCAAGCGTTTCTTCCGCTTCTACAACGAGACCCTCTACTCGTCAGATCACGGCGGCGACATGTATCGTCATGCCCTGGTGGGGGCCAAGGGCGAAGCCCCTCTGCCCAAGCAGGTGGCCTTGGACCGCGACCCCGTAGCGAATCCAGCGGCCACCCGGTCGGTGCTGGCCCTGGCACGCGAGCTGCTTGCCCTCGATAGTGAGCGAGACGTTTGGGCTCCCGAGTTCGAACGTCTGAGGGGGGTGATTGGGGACTTGGAGGAGGACTTGGCAGGGCACAAGAGCCGCCTTGTCGATCTGAATGCCGATCTGGACGGTCATCGCACCAGCCTCAAAGAGCTGGAGAATGACCGGAACCGCCAGGAGGAGGCTCAGGCCGTCCTGTGCGCTGACCTGGATGGACAGCGGAATGCCCTTGCTCAGCGTGAAGAGGACCTGGTTGCTTCCAACCAGCTTCTGGCGGGGCAGCGTATGGCTGCCGAGGCGATGGAAAAAGAACTCCGAGAGCAGTTGGAGGCACACGTCGCTTGTCGCCAGGAGTTGATGGAAGAACAAGCTGCGCTGCAATCCCACCAGGTGGAGTTGCAAGGGGCCTTGGAGGCGAGAGTCGCGGATGCCGCCGTCCTCAATGCGGACCTGGACTTTCTGCGCGGCTCTCTGCGCAATCGGGCCGACAACCTCAGGCGTGTGCTGCGCGGCCGGCAGGGCAAGCCCTATCTTCCGCCACGGGGTGGGGAATCGGGTGGTTCCGAAGAGGCCCGCTAGGGGCCAGGAAGGCGCAGACTGGCCCAAGGCGCAGCCGCGCGCCTCGATGCGCCCCGGGCGGCCAGTTCCGCTGCCGGGCTCGCCTGCCTGGGTCCCCCGTCGACGAGGTGATGCCACGCATCGGTTCTGCCTTCAGCGGCTAGGATCTAACGGGTCTTCCCTCCCAGGCCTTCCCACACTCCCCCGACCGACTCCCAGTGCAAAGGATGAATCCCTCCGAGGACTCGACGCGGCGAAACTTTCCGGCGACGGCGTGGACGATCATTCGCGGTGCCCAGGGTGCAGAGCAAGCGGCGCGCAAGGATGCCCTGCAGCGGCTGATCAGCATCTACTGGCGGCCGGTCTATTGGCAGTTGAGGCGGGACTGGAGTGCACCCCACTGGGAGGCCGCGGATCTGACGCAGGATTACTTCTCCAAGCTCCTCGAGGGCACGGTCCTCGAGGGCGTCTCCCCCGATCGGGGTTCGTTCAGGGCCTACGTCAAGGCCACCCTGCGCAACTTCGTCCTCAACTCTCGTCGCGCGGCCAACTCTCAGGCTCGAGGTGGAGGCCGGGCCGTCATTCCAATGGAAGAATTGAAGGCAATCGAATCTGAACCTCCCAGTGGAGAAGAGACTCCTGACAGGGTTTTTGAGAAGGAGTTGATGCGGGCGATAGTTCGCGATGCCCTTGAGGATTTGCGCGAGAGCTGCGAACGCCGTGGACGCTTGCCGCAGTTCGACCTGTTCCATTCCTTCTATAGCGGCGAACAGGCCGGGGAGCGGGTCAGCTATACCAAGCTCCAAGAGCAATTCAGCCTCGGGTCGCACGAGGTGAAGAACCAACTCGCCGACATGCGCGTGCGGTTTCGCAAGCAGGTGCTGGACAGATTGCGAGACGGCATCTCCACTGAGAGTGAGTTGGTCCAAGAGATCCGTGAGGTGTTTGGCGAATGAGTTCCCACGACGAGGAGAATTTCCACGACTACCTGGGCGCCATGTTCCTGCGCGACGTGGGCATGGACGCTGGTACCCCGCCGCCCATGACGGACGAGGGGTTTGTGCGTGCGGCCGTTGAGCTCGACCTGGTCGATCCGACGCTGGCCGAGCGCGTTCTCAAGGACTGTGGCGAGGGCCAGGCCAACCGCGTTTGGAAGGTCCTGGAGGACGAGGGTGTACTGGACGTCAGTGACGTCTTGCGCGTGTTTCGCCACCAGGGTGACGTGGAGGCCCTGGGTGGTAGGAGCGTCGGGCGCTATCTGCTCATTGAGGTCATCGGAGAGGGGGCTTGGGGCAGGGTCTATCGGGCCATCCATCAGGATCTTCTCAAGCACGTGGCCCTGAAGGTCCTGCCCGAGACACCTGCCACGACGCGAGCACGCATCGAGCGTTTTCACCGTGAAGCCTCTACGGCCGCGCGCCTGGGCCACAAGCACATTGTTGGAGTACACGACGTCGGAGTGGAAGGGCACATCCACTTCATCGCCATGGACCTCGTGGAGGGTCAGAACCTGGATGTCTGGGCCGAAGGCAAGGACCCCGTCCAGCGCTTGGAGGTCATGGCCAAGGTGGCCCGAGCCATTGGCTACGCCCACCAGCACGGTGTTCTGCATCGGGATCTGAAGCCCGCGAACATTCTCGTGGGCGCGGACGGTGAACCGACAGTCGTGGACTTCGGCCTGGCACGCGCCATAGAGGACGAACGCATCACCGTCGAGGGGGCTCTACTGGGCACGCCGATGTACATGGCTCCGGAGCAGGAGCGCGGCGAGATGGACGCGGTCGACGCTCGCGCCGACGTCTTTGCGTTGGGAGTCATTCTAGCGGAGTTGATGGAGGAGTCCGGCGGCACGGATGGCGTCGAATCCAGCCAGGCCATGCGCCTGGTCATCCAGCGCTGCACCCAGGCCGAGGCGATCTGGCGCTACCCTCAAGGAGACGCCCTGGCGGAGGACCTAGAGCGCATCCTGGCAGGGGAGAGCGTGGCTTTCGGGGGTCCGGGGATTCTGGCCCGCATGGCCTTTGGTGTGCGCCAGCGTCCGGGACGCGCGATCAGCTTGTTCGTAGGGCTGGCGTTGATGAGCTTGGCGCTGTGGTGGGGTTTTGAAATCGGCGAACGCAACCGGCGCCTGCAGCACGCTACCAGCATTCAGGGTGCCTACCATCAATTGCAGGCCAGCTTGGAACCCCTGCTCCTGGAAGCAGAAACTCTGCGCTACACAGATCTGGAGCTCGATGACCGGTCATCCCTGCTGACGAGCGCGGACTCGTTGATCGCCCAAGCCGGCGATACGAGCGGTGTGGGTGAAGCCTACCGCTGTTGGATCGGTTGGCTTGTGGGAGAGGCTGGCGTCGAAGATCGGCTGGCCGAGGCCCGACGGAGCTACCCGGACAATCCCTTTCCCCACCTCGTCCAGTCCTGGGTGCACCTGCGTCGCTACACGGAATTGGCGGAGTGGCCGGGCGCGGACCAGGGGATCACCATGGAGCGGGTTCGTACCCCGGTCCAACTCCTTCAACCCAGGGAGATCGAGGCCATGCGCCTCGAACTGGACGCTGTAGGGGGAGCCTTGCAGGAGGCTCGGCGCGCTCGTGTGTGGGAGCAGGTGGGCGGATTGAAATGGGTAGAGGATCTGTGCGCGGGCTTCGAGGCCTACGCTCGGGGGGATTACTCAGAGGCAGCGCGGCTGATCAGTACCGTGAGCGCCCACGCCGACCTACCCGTCGAGGCCAACCTTGTACTGGCGTTTTCGCACTGCCAGGAGAATGACGTCGAGAGTGCCTTCGCGGCCTTGCGGCACCTGCTCGCCAAGCGTCCGCAGCACGTGGTTGCACTGCGGGCCTTGGCAACCTGTCACCGCGAGCGCGCTCAACGCGCGATTCGCCTGGGTGAGGATGGCCGTCAAGACGTACTGGATGCGATGGAGATTACGCGTGGGCTCAGTGATGACCCTGAGCACGATCCGAGCCTGGCCATGCTTGCGCTTCACCTGTATTTCGCCGAGATGATGTTGGGGGAGGATGGCTCCGCGACCTTGGATCGCGCCTGGCTGGCCAATGCCGCGGCCCTTGAGGCCGCCCCGGATGACTACCGTCTGCTGGCGAACCGGGCCCAGATGCGCCTCCAGCTCATCAAGGCGGGTGACGATCGGTATGGGGACGTGCATGCCGCCTTGGAAGACTTGGAGAGCGCGCGGGAGATTCACGGCGACGACTACACCATCGACGTGATGGTGATCGGGGCACGCATCATGGCTCTGAAGGCTGCCAGGGGCGGCCCGGAAGGAGAGGAGTCCGATGCCTCCCTGGAGCTGGCACGCTTGATCGATCGGATGCTCGAGAACTGGGGGCCCGACGGCCAGCTCTACTACTATCGCGCCAGTCTGGCCATGTTGCGTATCTCCGCTCTGGGTAGTTCGGGGGAAGCCACGTTGCCCCTCTACCAGAGCGCGCTGGAAGACTGCCGGGCAGCCTTGGCGCGGGATGCGGAATTCCAGGATGCGCGCTTCATGTCCTTGTGGCTCTCTTTCTTCCTTCCACCTGAGCTGGCGCTGCCGGACGAAGAGGTCCTGGCCCTCGAGTCGGACCTACGGGAGCGGGCCTACGGCAAGCCTCTGGATGCGAACTGGGAACACTACTTGGCCGGTGGGTTCGAGCGTGAGGCCCGCTCCCGTGCTGGAGAGGCCATCGCCCTGGACTACGCCATGGCAAGCGCGCGGGCGCACGATCAACTGGTGGGGCATTTCCCCCTCGATCCCCGCCGCCGTCTCGCCGCGGGCCGCAGTCACTTGAGGGTGGCCGGCCACGATCCGGAGGGGATGCGGTTACACCTGGGGCAGGCGCAGGAGTACCTCGACACGGCGAGCCAGCAGGACCCCGATCATCCCCAGGCCTGGCGCTGGCTCGCTCTGTGTTTCTCCGTGATGGCTGACACCGGTGGGGGGCCTGCGCACTCGGTTGCGGCTTGTGAGCGGCTTGCCGGGGAGTGCATCGATAGGGCGCTGCAGGCCGGAGATGATTCGATGGCCATGTCGGTCGTCTTCAAGCGGTGCGAGATCAAGTCCGGGTCGGCTCCCCCCTTCGGCGACCCGGCCGAGCGCTTGGACGGGGATATTGAGTTGCGGGAGACCCTCGCGCTCATGCGGGCGGGTGCCACTCGCTCCCTGCTGGATGCGGATCTTGGCGCTGATGGCCATCGAGTTGCCCTGGAACTGGTGGAGTGGCTGCAGGGCATCGAGGGCCCTGGTGCTGTTTCGGCGCGCCTCGTTGCACTCGGGTTGCATCGCCTTGGCGAGGGAGAGGCTGCCCTCGCGGCTTGTTCCGCCCTGGCCGAGAACGATTTCGTGACCCTGGTGCTGCGCTCCAGGTGGGCCCCCGAGACCCTCTCGGAGGAGGACGCCATGCGCCTCAAGGAGGCGTCCGAGGAGCAGTTGGGGGTGATTGCTGGAGCCGTCAGGGAGTAGCCCGGGGCGATCTTCGTCGACGGTTCCTTACGGAGGGCTTGGAGCAGGCCGATAAATTCGCGAAACATCAAGAACGATTGGAGCGCTCGGTTCTCTGGAAGTGACCGCGCGATTTGCCAGCACGCGGCTTGTCCGTGATTCTCCAACCTTGAACTGTCCCATGAAGAACTCCATCTCGATCCTTGCCTGTGCCTCCCTCATTGGTGTCATGGCCATTCTCCTTCCCTCCAACTCCGCAGAGGGTGCCCCGCCAACCTCCTCCCCAGGCCTCTGGCCGCCCTGCGCGGCGGATATGGTGAACGTGGACAGTTCCGCGGTTGCATCGATGGGCAAAGTCCCGTTCGACTCCAATGGCCGGCACGTCATGCTGACCGTTCCGAGTGACAGGTTCCTGGTGGTCACCAATTTCGAGGCCTACGGCTTTTGGCAGGGGCCCAACAATGAGCAGTTCATCAGCAAATTCGATCTGGTTGAGAACACACCAATGCAGAACGCCATGGTCAAGCACTCCTTCTGTGGTACGGGTGGCGACTTGGAGTTCCATGATCCCTTCCAGGACACCCAGATCGGACGATGGTCCTTCCAACCCGGGCCGTTCCGCTCATCGGGGCTGGGCTTGGTTTTTCAGCCCGGCAGTGAGGTCATCCTGGCGAACCGGGATACCAAGCGGCCCTACCTCTGCGAGTACAACCTGGTGGGTTACTGGCTGGACGGCTGAGGTCTGCTCACGGACGGGTCGTCAGGTCCTTCCTACGGTGATCCGCAGCGGCACGCCCGATGGGGGGGACACCCCCCTCGGGCGCCTTGTATGCCGAGCCCGTCGGCCTGGAGGGCTCTCAGTCCCCCCCCCCCCTGAGGGCCACTGCATGCGCCCTGCGACTTCGATTTCAAATAAATACGAAGAGGGTCCAGAAGCCGCGCGGCATTCAGGTCTTGGGGTGACAGAAGCCAATCGGCTCATCACCCAGCCCTAGGAGGCTCCCATGCTGTCTTCATTACGATTCGCCCCGATTTCCTGTCTCTGCGTCCTCTCCTTGTCCCTGAGCCTCCCTGCGGGTGCCCAGGACTGCGCGCTCAAAGCGCCCAACCTCGTGGCCCAGCCCGGCGACGTAGTCAGCGTTCCCATCCTGTTCGACAACAGCGGGGGCCCCGTCCAAGGCTGGTCATTCGGGGTTCGAGCTCCCAGCCCTCTGACGATCGTCGCGGCCTACAACGGATCCACCACAGCGGCCTTCAATGGTGGAGCCGGGCCGGACTTCGGATCTCTCAACGTGTACCCGGGTCTGGGCGTCACTGCGGGGGTGGTGATCGACTTCCAGGGGATGGAGACCCTGTCTGGCGGCAGTGACTTCGAGCTGCACGTGATTGACGTTCAGATTCCCTCCAATGCCACCCCTGGAACGAGCTACCCCCTGCAGTTCGTGGCCAACATCGGCAGTCCCCCTGTTGCCATCGTCATCGTGCGCAATGGTCAGAGCGACTGGGCCAACTTGCAGCATGGGACCATCACGGTTGGAGGAACCAACTACTGCGGACCCGCCGTGTCGAACTCAAGTGGCCTGCCTGCAAGCATCTCCGCTCAGGGGGTGTTCTACGCGGGAGGCAATCCACTGACCTTGACCGCCAGTCAATTGCCCCTCAATCAGTTCGGTTACTTCCTCGTCAGCCAGACCCAGGGCTTCATTCCGGGACCCGGTGGTAGTCAGGGCAATCTCTGCCTGGGTGGCAAGATCGGGCGCTTCTCCAGCCAGGTGCAGTACAGCGGATCCTCGGGTTCATTCTCGATCGCCGTCAACACACTTGCACTGCCGCTCTCTCCCCCCGTGGCGGCCATGCCCGGAGAAACGTGGCACTTCACCACGTGGTTCCGGGACAAGAACCCGACCCCGACCTCCAATTTCTCGGACGCGGTCTCGGTCTACTTCCATTGATCAGAAGCCGAAAACAACGGATCGAGTCTCATCAAGGCGACAATCATGAATTCAATAAGAACCCCAAGCAATGAAACACACGCGCCCCAATTCACTTCAATCGCCCTCATGGGCGCCTGGTGCCAATCCCCGCGACAGTTTGATGTGGAGGTTGAGGCATTGAAAGGGGAGAGGGCTCGCAGCGAGTGTGCCCAGGCCGAGCTGCGCGAGGCTTGGACGGCTCATCAGGCGGGTGTTGCGAGAGCGAAATCCGGTGCCCCTGCCGATACGCCCCGGCGGAAGGGAACGGCTGCCGGCTTGACCGGAGAGCTGGACCTACTGTGCACCTCGCTGCGCGACCGGATCCAGATTCTCCAGCGTGCGATGCGCGGGAGTGTGGGATGGGCCTCTCTCCATCACCGGGATGATCCCATGACGGATGCCTAGGCCTAGAAGGGCCAGAATACGGGGATCAGCCAGGCTGCGACGGTCAGTGTGATCAGGGCTAGGGGCGCACCGGCTCGAATGTAGTCCCGGTAGCGGTAGCCGCCGGGCCCCATCACCATGGCGTTGGCCTGGTGGGCGACCGGGGACAAGAACGCCAAGCTTGAGCCCGTGACAACCGCCATCAGGAATGGGCGCTCCGCCACGTTCAGAGCGGCCGCCAATTCCAGGGCCACGTTGGTCATCAGTACGGCGGTGGTCACGTGGTTGAGGACTTGGGTCAGGAGCGTCGTGCAGACCAACAAGATGATCAGAACAGCATGTGCGCTCAGGCCGTTTTCACCCAACCCAATGATCCAAGCAGCCAGGCTGTCGGAGAGTTTCCACTTATCGAAGGCCGTTCCCAGGGCGAGCATGCCCCCGATCAGGACCAGCACCTGCCAATCGATCACGCGATAGAGGTTCTCGGCTCGTACTGCGCGCACGGCCAGCAGGCCGCCGACCCCGCAGAGGGCTAGAATCGCCAGGCTGACGGAGGTAAATGTCGCCGCCGCCAAGACAGCGAGGAGTATGGCGATACAGGCGTTTCCGCGCCTGCTGTCCGTGCCCCGGTCGACCTCGTCCACGATCAGTAGGCCACGGCCCCTCCGGGCGCGCTGCAGGTCACGGTCGTGGCCCTGCACGAGGAGTGTGTCACCGACTTCAAGAGCCGTTTCTCGAATGCTCTGCAATTGAACCTCGCCATGCTTGGAGATGGCGATAACGTTCAGCCCCGTGCGCGAACGGAACTCCGAGGTGATTAGCGTGCGGCCCACAAAGGGAGAGCCGGCCGCAATGACTGCTTCAACGAGGCTCACGTCGTCGGAATACAGGCGCGTCGTGCCCATTTCCACCGAAGGGCGTGCCTTCATGGGCATCTCCTTGGAGAGTCGCACGATGTCTTCTGGCGCTCCTTGCAGGATCAGCGTGTCGTCGGCGCGGATCCGGTTATAGGGCCCGGGGGCCAGCACCGTCTTCTCACCCGTGGCCCGAACGATGCCCAGCACCGTGACCTGGGTGCGCTCGAATATCTCGGCGTCGGCGACGTTGCGATTGATGAGATCGCTGGACGGCTCCACCAGAATCTCACTGACGAACTTGGGGACCTGGTAGCGTTCGGTCAGGCTCAGGTCGACCTTTGCGCGCGGAAGCAGGTACCGCCCGGGACCCAGGAAGTAGAGAGTGCCCACGCCGGCCAGGATGAGACCCAGGTGGCTGAACTCGAACATGCTGAATGGTCTATGTCCGAGCTCCTTGAGCACACCGTTGATGGCCACGTTGTTGGAGGTTCCCAGGACCGTCACCAGGCCGCCCAGGAGGCTGGCGAAAGCCAGCGGCATCAGCAGTCGGCCAATGGGGATGCGGCGTGACTGGGCCAGACTGCTGCAGACGGGAATCAGCGTCGCCACCACTCCTGTGTTGGACAGAACGGATGAGAGCAAGGCGGCCACAATGGTCAACCGCAGGATGAGCCCAAGCTCCGTAGAGCCCGTGAGGAACCGCGCCCCGATCCGGCCTGCGACACCACTGCGATTGAAGGCGTGACCGAAAATGTACATGGCCCCGATCAGGATGACGGCTTCGGAGGAGAAGCCTTCGAGGGCTTGGTCCGCGTCCAGACAGCCGGTCAAGGTCAGCGCCAGGACGACGCCCACGGCGATTAGGTCGTAGCGCAGGCTATCGGTGACGAAAAGCACCATGCTGACCCCCAGGATCAGCAGCACCATGTGGGGTTCGGCTATGGGAAACATGCACCCCGAACATGGCAGCAGTCTTCATCCCACGCAAGAAGTGGGCTATAAACGGTGCGTACTGTTCACTTCCGGGCGGTCCCTCGTCTCCTCAGCAACTCCATGGCCTACTCTCCCCTTGACCCCAAGACCCTTGTGCGCAAGGCGGGGGAGTGGCTCCGAACCGAGGGGCCGGATGCAGATGTGGTCGTTTCCTGCCGTGTGCGCCTGGCTCGCAATCTGGCGGGCGAGCCGTTTGTGGCCCGCCTGGCCCCCGAGCGTGCCATCCAGATAGCCTCTCGACTGAAGGAGGTTCTTGTTGAGGCGCGCATTGATGGGGACACGTCTTGGGTTTCCATGCTTGAGGCCAGCCCCGTCGTGCGGTTGCTTCTGTGCGAGCGCAACCTCATCAGTCGCGATCTGATGCCAGAGGAATCCGAAGGCAGCGATTCGGGTGCGGACGCTGCGGGGCGCGCAGTGGCCTTTGGGGAAAGTGAGTCCAGTTCAGTCATGGTGAACGAGGAGGACCACGTGCGCCTGCAGGCTATGGCTGCCGGGATGGATCTCGACCTGGCTCTTCAGCGGGCGCGCATTCTCGATCGCTTCATGGAGGAGCGCGTCGCCTTTGCACACACTCCAGACCTTGGTTATCTGACCGGCTGCCCAACCAATGTGGGGACGGGGATGCGAGCTTCAGTCATGTTGCACCTGCCCGGCCTGGGCCTTGTTCGCAGCGAACTGGAGAAGGTCTTCAACGCGGCGCAACGAACCAGCCTCGTGGTGCGCGGCATGGCGGGCGAGGGTAGCCGCGCGGCGGGGGACTTCTACCAGATCAGCAACCAGATCACTTTGGGCCGAAGCGAGTCCCAACTCATCGGAGACCTGATGGCCTTGCTCCCCAAGATTATTGAGTTCGAACGCAGGATTCGCTTGGAGCTCAAGGAACACCTGGGCGTTCCCCTCAGTGACCGCATCCACAAATCGCAGACCGTGTTGCGTTCAGCGCGCTCCATTCCCACTGCAGATGCTCTCGCACATCTCTCCAACCTGCGCCTGGGGCTGCACCTGGGCATGTTGGATGGACCGGGAGTGCGGGATCTCAACGAGCTGGGCCTCCAGGTCCAGCGCGGCCACGTACAGGCCCTTGTGGCCGCCGATCCTGAAGATGGGCTCCTGAACGTGTCGGAGCGCGACCAGGCTCGCGCTGCGATTCTGCGCGCGCGGCTGGCCATGACCTGAGGGTGTGTGGGGGCGAGGAGCCGCCCCGCTTGCGTGCCTACGAGGCCTTGGAGAGGGCCACTTGGCTCAGGCGCGCCAAGGCTTCTGCGAGGCAGCCGGAGCTGAGTTCAGGTTCAACGGGGAAGTTCCCGTCCTTGAGGGCCTCACCCGTCCGTACGCTGGCCAGGTGGCAGTTGGCACGCCAGCCCGCGACCAGTTCCAGGGAGCTGTCGCCGATGACCCAGCTGTGACGCAGGTCAATGCCGTCTACTTGGGCGGCATGGTGGAAGACCCCGGTGTTCGGTAGATGGAATACGGACTCGGTGTTGTGGGGGGGCTCGCCGGCCGGATTCTCAAGGCAGGCGTAGTTGCGAGTGATGGCGATGCCCTGTTTCTGCAGCTGGGCCAGCATGGCTCGCTCAAACCGCTCCCACTTCTGCTGGGAGAGGTCTCCGAAGGCTACGGAGTCCTCATTACCGATCAGGTACAGGTTCCAGCCGGCCTGGCCAGCCATGAACATGGCGTCCAGGGCCCCCGGGGTGAAGCGCACCCGGTCGAAGCTGCTGAGGAAGCCCTTGCGCGGACGCTCAAACAGGGTCCCCCAGCGATCAATGAAGAGGCCCTTGGAGACGGTGTCCGGTCGGTGGCGGTAGGCTTGGTGCATGCTTGTTGTGTCCGGGGGTGGGTAGGCGCTGGGGAAGAGGCTTGGAGGTCGATCTTGATCGGGAAATGTTTTCCGATACTGTGGCCTTGGTCTCTCCGGCCGCACTCACGGGGATTCGTTGTTGTCCTGATTCAAGAATCGACCAAATCCCAGTCGATCCTGAGACCCTTCTCCTCGATTGAGAGCCATCCTTGCACCGCCCTCTACGCATAGCCCTCGTCGTGAACCCCTTCAGGTTCAAGAACCGGGTGCCCCAGCACGCCCCGGAGCTGGCCCGCGAGCTCTTGGGGTGTGGGCACGTGGTCCGGGGCTTCGGCGCAACGCCAGGGGCCATCCCCCGTTCGGGGGAGCTGGGAACCTCTGGTCAGGGTGAGCCCGTGGTGAGCATCGACCGATTCGTCCCCGACGTGCTCGTGGCCTACGATGCCCTCTCGCCCGCGGCGGCTCGGGCGGCTCGCTGTGCTTCCAAGCTCAACGTCCCCCTCTTCCTGGTAGAGGAGGCTCTTCCGGACCGAGGCCGGCGGCTCAAGCGTGTGGTGCGCTGGCTGGGAGAGCGCCTATGGGGTTCCTACGTGCGTCGCCGCGCGAGCCGGGTGATCGCGTTGGACGCGGCGGCACGCGCCCAGGCTGAGGAAGAGGGCTTTGATCCCGAGCGCATTCACGTTCTGCCCGGTGGCGTGGACCTGGGCCACTACAGGCCCAACCTGACCAGCCCCTTGCCCACTCAACACGGAATCCGCGGACGCATCCTCCTGCATCTGGGCCGGATCGATCACGACCGGGGTTTGGAGGTCTTGGTGGAGGCCTTTGCGCATACCGTTGGAAGACGGGAAGGGTGGACCTTGGTGTTGGCGGGCACGGGACCTGCAGCCCACCACCTGCGGGCACAGGCCAGCCGTCTGGGTATCGGTGCGCGCCTGTGCTGGCTACGCACACCCCGAGAGGAAGAGCTGCCTGGGCTGCTGGCAGCCTCGACACTGCTCGTCTGCCCAAGTCTGGCGGAGGACGTTTCGGGTTGGCGCGTGCGTCGGGCTCTAGCCTGTGGCCTGCCCGTGCTCGCCGGGCGTGGTTCACGCTCGGAGGAGTTTGTCGAGCACGATGGTTGCGGGCTGCTCATCGACGAGCAGGACGTGGCCGCCTGGGAGGAGGCCCTGACGATTGCCACGGGATCTCCCGAGCGCCGGCGCCGATGGGGACTGGCAGCACGCGAGCGGGCCGAGGAACGCTATGCCTGGCCCACCATCGCGAAGTATTTCGAGGCTTTGATGTTGGGCGAGCTCCGCCAGACTGGGCCGGATCAAGAGCCGACCGATCCCGCGATCAGGCCGATCACCTGAACCGGGGGCCCATGGGGCCTTGCCGGGAGTCGCTCAGTCCGCCGGACTGCCTTCGCCGACCGTCTCGCCCAGCTCACCCTTCAGGAGCTCCATGTCCTCAGCGTACTGGACCACGGCCCGCAGGGTGTCCGCATCGATGTCCTTGAACCCGCAGGCGAGCTTGACTCCATCCGCGCGTTCTTCGAGTTGCTCGACCTCCGCGACCGCCTCGCAGTAGCCGCGTTGCAGCAGGGGAAGGCGGAACTTGACCGAGAGCGGAGTTCCCAAGGCCAACATCTGACCCATCTCGAACGGCGATAGTCCGGTGCTCCCGCCGCTCCAGGTGAATGCCAGACCCTCCGCGCTCAGGCTGGACATGCGGCCTACCCCGCTCCAGTTGCTGCCGAAGGCATGGCCGTGTACGGGGTTGTCGGCGCTCACGCTCTCGATGAAGTGCTGCAGGCGATCTTTGTCCTGCAGGGTGAAGAGCACCGAGGAGGCATCCTCTTCGAAGGCACCCTCGTCGGAGGACGACTCCGGGGCGTCCGTGGAACCGAACTGGGCTACAGCGTCTTCATCCGTATCGAGTACGGGCACGACGCGATTCAAGCCCACTTTCTCCAGGATGTCTCTACAAAAGGTCGAAGGGTGCGAGATGACCAGCTGACCTCCTTGTGCGTTGAGAGTCTTGGAGGCTTTGATGATCGCGCCCAGAGCGGTGGAATTGATGAACTTCACCATCCGCAGATTGAGCACCACATTGGTGATACCCGCTTTCTGTGTGTTCTCTATCTCCTGCTGGAGAAGCGGACAGTAGTAGGTGTCAAACTCGCCTCGCAGGTGCAGGATGGCGTGATTATCGCTGGGCTCAACGGTGATGTGCATGTGAATGTGCGGGTGGGAAGGGCGGCCCAGTGTCCTGCAATCCTCCTCATCTCGCAAGGGAAATGGGTGTTGATTGGCACACCCCCAAGATGCGCGCCTATGATGGGACCATGGCCCTTTGGAGGAAGAAGTTGGACGAGTCTGCTGATCCCGAGAGGCCCAGGAGCCCGGTGGCCGGAGCGGCGGAGCCCGCGCTCGGCGGCATTCTGAGCGGCAACCCGCTAGTGGATGGCAAGTCATTGGACGTCCTCTTGGACGCCATCCGCCACGTTTCAGAGTCCCGCGATGTGGAGAGCCTGTTGCACTACGTGGTGGACAAGGCAACCGAGACCATGGAGGCCGAGCGCGGGTTTCTGGTTCTCATGGGGGACGACGAGACCCAGGTCGTGCGCGTTGCCCGCGCCAAGGGCCAGGACCTGCCCGTAGATGATCGTGCTTATTCCACGTCCGTTGTGAAGAAGGTCGTGACCACGGAAACCCCCCTTCGCACAATGGAAGCTGGCGACGATCAGGCCCTGGAGTTGGGGCACTCCGTCATCCAACTGAAACTGCGCGGCGTGATGTGCGCTCCTCTGGCCCCCCAGGGGCTGGCCCACAGAGAGGAATCCACCTTGCAGCGCGGGGCCCTGTACGTGGACTCCAAGGTGACCACCCGCGAGTTCACCGCCCGAGATCTGGCCCTCTTCTCTGCCCTGGCTCAGCACATCGCCGTGGCACTGGAGAACGCGCGGCTCAATGCTCAGTCCCTGGAGAAGGTGCGCCTTGAGCGCTCCCTGGAGATCGCCACGGAGATTCAGCAGGGGTTGATGCCGAGCGCTCCACCGCAGGTGACGGGCTTTGAGTTGCATGGCTGGTTTCGGCCCGCCGAACACGCTACAGGGGACTTCTACGACTTCGTGCAGCTCGGGGATGGGCGTCAGGCCCTGGTCGTCGGCGACGTGACCGGTCACGGCATTGGACCGGCCCTCATCACCGCCACAGCCCAGGCCGGCTTGCGGTCCTATCTGAAGGTCCTGACCGATCCCGCCAAGGTGGTCACCATGCTCAACGCGGACCTGGCGGAGCGCATGGATGACGGCATGTTCTTGACTCTCTTCTTGGGCGTCTTCTCCGAGGATGGGCACCTGGAGTACGTGAACGCGGGCCACACCCCGCCGCTGCTCTGGCGGCACGCGGATCAGACCATCGGGGACCTGCCCGCGACAGGTCCTGCATTGGGTTTGATAGACGGGATGGAGTACGAAGTGAGCGCACCCATGACGCTGCACCCCAGCGACACTCTCCTGGCGTTCACCGATGGCCTAGTAGAAGCCCGTCACCACGATCGCCCGGAGCGCTTCTTTGGTGAGTCCGGTGTGCGCGCCATCTTGGCCGAGTTGGGTTGGGGCAATCCCAGCGCGGAGACCCTGACGGAGCAGGTTGTCGCGGGCGTACTGGAATTCTCCGGCGGTGAACGGGAGGACGACATGACTCTCGTCGCTCTGCGCCGCGCGGGCGATCAGGAGGGCTAGGTGTCCGAGCACTCAAGTTCCGGCCCTCTCGGGACAGAGCCCAGAGAGCCCAGAGAGCCCAAAGGGCCCAAAGGGCGCAAAGGGCGCAAAGGGCGCCAGGCCGGGGAGCTACCTTGCCCGATGGTGGTGTTGGGGCCGGAGTACATCAGGCGCCTCGAGCGTCTCAGCTTGCGCTTCGCTGCGGGGCTGGAGCGGCGCGAGGGCGCGGGGCGCGCAGGCCTGTTGGGCTCGGGCGAAGAATTCGTCACCAGTCGGCCCTACCGACCGGGTGAGGACCTGCGACAGCTGGACTGGGATCTGCTGGCGCGTTTGGACCGGCCCTACATTCGGGTCTCGCGCCGGGAGGCCGCCGAGTCCTGGAGTATCTGGATAGACACCAGTGCTTCCATGGGAGTTGGGCCTCCGGGCAAGCTGCAGATGGCCGCAGAGGTAGCCGGTGGAATCGCCGCAGCGGGACTGCAGGTTGGCGCCCGCGTCGAGTTGCTGGCGGGCAGTAGACGGTTTCAGGCACGCAAGCTGTCCGACGTGGGGCAGCTGGTGAAGTTTCTCCAGAACCTTCGTGCGGAGGGGGCCGAGGGTCTGGCCACCTCGGTGCGGGAGGTTCGCCCACCCAGCCAGGTCGGCCGCCTGTTTCTCATCGGCGATCTGCTCGACCTAGAGCACAAGGATGCCCTGCGCTGGAGGCGCCCGGGTCGTGAGTTATTCTGGATCCAGATCCTGGCTCCGATCGAACTCCTCCCGCAGGGGGGCGGACGAGCGCACGCACAGGGTTCTCCGGCCAGAGCGGGGGAGTGGGTGGAGTGGGTCGATCCGGAAGGCAGTGAGCGCCTCTCGGTGCGATTGGATGGCTCAAGTCTCGCGGCCTACGAGAGCAACCTCGAGGCTCAACTGGAGGCCTGGCAGTCGATGGCTGCGCGTCACGGAGTCTCCCACGGTTTGTTCTCCAGTGACTCCGCCTTTGAGAGCGCCGTGCGCGCCACCCTGGAGCCCTGAGGTTGAATCTGGAGTGGGCACACCCATCGGGCTTGTGGGCGCTGGCCTTACCTGTGGTGTTGGCCCTGCTCTCCTTGCGTCGGGGGAAACCCAGCTCTCTGCACCTAGGCACTTTGCGTCTATGGCGGAACCTGACGGGCGAGAGCGAGGGGGCTCGGATTCGAAGGCACATCCCCCTGGCGCGGGTCCTGCTCATCGGGGCGTTGGTGGCGGGTGCTCTTGCACTCGCTGGACCGCGCCAGAAGGATCCGCCCACCCAGACCACCTGGCACGTGGTCTTGGACACGCGGCCGGCCATGTTCATGGAGCACACCACGAGCGATGGGAAACCGAGCGGTCAAGGCACGCGCTTGGCTGTTGGCCTGAGCGCACTGGAGAGACTGCTTCAGCAGCAGGATGAGCGACCCGATTTGAGGTGGTCGCGCCGCGTGTCGGGTGTCACCCGCTTGGATCGGGTGCCCGGTGAGCGCGTACCCGATGCGTTTGTGGTGTCCGGCCCGCCCGGGCATGAACGCTCTTCCTGGTTGGCCCTCGACGAGCCTCACACCCTGTGGGTGAGCGATTCCATGCCCCCGGGCTCTCATCCCGAGCACGCGGGGTACGTTCTCTCCGGCGGCGGACCGGTCCCGGGCCCCGTGGCCAGTGTGGGGGACCGACTGCTTTCCGTACGCGGCGGAGAGTGGGTTGAGGAAACCGGGTCGCCCACTCGAAGTGTGCTCTTGAGTGACGGGTTGCCGGCCCTGCTCGAGTCTTTCGTGGGAGTTTGGGCCAAGGAGCGGGGCCTTGGGGTGTCGGTTTCCGATCCAGGAGACGACACGCTTGCTCTACGGATTGTGGCTGCGCAAGCAGGGGAGGCTACGGCCCGCGTGGGGCACTTCGGGCGGGACGGGTGGCAGGCGAGTGCATTGATGGTGCTCGTGGGAGAAGAATCTGCCGCTGCCCCACGCGCCCGACACTGGCTCTCCGCGGATGTGGGCGGTGCGAGCTGGCCGCTGGTCTCCTGGCGTCCCGGGTGGGTGCGCGTGGCGTTTGGAGATCCGTTTGAAGATCGGTCCGGAGACCCTGGAGCCTTTGCCGTGTCTTGGGGAGATCTCCTCGACAGCGCGCTGCTCCCCGCGCCGAACGTCCGCCCCCAGAGCGAGAGAGAGGCCGCGGGGCCTGCCATCACAAGGGCGCCCCGGTCTGCGAGCTTCAATCCTGTGGCGGCACCCGGAGCTTGGCCCCTGGTGCGCTGGCTCAGCGCCATCGCGGGCGTGCTGCTGTTTGCCTCGGCGCTTACCCTCAAAGGCAACCTGAACGCCTGAGAGCCCTCCGGCTGCGCTCAGCGCAGCCGGAGGGCTCTCAAGGCGTTCTTTCGTTGCAGAGCTACTTGGACGCGATGAGGGCCGCGATGACGACCTTCTTCTTCTTGTCCAGCTTGCCCTTCACCACGATCTTGTCGCCGACGGCAAGGTCGGAGAACTTGGCGGGTTTTCCTGCGATGATGACCTTGGTCTTGGCTGTGGCCTTGACCATGAGGGGCTTACCGGACTTGGTCTTCATACCAAGCACGCCTTTCGTGGCGTCGATCTTGGCGATCACGCCCATGTACTTGCCCTTTCCGGGAATGCTGGCCTGGGTCGTGGTTACGGCTTGAGCTTGTTCCTGGACGGATGCGGTTGCACCGAAAAGAAGGGCTAAGCAGAGTAGGTGGCGAGTCATTTTTTTCCTTTGAGTTAGATGGATGAGATGCACGATCCAGCCGGTAGGGGGGCGGATCGGTGGGGGCAGTGAGACCATTCTAACCCGGCGCGAGTTCCAAGGTAACTGCCGAATCTGACCATGAATCGTGAACGGTGCACCTCGTGGCGTGAGTGGGGGAGTTGCCTTGCAGCGAGCCCCATGAGCCACTCGACCGAGTCCTCCTAGGGCTAGAGCATCGCTAGCAGCCGATCCACCGCCTGATCCACGAAGGCCGTGTCCTCGGCGTCCGCATCCACGTCTACGACCTCTACGGCGTCCGGCATCCCATCCTTGAGGGCCGCGTAAAAAGCGGCATCGGACTCGGGATCTCGCAGCGGGCCGTCCTCGGCCCCGTAGCGACTCGTGCTTCTGAGGGGCAGATACATGACCGCGTTGCCGCGCGTCTGCTGCAGCCGTTCGCAGATGCTGGCCGCAACCTCGCGCATCTCCTCCGCGTTCAGGCGCGGGGCGAAGATGATCGGATTGTGGAAGGTGTGCAGGCGGTTCTTGAACCTCTCGGGAACCACGTTGGGCTCGGTGAACAGACCGATGTGCTCGGTGCCGCCGGGAACGATCACCTGGGGCAGGCCGAGCTGGCCGGCCACCGTCAGGCGCTCGGGATTGGCGGCTCGTAGACCTCCGTGTATCTCGTCCGCGATCTCGCCCAGCCCGTAGTCGAAGACGGCCTGTACGTGACCCTCTTTCATGAGCTGCTCCATGGCCAGCCCCCCCGAGCCCACCGCGTGGAAGACGATCACCTCGTAACCCGCCTCCTCGAA
>DUDB01000043.1 GCA_012959525.1 Planctomycetota bacterium
GGAGGAGGAAGAAGAGGAAGACGAGGAGGACGAGGAAGACGAGGAAGACGAGGAGGAAGAGGAGGAGGAGGAGGAAGAGGAGGAAGAGGAGGAAGAGCCTGACTCGCTTCTGACCCCCGTGTCTCCCCCGGTAAGGGACCAGCTGGAGCCTGCTGAGCTACTGCACGAAGCGGGCTCCCTGTTTCTGCGTGAGGGCCGGGTGGCTGTCTCCCTTCTCCAGCGCGGCTTTTCCCTCGACTTCGACATGGCCTGCGCATTGCTCGACGAACTTCAGGATGTCGGGCTCATCGGCCCGTACAAGGGAGGCCAGAAGCGGGATATACTCCTCTCCTCAGAGGAGTGGGAAGCCCAGGCTGCCAGTCGCTAGGTATTGGAGGATCGGCCCCGCTCCATGAGTTACCCACAGGTCCCTTCGTGCCCGTCCCCACCGCTACATCCACTGTTTCGCTCGTCCACCTTGGCTGCGCGCGCAACCTGATCGATTCGGAGTTGATCCTCGGGCGCCTCGGGGAAGAGGGCCTTGTGGTATCGGGTGATCCGGAATTTGCGGACGCGGTGGTGCTCAACACCTGCTCTTTCATCGGTCCCGCGCGAGATGAATCCCACGCCGTCCTTGAAGGGCTCTTGGACCGCAAGCGCGCCGGAGACCTGAAGCGCGTGGTCGTGGCGGGCTGCTTGGTGCAGCGCTCCCGGCGCGCCTTGGCCGAGCAGTATCCGGAGGTGGACCTGTTTGCGGAGATCTCCAACTACCGCGAGTTGGCCCGCTCCGTACGCCGGCTGCTGGATGGCGAGACCCTCTCCACGAACTACCTGGACAGTCCTGGCCTCCGCCCGCCGGAGAGAGAGGGGGCTCGCATGTTATCGACCCCGGGCTCCTATGCTTATCTCCGGATCAGCCACGGATGCGATCACACGTGCAGCTTCTGTGCCATTCCAGGTATCCGAGGCAAGCATCGCTCCAAGCCTCTCGCCGCGGTCTTGGATGAGGGCCGTGAGCTAATCGACAGGGGAGTAAAGGAGCTCGTGCTCGTGGCCGAGGACTCAACGGCCTGGGGGAGGGATCAGGGCCAGGAGCTTCCCGAGCTCGTGGAGGGCTTGGCCGATCTGGAAGGCCCTCACCGCCTGCGCCTCATGTACGCCTATCCGAACCGTTTTCCGTGGCGCCTCACAGAGCTCCTGCGCGATCACCCTCGGGTCATTCCCTACCTCGACATTCCCATCCAGCATGCGGCGACCCCCGTGCTGCGCGCCATGCGCCGTGCAGGAGATGGGGATCAGGTGCGACGCACGCTGGCGCGGCTGCACGAGGAAGTCCCCGGCCTTACCCTGCGAACAACCGTCCTCCTTGGATTCCCGGGGGAGACGGAGGCGGACGTGGATGAGTTGGAGGCTCTCGTACGCGAGTTCCGTTTGGCACGCATGGGGGCCTTCTCCTACTCCGTCGAGGAGGGCACTCCTGCGGCCGAATTGGATCCCCAAGCTCACCCCGCAGCCCCCCAGGAGGTCGTGGAGGCTCGTATAAGCCGGGTGCTGACGCTTCGTGACGCTCACCTAGCCCAGGATCAGGAAGCTCAGGTGGGGAGCACTCTGGAGGTCCTGGTGGACGAGGGGCCCGATTCCGAGGGCTGGGCGAGGGGTCGTTCCGACCAGGATGCCCCCGAAGTGGATCTCGCGGTCCAATTCATGGCACCCGGGGCTTCTGTTGGTGACCGTGTCCAAGTCAAGATCGAGGGAGTCATGGAAAGCTTGGATCTGAGTGGTGTGGGGGTGCCGTCGTGAGAGGCGTGTTCCAGTATTGGCCGAACCGCATCACGGCGAGCCGTTTCGTTGGGGCCCTCGTACTTTTCATCCTCCTCGCTCTCATCGAGAAGAGTGTCCTTGCACAGAGCCAGGCTCTGATCCAAGTCGCCTTCTGGCTCTTCGTGCTCCTTGCCGCAACGGATGCTCTGGACGGCTATCTGGCTCGCAGGGACAAGCATGTAACGGCCTTTGGCCGCATCGCCGACCCTTTCACGGACAAGGTCCTGATCGTCGGAACCATGATCTTCCTGACGACGATGGACCCCTTTAGCGATTGGCTTCCACCCTGGATCGTAGTCCTGGTCCTGTCGCGCGAGTTCCTGGTTACCGGACTGCGTGGATACGTGGAGAGTGTCGGAGGAGAATTCCCGGCTGACACCTTTGGCAAGATCAAGATGATCATCCAGTGCTTTGCCGTGGGTGGCATTCTCTTCCTAGAGGCCTTCCCGTGGCCAGAAGCCTGGCGCGCCTTTTGGGACCCGCTGGTTTATCTGCTTGTTTGGGGAACGCTCTTCACCACCCTTGGTTCGGGCGTGACCTACGTCATGAGAACCGTGCGCATCCTGAGGGAACTGGACAAGTGATGAACCGCATCAAGCTGGGTCTGGTGACCGCCGGGTTTCTGGGCTGCTCGCCTGTGGCTCCCGGAACGGTTGGCACCCTGGCGGGCGTGGCCATCGCATGGGGTCTGCGTGGTTCGGACAATTTCCTGGTCTGGGTACTGCTCATCTGCGCCCTGCTCTACCTGCTAGGTCGAGCCTTGGGGCCTTGGACGGAAACGAACCTGGGCAAGGACCCTGGCTGCTTCGTCTTGGACGAGGTTATCGGCTATCTGATCACCATTATCTGGCTCCGGGGGCCGAGTGCGCTGACCCTCGTGGTCGGATTTGCTCTCTTCCGCTTCTTTGACGTTCTCAAGCCCGGCCCCGTCCGGCGCATGGAGCAGATTCCGGGAGCGGACGGCATACTCTTGGATGACGTGGTTGCCGGGCTTATGGGCTTGGGCGTCATGGCAATCCTGCGCTTGACCGTGGGAGAGGCGGGAATCTGGGAGTGGGGAGGGATGCAGTGAGCCAACGTAGCGGACAAATTGGGGGTGGAGCTGGCATGTCGATTGCCAGCCGCTTTGGTTTGATCGTGGCCCTCACCCTCTTGGTTGTCATGAGCGCGGCCGGCTATCTCCTGCTGGACAAGAGCCGGCAAGCCCTGACCCAGGCTGGCCAGCAGACCTTGAGCGACGTGGCCGCCTTGAACGCTGCCGAGGCGGCAGCCAAGCAAGAAACGGTGGACGCCATCCTCGCAGAGTCCAAGGAAGGTCGCATGGGGCTGGATGAGGCCATAGAGCGGCTGGCCAACCTGCCTGCGGAAACCTACGAAGATCAGGGTCTATCCGCCCTGCACGGAGATACGGGCTTCCACCACATCCTCTACACCAAGGGGCCGGCTGCGGGCGAGGATGGCTACTTGTTGTTCGACGGGGAGACGGCCACGGTGCTCGCGCCTCGTGCCTTGGATGGGGGCCAATCGGACAGCCTCTTCGGCCTGATCTTGGTTGTGACGGCTGTCATTGTTGTCGTAGGCGCAGGCGTGGTCTTTGTTGTCTCATCCCAAGTAACCAAACCCATCGAGCAGCTGGTGGGAGACGTGCGCACAATCAGTCTTGGGAACCTTCAGCACCGGACGCGGGTTCGAGGGGGAGGAGAGGTACATCACCTAGCGCGTCAGATCGACAAGATGGCCGCTGCCTTGGAGGGAGCCCAGGACGACGCGATCGAACTGGAGAAACGTGAGCGCGAGCGTGAGGTGGCACAGCGTGTGCGTGAGTCTTTGCTGCCCCAAGACAAACCCGAGATCAGCGGCTACACCATTGGCGACTTTCACGTCGATGCGGCTGAGCCCGGTGGAGATTTTCACGACTACATCGAGTATGACGGCAAGTTGGCCCTGTTGGTCTGCGAGGTGTCGGGTAGGGGGGTGCCGGGTGCCCTTGTAGGCGCTACAGCTCGCGCCTACTTGCGTAGCGAGCTGGCCCGCGGGGATGACATCGAGCTGGCCTTGCAGCGTGTGAACCGCGAGCTTGCGGGGGACGTGAGTCGAGGCATGTACGTCACCTTGATGTGTGTTGTTCTCGATCCGGTCGAAAATACGGCCACGATGGCGTGCGCCGGGCATAAGCTGCCGCTCATTCGTTTCGAGGCATCTTCGGGTCAGGTGCGTTTGTTGCAGCCCGACGGGATAGCCCTGGGTTTTGATCACGGTCCCATCTTTGACAGCCGACTCGAGCTCCTGCGTGTTCCTCTGGAGCCGGGTGATCGTTTGGTTCTGGCGAATACCGGACCGGTACTCGTTCCAAATGAGGAAGGGGTGGAGCTAGGAGAGAAGGGTCTCTACAGGGTGATTTCGCGTAACGCCCCAGGTGCTCCCGATGAAGCCGCAGAGGGGATCCTGACCGCGCTGGAGAC
Source organism: Planctomycetota bacterium (assembly GCA_012959525.1). GTDB lineage: Bacteria > Planctomycetota > UBA1135 > UBA1135. The sequence continues at coordinate 4,263 of DUDB01000043.1, forward strand.
TCGGATCAGCGGGGAGGAGTTTCCCGCAGACGTCTCCCTGATCATCCTCGGCCGGGGAGTGTGAGGCGTGACGGGCGAGAGCGCACCAGGGCTGTTCCCTGAAATAGATCTTCCCGATGAGCCTGCCCTGGCGGGCCTGTTCTGCCAGGTGGCCCTCAACCGGCCGATGCGCTGCCAATACACCTACGCCGTGCCTGAGCACCTCGCGGGGCAGCTCGCACCAGGCATGCGCGTGGCCGTGCCTTTCGCCGGGCGACGCAGCGTGGGCGTGGTGGTGGGCTTGACAGAGGGAACGGACATTTCTGCCAAGAGAATCAAGTCTGTCAGTGACGTGCTGGACCCCGGGCCCCTCCTCGCACAGGAGTTGCTGGATCTGACGGAGTGGATGGCGGCCTACTACGCCTGCTCATGGGGCGAGGCGCTGGCGGCGGTCCTGCCTGCAGCGCTCAAGCGAGAGGGTGGCCGGCGCACTGTTGCCATGTTGGTCGTGAGTGAAGGCGTAGGGACCGAGCAGTTGGCGGAGTTGGATGGGCGCCATGCAAAGCAGCACCGGCTCCTGCGGACCCTGCTGGAAGTGGACGGCATGATTGAACGCAAAGACATCCTGCGTCGGCTGGGGCTCTCGGATTCACCAGCCAAGTCCTTGGTCAAGCGCGGTTGGGTACGCGTGGAAAACGTGGAATCGGTGCAGGACAATCTCTTGGGCGGTGATGCCAGTGATCGCGTGCGTCCCGACACTCTCACTCCGGAGCAGGACGCATCCGTCACGGCTCTTGAGAGTCAACTGGACAGCGGAGGCTACGCTACGTTCCTCCTGAAGGGGGTGACGGGCAGCGGCAAGACCGAAGTCTACTTGCGCGCTATCGAGCACGCTCTTGCTCAAGGCAAGGGTGCCATTGTGCTCGTGCCTGAGATTGCCTTGACGCCTCAGACCGTGGGCTGGTTCCGTGCCCGATTCGGAGACGTGGCCGTCCTGCACAGTCGCATGACAGACGTGCAGCGCCTGTCGATGTGGCGCCGTGTGCACGCCGGGGAATGTCGGGTGGTCGTGGGCGCTCGCTCGGCCGTCTTCGCGCCCGTGCCGAACTTGGGCGTGATCGTTGTCGATGAGGAGCATGAGCCTTCCTTCAAGCAGGGCAACGTCCCGCGCTACCACGGACGCGACGTGGCCGTGATGCGCGCACGGAAGGCGGGGGCCATTTGCATCTTGGGAAGCGCGACGCCTTCACTGGAGAGTTGGGTCAACGCAGATGAGGGCCGGTACTCCTTGTTGGAACTGTCTTCCCGCGTTCACGGCGGACCGATGCCGCACGTTCAAGTGGTGGACATGCGGGCGGAGATGGCGGAGGTCAAACAGTCCGTGGTGTTCTCGCGCGCATTGATCGCGCGGTTGAAGGAGGCCCTGGGCCGCGGGGAGCAAGGGATACTGTTCCTCAACCGCCGGGGATACTCGCCTGTTCTCTGGTGCCGCGCGTGTGGGGAGACGGTGACCTGCAACGACTGTTCAAGCTCGATGAACCTGCACAGGCGGCACGGGCGTCTCGTTTGTCACACCTGCTGCGGCGAGTGTCTGCCCCCGACGGACTGCCCATCCTGCACGGCGCCGGGCCTGCGCTTCCTGGGTGCCGGTTCGGAACGGGTTGAGGCACTCCTGGCGGAGCAGCTACCCGAGGCACGCGTGAGGAGGATGGACTCCGACACCATGCTGCGGCGCGAGGACTACGAGCAGACCTTGGCCGCCTTTGGCAAGGGCGACATAGACTTGCTCGTGGGAACACAGATGATTGCAAAGGGCCTGGATTTCCCGCGCGTCACGGTGGTGGGGATCATTTCCGCTGATTCGGCTCTGCACCTACCCGACTTTCGTGCTGCTGAGCGCACGTTCCAGTTGGTCTCCCAGGTAGCAGGCCGTGCAGGCCGTGCTGACTTGGAGGGCCACATAGTGATTCAAACCGTTGCGCCACAGCATCACGCCATCGTTCAGGCGTCGCGCCACGACTTTGAGACCTTCGCAGGTCTTGAGATGGGCTATCGCAGGGAATTGGCGTACCCGCCGTTCGGGCGTCTGATCCGCATGGTCTTCGAGGACGAGGACGAGAAGCAGGTCAAGGAGAGGGCACAGCACTGCGCTGATGTCTTGCGGGCCCATGTTGCCGGAGAGGAATTGCAGGTCTTAGGCCCAGCACCGGCACCGTTCTCACTGGTCCGCGGCCGTCACCGTGAACACCTGCTCATGAAGGTCAGTGAACGGTACACGGGGGCTGACCGGTTGCGATCTCTGATGGTTAAGTTGGCGAACGAGAACGGTAAGACGCGTGTGCAGATCGACGTCGATCCCGTCGGGATGCTCTAGTCGTCGCTGTCCGATCAAGAGAAGGTGGGATTTCCGGGTTTGATCACTCGAACGAATGCGTGGGTCCCACCGAGCGAGGTTTGAGGGGCGTTTCCATTTGAGACGCCAAGAAGCGCAAGCGCGCACCCGCACGGTACCACCATTGGAAATACCAATGCCGATTGAGGTTCGCCGTTGGAGTGGTCGCAAGGCAGTGGAGTAGAATTAGCTTCGACGGCTCGGGATCGACCCTGGGCCCCCCTCAATACCCCTCTTGGCAGGCTGGAGTTGCTACAAGCGCCCCTGCCATGGAACGACCAGAAAGGAGAATCACGGTGTACGGACTAGTAAACCAGGCTGTTCAGGGAATGGTCATCGCAGGGTTCGGAGAGGACGTCTGGGATCGCATCAAGCGCGATGCAGGGGTCGACTTGGAAGCCTTCATCTCAATGGAGTCCTATGACGACTCAATTACGTATTCGCTCGTGAAATCTGGGAGCGCCATCCTCAACATGCCCCCTGAAGCCATACTCCGCGCCTTCGGTGAGTATTGGGTCCTCGAGACAGCAGCCGAGGGCTATCCCGAGCTGATGCAGGCGGCCGGGAGCACCTTGTCCGAGTTCATTGGGAATCTCGACCAACTTCACAGTCGTGTGCTGATGACCTTTCCGGAATTGCGCCCGCCTTCATTCAAGTGCAAGGAGGTTAACCCTGGAGAGCTTAGCGTGACCTATATCAGCGACCGCGTGGGCCTTGAGCCCATGGTTGTCGGCTTGATCGAGGGGCTAGGGAAGCACTTCAAGACACCGGTCGAAGTATCTATGGTCAATACATCTGCAGAGCCCAGCGCACCCGCTGAATTTCTCGTGCGATATGGAGCCACAGAGCGCCCAGAGTGACCCCTGTTGGACTTCTCCCTCAGCAAGGATCTGCTCCGAGCGGCCTTTCCCTTTCATTTTGTGCTCGATGAGACAATGTCCCTAGTGGATGTCGGCCCCGGTTTGCAGGGCCTGAATGCGGAGATGGTACCGGGAAGCCCTGCCAGTGATTGGCTTACTCTGCAGCGGCCGGCGATCGGGTTCGACTTTCATTCGCTGACCGAGAATTCCGGGCTGGCGTTCATGATCGGATGTCGCGCTGTAGATGGATTGGTGCTGCGCGGCCAAGTCCTTCATGATCCCAAGCAGAGGGTCCTGTTTTTTCTGGGTGGGCCACGGGTAGCCAATTTCGCGGAGATGCGTGATCTGGGTTTGGGCCTCCGCGATCTGCCTCCTCATGACTCCATGGGTGACATGTTGGTTCTGCTTGAGACCAAGCAGGCGGCCCTTGTGGACGCTCAGAAGCTCACAGAGAAGCTGACGATGAGGAGGAAGTGGTTCCAGGCGCTTATCGGCGCTTCAAACGACGTGGTCGGAGTCCTCGACACTCATGGGCGTGTTCAATATTTGAGTCCAGGCATTGAGAGGTTGCGGGGCATACCTAGTGAGCGACTGGTCGGAGAGTTGTTTCTTGATTGGATCCATGAAGAGGAAGCTGCTGCAATCAGTGCGGTTCTCAACGACGGAAACTGGGGGCCAGATGCCGGCCATCACCAGTTGGTGCACTTGAAAGATAGCCACGGCATCATCCGCACGCTTGACCTGAGTCTGCGGAACATGGCTGACGACCAGCACGTGGGTGGCATCGTTATCAACCTGTCAGATGTGACTGACCGGCTCGAGTTACGCCAGCAACTCCTGCAAGTTCAGAGACTTGACACCTTGGGGCAACTCGCGGGCGGCATTGCTCATGACTTCAACAATTTGCTCTTTGTCATCATCAGCTACGCGGCCCTACTCAAGAACGCTGCGGAACCCGGTGGTAGTGACTACGACGACCTGGACGAGATACTAAAGGCGGCCAACGACGCCGCTGACTTGACGCGCCAGATTCTCACCTTCAGCCGAAAGCAGGACGTTGATTCATCTGTCCTTTCTCTCAGGACCGTAATCGACGAAATGATGCAAATGCTCGGGCGCCTCGTTGGCGATCAGTATCCGCTGCGCACGCGCACCGAGGGTAGCATCGGCCTTACCAGTGGCGACGAGGCTCAATTGCGTCAAGTGATAATCAACATCGTCGTGAATGCGCGCGACTCGATGCCGGACGGTGGAGAGATCTTGATCGATCTGGAGGACGTTGAGACCAACAAGCCGAGCTTGGACTGCATCGGTTCCCCCCTCCCTCCCGGCGCCTACATTGTTTGCACGGTCACGGACAACGGCACCGGCATGTCCAAGGAGGTTCTGGATCGAGCCTTCGAACCGTTCTATACGACCAAGGGTCGCGGCAAGGGAACGGGGCTCGGGCTGGCTACCGTCTACGGTATGGTCGCGGAGCACGGGGGCGGGATTTTTGTCGATACCGCGGTGGGTCGTGGAACGCAGTTCTCGTTTTGGCTGCCGAGTTGCGACTCCGCGGAGCCAACGGTCATTGAACCATCGTCCTCTAAGGTGTCCGGCCGAGAAATCGAGCGTATTCTCGTTGTGGACGACTCGAAGGCCATCCTCAAGGTTGTGGAACGCGTGCTTGGGGAGCGAGGCTACGACATCACTACGAAGAGTAGGCCAATCGAAGCCCTCGAACTGCTGCAGCACGAACAAGTGGATCTGATGCTGGTAGACATCCTCATGCCGGAAATGAACGGGATGCAACTGGTCGAGAAAGCTCTTGCCCAGTACCCAGACATCAAGGTTCTCATGATGACGGGCTACTCAACTACCGGAATTCTCAAACAGGTTGACGAGGCCGAACTCCCCGTCTTGTGGAAGCCCTTTACGCCCTCGGCATTGCTAGAGAAGGTCAGGGAAGTGCTGGATGGCAAAGTGGAGCAGACGCCAGGCTAGGTCCGTCTCCACGGAGATCTGCTCACCTCACGAGCGTGATACGCGAGGCGCCCTAGGCCAGCACCCGCTCACGGAATCGACTGAACAGGTGGGCCGAATCTAAGGGCCCCGGTGCGGCTTCTGGGTGGTACTGGACGCTGAAGCAGTTGGCTGTCTTGTGCGCGATCCCCTCGACGGACTGATCGTTCAGATTGACGTGGGTCAACTCCAATGCTGAAGGCAGGCTCTCCTCACAAACGGCAAAGGAGTGGTTCTGTGAAGTAATTTCCACGCGTCCAGTGAGCAGGTCCCGTACAGGGTGGTTGGCTCCGTGGTGTCCGAAGGGCATCTTGGCAGTCTTGGCCCCTAGCACTATGGAGAGAATCTGATGACCCAGGCAGATGCCGAAAATCGGCAGCTTGCCCACCAGGTCACTGACGGCGGCAATGCCCTCTTCGACGGCTGCAGGATCTCCCGGACCGTTGGAGAGAAAGATGGCCTCCGGATCCATGCCCATGACATCGGCAGCCGGGGTTCCGGCGGGAACCACGGTTAGGTCGAAGCCGCAGTGCACTAGGCTGCGCAGGATGTTGCGCTTGGCGCCGAAGTCGTAGGCCACACACCGCACCCTTTGGCCCTCGGCGGCGGGGAGCTCGGCGGGGTAGGATGCCGGGTACGGCTCACGCCAGTGATAAGGCTCTGAGCATGTCACCGCGCTGGCGAGGTTGCGTCCGTCCGTGGACTGGGCCCCGCGAGCTTTGGCCATCAGCGACTCCGGATCGGAGTCCGTGGTGGAGACCACCACGCGCAAGGAGCCCTCCTCGCGCACCATTTTGGTCAGGCGTCGGGTGTCCACGCCATCGATGGCGACGACCCCCTCGCGCCGTAGCCAGTCGGGCAGGGAAATATCGGAGCGATGGCTGCTCGGGATCGAGGAAATCTCGCGGATCACGAAGGCCTCAGCCCAAGCCTTGTCGCTCTCCGCATCCTCCTCAGCCACGCCGTAGTTTCCGATCAACGGATAGGTCATCAGCACCGTCTGCCCCGAGTAAGAGGGGTCCGTCAGGATCTCGTGATAGCCGGACATGGCCGTGTTGAACACCAGATCGCCGGTCTTCTCGCCCGGCGCACCGATGGCCCTGCCCGTCATGACCACGCCGTTTTCAAGCGCCAGCCAAGCCTTCTCATATTCACTCATGGCACACCCTCTCCTTGAATCCTTGCATCGAACTGGAGCTCTCGGGGACAGGCTCTCCGTAACGCTCATTGATCATGGCGGCCGCATACCCGGCACCGAACCCGTTGTCGATATTCACTACGCTGACTCCGGCCGAACAACTGTTGAGCATCGCGAGTAGGGCGGCGAGTCCGCCGAACGAAGCGCCGTAGCCAACGGACGTGGGCACGGCGATTACCGGTCTTGAGACGAGACCGCCCACTACACTGGGCAGGGCGCCTTCCATTCCGGCGACCACAACCAAACTGCGCGCCGCTTGCAGGGCGTCGCGTTCCGCTAGGAGCCGATGTAGCCCGGCAACACCCACATCGGCGAGCTCTCGTACCCTTGCCCCCATGAAGCGTGCCGTGATGGCTGCCTCCTGGGCAACGGGGCCGTCAGACGTGCCGGCACTGGCAACAACAACCTGGCCCACACCCTCCCCTTCAGAGGAGAGCCCCACGGTGATGCAGCGGGCCAGCTCATGGTGCACGGCCCCGGGCAGAGCGCTCATGAGCGCTCGCGCCCCCTCCGGCTCCACGCGCGTGACCAATGCTCTGCCGTGTACTCGCTGCAACGCGCGCGCGATCTCTACCAGCTGCTCGGGGCTCTTCCCTTCACCGTAGACGACCTCAGGTTGACCACAGCGCCGTTCGCGATCCAGGTCCAGGCGGCTGTGACCCAAGTCCAAGACCGGTCCCTCGTTCCATTGGCTCAGACCCTCCTGGACGGAGACGTGTCCGTCGCGGACGGACTCGAGAAGGGCTTGCATTTCCTCGGGTTTCAAGGCGGAAGGGGGTAGCTGGTGGCCAGATTCTAGTCTCTGCAACCCTAGGCCGAGCCCCTCCTTGGCGGATTAGCTCAGCCCGCCGTGGCGGTCAGGATGGACGCGCGTCCAAGTCCCAACCGTCCCGGGCCCCGGCAGCGAGGCGCTGCCAACCAAGGCCGGCGATCATGGCTGCGTTGTCCGTGGAATAGGCTGGGGATGGGAAGAATACCTCCAAGCCCGACTCCCGCCCCCTCTCTCTCAGAACCTCGCGCAGGCGCTGATTGCAAGCCACCCCCCCGGCTACCAACACCTGCCCCACGCCTTCCTCCTGCGCGCAACGCAGGGTTGGGCGCACCAGGTTCTCCACCACGGTCTCCTGGAAGGAGGCGGCCACATCGGCGCGCCGGGGGATCTTCTCGGGTGGAGGCGTAGGGGCCAGGGCATCGCCTCCACGTACGTGATAGAGGACCGCCGTCTTCAAGCCGCTGAACGAGAAGCCGATGGAGCCGTCCTTGGCCCGGTAGCGGGGGAACTTGAACGCCGTCGGATCGCCTTCCTCGGCCAGGGCCGAGATGGAGGGGCCTCCGGGGTAGGGCAGGCCAAGGAGGTAGGCTACCTTGTCGAAGGCCTCTCCTGCGGCGTCGTCCAGGGTCGCTGCCAGCTGTGTCATCTGCAGGGGGGATTCGGCTCGGTATAGCGCGGTGTGGCCGCCAGAGGCGACCAGGGCCACGCAGGGGTACGAAATGGCCTGAGGAGCCTCCATGGTGGCGGCGTACACGTGTGCCTCGATGTGATGTACCCCGACCAGAGGCAGGTTGCGCGTGAAGGCGAGGGCCTTGGCGGCAGATAGACCTACCAGCAAGGAGCCCACCAGGCCGGGTCGGTGCGTGACGGCAATTCCCTCCAGCTGATCCAGATGAACTCCCGCCTTCTCTAGAGCCTCATCAATCACGGGCAGGATGCTGCGCAGGTGGGAGCGGCCTGCGATCTCGGGCACGACTCCACCGAAAGGGGCGTGCTCGGCGGCTTGAGTGTGGACGACAGAGGAGAGGATCTCGCGCCCTGCTCGCACCACTGCGGCAGCCGTGTCGTCACAGGAGGACTCGATTCCGAGGACCAGATCCGTCACTTGTCCTGCTCGCTGGGGCCCGGGTATCGGCCACGCAAGAGTTCGAGGGCACTCTCCAGTTGTGGGTCTACGGGCATAGGGGGGATCAGATCCTGGCCGGACTCTGCGGCCCAGGCCTCAAGAGCGGGTAGGACGTCAGGCCCCGGGCTATAGCTCTCCAAGAAGCTTCGTATGGGTGCCCGTTCCTCTGCCAGCAGGGGGACGGCCAGGTCGGGGAGAATGCCGTAGTCACGATTGGGGTCTGCAGACCGCTCGAAGTTGCGGTGGTTGGGCGAGTAGTAGTAGGAGGTTGTCACCTTGGCCCGCCCGCCGGACTCTCCGAACGAGCGGATAGCCTGCACCATTCCCTTGCCAAAGGTGGCCTCCCCAACGAGGGCGGCCATCCGGTGATCTTGCAACGCTCCGGCGAGCACCTCACTGGCGCTGGCAGTGCTGGCGTTGACGAGGATGACCAATGGCATACCCTTCAGATCCGCACCCGCCGGATCCGCTTCATACAAGATGGGCTCCCCCCGTCCTTCCGTGCTGACAATGATGCCCTCGTGCACGAAACGTCGAGCGAGCTCCACTGCGGACGAGAGAGTGCCCCCCAGGTTGTGGCGCAGGTCCAACACAAGGGCCTCCATCTTGCGCTGCGCCAAGAACTCCATGGCTTGAGCGAATTCATCGCCCGTCTCCGTGGTGAACCGGGTGATGGCCAAGTACCCGATGTGCCGTTCAAGGTCGAGCATGCGCGCGTGCCTGACGCTAGGGTCGACGATAGACCCGGGAATGACAGACAACTGGCGCTCTTCTCCATCAAGGCCGCGTACCTGCAACCGGATTCCCTCAGGGTCCGGGTTGCCAAGGGCCGTGCGAAAGCTCGCGGCATCAAACTCCTGAAGGTCCCGGCCATTCAGCTGAAGAACCTGGTCGCCCACTCTCAGGCCGGCTTCCGAGGCCGGAGAGCCGGCTAGAGGGTAGAGAACTTGGCCCTTCTCAACGGGCGAGCGAAAGACGGCCCCGATGCCCCGATAGCGCCCCCCGGTCTGGCGTAGGAGGTCTTGAGTCTGTGAGGCATCGTAGTAGCGCGAGTAGGGATCCAGACTCGAGAGCATGCCTTTGAGGGCATCGTCGAGAAGTTCTTGGTCGCTGACCTCGCGGACGAAGGACTCACGGGCAAAATCTCGCACCTCCGCGAAGTGCTGCAGGCCGTCGGTGTCAGATGGTGACCAAAGCTCCCGCCCGACCAGCACCATCAGGGCCCCAGCCAAGAGGCCGCACACAAAAGTCAGGGTGCTTTCTGTCCGAATCCGCCCCCTGAGTCCCTGCGCACGCATGGATCAGCCGGTGGCACCCAGTTCCGCCAACGCGACCGCGAGCTGCTCGTCGTCCGGGGCGACACCGTGCCAGGAAGAAGTGTCTTCCATGAATCCCACGCCTTTTCCGATAATCGTATGCGCGATGATCGCGGTCGGCATGGCAGCGTTGCGAGTATCGCTGAAGGCCTGGTCCAAGGCCTCCATGTCATGCCCGTCCACGTCGAGGGCATTCCAGCCGAAGGCTTCGTACTTGGCCCGCAAGTCGCGCACGTTCATAATCTCGCGCATCTTGCCGTCAATCTGGATGTTGTTGAAGTCCACGATGACCGTCAGGTTGGAGAGTTCAAAGTGGGCAGCGCTGGTAGCGGCCTCCCAGATCTGTCCTTCCTGGCTGTCCCCATCGGATGAGGTGCAGTAGACGTGAGCATTAGTGCCATTCAATCGCGCACCCAAGGCCATGCCGGCTGCTGCTGAGAGTCCTGTCCCCAAACTACCCGTGGAGAAATCGATTCCCATCTCGGGCGTGCGGTGCGGGTGCCCCTGTAGACGCGAGCCGAGCTTTCGGAATGTGAGGAGTTCATCGTGCGGGATCAGACCCTTGGCGCTGAGCAATGCGTAGTAGCCCGCGCATGTGTGGCCGTTGCCAAGCACGAATCGGTCGCGGCCGGGATCGTCCAGATTCTCGGTGGTGAGGTTCAGGTGCTCCATGAACAAGACGGTCATGAAGTCCGCCATGCCAAGGGGGCCGCCCGGGTGGCCGCACTTCGCGGCATGCACCATGGAGACGATATCCACGCGCACCCGTTGGGCGATCGCTTGGAGTTCCTGCATTCGGTCGCTTGAGAGAGTCATGGATCAGCCTTTGCGTTGCAGGAGTTCTTCGGCGCGGGCAGCGATGCCTTTTGCATCGAGGCCGTAGTGAGCCAGCAGGTCGTTGGGCGGGCCGCTTTGGCCGAATTCTCCGTCCATTCCGACCATTCCCATGGGCACAGGGCAGTGTTTGACCACCGCCTGGGCCACGGCATCACCCAATCCGCCGCGGATCTGGTGCTCTTCGACGGTAAGGATGGCTCCGCATTCGCGGGCAGCTGTAGCGACCAACTCTTCATCCATCGGGTCCACCGTGGATAAGTTGATGACCCGTGCATCAATACCCTTGGCGAAGAGCAGTTCAGCCGCGTCGAGAGCTTCAGGGACTTCGACCCCACAGGCGCAGATGGCAAGGTCGGTTCCATCGCGAAGCACCGTCCCGCGTCCCAACTCGAATCGGTAGTCGTCGCCCAGGATCACCCGGGTGGAGGCGCGAGACAATCGGATGTAGACCGGCCCGGGAATGTCGACCGCTGCCAGGACGGCGGCCCTGGCTTCGGTTGCGTCGGCTGGCACGATGACCTTCATGTTGGGGATCGCTCGCATGAGCGTGATGTCCTCAAGCATTTGGTGCGACTTGCCATCTTCGCCCACCGTGAGGCCTGCATGTGTGGCGCAGACTTTCACGTTCAGGTTTGGAACGCACACGCATTGGCGTAATTGTTCCCAGGCTTTTCCCGTAGCGAACATGGCAAAGGAACTGGCGAACACGACCTGCCGGCCCAGGGACGCCAAGCCCGCCGCTGTGCCCATCATGTTGGCTTCGGCTACGCCGAAGTTGAAGAAGCGGTCGGGGTACGCCTGACCGAAGGCCTTGGTCTTGGTAGAACCCGACAGGTCGGCATCGAAGACGATTACGTCGTCGCGCTGTCCGCCGAGGGCCAAGAGCGCTTCACCATAGGCCGCACGAGTGGCGACCTTCTTGACCTCGCCGGTGGCGAGGGGGGGGCTCAGGGTCATGGGAGAAGAGAGTGGGGCGAGGGGTTGATGGATGCGGCCCGCAGGTTGGGGATTGGTAGCAAATCCGGGAATCGCGTAGGGGATTTGTACTCTCGGGCCATCGCTGGAGCAATCAGTGGAGAAGCGGCCTGGGCAAATGGGCGCAGATCTGTGTCTTGCCGGTGGGGCATGCGGACACTTTGGGCGCCGGGTGTCCCACAGGGGGGACATCCGCACTTCTCCCAGTCCAGGGAATAAATTCACCTAAACCTATTCAACGAAAGGGGTTAGGGTGATGGCGGACCTAGTGCCCCAGTTGGCACAGCAGTCGCATGGCTCAAGGGTCCACTCTGTCCCTATGCCCGGTGAATCCGATGAACACGAAATCCACTTCCAGCGTCAGTCTTTTCGGAGCCAGCGCTCTGCTACTCATGGGTGCCGTCCAGGCCCAACGCCCCTCTCCGGGGGGAACCCTTGAGCGTGCCAGGCACCTCTTCTCTCAAATTGACACGGACAAGGACGGTTCCCTGAGCGCCGTGGAAGCAGGCCGAACCAAGATCCCGACCCGCGATTTCGTGAATAACGACAAGAACCGTGACCGGAAGCTGTCTGCCGACGAGTTCTTGGTGTTCTACCGCAAGCTCCTCGTCAAAGGCGGCAAGCCGGTTGGAAGTTCGCTCAACGCGGAGGTGTCCCGGATTCAGGCTGCTCAGCGCGCAACGACGAAGCCGACCCCGGTCGCACCCACTCCTGAAAAAGTCAAATCAGCTGCTCCGGAGAATGCGTCCGCCGCAAAGACCGAGGCGGAGCGTGCAAAAGCTGCCCGTGATGCTGCGGCTCAAGAGCGCGTGAAAGCAGTCCGCGATCAGAAGAACGCGGAGAACGATGCTCGCGCCAAGGCGGCTCGAGAGCAGTTGGCGAAGGATGAGGCGGCTCGCATTGCGTCTGCTCGTGCCCAAAAACAGGCCGAAGATGAAGCCCGTGCCAAGGCGGCACGCCAAGCACTGGCCAACAAAGAGACGGCCCGAATCGGCGCAGCGAGAGCCAAGAAACAGCAAGATGATGAGGCTCGGGCTGCGGCAGCCCGCAAGAAGCTGGCAGCTGACACCCAGGCGGGTCGAATTGCCGCCGCCAGAGCCCAGAAGGTGCAGAAGGATGCCGAACGTGCAGCCGAGGCGCGTCGCCAACACGAGCGTATCGAGAAGGCACGCGCACAGCGCAAGCATGAGGAGGCCTCCGAGAAGCACAAGCAAAAGGGCGACGGCCCGGGAATGGGCCCCGCCGAGCGGGCGCAGGCTCTCGTCAAGCGCCTGACCGATTCCGGCAGGCTGACCCCTCAGCAGGCCCGTGATTTCCATGCGGTACTACTTGCCAAGGCTTCCGGCGCAAACGGAGCCGCGCAGGCCAAGGCGCTGCGCGAGGCCCTTGCTCGCGCCAAGGCCAGGGTCGGAAGTGCTGTTCGAGCGGGACACCTGACGGCAGAGGAAGGCCGTGTGCTATCGACTGCTCTGGACGACAGGGCCCAGCAGGCCTTGGGTGGCTCCAAGAGCGATTCCGGTGGCCATAAGCCCGCTGTGGGCCATACTCCGGCGAAGGGTGCCCGCGATGCCAAAGGGACCCTTGGGGTGGGTCGAAAGACCAACCCCAAGAGCGCGGGGGTCAGGAGCGTTGGCGGAAAAGGAAAAGCCGGTTCGGGAGCGACTCGCGGCAATTCTTGACCTGAGCGCCGGAGCCCAGCTCCCAAGGCGCGCGCCGAACGCGGCCCCGGATTCTTCGGGGCCGCAGTCTGTTGATGCCTGCTCCCGGGAACCCGTTAGCTGTGAGGCCCGCGGTACACCACCCAGTTCTGGTTGCTCTCCATAAGGCGAAGTTCATGCAGTTTGCCGGGCTGCCATTCTCCCTCTCTCGCGGCTAGCAGGTCCCAGAACGCAATCACAAGCGTCTCGGCCGTAAACGTCTCCAGGTGCGAGAGTGCAGGCACGTCTTCATTCAAGAATCGGTGATCGACCTGGTCGAAAATCTCCTCCTGCATGGCCTGAGCCAGGGTGTTGAGATTGACGACCATCCCGGTCGTGGGACTCACAGGGCCGCGCACCGTTGCCTCCAATACGTAATTGTGACCATGCATTTGTGTACACGGCCCATACGTAGCTTGATTCTCCTCGTCCGTGAGGTGGACCGACAGTAGCTGGTGGGCGGCAGAGAACTCGATCTGGTGGACTACATCGACTATGGGGGGGGACATCGGGGCTCTAAGAGGTTACATGGGCGGACAGAGCATAGCGGGACGGCGAGTTAGGAGTAGGTGAAAGGGGCTTTCAGGCGGAAAGGCCCTTCGGTCAACGGCTTTTTCCGGCTCAGAGAAGTGCCCCCCTACCCCACGGAGCCTTCCAATGAAACGCGCCTATGACAGAGACCGAGCCAGACAGTTGATCCCCCTACTGGGATCGATCACTCAGGAGATCAGCGAGCGGGTTCACGAGGCCCTGATCATCCAGGGCCGCCTCGTCAAGTTGGAGGGCAATCCGGCGAGTGACGAGTTCATGAACCTCAAGGCAAAGCTCGCCATCCATCGACGCGAACTCCGCCAATCTGCCAAGGAGCTCAGCCGTTTGGGCTGCGTCATTGATGCAGAGGACCCCGGCCAGATCCGAATCCCGGGATCGGATGGGGAGTTCGAGCACGGCTTCCAGTTCGATTCGGATAGCCACTCCCTGCGCCGTGTGGAGACCGGAGTCAACATCGCCTGATCGCCGTACCCCTGCGATCTGTGAGTGGAGAGCCGCCCCACCAGGAGCCATGGTGGGGCGGCTCTCGTGCTGAAATAGGGTTAGCCGAGGGCTACTGACCTGGCGGGGGCACCGTCAGGTCCGCGGCCTCCCCTGAGTCCACAAGCCCCGACCAGAGGATCTCGGCAACATCCTCAGGTTGATTCATGCTGCCCCGATCCCAATCCCCAGGAACGCCATCGAAGATCGTCGTGTCCGTTGAACCAGGATAGACGGTCGACACCCGGATGCCATCTGAACGCAGGTCCTCCCGTAGGCCGTTGGAGAAACCCATCAGACCAGCCTTCATGGCGCAGTAGATGGAGCACCCTTCGAATCCCTTGCGAGCCGCGCCGGAAGCGATGTTGAAGATGTGGGCTCTTGTTCCTCGCCGCAATCCAGGCAAGGCGCAGTGGGTGACCAAGAAAACGCCGTGCAGGTCTACCCTGTAGAAGCGCTCCCACATGGCCGGAGTGGTCTCTTCGAATGGCAGCAGGTCAAATATCCCCGCATTGTTGACGAGCACATCGAGGCCACCGCTGAAGGCGTCGAGGATGGCCGCCACCCCCCTCTTGACCGAATCTGGGTCCGTTACGTCCATCGTCTGGACGTGGCTGCGCCCTCCCGCCTCCTCAACCTCCCGCGCGACCACGCCGAGGGCCTCGGTGCTACGGGCGCAGAGGGCCACATGCGCCCCCTCTCGGGCAAATCGCAGGGCGATGGCCCTCCCGATGCCTCGGCTCGCTCCGGTCACCAATACCCTCAAGGCTTGCATGCGGGGAGTGTAGCGTCCGCGGTTGCGCGGGTAGAATTTCGTATCCCATGGCTTGGAGTCCTCTTGCTACACAGTTCTGCTTGGAGCTCGCCTTTGGCGTGCTGTTTGGCCTGTGCTTTCTCTCCAAGGCGCCCCTGGGCACCTTCTTCCATCTGATGATGGGTGCCACGGCCCTGCTGCCCATGCTCGTGGGCGCCCTTGCGCCTCCCCTGTACTCGGAGGGCTCCTGGGCGGCACCCGTAACGGTCTGCGCCCTTTCGGGCGTACTGAGCAGCCCTTGGCTAATGGGCCCCGTGAGGAGCCGCTTGCGGACCTTGGCGGCGGTCTGGGCCACATTGTGCTGCGGGGCAGCCCTTACCTTCGTCGTGCGCTCAGTGCCAGGAGTCGAGGGGGTCGGATCCCTCGTGCTAGGGAGTCTCTCTGCCATGGCAACCGGCCTGGTGGCGGGTAGCGTCGGGCTGGCCATGGTGCTGGGGCACTGGTACCTGACTGTGCCGCAGCTACCCATCTCGTGGCTGGTGCGGATCAACCGGCTCACGGTCTGGGCGATGGTGGCATCGGGCGTGCTGCTGGCGGGTTCCTGCCTGCTGTCTGCTCAGTCTTTCGAGCAGATGAACCGCCCACTACTGGGTGCCTGGGGACTGTTCTTCCTGGGAACTCGCGTAGCAACGGGTCTGGCCCTCCCGCTCCTTTTTGCCTGGATGACGGCGGGCTCCCTGCGGTATGGGAACACGCGCTCGGCGACGGGTATCCTGTACGCTTCAACGGTGCTCGTCCTGATCGGGACGGCCGTCTCTATTTCCTTGCAGGACTCCTACGGCATCCCCCTGTGACGCAGCAACTCCCACCCATCCGCTGGATTGAGCTGGGTCTGCCCCACCCGGTTGATCCCGAGCGGTTGATCTTCCTGCAAGCCGATGGTCCGTTCGCCTTGCGTCGCTGGTACCGCCACCCGGAAGGAGAGGGCGAGTACCACCTGGACCTGGATCGCCGAACGGAAGAAGGAGGCTTAACGGGCTGCCTTCACTGTAGCCATCCCGAGTTGTACACCCGCAAGCGCTTCCCCCGCGCTCTCGGCTACACCATCGTGGTCCTCGCCGCCGTGTTGGCTCCCTTCACTTACTACATCAGCTTGGGAGTGGCGGGACTCCTAGACTTCCTTATCTATCGCAGAGCCCCTGATGAGGTCGTGTGCTACGTATGCGGATCTGTGCACCGCGGGTTTCGCGACGAGCCCCGCCACCCTGTATTTGACAGGACGATCGCCGAGCGGCTCACCCGCGGCGACAAGGCCGTGATGGGCAGCCCCATGCGTGAGGGTGGGACGGCCGGCGCCCCCGACCCGGAGCACTAGGCAACGGCTGCTAGAAGCTCAGGGTCAAGCCGATCCCGAAAGCGTCCGCATCGTCTCCGCTGGAGCTCTCGGTGCTGAAATTGACCTGCACCTTGGCGTCATGCCCCTTGTAGTAGCGGTTGAAACCAACGGTCAGAAGTTCGCGCCCGAGCACGTCGTCGAACTGTTCGTAGCGCGCGCCCACTTCCCACAGGTCCCCGGGGATAAGGTGGCTACAGGTCACACTGATCGGTGTCGTGTCTCCCCGGCCGGCGTCCAACTCCGTGCCGAGGATGTGTCCGGAAGCCACGTCGAGGGCGGTGTAGTCGGTTTCGTAGCTAACCGTTTCGATCTGCAGGTAGAACCGCGACATGGTGATGGCAATGTCTGAAGCGATGGCCACGGCCTCGTCCCCGCTCTTGTCGTTTGAGTAGGCGACTCCAGCCGTTACCTGAGGCTCCGCAGGCGCTCCAAGCGCCCCCTCAGCGTCCCCTAGGCCTTCGCCAAGGAGGTTCAACGCCACCCGCGAGCTGATGAGGTGATTGTCCACGGTTTGATCAAAACCGTTTTGCGCGGCCATGTCCCAGCGCATCGGGCCATGGTCGATGGACAGCATTGCACCCTGGCGGGAGCCATCGCGCACACGGTAGAAGAGCGAGTTTCGTGTGGGCAGGATGAACAGGTTGTGGTTGGCCTCGATGTTTGCTGTTCGCAGGAAAGGCGTGCGGAATTGGCCCACCTGCAGGTTGGCGCCCTCCGTCACGACGAAACGCGCCCAGGCATCAAGCAGGCTTGCAGTGCCGCTTGCAAAATCCGTTGAGAGACGAACTGTTGCGCCTCCGATAGCGCTGTCAAAATACAAGCGTGCCGCGTCGATCGCGACTGCGCTGTAGTCACCTCCTGAGCCGGCTGGAAGGTCGCCGGATGCGCCATAGGTGGGTTTCACAAAGCCCCACAGGGATGCATCCTCGGCCCCAGATCCAAGAGAGGTGGCGAGGGCGGCAACCGTTTCGTCCAGAGATTCCCAACTGCTGTCCTCAAGTGCTCCACCCGGTGAGGGCCCGAGGGGCACCTTGACTGGGTCATTGGCGATCAGCGGAAGGAAAGCTGCGAGGGGAAGGAGCGAGAGCATGGGAGCAGATTGACGGGGGTTGCCGGGTCCCGGATAGCATAGTGACCGGCGGGTGGGTCTGCCCTGTTTTGCTTGACTCGCAGGTCAAAAACCCATGCCCAGCCCGAGTTGGAGGATTCCAGCATCGCCGCGGGTGTCCGAACGTAGCCGGGAGTACTGCCCCGTCCAGCGTAGAGGGCCTAGCAGGCTGCGGCGGCTCAGAGCCACATCGACACGGGCCTCTCGAGCGTCATTGTCCGAATCTTGGACGCGGAGGCCTACTTCCCAACTGGGGAGGATGAGAATTGCGCCTTGCACGGCCCAGGGGGTGCTTCTGGGGCTGAAGTTGGCGAGGCGCCGTGTACCCAACCACTCTGTGGCATAGCCGTTGCCTGTGTAGACGTATCCCCCCAGGAAGAGGACTTCCATCCCAACGGAGTAGGCCTCCCCGTCGAGGTGTAGGTCCAGGGCCATCCCATCGGATCCCTCGACCGAGGTGTCCTTGAAACCCGAAGCAGAGATGGAGCCTGAGGCACTCGAAGGCCTCGCGCCTGTCGTGTTGCTCAGTTCCGATGGGGTAAGGAAGTGGTGCGTGACGCGAGCGACGGTAAGTAGATTCTGGCCGATGCCATCCCCTCCATCTTGGAGAGCGATGGCCCAGTCGAGCGAGAGGGAAGACCCCAAGGCCTGAACGCCTCTCCGGCCTTCTCCGAACAGGGCTCCGATCCGGCTACGCTCCAGAAAGAACAGGGTGCCCTCGTCACGCATGTTGCTGACAGTGAAGGGTGATCTGAACCGGCCCATCTGCAGGTCTCCCTTACCCAACGGGAGGAAGAAGTAAGCCTGCTCAAGTTCCGGCGACGCAAAGTCCTGTTCCAATCGGAACCCTACGGAGGTCCCGGCCAGCCTCCCTTGGACGTGAAAGTGAGCGAGGCGAATATCGGAACGGATCGTGTCTTCAGACGCTCTCTCCAGAGCCAGATCGCTACTCAGGTACACCCCGCGGAAGTGCCCGCCAAAGTCGAGCAGCTTCTCTTCAACATTCTGGAGCGGCTCGACCACCACAGGCGGCTCGACCACCACAGGCGGCTCGACCACCACAGGCGGCTCG
>DUDB01000044.1 GCA_012959525.1 Planctomycetota bacterium
AGATGTTCACCGTGCCCGCCACGGGCGGACTGCCCACCAAAGTGTCCATCCCTTATGGCGCGAACGGCACCATCCGTGCCGATGGGCGCATGTTGGCCTACACCCCGAACAGTCGGGACAATCGCAACTGGAAGCGCTACCTGGGGGGGACGGCCACGGACGTATGGCTCTTCGATCTCCAGGACAAGACCTCGCACAGGGTGACCCATTGGGAGGGGACCGATAGCTTTCCAATGTGGCACGGGGATGACCTGTACTTCGTGTCGGATCGCGGAAGCGAGCAACGGCTCAACGTTTGGAAGTCCGACGCCCAGAGCGGCGAGCCAAGTCAAATCACGCGCTACACCGATTTCGACGTGAAGTGGCCGGCGATTGGCCCCGGGGACAAGGGCCAGGGCGAGATCGTCTTTCAGAACAATTCCGGGCTGTTCCTGCTCGACCTCGGCAGCGGTCAGACCCGTCAGGTTTCGGTGCAAATTCCCGGTGCCCGCGAGTCGATCCGCCCGCGCATGGTGGACGTGTCCGGTTCGATCAGCGCCGGCGGTCTTTCGTCCACGGGCAAGCGCGTGGCGGTAGAGGCCCGCGGCGACATTTGGACCTTGCCCGCGGACAAGGGCAAGCCCCGCAACCTGACCCAGTCGAATGGGGTTGGGGAGCGCGATCCTTCCTGGAGTCCGGATGGACGTTGGGTGGCTTACTTTTCGGACGCCAGCGGCGAATACGAGTTGACCCTGACCCAATCCGACGGTCGCGGCGAGACGCGCCAGCTGACCCAGAACACGGAAGGCTACAAGTACCAGCCCGTCTGGTCGCCGAACTCCGAGCAGATCGCGTACAGCGACCGCTCGGGGACGATCTACCTGCACAACATCGAGGCCGCCACGACCACCCGGGTGGATCAGCACGGCCACGCGGAATGGGGAGTGGGGCTGAACTGGTCCCACGACTCCCGTTGGCTCACTTTCAGCACGCCCGGTGCCAGCGCATTGGGGTCTTCGATCATGTTGTACGACACGACTTCGGGGATTTTAGAGCGCGTGACCAGCGACATGTTCAGCGACTCGAATCCAGTGTTCGACCGCAAGGGGGACTACCTCTACTTCGCCAGCGTGCGCAACTTCAATGGGCAGCGTGGATCGGCCATCGACTCCAACTACGTGTACGAGAATGCCCAGGTACTCTTGGCCGTTCCCCTGCGCAACGATGTGGAGTTCCCCTGGGAGGAAGAGAGCGACGAGGAGACCTGGGGCGAGGATGAAGAGGATGAGGATGAGGATGAGGATGACGGCGAGCAGCAAGACCCCGATTCAGATTCCGACTCTGACGAAGAAGAAGACGAGCCCGCCGACGATGGTGTCTCCGGGGCATGGTCCGGTAATCTGGATATTCCCGGGGAGGGCTCCATCGACGTGCGCATGACGATCACCCTTAGCGCCGGAGCTCTCTCCGGGAGCATCAGCAGTGCGCTCGGCACCGCCACAATAACGGGCACCCTCGACCTCGAGTCGGGTGAGTGCGGTGGAGACATCCACACCGATACAGGCCTCACGATGCCCTTTACGGGCAAGCTCTCGGGGGGCTCCCTCTCCTGGACCATCGTCTCCCCTGATGGCAACGCCCGCATGACTTGCGACCGTTCCTCTCCCTCAAGCTCCGACGACGAGGCGGACGAGGACGAAGATGAACCCGCAGAAGTGGTCGAGATCGACATCGAGGGCTTCGAACGGCGTGCCCTACAACTCCCGGTCAGCGCGGGCAGCTTCGGCAGCTTGGCGGTCAACCATAAGGGCCAGCTGCTCTACAGCCGGCGGGGCAACAATGGTGGTATCAAGCTCTACGACCTGACCGACGACGACCAAGCCGAGAAGAGCGTCACCGGTGGAGGGGGCTTCAGCCTCTCAAGCGATGGCAAGAAGCTCCTGTTGTTGCGCGGCAGCGTGCCGTCCATCGGCAAGGCGGGAGAGGGTAGTTCGCCCAAGACCGTCAAGACCGACGGCATGGACACCTGGATCGATGCGCGCCAGGAGTGGCCCCAAATCTACACGGGTGCCTGGCGCCTGTTCCGGGACTACTTCTATGCAGAGAACATGCACGGTGTCGATTGGAAAGCCGTACACGATTCGTACCGCCCGATGATCGACTTCTGCGTGACGCGCAATGACGTGGACTACGTTCTGCGCGAGATCGTCTCTGAGCTGAACTGCGGGCACACCTACGTTCGCGGCGGTCCCATGGAGAGCGGGCCGCGGGTTGGTGTCGGCCTCTTGGGTTGCGACTACAGCTTGGAGGACGGTGCCTACCGCATCACCAAGATCATCGAGGGGGGAGTCTGGGACGCGGATGCCCGCGGCCCCCTGAGCAAGGCCGGAGTGGACGTTCACGAGGGCGACTATCTCCTGGCAGTGGACGGCGTTCCGATGGATACCTCCGTAGACCCCTGGGCTGCCTTCGTGGGCAAGGGGGGCCAGGCCGTTGAGTTGACGGTTTCGAGCGCACCGATCCTGGACGACCAGGCGCGCCGGATACGCGTCAAGACGCTCACCAGCGAGGGTAGCTTGCGCTACAGAAACTGGATTGAGACCAACCGCGCCACAGTGGAGAAGGACTCCGGAGGCCGGGTGGGTTACATCTACGTGCCCGACACGGGCTCCCGCGGCCGTAACCTGGATGCCTTGATCGTGGACGAGCGTTGGAACGGTGGCGGCTCCTTCCCCAACCGCGAGATCGAGGCGCTCAACCGTCCGCGCACCAACTACTGGGGGCGCCGTTGGGGCACGAGCTGGGCCACTCCGCGGGACAGCCACCAGGGACCCAAGTGCATGTTGATCAACCGCGACGCAGGTTCCGGTGGTGACATGTTCCCGTACCTGTTCCGTCAGGCTGGATTAGGCAAATTGATCGGCACGCGCACCTGGGGCGGCCTGGTGGGCTACTCCGGCAGCCCGTCTTTGATCGACGGCGCGACCTTGGCCATCCCTTCCTTTGGTTTCTTTGAGCTGGATGGGACCTGGGGCATCGAAGGCTACGGCGTCGCCCCGGACATCGAGGTCTTGGACGACCCTGCACTGATGCAGGACGGTGCCGATCCTCAACTGGCCAAGGCCATCGAGCAGATGCTCCTAGAGCTGAGCACGGAGCGGGCCTACACGCCGCCCACGCGTCCGGCCAACCCGGATCGCACGGGCATGGGGGCGGGAGAGCGGGATCGCTAGGCGCGAGCCGCAGGTTTGCGTTGGCTGGGCCTCCCCCCTCGCTCAGCGCCCTTTGTATCCCTTACCCCCACGGTGACCGTGGGCGCGAGAAGGCAAGCCAAGGCCAAGCGGTGATTCCCTCTCCCCGCCACGCTACACTGCCCGCCCTTCTCCCCGGACCCAACCCCTCCAGCTCTGCCCCATGCCCCCCACCACCGCCACCCTGCCCCGGGCCTGGCGCGTCGAGGTCTTCCGCGACGCCCAGCGTGACGACCCCGAAGGCACCCAAGTGCAGTCTGCCCTGGCCTCCCTGGGTATCGATGGTGCCAAGAGCGTACGCCTCGGTCGCGGCTACCTGCTGCCCGCCGAACTCCAGCGCTCCGAAGTGGACAACATCGTCAGCGGATTGCTGGCCGATCCCGTGCTCGACCGGGTACGCATCAGCGAACCCGGGTGCGCACCGGAGACGAGTACCGGCTGCCACCGCGTCCTGGTGGCCAAGAAGCCCGGCGTCACGGACGCCGTGGCTCAAACCCTGGCGCGTGCCATGGA
>DUDB01000045.1 GCA_012959525.1 Planctomycetota bacterium
GGGGGGGGGGGGGGGGGGGCGGTCAGAAGCATAGCGCTTCGAGGGGCAGCAAGAAGGGGGCCGGTTGTGGGGCTCGACCTTTTGTCTCTGCCGCCGGGGGGTCACAATGGAGGGCATGACGGCCAGGACCTTGCGAACCGGAGTACTCTGCGCGCTGCCCACGGAGTTGGGCTGTCTGGGGGATCGGATTCGGGATCGCCGTCAGTGCCAGGGGCTGGAGCTCCTGCACCTGGATCTGCCCGGGGCCGAGGTCGTGGCCTGCGTCGGGGGTGTGGGGAAAGTGGCAGCGGCCCAGGCGGCCAGCCTTCTTGTGGGGGAGGGCCTCGATCACCTACTGGTGGTGGGCGCCTGTGGTGCCCTGCGGCGTGGGATGGAGATCGGGAGCCTTCTGCATTGCAAGCGCACCATCCAGGCTGACCTGGCGGTTCGGGACGGGCGTGAAATTGAGGCCCATGAGCCCCTGATGAGCGCCTGGCGCGCGGTAGCACCGGGTCCGGCGGGCTGGCTGGTGACGGCGGACCGCCCCGTTCTGAATCCCTGGAGGCGCATGAGGCTGGCAAGGGCGTTCCTGGGGCCTTGTGCAGCGGACATGGAGACCGCTGCGGCGGCCCGGGTGGCTCAGCGGGCGGGGGTGCCCTGGGCGGCCCTGCGGGTGGTGACGGACCTGGCGGGGCCCGGTACGTCCCGCAGCTTTGCCCAGAACTTCCCCAGGCTGGGGGGAATTCCTGCCGATAGCGTTGCAGCCCTCCTGATGTCCTCCAACCCAGGTCTCCGCAGCGATTAAGGCGGCGGGGCCCGGCACATGCTTCGAGGGTTTGGTCCCCGCCCATGCAGAGCCGTTTTCCATTCTTACCCCATGCCCCGCCTGGCTCGACTCAAGGGGGGCAAGGTCTCATCCTGGACCACTTGAAGGATCGAAGGGGATTCCAAAGGGATGCTGCCAAGATAGGATTGGTGAAGGATAAATACCCTCCTCTTAACTCAGTGCTGACATTCTTGCCCTTCGACCGTGACGGCGCCCCCAGGTGGCGCATGGGGAGGCGTGCGTCATGACGCGGGTCGGGACCCTGGTGCGGCGCAATTTTGAGCCGTTGATTCTCTCCATTCAGGTCATCGTGGACCTTGCGGTGGTCGTGCTGGCCTGTATCGCCGCATGGGCCATGGTCCACCAGGTGGATCTCTTTACAGGGGTGGACACAGACAGTTCCTACGCGCTGAAGACCTACCAAGAGATATTCTCGCTCACCGCAGCGGTGTGTCTGTTGAGCTTCCATTGGTTCGGGATGTACTCGCCCATCAAGAGCCTCTTGAACGTGGAAGAGTTCAAGTCCGTGGCCAAGAGTTCCGTCACGGCGTTCTTGGTGGTGTCGACGCTGATCGTCTTCCTGACCCATACGAATGCAGTGCCCGATCCCGAGGGCAAGGGAGTGCTTGGCGCGCTGGCGACTTTTGGGGTCAAGCTGCACAGCAAGATTTCGTTGGCCGTGAACCTTGACGCCATGTCAAGGCAGGTGCTCCTGCTTGCGCCCGTGCTGATTCTTGTTTTCACGACGATCAGCAGGTTTGTGTCGTTCAAGGTCATTCAGGGCCTACACCGCAAGGGCGTTGGCAACCGCAACGTGGTGGTTATTGGCGATGGGCCCACCGGTCAGAGTCTGCAGCGCAAGTTCCTCCTGGTACCCACCCTGGGCTTGAACTTCGTGGGCTTTATCGGCGCGGACAAGAGCCGGGTGGGGACCATGGTCGAGCGCAGCCGAGTTCTCGGGACCATCGACGAATTGGACCGCCTCCTCGGGCTGCACAAGATCTCCGAGGTATTCGTCGCCTTGCCCGAAGCCCCGGAACAGGAAGTCATGAATCTTGTCACCAAGTTGGACCACTTGAGCGTGAACTACCACGTGGTGCCCCGCTTCTACCATCTGATGAGCTACAACGTGCGCATCGAGAATTTGGATTCGATACCGCTGATCTCCAGGCCCGAGCGGAGAGTCAGCGTGGTCGGTGCCATGGCCAAGCGCACTCTGGATGTCTGCGTGGCCACCACGGTGTTGCTCTTCGGCGCGGCCTTCTTTCTGATCTCTGCCATCATGATCAAGCGCGAGAGCAAGGGGCCGGTGTTCTTCCGGCAGACCCGAGTCGGACGCGATGGAAAGGCTTTCCAGCTTTTCAAGTTCCGGACCATGCATCACACTCATTGCGGGGATGAGCTGGCTCCCCAGAACGAGTACGACCCGCGCGTGACCCGCGTCGGGCGCTTTCTCCGGCGCTACAGCCTGGACGAGCTGCCCAACTTCCTGAACGTCTTGAGCGGTGAAATGAGCGTCGTGGGCCCGCGGCCCGAGATGCCCTTCATCGTCGATACCTACAACACCATGGATCAGGAGCGCCTGCGGGCCAAGCCTGGCGTGACCGGTCTGTGGCAGATCTCCTACGCCCGGACCCAGTCCATTCATGAGAATCTGGACTACGACCTGTACTACATCGAGAATCAATCCCTGCTGCTGGACCTAGTCATTATCGCCTTGACCGGTTTCGCAGTTGCGAAGGGCGCCGGCGCCTACTAAAACTCGCATCGTGCGAGTCTTGCACGTGATGGAGGCCACCATCGGGGGAACCCGAAGGCATTTGGTGGATGTGGTCCGGGGCCTGAAGGGTCGCGGCCTGGATTTGCATGTGGCCGCATCGACCCTGCGAGACCCGGGTTTCCCTGGAGATCTCGACGCACTCGAGAATGAAGGGGTGGGGGTGCACCGCATTCAGATGGTGCGAGCGATCTCACCGGCGCGGGACTACGGAGACTACCGCCGCCTGTGCGCGCTCGTGCGCGAGCTGCAGCCGGACATCGTGCACACGCACTCATCCAAGGCCGGAGTGCTGGGTCGTCGTGCTTCTCTGGCCACGGGGTTCGGGAAGCGCGTCCACACACCGCACACCTTTGCCTTTCTGTTTGAGGCCCAGTTCTCCGCCTGGAAGCGCCGCATGTTCCGCGCACTCGAGGCACGGTTGGCCCAGGACACCGATCGCATGATTGCCGTCAGCCCCAGTGAGGCGGCCACGATGGTTGAGAGTGGCGTTGTGCCGAGCGACCGCGTTCGCGTGGTGACCAACGGCATCGACCCGTCGCGCGTGCAAGGAGTTGCCCCGCTTGACCTCGCCCAGTTCGACTTAGACCCGGCACGGCCCACGGCTGCCGTGATTGGCTTGCTGTACGAGGGCAAGGGCCAGGACCTGGCTCTGGATGCTCTGCGACAACCGGGGTGCGAGGCCTTGCAGTTGTTGATCGTGGGACCCGGATCTCAGGACGCCTTGGCCGCATCGGTGCGCGAGTGGGGACTCACCGACCGCGTGCGCTTCACCGGGCCGCGCGACGACGTGCCCGCCATCTTGGGCGCCCTCGATCTTTTGCTCTTGCCCTCTCGTTGGGAGGGTATGCCCTACATCGTCATGGAAGCGATGGCTGCCGGGCTGCCGGTTGTGGCGACTCCCGTTGACGGCGCGCGTGATCTGATCGTGGACGGCGAGACAGGGGCCTTGGCCGAGGGCATCGCGGGCCAGGCCCTGGGCCGTGCTCTCGCCCGTGTGCTGGCTATGGATCCAGCGGCTCGAGTTGGCCTGGGCCGGGCCGGCTGTGAGAGGGCGACCCGCATGTTCGGCTTGGAACCCATGATCACAGGACTACTCGACGTCTACGGGGAGATCCTGTGAAGATCCTGCACGTGATCAGCACCCTGGACGTGGGTGGGGCTGAGATGCACGTGCTGTCGCAGGTGCGCGGTCAGGTGGCGCGTGGGCACGAGGTGCGCGTGGCCCATCTCCTGGGTGAGGGGGCTCTGGTGGCCGACTACGAGGCTGCGGGGGCCCACTGCATCGGTTGTGTGGGCAAGGGGCCGTTGGCCCTGTGGAAGCTGCGCCCACACTTGCGTTGGGGTGAGCTGGTGCACAGCCACCTCCTGAGGGCGGACTTCGTGACCGCCGCAGCTGTGTGCCTATTCGGCTCCCGCAGGCGCCTGGTCTCCGGCAAGCACAACGATGAGCGCGCGCTCTTGCGCCCCCTGGTTTCGCGCCTGCATGGCCTGGTGGGCCGGATTCCCGCGCGCACCATCGTCCTCTCCGATCACGTGGGCCGTTTCGTGGCCGAGCACGGCCGCGTTCCCATCGAGGCCCAGGAGCGCGTCTATTACGGCATCGATCCCACTCCCTTCAGTGAGGCCGCGGCAGACTCTGCAAGCCGCGCCCGATTACGGGCGGAGTTCGGGTTCGGCGCCGATGATCTGGTACTTCTATGCGTCGCGCGCTTCGCCCCGCAGAAGGCCCACGAGGTGCTGATCGCTGCCCTGGCCGAGGCACGGCAGAAAGCTCCGGTGCGTTTGCTTCTCGTGGGCGGCGACCCCTTCGGCGATGGTGTCGAGCGGGCGCGGGCCGTGGCTCAGGACCTGGGAGTTGAGCAGGACGGCACCTGTGTGTTCGCCGGCATTCGCCGTGACGTTCCCGCATTGATGGGGGCGTCCGATGGTTTCGCCATGGCCTCCCGCTGGGAGGGACTGGGCCTGGTCTTCTTGGAGGCCATGGCCGCGGGCTTGCCCGTGCTTTCCACGACGGTCTCTGCCATTCCCGAAGTCGTTCAGGATGGCGTTACCGGTCAGCTCGTGGCGCCGGACGATGCCGGGGCTCTCGCCGGGGTGATGGTGGAATGGGCGGGCGATCCGCAACGGCGGCAAGCTTTGGGCGAGGCGGGCCGGCAGAGGGTGAACGCGGAGTTTGGATTGGATCGCATGGTGGAGGAGACACTCGCCATCTATGAGGACGTCGTCGCTCAGGCCTGAGGGCGGTTCGGGTGGGGCAATTCCCACTGGTCGGGGTTAGGCTGGTCCCCATGGCTTTTCTCGGGATCGCGTGCTTGTCGGTGGTGTTGGCCGGCGGCGAGGTCCGTGCGTCAGACGGTTCAGCGGACTCGCCCAGACCCCCGGTGGACTTTCAGCTGGAGGTCCGGCCTCTGCTGGCCACACGTTGCTTCATCTGCCACGGGTTCGATGAGGGAGATCGCAAGGGCGGGCTGCGCCTCGATTCGATGCAGGGGTCGCGCGCTCTCTTGCCCAGCGGGGCATTTGCGGTGGTTCCCGGCGACCCGGATGGCAGCGAGCTTCTGCGGAGGGTGAGCGCTCTCGACCCCGCAGAGCGCATGCCGCCTGATGGCCATGGAGCCGCGCTGGATCCCAAGGATGTGCAGTTGCTGAGACGCTGGATCGAGGAAGGGGGGGGCTACGCACGGCACTGGTCCTTCGAGCGCGTGGAGCGGCCGGTTCCCCCGCTCGGCACCTCCCCTGAGGCGTCTTGGTGCGCGAATGCGGTCGATCGGTTCGTGCTGGAGCGCATGACGGAGGTCGGCTTCGAGCCGTCTCCAAGGGCGAGCCGGGCCGTGGAGGCGCGGCGTGTCTCTCTCGACCTGATCGGTCTGCCGCCAACACCCGAGCAGGTGCAGGAGTACATGAACGACGGACGCGCAGGTGCCTATGAGCGTCTCGTCGATCGGCTGCTTGCGTCCCCAAGCTACGGGGAGCGCTGGGCGCGGGTGTGGCTGGATCTGGCGCGCTACGCCGATTCGAGCGGCTACACCTCCGATCCCCTGCGTCTCAAAATCTGGCGCTATCGGGACTGGGTCATCGATGCCTACAACCAAAACATCCCCTTCGATCAGTTCACCCGTGAACAGATGGCCGGGGATCTTCTGCCGTACGCGTCCAAGGAGCAGCAGCTGGAGCAGCAGCTAGCGACCGCCTTCCACCGCAACACCATGAACAACACGGAGGGCGGCACCGACGACGAGGAGTTCCGCATGGCGGCCGTCAAGGACCGCATGACCACCAGCATGCAGGTTTGGATGGGGCTGACCGCGGGCTGCGCCGAGTGCCACAGTCACAAGTTCGATCCTCTCACCCACACCGAGTACTACGGCCTGGTGGCAATCTTCAACCAGACCGCTGACGAGGACACGAACAACCTCAATCCCTTGAGGTTTAAGGATGTCGAGCAGGCCACGCGCCATGCGGAGCTCACGCTGGAGATTGAGGCTTTGACCGCTGAGATCCAAAGCCCGGACTCCGAACGCTCCCAGGCCCGCGCGGCGTGGGAGAGCGAGGTGTTGTCCGGAGACCCTTCATGGAAGGTGGGCACCTTGCTGTCGGCTGGAGGTCGCGAGGGGACGGTGCTTGAGGCTGGAGAAGACTCCGTCATCCGTGCCACAGGTCCGACACCCGCCAAGGATACCTTCGAGCTCGAAGTCCAGTTGCCGGCGGGAACCTGGCGCGGCCTGCGCCTGGAGGCCCGGGCAGAGGCCGGGCGGGGCCCCGGCCGAAACGGGCATGGCAATTTCGTCCTGAACGAACTGCGCCTCGAGGGCCCTGAGGCGGACACCGTCACTGGCCGTCACCTGCGCCTGGAATTACGCGGTCCGGGTCGCATCCTCTCCCTGGCTGAGGTGGAGGTGTTTTGTGGCGGGGAGAACGTGGCCAAACGGGGTACGGCCTCCCAGTCCAGCACGGGCCATGGGGGCGAGGCGGCGCGAGCCATCGACGGGAATGGGAACGGGCACTACTTTGAGGGCAACTCCGTGACCCACACGGCCACCGAGGCCGATCCGTGGTGGGAGTTGAACCTGGGGGCCGAAACGTCCATCGATGAGGTCGTCGTGCACCACCGAACGGACAACGCTCAATTTGGTCGCTCGAACGGGCTGATCCTGTCCATCCGGGACGATGCGGGCGTTCTCTGCTGGCAGCAGATGCTCGGGAAGTTGGCAGATGGGCAACCCAGCCCCATGGGGCCCCGTGAACAGCGTGGCCGCATCGCGCTGGCTTCGCCGAGCGCAGACTGGTCCCAGGTGGATTTCTCCGTGCTGGAATCGGTAGACCACAATTCGGCCGCCGACTCCGGCTGGGCCGTGGCCCCACGGGTGTGGCAATCGCACGTGGCGGTCTTCCCATTTCTTGCGCCGCTGGTTCTGCGCGAACCTGCGAGTGTCCGCATCGAGATGGAGCAGACCTACGGCAGCGAGCACACCCTGGGCGCCTTCAGGCTCAGCTTCAGTGAGTACGAGGGCGCTCTGCTTCCATTGGGGTCGGCATTACTCGAAGCGTTGCAGGCGCAAGAGCCCAGTCAGGCCCAAGAGGAGCTCCTGGCGGGAACCTGGCTGGACCACTTAAAGGCCACTCTGCGTGCACGGAAGGAAGAGCGGAATTCCCATATCCCCAGTGGACCCCCGGTTTTGCAGGCACGGCCCGAGGCCGATCGCCGCCCGAATTCCGTCTTGCAGGGAGGCAACTTTCTCACTCCGCTGGGGAAGGTGCAGGCCGGTGTGCCTGCCGCTTTCCATCCGCTGCCCGAGGGTTTCGAGGCCGATCGGCTGGGCTTTGCCGAGTGGTTGAGCAGTCGTGACAATCCTCTGACGGCGCGCGTGGCCGTGAATCGGATCTGGGCCCAGTTGTTCGGTCGGGGCCTTGTCGTGAGCGAGGAGAACCTGGGCAGCCAAGGTGACATGCCCACGCATCGCACGCTCCTCGACTGGTTGGCTGCCGAGTACATGGATTCTGGTTGGGACCAGAAGGCCCTGCTGCGCACCCTGGTGACTTCGGCCACCTACCGTCAGGCTTCGGTGCTGGATGAACGTGCGCGGGACTTGGATCCGACCAACCGTTTTCTGGCCCGTGGGCCCTCGTTCCGGTTGGAGGCCGAGATGATCCGGGACCAGGCGCTGAAGGTGAGTGGCCTCTTGTCTCCCAAGATGCACGGTCCCTCGGTCTATCCGCATCAGCCGCCCGGTCTTTGGAAGGCCGCTTTCAACGGTCAGCGGACTTGGCCCTCCAGTCAGGGCGAAGACCGTCACCGGCGAGGCCTGTACACCTTCTTGCGGCGTTCGATGCCCTACCCCGCCATGCAGATCTTCGACGCCCCCAGCCGCGAGATGTGTACATCCAGGCGCCTGCGCACCAACACCCCTCTGCAGGCGTTCGTGACCCTCAATGATCCGGCGTTCGTGGAGACGGCCCAGGCCCTTGGACGGCGCATGCACGCCGAGGGTGGCGGAGATGCTCGGGCGGGGGTTCGGCGCGGTCTCTGGCTGGTCCTGCAGCGCCCTCCGGAAGATGCTGACGTGGGCGAACTCGTCCGGCTCTTCGAGGATGCCCTCGGCACGTGGGAGGGACGCGCAGCCGAGGCGCTGGCTCTGGCGACCGATCCACTCGGCCCACTTCCAGAGGGGCTCAACGCCGAGCGTGCCGCGGCCTGGACGGCGGTGGCCAACGTACTCCTCAACCTGGACGCCGTGCTGGTGAAGGACTGATGAACCCGCTCGATACCCAGAGGTCCATGCTGACGCGGCGCGCCTTCCTGGCGAGCAGCGGTCTGTCCCTGGGCGCCATGGCCCTGGCGGACCTCTCGAATGCCGAAGGATCCGCGAGCGGATGGGCGGTCGGAGACCGGCGTCCCCCTGGGCCGCACCACAAGCCCCGTGCGCGGTCGGTGATCTACCTGCACATGTCCGGGTCCCCGCCCCAGCTCGACATGTTCGACAACAAGCCGAGGCTCCGGGAGTTGCACGGCAGCCTGTGCCCCAAGAGCTTCATCGAAGGCAAGCGACTGGCCTTCATCAAGGGGCACCCGACACTTTTGGGGTCGCCCTATTCCTTTGGGCGCTACGGGAAATCCGATGCGGAGGTCTCCGAGTTGGTGCCTCACATGGGCCAGATCATGGACAAGGCCACGCTGATCCGGTCGATGTACACCGATCAGTTCAACCACGGTCCGGCGGAATTGCGGCTGTTCACCGGCGATCAGGACGTGGGCGCTGCGGCCATGGGATCCTGGGCCAGCTGGGGCCTCGGGACGGAGAACCGCAACCTCCCGTCTTTCGTCGTCTTGACCTCGGGGGGGACCGATCCCTCAGCCGGCAAGAGCGTCTGGAGCAGTGGCTTTCTGCCCTCCGCCCACCAGGGTGTGCGGCTACGGGGCAGCGGGGATCCCATCCTGTACGTCACCGACCCCAAGGGCATGGATCGCGACCTGCGTCGGCGCACCCTCGATGCCCTGGCGGCCCTCAACCAGAGGCGTTTCGAGCAGCAGGGCGATCCCGAAACCGAAGCGCGCATCAGTCAGTATGAGCTGGCCTTCCGCATGCAGGCCTCTGTTCCTGAGTTGATGGACATTGGCCGGGAACCCGAGGACGTTCACGAGCTCTACGGCAGCCAACCCGGCCAGGCCTCTTTTGCGAACAACTGCCTCTTGGCGCGCCGCCTCGTGGAGTCCGGTGTGCGCTGGGTTCAGCTCTACGACTGGGGCTGGGATACCCATGGGACCGGGTCGGGTGACGACCTCTTGACCGCGCTTCCCAAGAAGTGCGGCGAGACCGACCAGGCCGTCGCGGCTCTGGTGCAGGACCTCGACCGCCGTGGCCTCTTGGACGAGACCCTTGTGGTCTGGGGTGGGGAGTTCGG
Organism: Planctomycetota bacterium; assembly: GCA_012959525.1. Taxonomy (GTDB): domain Bacteria; phylum Planctomycetota; class UBA1135; order UBA1135. Next base: position 9,486 of record DUDB01000045.1, read on the forward strand.
ACGCACCTCGATGAATGAGGCTCGGAATGGCTCCACGTACTGGGGCCGCGATCACCACCCGGGCTGCTTCAGTCTGTGGATGGCGGGGGCGGGGATCCACCGTGGCCGGATCGTGGGTCGCACCGATGAGCTGGGCTACGAGATCGAGGAGGGGGCCATTTCGGTCAACGACTTGCAGGACACGATCATGTACCTGATGGGTGTGGACACGCATCAGTTGCGCTATCCCTACCAGGGGCTCGATCGGCGGTTGATCGGGGTGGCCGACCATTCCACTGTGCAGCACCATCTCTTCTCATGAGGGTTCCTCTTCTGCCCATGGGGCCATTAGCCCTCTTGGCCTGCGCGCTGACGAGCGCGGTCGCCGCGGCGGACGATCCGCTGCCCGAGGGACGCCCTCCCAACATCGTTTTGCTTCTGGCCGACGACCTGGGCTACGGGGACCTGGCCTGCTACGGCAGTCCCGTGCACCGCACCCCGCACCTGGATGCCCTGGCCGCCGGGGGCATGGTCTTCACGAACGCCTACGCCAACGCCCCCAACTGCGCGCCCACGCGAGCGGCACTGATGAGCGGGCTGTACGCCCCGCGCACGGGGATCTACACCGTCAGCGGATCCGCTCGCGGGAAGGCCAAGAACCGCAAGTTGATTCCCACCCCCAATCGCACGGATCTCGACGAGTCGTTTGTCACCCTGGCGGAGACTCTATCGGGTGCGGGCTACGCCACCGCGCACATGGGCAAGTGGCACCTGGGCGCGGACCCTTGCAGCCAGGGCTTCGACGTGAATGTCGGCGGTAACAAGGCTGGCTCTCCGCGCTCCTACCACTCGCCCTATTCTAATCCCAAATTGGAGGACGGCCCCGAAGGGGAGTACCTTACGGATCGCATGGGGCGTGAGGCTTCGGGGTTCATCGAGGAGCACGCCGACGAGCCCTTCTTTCTGCAGTTGGCGTTTTTCTCGGTGCATACGCCCATCCAGGGCCGCGCCGATCTCGTGGAGAGCTACGTGGAGACGCTGAGTGACAGCAAGGATGCGAAGTATGCCGCCATGGTGACGGCCCTGGATGAAGCGGTGGGGCAGGTGCTTGCCACCCTTGCCGAGCAGGATCTCCTAGAGAACACGCTGGTGCTCTTCTTCTCCGACAACGGTGGTCGCTCGCCCTTTGGGGACAACGGTGGCCTGCGCGGTTCGAAGGGCATGCTGTACGAGGGCGGGATCCGCGAACCCCTGATCGCCCACTGGCCGGGGAAGATCTCAGCCGGATCACGCTGCCTGGATGCGGTTATCGGTCTCGACCTGTACCCGACACTGATGGAGTTGGCGGGCGTGCCCCGCGGGTCGGACCAGATGCTCGACGGCGTCAGCATCATGCCTTGCCTGCGTGGCGAGGCTCTGGACGAACGGGAGGGCCTGTTCTGGCATTTTCCGGCTTACTTGCAGGGCTACCTGCCCAGCCATGGCCCCTTCCGTACAACGCCGGTGGGCGCTATTCGCCGTGGACCCTGGAAGCTGATGGAGTTCTTCGAGGACGGTCGACTTGAGCTCTACAACCTGGTGGCCGACTCCGCCGAGTCGGTGAACCTCGCCGCCGAACAACCCGAAGTGGTCGCGGATCTCCATGGCCGCATGCGCGCCTGGCGCGAGCGGGTCAAGGCTCCCGTTCCCACCGAGCTCAATCCCGAGTACGAGGATGAGTAGGGGAGAACTCCTCGCTCAGGTCGTCGCGGAGCAACATTCCAGGCAGGCCTTTGCCTGGGCCTCGATGGCTTCGAAGTTGCCGTCCGCCATCCACTCGGGGCGGAAGAGGGGGGCTACCCAGCCCAGGGCGTGAGCGCCAGCGGTGAGATACTCGCCCGCGTTGTCTAGATCTACGCCGCTGGTGGGGACCAGTCGCAGGAAGGGAAGGGGGCCGAGGCAGGCCTTGATGGCAGCCGGGCCAATCGGAGCGGGGAATACCTTGATCAGCTGGGCTCCGGCCCTGTGCGCGCGCAACATCTCCGTCGGGGTCGCGGTCCCGGGCATGACGGCGACACCCAGGGAGTGGGCGCATTCGATCACCTCCTCATCGACCACGGGGGACACGAGGAACGACGCGCCGGCCTGCACCGCCGCTCGCGCATCGTCACAGGTCAGCACCGTGCCCGCGCCCACCACAACGTCCGGTTGCGTCTCGCACAGGCGAGCAATGGCAGCCAGTGCATCGGGGGTGTTGAGGGTGAACTCGCAGACTCGGAACCCTGCGCGCACGGCGGCGTCCATGGCCGGGCCCACGGCCGAGGCGTGGGGGGTACGCAGGATGGCGCTGGCGCGCTGCTGCCCGTAGAAGTCAACGAACTCGTCGGGGGGCATGGGGGAAGGGGTCATGGCGGTTACCCTGACGGTATGTCCAGCGGTTTGCAATCCGATCCTGCGCATGATCCCGCGCGGCTCTACTGCACCGGGTCCATCGCACCGATCCCCTTTGTGCACTCCTCCTGCCTCGAGGACTTTCGGGTGGAGGAGCTCCCGGAGGGCCAGCCCGAGGCGGGCCAGGAGGACTGGACGCACGTCTGGTTCGAGATCGAGAAGCGCGGGCTCTCCACCGCCCAGGCCGTGGGCCGTGTGGCCCGGGCCCTCGGGCGCGAGGCCCGGGAGGTCGGCTACGCGGGGCGCAAGGACGCCATGGGCGTCACCCGTCAGTTCCTCTCCCTGGAGCACGTGGACGCCGCGGCCGTGCAGGGGCTCGAACTGAAGGACCTGCGGGTCCTGGCCACGGGACGACGGTCGCGGAAACTGCGGGTGGGGGAGCTGGCCGGTAATCGCTTCGACCTAACGCTGCGGGACCTTCCGCCCGAACGACATGAGGACCTGGAGCGGGCCCTCTCACAGCTCAGCCGTGAGGGCTTACCCAATTTCTACGGGCCGCAGCGCTTCGGGGCCGGTGGGGTGACACGGCGACTTGGGAATCTGTTGGTGCGCGGTGATTGGCGCGGGTACTTGCGCGCTTTTGTGCATTCGCACCAGGGCCCGGGCGAGGTGCGGGAGCCCTCTCCTGTGGCAAGTTTGCTCATGGCCTTGGATTCCGATCAGCGCAAGGACTGGCGCGCTGCCCGTTCCCTGTCCGCTGATCTGCCCGCGTCTCTGGTGCCCCTGGCCAAGCAGATGGCCCGTCGGCCCCTGGACCTGGCAAGTTTGGTGCGCACTCTTCCACGGCGCACCAAAGCCCTGCACGTTTCTGCTCTGCAGGCTGCCGTGTTCAACCGCGTCCTGGGCCAGCGCATGATCGAACCGGGAGGAGCCCGCCGCGTGCTGCCCGGAGATCTCCTAGTCGATCCGTGGACGGGTGAGGGGATGCCCGCGCCCGAGGGCGACGGTGCAGCCGAAGCCCAGGTGCAGTCGGACCTGTTGCGGCGTGTTCCGAGCGGGCCCCTCCCCGGCCCCGCTGCACAGCGCACCCGGGGCACGGTGGCTGAGTGGGAACGGGAAGCCCTGGCACAAGCGGACCTGGATTTGGAGGCCCTCGCGTCCTTGCCCGGTGCGCTCGCTCCCAAGGGCGCGCGACGCGCCCTGCTCGTGGGCCCGCGCGATGTGACCTGGGAAGCAGAGGGAGCGGTGGTGCGCCTGCGATTCACCTTGCCCCCCGGTGCCTACGCGACGGTTCTGTTGGAGGAGCTCGGCAAGCCGGCCGGCGTGTCCCAATCAGAGACGCAATGATCCGCCGAGGGCCTCGGGATGTGGATTTGGTCGGCCCGCGCCATAAGGCCCACCCCCTCGGAAGCCGATGGATAGGGCAGTCCCATGGCTTCCATCGATCTCGACCATCTCCTTCCAGCGTCCACCTCGGCTCCTGTACCCGAAGTGTTCCGCGGCGAGGACCGCCGTAAGCGGCCCACACCGCGCTTCTCGCGCTTCACCCTCTTCGGTGGCCGTCGCCGAAGCGTGCGCCGGGACTATGAGCAGGAGGGCAGCTTCGTCGATCGCTACACGGTGTCCATGATCTTGGCCATCGTCTGGATAACACTGATGAACATCGGAGACAGCTTCTTCACCTTGACCCACTTGCAGGCGGGCGGGATCGAGCTCAATCCGGTGGCCGCCGCCCTCCTCGAGTCGGGCCGCGCGGGATTTGTGATCTGGAAGGCGCTCCTGATCGCCTTGGCCCTGGGAGTTCTGACCCTGCACAAGAACTTCGCCTTGGCGCGTATCGGCCTGTGGTTGGCAGCAGGGGGCTACACCCTCCTGAACCTGTACCACCTGACGCTGTTCTAGGGGATCGCGGGTCAGGCGGGGAGAAACCTACGCTGCTCCCGTCGGGGTTGGTACCTTGGCCGGGCGGGGAATATGCCCCGTGCCCAGCCGTCCCACGCCTCATGCAGTCCTCCCTCACCTCAACCCCCGCTTTGCTGGTGACCGGCGGATCGGGTCTGGTGGGCTCGCGCGTCACGCGAGGGCTCCTTGAGCGGGGTGCGCGGGTGGTCGTCGCCGACGATCTGTCCGCAGGCGGTCCCGATCGGCTGACAACAATCGAGGAGGCAGCCTGCTTGCGGCGCGTCGACGTCTCCGCACCGGGGGCATTCTCGGACCTGCTGCAACGCGAGGGGCCTTTCGACACCATCATTCATCTGGCGGCCCGGGTTGGCGTGCGCCGCGTGCTGAGCGACCCCGAAGGTTGCCGCCGGGAGCACCTGGATGCCTGCTCCGGGTTGATCGGGGCCTTGGCCGCGTGCGACCGCGTGCCGCGAATCATCTCCGCCTCAACGAGCGAGGTCTACTGCGAGTCCTCTCGGCCTCTGAACGAAAAGAGCCCCGTGCGCTCCACCCATGGCACCGGCCGCTGGGCCTACGCGGCCTCCAAGCGGGCGGTCGAGTTGGCGCTGGACGAGGCCAGCAGTCGGGATGCCTGGCCGGTGGCGCCCCTACACCTGCGTCTGTTCAACGTGGTGGGGCCCGACCAGGACGCAGGGAGCGGGATGGTCCTGCCCACCTTTGTGCGCTGCGCCCTGATGGGCGAGGCGCTGCCCGTACACGGCAGTGGGGATCAGGTGCGAACCCTGGGCCACGTCCGAGACGTGGCGGGGGACATCGTGCGTTTGGCCTTGGGCTGTGAGCGGCCTGTCGGCGCTCTCAACCTGGGCGGGGATCTCCGCTGCGGCGTGCTCGAGCTCGCCACTCGCGTGGCTCAACTCGCAGGACGTGACCTGTCCTGCCTGCAGCACGTGGATCCGACCCAGACCCTCGACCCGCGCTTTGAAGAGGTTCAGCACCGGGTCCCCGATCTGACGCGTGCGCGCGCATTGGGTCTGGCGGATCACCGCCGCAACCTGGATGAGGTCATCGGCGAATGTTTGCAGTGGGCGGAACAGGAGACGCTCCGCACGTGCGCATCGCCCGCATCCTGACGCGATTGAATCTCGGAGGGCCTGCCAGGCAAGTACTGGCCTCTGACCCCCTCTTGCAGCAGGCGGGCCACACCCTGCGCGTCTTTGCAGGCGAGTCGGGACCAGGTGAAGGGGACCTGTTCGAGAGTCTGGCAGAGCGCGGCATCGACGTGGTGCGCGTCCCCTCCCTGAAGCGCGGACTGTCCGCATGGGGCGACTGGAACGCCACCCGTTTTCTGCGCCGGGCCCTGATCGATTTTCGCCCCGATGTGGTGCATACCCATGCCTCCAAGGCGGGGACCCTGGGTCGCCGCGCCGCGAACTCTGTTGCGGGTGTTCGGCGCGTCCACACTTTCCACGGGCATGTATTGGAGGGCTACTTCCCCGATATCGTGTCGCGTGCGCTGATCGCGCACGAGCGGCGTCTGGCCCGACGCACCGATCGAATCGTGGCCGTCTCGCACGCTACGGCCGACGATCTCTTGCGCCTGGGTGTGGTGGAGGAGTCGCGTTTGGTGGTTGTGCCGCCAGGAATCGACCTGGCGCCCTTCGAGAGCCGCAGGGACGGAGCGCTTCGTCGACGTTTGGGGTTGCCCGAGGGGGCGTTTCTCGTCGGGATCATCGGGCGACTCGCTGAGGTCAAGCGCCCGCAGCTCGCCCTGGAGATTTTTGACCTCCTGGCAGGGCGCTACCCCCATCTGCACCTGGTGTTCGTGGGGGACGGTCCCGAGCGCGGTGCTTTGGAGCGCGGAATCCTCGCGGGCACCTCGGCCCGAGCCGAGCGGGTGCACCTGCTCGGGGCCGTAGACTCCATGGGGCCCGTTCTTGGGGATCTGGACGCCGTGCTGCTCACCTCGCGTTCTGAGGGGCTGCCCGTGGCTCTGATCGAGGCAGGGGCAGCCGGGGTGCCCGCTGTTGCAGCTGCCGTAGGGGGTGTTGAGGAAGTTCTGGCCCATGAGCGCACCGGTTTTGTGGGGGAGAATGTGGATGAGTTGGCCTACGGACTGGCCCGGTTGTTGGATGAGCCCGAGGAGCGTGCCAACATGGGGCAGCGCGCACGGATGCGCGTCACGGCGCGTCACAGCGCCCAGGCCCTTGCCCTGCGCCTTGAGGCGCTCTACCAGACCCTGCTACAGGAGGAACCTTGCGCTTGTTGATGGTGTCCGGTGACCGTCAGGTCGCCTTGGGGGAGCGCGGTCCCTTCTACTCCATGCAGGCGGAGTTCTCCCGCTACTTCGAGCGTGTGGACGTGATCTGCCCCAAGCCTGATGGCGAGATCAAGGTGCGCCAGATCCACGACAACGTGCACTTTCACCCGGCACCGGTCACCCGGCGCGGGATGGTGAACTACGTCACCAGCAAGGGTGCCGAGCTGATCGACCAGCACGGCCACAAGCTGATCACCAGCCACGACTACGGCTGGTTCTACAACGGCGTCGGAAGCGCGCACCTCTCCCAGCGATTCAAGCTGCCCTACCTGTCGGAGTTGCACCACGTGCCCGGTGTGCCCGTCTCGGCCAACCTGCGCGAACGCTTCGATCGTTTAGTGGCGCGCACCTACGTACGCTGGGCGCGCAACAAGGCCGCGGCGTTTCGGGTCGTCAATCAAGAGGAGATGCCTCGCATCTTGAAGAGTTGGGGCGTGTCCGAGCGCAAGATCCTGTTTCTGCCCTCGCTTTACATAGACCAAGAGGTCTTCTGTCCCGTACCCGAGGGCTCGGCGCCGGAGCTTAAGTACGACGTGATCTTCGTGGGACGCATGGTGCCCAACAAGGGGCTCGGACGCATCGTCGACGCCCTTTCATTGCTCAAGCGCAGAGGCCACTCCATGCGCGCCCTGTTTGTGGGGCGTGGCCCGATGCGTCCGGTCATCGAGGCGCGCGCGGCGATGCGCAACCTGGATGCCACCTTCATCGAGTGGGTGGACTCGCCGTCCGATCTGGCCGACCTGTATCGGGCGAGCCGCGCGTGCATCTGCGGTTCTACCTGCGAGGGGGGGCCGCGCTATACGGTCGAGGCCATGGCCTGTGGGACGCCAGCGGTCTCCACTCCCGTTGGGGTCATGAGTGAGTTGGTGGGTGATGGCCTGGCCGGTGGTTTGGCGGGCTGGGATCCCCATGCGGTGGCCGTGGCCCTGGAGCGGGTCCTGGGGGACGAGGACGTGCGCTTGGAGATGGGGCGCCGCGCGGTTGAGCGCGCTCGGCCCTTCGAGTTCCACGCGACCCTGGCCAACTACGCCAACGGATTGCGACGCCTGGCGGGCGAGCCCGAGGTTCAGCTGTGAATCTGGTACTCGTGACCCAGGTACTCGACCGGCAGGACGCCGTGCTGGGCTTTGTCGTGCGGTGGGTGGAGGGGTTGGCTTCGCGCGTCGGGAAACTGCGGGTGGTGGCTCTGGAAGTGGGGGACGTGAGCGGGCTGCCGGACAACGTGGACGTGCGTGTCCTCGGGCGGCGTGGTTTTCTTGGGCGCTACCTGCGCTACCGCGGGATCTTGAAGGAGGCGTTCGCCGCCGATGGGTTCGACACGCTCCTGACCCACATGGTGCCGCGCTACTCGACCCTGGCTGCGGGGCTTGCCGAGCGTCACAAGGTGGGACACTTCCTGTGGTACACCCACAAAGGCGTGGATAAACGCCTGACGCAGGCGGTGGAAGTGGTCCAAAAGGTGTTCACGGCCTCCTCAGAATCCATGCGCGTGGACACCCCCAAGAAAACCGTCACCGGCCACGGGATCGACCTGCAGCACTTCCAGCCGCGGGGCGCGGTCTCACCCCCGGGGGGACGACTGCGACTGCTCTCCGTGGGGCGGTTGACGCCGGCGAAGGACCCGCTGACCCTGTTGCGTGGGTTGGCGCTGCTGGTGGAGCGCGGGCTGGACGTGGAATTGGACTGGGCCGGTGGCGCCTTGGCTGGAGGTGATGACGCCTACGGGGACGAGGTCGAGCGGGAGATCCAGACCCTGGGCCTCGGCGAGCGTGTGCGTCTACACGGCGCGGTGGCCTACCCCCAGATACCGGAGCTCTATCAGCGCGCGGACCTGTTCGTGTCGGGCAGTCGCACGGGCAGCGTGGACAAGGTCGTGCTCGAGGCCATGGCCTGCGGTCTGCCGGTGCTGACGTGCAACGAGTCCTTCGTGCCCCTGCTCGCTGAGCTGGGCGGTCAGGCTGAAGTCCTGGGGTTCAAGCCGGGTGATGTGCATGGCTTTGCGCAGCGGGCCCAAACCCTGCTGGAGTTGCCCGCCGATGAGCGCGGCGGCCTGGGGGCGGACCTGCGTGCCATGGTGGCCAGGGATCACGAGGTGGAGTCCTTGATGGGCCGGCTGGTGCAGGAGATGGGGGGCGCGGCGTGACACGGCCGCAGCCCGAACTGAGCGTGGTGGTAAGCGCCTGGCGTACTCGGGAGCTCCTGCGTACTTGCCTGCAGAGTCTGAAGCCCGTCCACGAAGCCGGGGCAGAGGTGATCGTGGTGGAGGACGCTGGAGGCGATGGCTCAGACGCCATGGTGCGCGAGGAGTTTGCTTGGGCCGGGCTCAAGGCCCTCGACTCGAACGTGGGCTACTCGCGTGCCACCAATCTGGGTTGCGCCCAGGCCCAAGGCGAGTATCTGCTCCTGCTCAATGCGGACACCGAGGTGCGCCCCGATGCAGTAGAGGCCCTGTTGAGCTTCGCCCGCGCCCATCCCGAACATGGAGCGGTAGCCCCGCGTCTGGTGGGGCCGGATGGAGCGACCCAGGCGTCCTGCATGGCCTTCCCCCGTTGGTCCACGGCGCTCTTTTTCGCGACGCCGCTGGAGCGCATCTGGCCGGGCAGCCCTGAATTGCAGCGCTACTTCATGCGCGATTTTGATCACAAGCACGAGCGGGACGTGCCTCAGCCGCCTACCGCAGCACTCCTCATGCCCCGAGCCCTGTGGCAGGAGCTCGCTGGCTTTGACGAGTCCTTCGGGCTCTTCTTCGGCGACGTGGACCTGGCCCGCCGCCTGGCGAGTCTCGCGCGTCCCATCCGTTTTCTGCCTGCCGCAGAGGTCGTCCACCACGGTGGGGCGAGCACGGGACAGCTGCACGACTTCGTGGCCCGCTGGCACGCCGACCGCCTGACCTACTTCCGCAAGCACCACGGCGCCCTGGCGGGCGTCTGGGTCAAGGCCTGCACCACCCTGGCCTGGGCCGCGCATGTGATGGCTTGGCCCGTGCGCCGCATGGGAGGTAAGACCAGCGAACCCCTGCGCCCCCTCTGCCGCTCCTTCGGAGCCTTCCTGGTTTCCTAGTCGCCGTGAGTTCCTCCCTACGCGAACCCCTGGAGCGGGTCCTGGATTGGATGGTGGCCCAGGATCGCGGCGACGGGGCCTTGATCTGCCCCAAGCACGGGGTGGAGCACACGGGTAAGAGCGCGGGGGCCATCGTCCTGGCCTGTGAGCTGGCGCGCCAGGGCGCGGCCCGCTCGGATCGCCTGTTCGCGATAGCTCTGGCCCAGGGGCGGCGTCTGGTGGCGCGGCTTGAACGCGAGGGCGAGAGCACCTGCTTCACCTTTCGACCCGGTCGGCACGATCCCTACAACTGCTCCAACAACGTGATCGACGGCGGGGCCTGCTCGGACGCCCTGGCCCAGCTGGTCACCACCTTCGGGGAGCGGCTCACCGCTCCCGAGCGGGAGAGCTTCGAGCATGCTTGCGTGCTCCACGCCCAGACGTATCTGCGCTACGCGGCGACTCAAAAGCCGATCCCCGCCCAGCGGGCCTGGGCCATGACGGGCGTGGCGGGCGCAGCCCGGTTGAGCGGCCACGAAGTTCTGCACCTGGCAGTGACCGAAGGGGCCATGGGGCTGGCCAGCGAGCAGCACGCCGACGGTAGCTATCCCTATCACCCGCTGGATTCGGGAGCGCCGCACCCGGGTTCCTCGGATGTGTCCTCTTACTACCAGGGCCGGGTGAGCGCTTTCCTGCTGTACAGCTTGGAGAGCGTAGGGATTAACCCGCGCGAGTCGCCCCACGCCGATTCGCTGTGCCGGGGATTGGACTTCTTGGCCGCCCTCTACGGCCCCGATGGTCACAAGTGCAGTTTGGTGGAGGCCAAGCCCTGGTACTGGGAGGGTGCCGGGGAAGTGGTCAGCCATCCCTTTGACGTGTTCGCCCTGGCTCGCGGCTGGCGCATCTTCGGCAAGGCGCACCACGGGCGCGCGGCTCTCGCCGCGCACCGGGCCTGGGCCGCTTGCCTGGACCGGGAGGGGAGACCGCGTGCCCGCCGCGCACGGAGCGGCCGAGAGGACTACCAGTGCTCCCTGTTTTGGGCGGGCCACGCCTCCTGGGCCGCGCGCGCTCTACCCGACCTGGAGGCGCTGGAGGCGCTGGAGGTGGCGGGTGGGGACGTCGCGACCGCCATGCCGGCCGTGCAGGCATTCGAACAGGCTTCGCTCTATCGCTTGGAGAACGAGCACCTCATCGCCTGGGTGCGCGGGTCTCGGCCGGGCCGCAGTGCCATGCACGGTAGCCCCCATGGTGCGGGCCTGCTGCGTGTTGTGAGCAAGGCCACGGGCGCGGAGTTGTTGGAACGATCCATGGACGGGAGCCCGGGTGGGGCGCCCGTCCCCGCAGAGTGGGCGGCTCGGGCGGGAGTGTGGAACTTCGCTCGCGGCCTGGGCGCAGGGGCCACGGACCTGCGTTTTTCCCTTTGGTTGGCCCGCGCGGCCTGGCGCGCGCGAGGGCTGCGGGCCGCCCTGGGGGAGCCCGTGCGCCGACTGCGCGACGGCGCCCTGGCCTTCGCCTCCCCGCGCGTTCGCAGCGACATGGACCTGGCGCCCGCCTGCCGCGTTACGCCACAGGGGGTGCAACTCGAGTCCCGCTTGGCGCGCCGCGATGGTCAGGCGCTACCTGGATCCCGGCTGCTCCGTGTCTTCGAGTTGGATGAGACGGGGCTGCGGGTAGACGACCAACTGGTCGAGTCGGGGGCCGCGAAGTCGGTGCGCTACGCACTGCCGGGCGCAGCGCGTGGCGTCGAGCAAGGGGAAGGCCGCGTGCGCTACCGCCTGGTCGCTCCGGACAAGGCCTCCGCCAGCAACCCTGCGCCGCTGGCTCTCGTCGCCAACGCGCGCATGCCCTCCCAGCGCGCCCAGTCCTTGCAGGTGGCCCAGGTGGCGGCTGCCTTCCAGTCCCTGGGGGCGGCAACGACCCTCTACTACGCGCGGCGCCGGGATACCCCGGTGCTGGATTCCGCGGAGTTGCTGGCTCGCTACGGTGTGTCGGACTCGGCCGTGGATACCGTCGCCCTGCCCTGTGTGGACTGGATCGAGCGCCTGCCCCGTGCTCTGCAATTCCCTCCCGCACGTCTGCAGGAGTGGTCCTTTGCGCGCTCGGCCCTGAAGGTGCTGGGCGGGTTGGGTGAGGGGGCACGCATCCTGACCCGCGAAGTCGAAATCGCTCATGGCTTGCGCGCGCGCGCGCGTGTGTTTCTCGAAGTGCACCGTGTGCCGGGTGGTCGCCTGAGGCGCCGCTGGTTGCTGCAGGCTGCCGCCGAGTTGACCGGGATCGTGGCAATCTCTGAGGGCGTCGAGGAGGACCTCATCGAGCTGGGTGTGAACCCGCAGTGCATCCACGTGGCCCACGACGGGGTGGATTTGCAGCGCTTTGCAGATCTGCCCACCCGGAACGAAGCCCGAGCAGCCCTGGGCTTGGAGGAGCGCGAACACCTGGTGGTCTACACCGGCGGGTTGATGGAGTGGAAGGGGGTGGATGGGGTCCTGACGGCGGCGCGTCAGCTGCCCGACGTGCAGTTCGTGATCGCCGGAGGGATGGATGCGGACGTGGCGCGCTTGCGGGATCTGGCCGCTGACCTGCCGAACCTGCGCCTGGATGGGTTCCAACCCGCCGAGCGCGTGCCGCTCTACCTGGCTGCCGGGGATCTGGGTCTGGTGCCGAACCGTTCGACCCCGGCCATCAGCGCCCGCTACACCTCGCCCCTCAAGGTGTTCGAAGCCATGGCGGCGGCTCTGCCCCTGGTGTGCTCCGATCTGCCGAGCCTGCGGGCTCTGCTCTCCGCTGAGGAGGCCGAGTTTGTGGCCCCCGACGACGGCCGGGCACTGGCGACAGGCATCGAGGGGCTGCTGGCGGATGAGGGCCGGCGCTCACGACTGGCCGCGGCCATGGCCGCCCGCGCCGCGCAGCACTCCTGGCAGGCGCGCGCCCGGCAGCTCCTGCTCTGGATGGACGAACGCGAAACCTTGAGCGCCGCCACGAAGCCGGTGGGATCTTGACTGCATCGGCCATTCACAGGGGCTACCCTTGCCTTGCGCACCGACCGGTGCCGCTACGCCCTTGAGAGTTCTGTACCTGACCGACTCCCTCTCCGACCTCGATGGGGTGGGACGCTATGGGATGCGCCTGCTGGCCGCCCTGGAGGAGGCCAGCCCGGGGCTGGAGGTGCACGTGCTCCTGGCCCGCAAGCACCGGCCCACTTCATCGCAGGTGCCCGCACACTGGAAGGTCGAGGTGGCGTTGCCGCCGGACTACTTCTACTACATGACGCCCCTGCGCTACTGGGTGTGGCGCATCCTCGGCACCTGGAACACCTGGCGCGCGGCGCGTCATGCGGACCTGGTGCATGCGATCAAGGACTATCCCCACAACCACCTGGCCCTGGCCGGGGCGCGTCTGGCGGGCAAGCCCTGTCTGGCCACCGCGCACGGCACCTACACCATCGAGCCCCTGCTCTCCAAGCGGCACGGAGCGCGGGCCAGGCAGGTGCTGGCCAGCTTCCAGCAGGTGATCGCAGTCAGTCACTACACCCGGGCGCGACTCCTGGAGCAGATGCAAGAGGTCGAGGGACTGGCAGAGCGCGTCCAGGTCATTACCAACTGCGTGGATGCGGCCAGCTACAGTCAGTCGCGGGAGCTGTCGGACCGTCCGTGGTCGGGAAAGCGCTTCACCCTCTCCATCGGAGAGGTGAAGGAGCGCAAGGGACATCATCTCGCCCTGGAGGCCTGGTGTCGGGTGGCACGGGACCACCCCGAGCTGGAGCACTTCATCGTGGGCAACTTGGCTGAGGAAGGGGATGAGAGTGGTTACGCGCGACGCCTGCAGGAGCTCGTGAGGGACCAGGGCATGGAGGGGCGCGTGCACTTCCTCGGAAACGTGACCGAGGAGGAGAAGATCGACCTCTTGCAGCGGGCGGAGGTGTTCATCCACACGCCTGTGACCGCGAGCGATGGGGGCTTTGAGGGATTCGGCATCGTCTACCTTGAGGCCTCCGCCTCCGCCACCGCCTGCCTCGGGACCCGGGAGTCCGGAGCCGAGGACGCCGTTCAACATGAGCGCACCGGACTGTTGGCCGATCCCACTGTGGAGTCCGTGCAGGTGGCCTTGGCCCGACTGCTGGCCGACGCCGGCCTGCGTGAGCGCATGGGCGCCGAAGGGGTGCAGTTCGCATCCGAGTCCAGTTGGGACCACAATGCCGCCCGGGTACTGGACCTGTACACGGCCGCACTGCTCTCATGAAAGTTCTCTTCCTGTGTGAAATCGACGACCCGCGGGTGGGGTCCTCCACCCGCCAGATGTACCAGCACGCCCGCTGCCTGGTCGCAGACGGGCATGCCGTGCGGGTGCTCTCCTGCGTGCGTTCCAAGGAGGAGGCGGGCCAGGTCACCATCGAGGGCGTGGAGGTCACCCGGGTCTGGTCCGACTACCCGGTGCGCTTCCGTGCCTGGAGGTCCCTGCACAACAAGGTCATCGATGGACCCCTCGATGCCCTCTTGGGGGAGTGGAAACCCGACGTGGTGCACGCGCATCTCATCCACACCCACATCGGCTACCAGGCCCTGACCCAGGCCGCCCGCTCCGGTGCGGCGGTCGTGTTCACGGCGCACGACGTGATGACCTTCTGCTACCAGAAGCTGACCTGCTTCCACGGTGGGGAGGAGCACGGTGGCACCCTGAACGACGTGCAGGCGCGACTGAGCAAGTGCATCCCCTGTCAGCGCCTGCGCTTCCGCCCCGGACGCAACGGCCGTATCCGAGAGGTGTTGCAGCGCGACGTTCACCGTCTGACGGTGGTTTCCGATGCGTTGGGGGAGGTGCTGCGCGCCAATGGCCTGCGTGTGGATCGCACGGTGCACAATGCGTTGGCGCTCACGAGTGTCGTGGATCCCGAAGTCAAGCGCACTTTTCGTACGCGCTACGATCTGAACGGCAAGTTGGTTCTGGGTTTGGGAGGGCGTCTGCACGAACAGAAAGGAGTGGGCAAGCTCCTGGAGATGCTCAAGGTGCTGCAGTCGCGTTTCGGCAACCTGCGTCTGCTCTTGATGGGCAAGCGCGACGTGTACGACCGCGAGTTCAAGCAACGCGCCCATGAGTTGGGCGTGCAGCGCATGATCGTGGGCACCGGCTGGCTGGAAGGTGGTGATCTGGCCGCCGCGTACAGTTCGTGTGACGTGTTCGTCACGCCCTCCCTTTGCTTCGATACCTTCGGGCTCGTCAACCTCGAAGCCATGGAGCACGGGTTGCCCGTGGTGGCCACCTCCATGGGGGGCTCGCGCGAGGTGGTCCTGGAGGGAGAGACCGGATTCATCGCCAACCCTTTCGACGTGCCCGCCTACGCGGATCGCATTGCGACCCTCCTGGCTGATCCGGATCTGCGCCAGCGCATGGGACGCGCTGGCCGAGAGCGATTGGAATCCCATTTTGGGATAGAGCGACTCCACGGGGATTTCCTGGAGGAGTACGCAGCGGCTCGTCTGGCCCTGGGTGGCGGCAGCCCAGTCTGACCAGGAGGGGTAGCCGGCCTCCCCCGGATGCTCTAAAGGACCCTGGTCCCGATAGTCGATTAGGCCCCTGGACCCCTGTCCTCCTTTGCGGAAACCTTCCGTGTGGGGTAGATTTGGGTCCTACGGACTCTCATCCCGGGCTCTCGAAGTCCTTCGCTCACCCGCCTCCATGCGCAAGACCCTTCTCACCTACGTCAAGCCTCACGTGCAGGAAGACCCGCTCTCCATGATCTTGGGGATCGGCTACATGGGTGCCATGCTCGAGCGCGAGGGCATCCCGATCGAACTGCACGACGAGCGCGTGGCCACCGACCAGGAGATGAAGGCCGCCATCGAGCGTAACGAGGTCATCGGCTTCAGTGCGCTGACCCCCAACATCCGGCGCGCCATCGCCTGGGCCAAGTACGCTAAGGAGCAGGGCAAGATCACAGTCATGGGGGGGCCCCACGCGTCCGTGGACCAGGGCGTGTTCCTGGACACCGGCCACTTCGACTACGTGCTCAAGGGCGAAGCGGAATACACCTTCCCCCAGATGCTGAAGGCCATCGACGGCAACGACGACGCGGCTCTACAAGAGGTCCCGGGTCTAGCTGCCTGGCGCGACGGACAATTGGCTTTCGACAGCCAGGCGCCGCCCCTGATCAAGAAGTTGGACGAGCTCCCCATTCCGGCACGCCACTTGCTGCCCATGGAGACCTACTTCAAGAACAACCCCGAGCACCTGTGCTACATCTTCACGACGCGCGGCTGCCCCTTCAAGTGCATCTTCTGCCAGAAGGAGCTCACGGGCCGCGGCTTCCGGGTGCGCTCCACCGAGGCCATCGTCGATGAGCTCGAGCACCTCATCAAGACCTACGATCCGGGCGTGATCCTGTTCGTGGACGAGATCCTGACTCTGCGCAAGAAACGCATCCATGAGATGTGTGACGAGATCCTGCGCCGTGGCCTGAAGTTCGAGTGGGTGGCCAACACGCGTGCGGACTGCGTGGACTACCCGCTGCTCAAGCACATGCACCGTGCGGGCTGTCGTCGCATCTACTACGGCTGGGAGTCCGGTTCCCAGCGCATGCTCGACGTGCTCAAGAAGGACCTGACCCCCGAGGTCATCATCAACGCCGCCAAGATGACCCGGCGCGCGGGCATCTGGGCCAAGGTCTACCTGATCGTGGGTTCACCGGGCGAGACGGCCGCCGATATCGAAGAGACCGAGAAGGTGCTGCGCCTCGCTGGTCCGGATCTGATCCGCATCTCGGTGTTCAATCCGCTGATCGGCACCGAGTCCTGGGATAACTACCAGGCCAACATCGATATTGCCGACCTCTCGGAGAACTACGTGTCCTCTAACCGCTCCGGTTACAAGCACGAGAACTTCACCCAGGTGGGTCTCGAGGAGATGCGCAAGAACATGGTGCGCTCCTACGAGCGTTGGTACTACTCCATGCCCCAGCGCACCAAGCGCTTCTATGAGCGCGCGCTGTACTACATGGAGAACCCCGTCTTCGGTCGCAAGCGACTGGGCCGGGCCGTGGGCCTCGTGCCTCCGCCCAAGCGGCACGTGGTCACGAGTCACCACTAGTCAGGCGCGGTTTTCGGTGGCGAAGTCGGCAGCACTTCGCGCAGGAGTTCTGTCCAGGCGGCCACTTCCCGCTCGGGTTGCACCCGCGGCAGGCGTGCGCGACCCGCCAGGCGCAGCTCCTCGCGGTAACCCTCTTCATCGCAGGCTCTCAGCAGGTGCGCGGCCAGGGCGCCCGCATCGCCGACACCGAAGAGGCCCGGGTGGGTTTCGCCCAACACGCCGCGATTGCCCGCGATGTTGCTGGCCAGGATCGGAACGTCCAGAACCAGGGCCTCGACCACGGCTCCTGCGGCCCCCTCGGAGCGCGAGGTGTTGAGGGTCAGGTGTGAGTGGGCCAGGAGTTCGAGGGCCTTCTCATGGGGCAGTGCGCCGACCCATCGGTAGCGAGGGCTCCGCTGCGACGCCGCCTGGGCGCGCTCGATCAAATCGGGTTCGTCCCCGACCCCCGCGTGGGTGACGTTCAGTTCGACCTGTTCGGGGATGAGTGCCAGGGCGTCGAGGACGAGCAGCGGGTCCTTGACGCGGCGCAGTTCCGCCAGGATGGACACCTGCAGGGGAGAGGCGCTCTGCGCAGGAGAGCCAGGCTCGCTCGGGAGCCCCTGCACCGACTGGTGCACTACCCGCGCCTTGTGCCGCAGGTGCTCGGGCAGGGCAGCTGGCGCAAGGTCCTGCAGCACCAGGATGCGGTCGGCCGCTTCGAACCCGGCCAGGGACGTGCGCCCGTGCGCTTCTTTCGCGGGCAGATCCTGGTACAGGTCGGTGCCTGTGGCGGCCACGATCAGTGCGCCATCGGGGTGCGCCGCACGGAAGGCCTCAATGGCCGGGCCCGAGCGCCGGGCGTGGAGGGCGATCAGCAGGTCGGGGGCGGGCCCGTTGCTGGGCTTCCACCCCTCGTCCAAGCTCACGGCGTGTCCGAGGTCGGTCAGGATCCGCTCCCAGCGCAGGGCCGTGGTCAGGTTGCCCCCCTGGCGGCCGTGGGGGCGAGCGATGGCGATGCGGGCCATGGGCGGATCGGGGTGCGGCGCGCCGGAGGACTCAGCCCAGCTTGGCTTCCACCATGGCCAGCACTTCGCTCTCCCGGGCTTCCAGGGTGGAGCGCAGGTCGCCAGCGCGGTCGAGGTAGGCCTTGCGTTCGTCCTCGTCCTTGAGGTCGGAGGCGTTGATGCGGACGTTCAGGTAGGCGCCCAGGGCGGCGGTGCGTGCACACAGGGCGCCCACGCCGGCATCCGAGAGGGAGGCCTCCATGCCGGACTCCGCCATATCGGCGCAGACCTGCATGCAGTCCACGCTGACCTCCATCACTCGCAGGGGCACCTCGATGGCGATCCGTGTGGCGGACTGGATGGCCGCGTCGCGCTCTTCGGGCGCCGCCTTCCAGGCTGCCATGATGCCGTTGAAGGCCTCGGTGTCCTTGTCCACCAGAGCCAGCAGCTCCACGTAGGCGGCCTTGCCGCGCTCGGCTACGGCGCTGAACTCCTCCCAGCGCTCGTCCCAGCCGCGCTTGTGGCTGGAGAGGTTGGCGACCATGGTGCCCAGGGCCGCGCCCATGGCGCCCACGGCAGCGGCCACGGAGCCGCCTCCCGGAGCCGGGGCTTCGGAGGCCGTCTGCTCCGTGAAGCCCGCGAGGCTCGCGTGCACCAGGGGATTGGCGCCGGCGTCCTCGATGGCGTACTCGATAATCTTGGCGCGCGGGTCGAAGGGGCTCAGTTCATCCAGGCCCATGGAGCGCACGGCGATCTTGATCAGTTCTGCGTCGGGGACTCCCGTCGAGCGCTGTTGCAGGCGCAGGTAGTGGCGTCCGGCGTCCAGCATGGCCTGCAGCGGGATGAGGCCTACCGCCTCGGAGCCCGTGACGCGCATGCCGCGTGCCCGGGCCTTGTCGACGCACTCGTCGAAGGCCGCGTGCAGGGGGGTGACGCGCGTGTTGGTCAGGTTCATGGAGACCTGGGCGATGCCGTACTCCTCGATGAACCAGCCGATGCCCTTGACGCTCTTGAGGCTGCCGGGGATCCACTCGGGATTGCCGTCCGCGTCGCGCACGATCTCCCCGGTGAGGGGGTCGGGCTCACGGCGCATGCGGCCCTTCTCGCGCACGTCGAAGGCCAGGGCGTTGGCTCGCCGGGTGGAGGTCGTGTTGAGGTTCACGTTGTAGGCGATCAGAAAATCCCGTGCGCTCACGGCGGTGGCGCCAGCCCGTGGGTTGAAGTCGCTCGGACCGAAGTCCGGCGTCCCCTCGGGTGTGGCCAGTCGAGCCGCGAGGCCCTCGTACTCGCCGGCTCGCACGTGGGCCAGATTCCGGCGCTCCGGACACAGGGCGGCCTCCTCGTAGCAGTAGATGGTCATGCCCGCTTCCTCACCGAGGCGCCTGGCCAGGGTGCGCGCATATTCGACGGTCTCCTCCATGGTGATACCCGCCACGGGGACGAGGGGGCACACGTCCATGGCGCCGAAGCGCGGGTGCTCGCCCTGGTGCTGGCTCATGTCGATCAACTCCAGGGCCTTCTTGGCGGCGGCCACCGCGGCGTTCAGCACCGGCTCGGGCTCGCCCACAAAGGTGACGACGGTGCGGTGGGTGGCGAAGCCCGGGTCCACGTCCAGCAGGTTGACCCCCTCGCTCGCTTCGATGGTGGCCGTGATGGCATCGATCACGGCGGAGTCGCGTCCCTCGCTGAAGTTGGGGACGCATTCGATCAGGCGGCTCATGTGTTGGGCTTTTCGAAGGCTGGTGGAATGAAGGAATCGGCGTGCTGTACCCAGGCAGGTGGGGAAGGGTAGGGTACGGTCCATGGCCGCTTCTGACGATCCCATGGGGCACACAAGGCCCACGACGGACCTGCCTGTGGCTACCTGCGGTGAATCCGACCGTGCCGAGCAGGCGGCGCTCTACAACCGTTGTTTCGGGTCCGAAGAGGGGGAGCGGGTGCTGCCCTGGCGCTACGACGCCAGCCCCCACGGGCAGGCACTCAGCCTCCTGGCGCGCACGGCCTCCGGGCAGGCCGTCTCCGGCTATGCGTGCTCCCCACGCCGCATCCTCTTCCGGGGCGAGGTTGGTGGCACGGTGGGTCAGACCGGGGACGTGATGACCGACCCCGAGCACCGCGGCCAGGGGGTCTTCAGCGACCTGGACCGGCGAGCCATGAGCGCGGCCGCCGAGCGCGGCTGGGCTTTCGTGTTCGGCCTGCCCAATCGCCAGTCGGCTCACATCTTTGTGGAGCACCTGGGCTGGGAGTCGGTAGGGCGTATCCGTCCTTACACCTTCGTCCTGCACGCCGATGCCGCCGCCCGCGCGGAGCGCATGAAGGCCGGACGGCTGGCAGCCATGGCCACACCCTGGAGAGCCTGGCGTGGAAACATGCGGCGAGGTCATCTGCGCGACGTGGCCTTCGACACCCTGACCAGCGTGGCACTCCCGCGCTTTGATGAGAGCCTGGAACCCCTGACGCAGGAGGTGGCGGCGCAGTGGCCCTGGATGGTGGAGCGCAGTGCGGACTATCTCAACTGGCGCTTCATCGACGCACCCTCGGGTCGCTTCCGGGCCCACGGCGTGTTCGATACCGAGGGCGCCATGCAGGCCTTCGTGGTGATTCAGCTGCCCGGAGACGGAGAGTCCGTGGGGCACGTGGTGGACCTTGTCGCGCGGGATTCGGTGGCCTGGGCCGGAGCCATGGAGGCCGCGCTCGGTCATCTCGACAAGTTGGGAGCCTCCGTGGCCCGGGCCCACGCCATCGAGGGCTCGGACTGGGAGAAGCGGCTGCGTTCGGCGGGCTTCGCCGGCTCCAAGGCCGATGACTACAAGATCGTGATCGTGCACTCCCTCGATGAGAGTCATGCCTTGGCCGCCGTGGCCCGCGACCCGGCCAGCTGGTTCTTTACCGACGGGGACCGGGACGACGAGTTGGTGCGCTGACATGAACTTGCGCCATCGACTCAAGCGAACGCTGCGTGACCTGTACAGCCTGGCGTTCGTCTACTCGGGTGTGGCCCGGTTGATGACCCGCCGCGGGGGTGCGCGTCTCCTGATCCTGGCCGGCCACGGTGTGGACGGGGCAGTGGGCAGCAAGAGGATGCCTGCCGATCTCAAGATCACTCCTGATCGTCTTGAGGAGATCTTGCGCGCCCTCGGCCGCTACGCGGAGTGGGTCACCGTGGGGGAGGGGGTGGCACGGTTGGACTCCGGTCAGGGCCGCGGGCTCGTGGCGCTATCCATGGACGATGGCTATCTGGACAACCGCACTCAACTGCTGCCCCTCTTGAAGGCCTGCGACGCACGCTGCACGGTGTATCTGGAAGCCCGGCCTCTGGAGACCCGCCGAGTCAGTTGGCTGCACAAGTGGTTCTGGTTAGAGCGCAGGCTGGGCGCGTCCGAGGCGGGCCGTCGCTGCGCCCTGGAGTTGAAAGGAGGTTCGGCCGTTCTGAATGAGGTCCTCGCCGTGGGTGCGGATGCGGCGGCCAGAGGCCTCAAGCGACGGCTCAAGTACGACATGGACGCTGAACCCCGGGATCGGGCCGTTCAAGCCGTGTTTGAACAGGCGGGGGGGGACGAGGCGGCCCTGTGCGAAGAACTCTACCTTGGAGTCGAGGACGCACGCGAGCTGCGGGACTCGGGACGCGTGGAGTTGGGCGGTCACACCTGGTCCCATGAGGTACTCACGACCCTGGAGTCCGAAGCCGCTCGCGAGGAGATCGAGCGCGGTCGGTCGACCATGGAGGAGCTCCTCGGGGTGGAGTGCGGGGAGTCGTTTGCTTATCCCTTCGGACGACGCTGGGATCATTCCGCCGAGCACGCACAGGCTGTGGAGGAGGCTGGCTACCAGAGCGCGGTCACCACCCACGCGGGCCTCAACCGCCCCGCCGGCGACGCCTTCCAACTCAGACGCTGGATGTTGACCGAGACCCTGCCCGTGCACTTGCTCGT
This sequence comes from Planctomycetota bacterium, assembly GCA_012959525.1. Classification (GTDB taxonomy): domain Bacteria; phylum Planctomycetota; class UBA1135; order UBA1135. The sequence continues at coordinate 31,088 of DUDB01000045.1, forward strand.
GACGGAGCTCTGTGGCGGGTTCGACTTCCTGCGCCGCTTGGGCTTGGATCTGGTGGAGTGAGGCCCGAAGTCTCCTGAACCTCCGATCCAAGAGGGGGTGAGACGGCTGATCCGAGCTCAGGGGCTTCCTTGCAGGTTTCGCTTGCGGTAGGGGAGGTTTGTGTGACGATGGGAGCTATGTACCTGCCCACGCGTTGCTCGCTTGCCTTCTTCTGTGCATCTGTTTCTGTTTCCCTGGCGTCAAGCCAGGACTTCGGGCCAAAGCAGACCCTTGCGCCTGAAGCGAGTGGAGCAAGGTCCGTTACCACCGCCGACCTGGACGGTGATGGAGACCTAGACGTGCTCTCAGGGTCCTTCTGGGACGATAAGATTGCGTGGTATGAGAATCTGGGCAATGGAGTGATCGGGCCCCAGCAGGTGATCTCGACCGCCGCCGATGCGCCGACCGGCGTGTGTGCTGTGGACCTGGATGGTGATGGAGATCCGGACGTGCTGTCGTCGTCCATGTATGACAACAAGGTTGCTTGGTATGAGAACCTTGGTGGGGGTGCGTTCGGGCCCCAGCAGGTTATTTCGATCACGTCGCTCTCCCCAAGATCCATCGTCACGGAAGATCTGGACGGCGACGGAGACCCTGACGTGCTCGTTGCCTGCTACGGGCAGGACAAGGTCGCCTGGTATGAGAACCTTGGAGGGGCCACATTTGGGCCGGAGCGGGTGATCACCACCAGCGCGGACGGTGCGCAGTTCGCGTTTGCAGTCGATGTGGATGGGGACGGAGACGCTGACGTTTTGTCGGCATCGAGTCTGGATGACAGCATCGCGTGGTACGAGAACCTGGGCAGCGGGTCTTTTGGTGCGCAGCAAGTAATCACCAACCAAGCGGACGATGCCCAATGCGTCTACGCCACGGATTTGGACGGTGATGGGGACGCGGATCTGATCACTGCTTCGAACCTTGGTAGCCAGGTTGCCTGGCATGAAAACCTGGGGATGATAGGGAGTGCGTTCATAGGTTTCGGCCCACAGCAGATACTCAATGCATCAGCACCAGGCGCCTTCTCAGTCTACGCTGCGGATATCGACGGAGACGGCGATCCGGATGTGCTCGCTGCGTCGAAATGGGACCACACGATAGGCTGGTACCGAAACCAGGGTGGTGGCTCCTTCGGACAGGAGCAGGCGCTCACGACCAACGCCAAAGGCGCGACGTGCGTCCACGCTGCCGATCTGGATGGGGACGGGGACCCGGACGTCCTGTCTGCATCGGAAGCTGACGACAAGATTGCCTGGTACGAGAACCAGAACAAGGGGGTCTTTGGACCGCCGTTGCGGATCACTAGCACTGCAAACCATGCCTTATGCGCCTTTGCGACGGACCTGGACGGGGACGGGGATGTGGACATACTCTCGGCATCAAGAGATGACAACAAGGTGGCGTGGCATGAGAACCTGGGCGGAGGGACGTTTGGGCTGCAGCGGCCGATCACAACAGATGCAGACAGCGCTTCTTGGGTGACTGCCGCTGACCTCGACGGTGATGGAGATCCAGATGTGATTTCAACGTCACTTGCCGGCAAGGTCCTCTGGCATGAAAACCTTGGTGGTGGGTTGTTCGGGCCTCAACAGGTCATAAGCACGACGGCCGTGAAGCCACGCGGGGTCTTCGCTACAGACTTGGATGGTGATGGAGATGTGGATCTCGTCGTCGCATCCGATACCTCGTTTACCCAGGGTCAAATCGTCTGGTTCGAGAACCTTGGTGGTGGCGTCTTTGGTGCCAAGAACATCATCACGGAGGATGCGTTGGGCGCCTATTGCGTCTATGCGGTGGACCTGGATGGCGATGGCGATGCGGACGTGGTTTCGGCTTCTGATGGCGACGACAAGATCGCCTGGTACGAGAACTACAGTGCCCACGGATTCGGGGCACGGCCAAGGGCTGGTGGGCTGTTCGGTCCTCAACGGCTGATTTCCCCCTTTGCGGATGGCGCCCGAGCCGTGTGCGTCGCGGACCTGGACGGCGATGGGGCTTTGGACGTCATCTCCGCATCTTGGATGGCTGGAAAGATCGCCTGGTATCGGAATCGGTTGAGCTTGCCCAAGCGGGATTTTGGGCCTCAACAGGTCATTGACAGCCAGTTACTGGGCGCCCGTTCGGTCCATGCCGCAGACCTGGACCAGGACGGGGACATGGATGTGCTCGCGGCGGCTGATGGCTCGGACTATGTCATGTGGTACGAGAATCTGGGCAATGGGTTTAGTGGGGGCACCATCATCACGTGGGACATTGCTGGCGCGGCCTGCGTTTTCTCCGCCGACTTGGACGGTGATGGAGACGAGGATGTGATCTCGGCATCCACGTATGACGACACGATCGCCTGGTTTGAAAACCTCATGTGATGCCCGCGCGGGTCGTGCTTTGGCGCAATGGACGGGAGTTGTTTGGCAAACGGTTGGGCGCTTCGACTTGGCCATTGGCACCATGTCGGTAGGCAAACACCTGACCTCCCTGGCCCTCTACGGGTACTCATGATGCACCGATCGATATTGCGCCTGACCTTTCTCGCCCTGATGGTTCTCTGCGGCCGGCCTACCGCCGCAGCTGTTCAGGCGGACGACACGACTCTGCGTGTCTTCATCTTCGCCGGCCAGTCCAACATGGTGGGCTCGGATTCGAAGGTGGCGGACATACAACGCTTCCCGCCGTTCGCGGGGCTGGGCGTGCCTCAAAATGACGTGCTGTTCTCCTACTGCATCGGTCGTGAAAACAAGCACCGCTCAGAGGGGTGGGTGCCCCTGGCTCCCGTCAGCAATGTGGTGGGGCCAGAGCTGAGCTTCGCGAGGGAGGTCACGCGGGCCGTCAAGGCACCCATTGCCGTGATTAAGGTGGCCGCTGGCGGCACGCACCTGGGTGGGGACTGGAACCCGGATGAGCCCAGTGGCTTTGAGATGTACCCCTTGGCCCTGGACTGGATCCGCTCCGCCCTGGCCGTGCTTGACGAGAAGGGAACGAAGTACCGCATCGAAGGTGTGTGCTGGCATCAGGGCGAGAACGACATGTTCAACGAGGAGTACATGGCTTCCTACGGTGAGAACCTGAGCCGCTTCCTGGCCTGCTGGCGCCGGGACCTGCAGACGCCCGACCTGCGCTTCTATATCGGTGAGCTATGCACCAAGACGATCTGGGGTATGGACCTGCGGCCCCGCATGCATGCCATCAGTGTGGGGCAGCGGGCGGTCACGGAGATCGATCCCCTGGCCGATTACGTACCCACCTCGCACGTGGGCGTGGAGATCGGGGGCGGGGTCGGTCTGCACTACCACTACGGGACCCTGGGCCAGCTCGAGCACGGAGTCAACTACGCCCACGCCTACCTGGAGACCATCGGGAAGCGGCCCGCGCAACCACGCCCGCTCAAGGCCTGGCCCTACAAGGCGGAGGCCAAGGTGAAGCTCTTCGTGCTCGCCGGGCACCGCAACATGGAAGGCGAGCGGGCGTTCGTGCAGGGGCTGAAGGCCATGAGGGGGAAGTCGTCGCTCCTCAAGGACAACCACCGCATCGCCTTCCGCTACAGCATCGGTGGGGGGTACAAGGTGTCGGCCGGGTGGGAGCCCCTGGGGCCCGCGGGCTACTACGACACCTTCGGGCCCGAGCTGAGCTTCGGCGCCACTGTCTCACGCAAGCTGCGAGAGGGCGTCGCCGTGGCCAAATTCACCCACAGCGGCTCGCAGATCATCGACTGGACACCGGAAGGCAGCGTGGCGGCGACCCGTAACCTCTACCCGAGCTTCATCGGGTTCGTGAAGGAGTCCATGCAGGAGCTCCGCGATCGCGGCCAGGAGGTCGAGCTGGCAGGGATCTTCTACCACCTGGGCGAGAACGACATGTCCTGGGGCCCCTTCCGCAAGGGAGCTCCCGGGCGCCTGCAGGCGCTGGTGAATCAGAGCCGCGTGGACCTGGATCTTCCGGAGCTGCCCTGGTTCGTCAGTCAGCAGCCCCCGACGGACGATAAGCAGGTCAACGAGATCGACGTCACGGCGGGGATCGAAGAGGTCGCCTCCGCCGACCCCTACCTGATCCACATCAAGGCCTTTGACCTCCCGGAGCAGGAGAAGAAGCTCGTTCTGGACACGGCAGGGGTTGTGGCCCTGGGCGAGTTGCTCGCCAAACGCTTTCTCTCCCGCTAAGGCGCTGGAGCTAGCGCAGCGTGTAGGTGAACGCGGCCGCTGGGTCGCCGTTGCTCATCGTGAGGATGACGATGACGCCGATGGCCACCAGGACGACGGGGGCCACGATCCAGATCCAGTTCTCTTTGAGGAAATCGCCCATGGGTCTAGAACAGAGTGTAGATGAACGGGGCGACGAGCGGTGAACTGGCGGCCACCACCAACAGGCTGCCCACGGTGAGCAGCACCGTGACTAGGGGCATGAGGTACCAGTGGCCTCGGCCGATGAAGGCCTTGAGGAGTTCCGCGATGGTGCCCAGGCGGTTGCCCAACTTATAGGCGACGAAACCTAGGATCAGCGTGACTGCGCTAAGGGTGACGATGCGGCCTACGTCGGGACTCAGTGAGGTCACCAGGTGGGTGGCGCCCAGGGCGATCGCAAAAACCATCCCTAACATCAGGCCGACCTTGAAGAACCCCGCGAGGGGCTTCTCGACATTTGAGTAGACGCGGGCGAAGAGAGTGCCGAGGGCCAGCCAAAGGCCCGCGTACCAGGGTAGCCACCCGGGCAGACCGGATCCGGTAGGGGCGGTCTCGGGCAGTTGAGCTTTGGTCGTGGCGGCGGGCAAAGTCGGGCAGTCCTCCAGGCCCTCGTGCAGGGCGCGAGCCAGGGCGCGGTTGCCCAGGGGATTCAGGTGCCAGTCCTTTTGGAAGTAGAGGTCGTCGCCACCCGCTGCGGCGGCTTTCAGAGAAGGGCGCACGTCGAGCACCTCCAAGCCTGCGGCGCGCGCGGCATCAAGCATCAGGTCCACGGGGTGGTCGGGGTCCCAAGAGCCCGCGGCCAGACCCATCCGGGTCTGGAACTTGTCGCGGTAGTCGGAGTCGATTGCGCTGTGGGAGGGAATGGGCACCACGACGACCCGAGCGTCTAGGGCCTGGGCCTGGCGTGCCAGCGCCAGCATGGCACCGCCCGTGCGGGCGATAGGCTCCTCCATGAAGTCGGGCCGGTCGGTGAGCAAGGCTCCCATTTCCTTGGGCAGGCGCACGCTCCCGGGCTGGAACAACTCCACACCCTCGTCGGGCCCTCTGAGGAGCAGATTTCCGATCGCTGTACTCTGGTGCCATGGACGGGCCGGGGGAGCCTTCAGGGCGCCGGGCTCGCGGGTTCCCGTGGCCGCGTAGCGTGGTTTGGGCAGATCCGTGTAGTGGGATTGGCCGTTCCAGAACAGATCGTTTTCGTAGGTGAAGAGCAGCACGAGGTCGGGGTCCCAGGCCGTACCGTGGGTCTCGAGCCAGGCGACCTCCTGGTCGGTGGAGTAGCCCTCGGTGCCGGTGTTCACGACCTGCACCCCGCGCCCTTCGGCATTCCACCACCTCTCAAGCAGGTCCACGAAGAGATCGTCGCGCTTCACCGAGAAGCCCAGGGTGAAAGAGTCCCCCAGGGCTATCACCCGATACGCCTCTGGCAGGGTCTCCGCAGTCACTCCGGCATCATCCCGCAGGCCGGCGGCGTTGAACGTGAACTCCACCTCGAAGCCCTCGGCATTGCCACGTCGGAGCGTGGTGGAGGGTGTCTTGCTCCAACCCAGGGCGGCGTCGAACGCGTTCAGCGTGACGGGCGGCCCCAGGCCCAGGAGGCGCAGGCCGCCTTCAAAGACACCCAGGCCAATGGCCAGGCTGACCAGCAGGGAGAGGGCGACGTTGATGAACTTCATGGGGTCAGCTCACCATCTGGGTGACGGAGTCTCCCTCGTGACGCAGGTGGAAGCGCGTCTCGGCGATTTGCTTCTTGGCATCCGCGCGGACGATGTAGTTGTTCAGGAAGAGCAGGTCCATACCACTCAGGCTGAAGGTGTTAAAGGCGTGAGCTGGCGACTCGACTATGGGCTCACCCTTCAGGTTGAAGGAGGTGTTCATGACCACAGGTACCCCGGTCAGCTTGCCGAATTCCTCGATGATGGCGTGGTAGGCGGCGTTGGTCTTCTTGTAGACGGTCTGCAGGCGGCCCGACCCGTCCTCGTGGGTGATGGCTGGAAGGACCGAGCGCTTCTCTTCCCGCACGGGGGCCACGTAGAGCATGAAGCGCGCCGGGTAGTGGCGCTCGGCTTCGGGAAATTCGAAGAACTCGTTGGCGCGCTCTTCGAGGACCGAGGGAGCGAAGGGTCGGAAGGCCTCGCGGAACTTGATCTTCTCGTTGAGCTTCTCCTTCATCTCCTCGCGTCGCGGGTCGGCGATGATGGAGCGCGAGCCCAGGGCGCGTGGGCCCCACTCGAAGCGCCCCCGGAACCAGCCGCAGACCTGGCCGTTGGCCAGCTCCTGAGCGACCCGCCTGAAGAACTCGCCGTCGTCGTCGATCTTCTCGAAAGCGATGTCGTTGTCCTTCAAGAAGGCCTCCACGTCCGCGTCGCTGTGCTCGCTGCCAAGGAAGGCGTCCTCCAGGGCGGGCCCTCTGGGCTGGTCGAGGATGTGGTTGTAGGCCCAGTAGGCAGCGCCCACGGAACCCCCATCGTCCCCGGGGGCGGGGTGGATGTAGACGTCCTCGAAGGGGCCGTCCCGCAGGATCTTGTAGTTGGCCACTGAGTTCAGGGCAACGCCGCCCGCAAGGCACAGGCTCTTCATGCCACCGGAGATCTCGTGCAGGTGGTTGACCATACGCAGCAGGATTATCTCCGTGGCGCGCTGGATGCTGGCCGCCATGTCGCAGTAGTAGGGGTCCAGGGACTGGTCTTGGAGCTTGGGGTCCCGGCGCGGGCGGCCGAAGTGCTTCTCGAAGGCTGGAGAGAGTGTGTCGTCGGTGGACCAGTGGTAGGAGAAGAAGTCCATGTCCTGCCAGACGCTGCCGTCGTCACCGACCTTCAGAAGCTCGAAGATCTGATCCACGTAGCGCGGCTTGCCGTAGGGATGCATCCCCATCAACTTGTACTCGCCCTCGTTGATCTCAAAACCGCAGTAAGCGGTGAAGGCGGAGTACAAGAGCCCCACAGAGTGGGGGAAGCGCATCTCCTTGACGATCTCGATCTTGTTGCCACGGCCGATACCCATGGTGGATGTGGTCCACTCCCCCGCTCCGTCCACGGTCAGGATCGCGGACTCCTCGAAGGGCGAGGTGTAGTAGCTCGAGGCCGCATGGCTCATGTGATGATCCGCGAACAGGAGCTTAGAGCTGGGCACACCCAGCTCGCGGCACATCATGGGCTTGATCCACAGCTTGTCCGAGATCCAGCGCTGCATGGACTCGCGGAAGACCGGCAGGGACTTGGGGAAGGTCGCCATGGCTGTCAGCAGCATGCGTTCGAACTTGACGAAGGGTTTCTCGTAGAACACCACGAAGTCCACATCGGCTGCGGTGACACCGGCGGTCTTGAGTACGAACTCGATGGCCAGGCCCGGGAAGCCCGAGTCGTGTTTGACGCGGCTGAAGCGTTCCTCTTCGGCGGCGGCGATGAGGACCCCATCGCGCACAAGGGCGGCAGATGAGTCGTGGTAGTAGAACGAGAGCCCGAGGATGATCATGGAGCTAGTCTTGCCGTCGGGCTTGGGGCAGGGTCTCGTTGGTCTCTTCCCAGGCCGTCCAGTTCCCGCGCGCCGGGCGTCGGATCCTGAGGGGGTCGGCGCACAGGCGATAGAAGATGGCGAAGGGTCCGAGGACTAGGAAGTACAGGACCGTCAGCAGCACGCGGGAGAGCATGCTGCCGAAGCGCTCGGAGAACTGAAGCAGGGCTTGCATAGGGGGCGACTGGGGGGGGGAGGGAAGATCGGCGCGGGGCCAGCGTCCCTGAACGCCCCGACAGAGAAATTGTGCCCCAGTCGGGGGGCTGAGTGAGCCCCGATCTGGGGCAAGTTCACAATTGTGCGGAATCTAGCGCAGGGTGAGCGTGCCCTCATAGAGTTCGTCTCGCGTCAGCTTGCGGTCCTTGTCGTCGTCGCGGTAGACATCCAATTTCAGGATGTGTCCCGGTTCTAGGCCTGAAATCAGCTGCACAAGGGTGCCCCTGCTTCGAATCCAGACCGGGTAGCGCATGCCGTCGATGACGGTCTCCACGGCCGGGATCAGATCGCCTGCGCGGATTCCCACGTGTTCTGCTGGGCCGCCCGGAATGACCTCTTGCACCAGGACCCAGGTGCGGGAGTTCACCTGTGCTTCTTTCACGGTCATGCCCATGCGCTCAAATAGGGTGCCGTCGTATCTGTCCCAGGCCAGAAGGGCGAGGGTGGTCTGGTCTCCGTCAGGCTTGGCCACCTGGATTGGAACGACCTCCCCCGGAATCAACTCCAGGCTTGCGTGCAGGAAGTCCTCCTGGCTCTCGACCTTGCGATCGCCCAGCTTCTGGAGGATGTCCCCCGCGCAGATGCCTGCCACGTCCGCCGGGCTGCCGGGCCAGACGTGCGCGACCCGCAGCGGTGTTCCCTCTTCGAGTTCGAAGCCCAGCCAACTCTTGCGCGCCTCGGGGAAGAGGACGTCGGTCAGAATCTCCCGCATGCGATCCACGGGGATGGCAAAGCCGATGTTCTCGGCCGCGCTGTTCATGGCGCTGTTGATGCCGATGAGTTCCCCTCGGATGTTCAACAGGGGGCCGCCGGAGTTACCGAAGTTGATGGATGCGTCCGTCTGGATGAGATCCTTGAAGTGCAGGTTCTGGTTGGCCACGGGTACATTGCGGTGCAGACCAGAGATGATGCCAGTCGAGACCGTGTGGGTCTGGCCGTGGGGGTTCCCGATGGCCACCACGCGTTCGCCCTCCATCAGGTCTGCGCTGGTACCCAGGCGGACGGTGGGGAAGGTGCGTAGGGGGTGCCCCTCGGCGTCCTTGGGGGAGGCGATCTTGAGTAGAGCGAGGTCTTCAGCTTGCACGGACGAGACCAACTCGGCTGTGTAGTTGCGTGGGTCTTTGGCAAAAGAGACTGTGATGCTGCGTGCGCCCTTGACCACGTGGAAGTTGGTCACGATGTAGCCGTCGGGGTGGATGACTACCCCCGACCCGCTGCCGGCATAGACACGATCCTGTACACCCCACAAGCCGCGCACGCGTTGGGTGGATTCGGTTTCGATGTACACCACCGCAGGCCGTACCACCCGTGCGATCAGTACTACGGGTGTGACCCGCTCCACCTTGGACAGTGCCTCTCTGGAATCATCGCCGGTGACGTCCTGGAGCGCGGAGAGGGCGAGCGGTGCGAGCAGAGCAAGTAGGGGTGGGATCATCGGGGAGTTACGGCCCTGCGCGTTGGGGCGTTGGTATGGTTCCGGTCAATGCGGGACCCCGGCGACCATCCCGGGTCGTCCCTGGGGACGCTTGAAGGCCTCGCCGCTCGCCACTCCATGGCCGGGGCGCCAGGAAGGGGGATGGTGGACCACACTGGACTTGAACCAGTGACCTCTACGATGTCAACGTAGCGCTCTAGCCAACTGAGCTAGTGGTCCACGCTCGGAGCCTGAGGCTTCGAGGGGGCGAGAGGATAGGCTGCGAACCTGCCCCTGCCAAGCCTTTCCCTGTGGGATGGAACAGGTAGACTTCTGCGGCAGTTTCTCAAGCCCCCCCTCAGCCCTCATCCCCCCGGAGACTCCCTTGAAGATAGGTGTCGTCAAGGAAATCAAGACTCACGAGTACCGCATTGCCCTGACCCCCCATGGGGTCGAAGAGCTCGTGGAGGCGGGGCACGAGGTGTGCGTGGAGTCCGGAGCCGGGCTCGGGAGCGACCTCTCGGATGCGGCCTATGCGGAGGCGGGCGCCCAGGTGTTGGAGGGCCCCGAGGCGGTGTGGGAGGCGTGCGAAATGATCATGAAGGTCAAGGAGCCGCAGGAGGTGGAGTGGAGCCGCATGCGCCCCGGTCAGATCCTGTTCACCTACTTTCATCTGGCTGCGGATCAGAAGCTGACCGATGCGGTGGTCGGTACCGGTAGCCAGTGCTTTGCCTACGAGACACTCAACGTGGGACGACGCTTACCGCTCCTGGAACCCATGAGTGAGGTGGCGGGCAGGTTGGCCATTCAAGCCGGAGCCAAGTACCTGGAGCGTCCCACTGGCGGAACAGGTGTCCTGCTGGGTGGAGTGACCGGTGTGCGTCCCGCCCATGTGGTCGTGCTTGGTGGCGGGATCGTGGGAACCAACGCGGCGCGCATGGCTGCGGGTCTGCGCGCGGATGTCTCCATCCTCGACATCAACATCCAACGCATGCAGTACCTGGACGAGGTGCTGCCCGCCAACTGCACCCTCTTGTACAACACGCGCCGCACCCTGCGGGAGGAGCTGGCCAAGGCTGACCTCCTCGTGGGTGCCGTTCTCGTGCCCGGTGCTGCCGCGCCCAAACTCGTGCGTCGCGAAGACCTGGCCCTGATGAAGAAAGGCAGTGTGATCGTGGACGTGGCCGTGGATCAGGGGGGCTGCGTGGAGACCTGCCGAGCCACCACCCACGAGGACCCGACCTTCGTGGTGGACGGCGTGATCCACTACTGTGTGGCCAACATGCCCGGGGCCGTTCCGCGCACCTCCACTTTCGCCCTGACCAACGCCACCCTGCCCTATGCCAAGCAACTCGCTGCCCTGGGAGCTGCCGGCGCCCTGGCCGCATCCGAGCCCCTGCGCGGTGCCGCCAATGCCATTTCTGGCAAGCTAACGAACGAGGCCGTCGCCCGGGCCTTCGATGTCTCCTGGACTCCCCCCCTCGAAGCTCTGGCGGATGCCGAGTAGGGCACCACTCGCACAATGATCGCTACGGTCGCCGAGACTGCCATGGAGCCCGCCCTCGGGCCCGTCAGTGTCTTGTTGCTGGCCGTTCTGCAGGGCCTCGCCGAGTTTCTGCCCATCAGTTCTTCGGGCCATCTGGTCCTTGCCCGTACGGCCTTGGGTGTCAAGCAGGCTGGCCTCGCACTGGACGTGTCCCTGCATGTGGGAACCTTGGGGGCCGTGATCTTCGCCTACCGCAAGGATGTAGCCCAGCTCCTCGGGGACCTGACCCGTGCCCGGTGGCACATGTGGTTATGGCTCGTGTTGGGGAGTCTACCTGCGGCGGCCGTGGGGTTCAGCTCCCGGGAGTTCTTCCGGGGTGCCGCTGAGAAGCCGAGCTGGGCGGCCATGGGGCTGCTGGGGACGGCCATTATTCTGATGGCAGGAGAGTGGGGCCGGCGCCGTGGTGGGGGTGATGAGACCCCGTCCCCGATGGAGGGGGATGCTGCAGGTTGCGGCGAGCCGCGCTGGTCCGACGCCCTGGTGCTGGGCGTTGCCCAGGCCCTGGCACTTTTCCCCGGCGTGTCCCGTTCTGGCTCCACTATCGCCGCCGGGCTGGTGCGTGGTTTGCCCACCGTGCAGGCCGCCCGACTTTCGTTCATGCTTAGTATTCCCGCGGTGACCGGGGCGGCGCTGCTGGAGGTTCCCGGCGCGTTGGATGCGGGCGGTGGCGGCTTGTCAGTACCCCTCCTTTTGGTTGGCGTCTTTGTGGCGGGCCTCGTGGGGTGGGGGGCCCTGCGCGCCTTGGTGCTGACCCTGTCCAAGGGTGCATTTGTCTGGTTCGCGCTGTACTGCGCGGTGCTGGGCGCCTCGGCTCTGTTTTTTGTCTAGACTTGACGCCATGAGCGAGCAGCGGCGCGCCCTGATTACGGGCATCAGCGGGCAGGACGGTAGTTTTCTTGCGGAGTTTCTCCTGCAGAAGGACTACGAAGTGTTCGGGCTCGTCAGGCGGACCAGCATCTCCTCGCTTGAGCGCTTGGCGGGTTTTGAAGAAAGGGTGACGCTGCTCCCCGGAGATCTGCTGGACGCTTCCAGCCTGATGAGCGTCCTTGAGCAGGCTCAACCCCACGAGGTCTACAACCTGGCGGCGCAGTCCTTCGTGCCCACCTCCTGGAGCGAGCCCGTTTCCACGGCCGAGGTGACCGCGTTGGGGGTGACCCGACTGCTGGAGGCCGTGCGCCATGTGTGCCCGGAGGCGCGCTTCTACCAGGCCTCCACCTCCGAGATGTTCGGTCAGGCCCCCGCGCCCCAATCGGAGCAGACGCCCTTTCATCCACGCTCGCCCTACGGGGTCGCCAAGGTCTATGCCCACTGGGCCACAGTGAACCAGCGCGAGTCCTACGACCGCTTTGCCGTCTCCGGCATCCTCTTCAACCACGAATCGGAGCGCCGAGGCCAGGAATTCGTGACGCGCAAGATCTCCCGTGCCGTGGCACGGATCTCCTTGGGCCTACAGGACAAGCTGGTTCTGGGGAACCTAGAGGCCTGCCGGGACTGGGGTTTCGCAGGGGACTACGTGCGCGCGATGTGGCTCATGCTGCAACAGGATGAACCAGAAGATCTGGTCATTGCGACAGGCGTGACCCACAGCGTAGAGCAGTTCTGCGAGCGTGCCTTTGCCGAGGTGAACCTGGATTGGCACAAGCATGTCGAGACTTCGTCACGCTACCGCCGACCAGCCGAGGTGGATCAGTTGGTGGGGGATGCGACGCGCGCCCGGGAGCGGCTCGGCTGGCAGCCCGAAGTGAGCTTCGAGGACCTGGTGCGACGCATGGTGACCTGGGACCTGCATCGAGTGCGCCAGATCGAAGAGCAGTCTCACACCGCGGCGCCCGACCTCTCCCGTTAGCGGTAGCGCCTGAGGACAGCGGTCAGGTGCCGACCGGGGCACTTGGTCGATGTCCAGTGGCTATGACCCACCACGCGCGTGGCGCCGATGGCAAAGCCACTCCTCAGGGATCCCACTAGGCCGTGGAGAGCGGCTTGGGCTTGGCGCGTGGGCGGGCCGTTTTCGAAATTACCAAGCAGGCAAATGCCGATGTTGCCCACGTTGTTCTTGCCCTTGGCGTGGGCCCCTTGCCACTTCAGGGAACGTCCCTCGTAGACGCGCCCGGCAGGGTCGACAAGGAAGTGATAGCCCACGTCGCCGTAGCCCCGGCTGCTCATGTGCGAAGCTTGAACGGCTCGTACGGCTTGGTGGCCCACGGTCTGGTTCTCGTGCACTTTGGTGGAGACCGGCATGGCCGAGTGGTGCACCGTGATCCACTTCCACATGCTGCTGGCCGGATCCATCTCCCGTGGAAGCTCGGCGAGGGCGCCCCATGCGTCCCGACGGATGGTGCCCGGGTAGTGGAAGCCACTGTCCCGGGTCAGGCGGGCGAGTCCGGCGTTGGCACGGGCCTGCTGGGACTCTCGCGGCGTCGTGTGCTTCAGGACCCAGCGGTACTCGGCCAGGCACTCTTGGCGCAGATCGGGCTCTGTTCGCATCTCCTCCGCAAGGCGCAGGTGGGCTTCGACTTGCCAATAGGTCGCGGAATTGGACCGGGGCTGGCGGCGTATCCAATCACGGAGCGCGGGGACGAGTCCCGGGTTTCCATGGCGCATCCTCTGCCAGGAGGGGACGCTTTCGCGTCCGCTGATAGCGGGTTCCTCAGGGAACCTCCCCTTGAGAGGGGGGTATGAGGCGCAAGAGGCCGCGACGAGGAGCAGCGGGGCAGCCCAGGGCCAGAGGCCTCGGCCAACCGGCCGGGTTGCAACGCGTTTCACCGCCCCAACAGGCTGCACCTCCCTCCCCAGACTGCATGATCCCCAACCCATAGAATCCAGAAATAGCGAACCCGAGCAGCCGAAACAAACTTCCTCTGGATTCTCTCCCTTGGCCTCGCGCCCACGCCGTGGCACCCTGACCCTCCAGGGCCTCACGGCTCCGGCACCCCCTACCGTGGCCCAATCCAGAATCAAGCGGCAGCGCCGCACCCCTTTGCTTCTCCTCTGCACCAGCCTGCTGGTAGCCGGGGCCGCGGGGGCGTCGGTCGCAGAGCCGGGTTCTCGGACTTCCCAGGACCCCGCCCAGGATGAGCTCGATGAGCTCCTGCAGGCTGAACGTGTCGAAGCGGACCAACTGCGTCGTCGGGGACGAGGGTCCGCAGCGCGACGCCGGCTGTCCGAGCTGCTCGAGGATGACCCGAGCGATGCCGCGGCACGGCGCATCATGGCCGCGTGCAAGCTGGATCAGGGGCATCACGATCAGGCGCTGGCCGAGGCCCAGCGGGCCCTGGCGGATGCCATGGCTGGCGGCGATCGGGTCCTGGCCGCAGCCTGCGCTCGGCTTACGGCTGAGATTCTCGGCGAACTGGGGCGACGCGATGAGGCCTTGGCGGTGTTGTTGGGGGAGCTTGAGCAAGCGGATGGTTCAAGGGTGCCGCTCTTGGATACGGGCAGCAGTGCCCTCGATGCTTGGACTCTGGGGGAGGCCTTGCAGAGGAGCGGTGATCGGGAGGCGGGCCGTCGCGTCTTGGAGCACGGTTTGGAGGTCCAGCGTGATGCACCCTGGAGCGATCACCTGGCCGCAGGTCGCTGCGCCCAGGCTCTGGGCCGCCTGACCCTGGCCTCCAAGTCTTTCGTTCTGGCGGAGCGCGTGGCCCGGGCTGGAGAGGGAAGCGAACCCGACGTGCTGGCCGCCCTGGCCGCCTTGTACTATGAGAGCGAGCGTGAAATCGAGGCCAGCGGTAAGCGCTCCGCCGCAGACCTGTACCGCGAAGCTCTCGAGCTGCACCCCACCCACGCACCATCGCTCCTGGGCCTGTTTGAGCTGCATCGCTACAACCGCCAGCGTGTGAGCCGCTCACCCGAGGACATCCTGCATCAGCTTTTGGGGGCCGTCCCCGATTCCATCGCAGGTCGCGTGGCCAAGGTGTCAGCGAACCTAACCGATGGCCGCCTGAAGGCTGTCCGTGAGGACCTGGTTTGGCTGAAGGAGAAGGCGCCCCTGCGACGGGATACGCGCACTCTGCGCGCCGCCTTGGCTTGGGTCGAACATGATCGTGAAGGATGTGAACAGCTTCTCGCGAAGCTCGCACTGGACGACCCTTCAGATAGCGCTCCAGAGCGTGGCGTCGGCGGCCACCTGGTTGCCCTCTATCGGTTTTCAGAGGCCCTGCCCTTCCTGCGCCGGGCAGTGGAGCGCGACGATGGGGATTGGGATGCGTGGCGTCTGCTAGGTCAGGCCCTGGCCAACACGGGAGACGAGCGCGCGGCCGCTCTGGCCCTCGCCCATTCGGAGAAAGTCGCCGGGGGACGACAGGATGCGCTGCGCAACAACCTCAGCATGGTGCTGGGGCGTATGGCTAGCGAGCAGGTGGTCGAGTCCCATGGGCCTCTGGAGTTCGCCTGGCAGCCCGAGGCTGCCGACGTTCTGCGCACTTATCTGGTGCCTTTCTATCTGGAGGCCCGGGAGGATCTGGCTCAGCGCTATGGGCACACCGCGGGGGCCACGCGGATTGAGGTCTTCCGCGCCCACAGGGACTTCTCCGTGCGCTCCGTAGGATTCGAGGGCTTCCCCGCCCTGGGTGTGTGCTTCGGGCCGGTTGTCACGGCCCTCTCGCCCCTCTCGGAAATGCGCGGCAGGTTCTCCTGGGCGCGAACCGGGTTTCACGAGTTCAGCCACGTCGTGCACCTCGGTCTCAGCCATAACCGCTGCCCGCGCTGGATCACCGAGGGTCTGGCTACCTGGGAGGAGGTGCGCCGTAACCCAGCCTGGACGCGCAACATGCGCCGTGAACTTCTAGACACCGTAGCCAACGGGGACCTGATCTTGGTGCGTGATCTGAACCGCGCCTTCCGCGGGCCGCGCATTCTCTTCGGCTACTACCAGGGCGGCCTGCTGTGCGAAATGCTGATCGACGCGCACGGGTTCGGGTCCATGGTGCACCTCCTAGAGGAGTTCGACAGGGGGGCAGATCTCGACCAAGCCCTGAGTACCGTCCTAGGGGAGACCCCCGAAGAGGTGGACGCGGCCTTCGAGGCGTTTGTGCGGGACAAGCTCAAGGGCCTGCGCTTGGAGCCCCGGTGGGACCCCAAGGCCATCGTCCGATTGCGCTTGCGTCTGAAACGGGAGCCGCCCAGGGAGGACCGGGAGGAGTGGAGCCAGCGCTGGCTGGACGTGGCTTGGGGCAGCTGGCAGCGCGCTCGCCGGGTGGATGCGGAGGAGGCCCTGCGCATCGCCGCACTGGGGTCGAAGGACGGGCCGCGTGCCCTGGCCTTACGCGGGGAGATGGCCTTGGCGCGCGAGTTGCGTGCCGATGCACGCGCCCACTGGGAGGCGTCCGTCGAGGCCGGAGGACGGGACTACCGTGCGCTGATGGGGCTGGCCAGTCTGTGCCAGCAGGATGGCGACCTAGACGACAGTGAGCGCTACCTGCTCATGGCCGAGGAGTCCTTCCCCGGCTATGACTCTCCGGGCCTGAGCGCTGAGCGCAAGTTGAGCGCGCTCTACAAGGTCATGGAGAAGCCCGATCTGGCGGCTCAGGCCCTAGAGCGTTGGCTCATCTGGAAGGCAGGGGCCTACGCGGAGCGTCTGGAGGTTGCGCGGTGGCACCGCGACGCGGGGCGCTTCGATCGCGCGGCCCAACTCCTCGACGAGGCCAATCAGGTGGATCCCTTTCGGCGTGACCTGCATCTGGCCTGGGCCGAAGTGCTCGTGGAGGCTGAGCGTTGGGATGAGGCTCTGCGAGAATTCGAGGTTGGGCTGATCGTTCCGCCGGACGTGGACCTAGACCACCAGCGCTTCGTGGGCCCTCCCGGTGGCCTGCCCGGTGGGGTGGACCCCGAACATCTTCCCGCTCTACTCGCCCAGGGAATGGACCCCGAGATGCGCGAGGGGCTGCCCCTCACCGCGGAGGAGCGGCAGTCCATCCTGAACCAGATGGCCGAGTGTGCCCGTTCTGCGGGGGACGAGGAGAAGGCCGCGGAGTACTCCGAGCGAGCTCTCGCCCTAGGGGAGGGCTCATGAGATGGCGCAACACATCCAGTCTCGTCTTCGTCCTCAGCCTGTTGGGTTGTGGCCCAGAGGAGCGGGCCGTGGTGCGCAATCTGCACCTGGACCCGCAGCTCATCGGCGGTGGCTCTCCCGGTGAGGCCATGGATGGAGCGGAGCGTCTCGTGCGGACTTTTGCCGTGGACGGGTCGGACTCCGCGGCCCTGGACCTGGCACCTTGGCAGGCGCGCAACGCCATCTTCCATCCGGCGAAATCCGGCCTGGGTACGGGTGTGCGCGCCGCGGAATATCGCCCTGAGGCGGGGGTTGTTCATGCAGCGCTTGAGTTCTCAGAGCCCTTGGCTGCCGATCAGTTCAATCGCATTGAGTTGGACCTCCGCAGCTTTCGCAACGGCAACGCCACTCTGACCTGGGAGAGCGATGAGCGACCGGCGGACGTTCCGCTGGGAAGCCTGCGGGTGGATGCCGTCACCCAGGCAGGTGAGCCCGAGACCCTGGTCCTGTCCCTGGTGGGGCACCCTGCGTGGCGTGGGACGATCCGCAAGCTGCGCCTCTTCCCCTGCTGGAAGGGGCCGCAGTCCTACGAGTTGCAGTCCATTCGCTTCCTGCAGGACAACTTTGATGGGGGGGCCGACCCGTCCAGCGAGTTTTCTTCCCCCGGGGGTGACAGCGGACTGATGGGCCCAACCCGCGACAAACGACGCACCTGGCCTAGCGATGCCGGCGTGCCTCTGACCGTGCAGCTCGATGCGCAGCACCCCGCCGCATTCCAGGTAGAGGTCAGCGCCACGGATGTAGCAGTCGGTGCGCCGGAGCAGGCGACTGTATTCGTCGTGGAGGTTCGGGCGCCGCGCCACGGTCGCACGCATCCTTGGGAGGAAGTGGCCCGTACAAGCTTCCCGCACGATGCACCCCGTCCCCTGACTTGGCGGACCCTGCGGGCCGACCTCAGCCCCTGGATGGGCCAGGATCTGCACTTGCGCCTACGCGGCTGGCGAGGATCGGCGCCACCCACGCCGGGCAGCGGTCAACTCTCCCGCGGGTCGCTGCTGTGGGCTAACTCCATGGTCTTTGATCCCGTGCCGGATCAGCGTCCACCGGATCTGATCCTGGTCACCCTCGATACCCTGCGCGCCGATGCCCTGGGCTGCTACGGCGGGCCCCCGGATACGCCCTTTCTGGATCAGCTGGCCGGAGAGGGCATCCGCTTTGAGGAAGCCATGAGCGCTTGCAACTCTACCCTTCCAGCGCACACCTCGATCTTGACGGGTCAGCCCGTTCCCACCCACGGGGTTTTGGATAACCGCTCGACCTTGTCCCCAGGGGTGCGCACTTTGGCGCAGGCGTTGCGGCAGTCCGGCTACACGACCGCTGCCGCCGTTTCGGTCGAGCACCTGCAACCCTCCTGGTCGGGGCTCGGTCGTGGCTTCGACCGCTTCCTTGAGGTCGCGCCGGGAGCCACAGTGGATGGTGCGCTAACTTTGGATGGGGTGGAGCAGTGGCTTGCCGAATGGGGGGAGGGTCCGCGTCCGCCAGTGTTCCTCTGGGTGCACCTGTTCGATCCGCACACGCCCTACGGTCCACCCAAGGCGTTCCGCCGAGAGTACGAGAAGCGCCTTGCGGAGGCGGGGGAGGAGGTGCCACCGAGGTTGGCCGAACCGTCGAGCGTGGGCATCACGACTCTCACCCGGGAGGGCGAGTTCCTGCACGGCGTGAGCAATGGTGCTTTCGCTCGACACCTGTACCGCGCGAGCGTGGCGTACACCGATAAGCTCGTTGAACGGCTCGTGGAGGGGCTGCGCCGAGCCGGAATCTGGGAGAGCGCCCTGGCGGTGATCACTGCGGATCATGGGGAGTCGCTCGGGGAACAAGACGTCTGGTACAACCACCAACGCATCCATCCGGCTGTCATGTCGATCCCCTTGATCGTGCACCTGCCCGGGGAGAGCGTGGGCAGGGTCAGCGGGGCGCGTGCCTCCAACGCGGACATTGCCCGCACCCTCGGGCTGTGGGGTGGCGTGCGCGCGCAGGATTGGGGCGCACAACAGCAGCCCGCGGGCCTGAATCTGATCCAGTTGGCCCAGGACGTCGATGCGGTCAACCGCCGAGTCTGGTTTGTGCACTCCAATCAGGCCCAGGCGGGGTGCCGCGACGGGGACGTGCACTACTTCCACAACCTGACCGAGTACCTGCAACTGGGGCCGGACCGGGCCCAGCCCGCGGGTATGGAGTTCCTCTACCTGCATGGGCCCGATCCCGGCTCATCCAGCAACCTGGCCGGTGTGCGCCCGGAGTTGGCCGCCCAGTACCAGGTGGCCATGCGATCCTGGCTGCGGGAGGTGTCCGGGGGGACGCACCTGCGCGCTGATCTGAGCCCCGAGCAGGAGGATCAGATGCGCGCCATGGGATATGTAGGCGGCGACGAGGGCTCCGAGTAGGTTCACACCCTGGGGTGAGAACCCGCACCCTGTTAGCATGGACCCATGACCGCGACTCCCTCGTACCCCGGCCGCTTCATCGTCATCGACGGTGTGGATGGCTGCGGCAAGAGCACCCAGGCGAAGCGCCTGGTGCAGTCCTTGCGCACCCAGGGAGAGGTGGAGATCCAGCACCTGCGCGAGCCGGGCTCCACCACCCTCGGAGAAGGGCTGCGCGAGTTGTTGCTCTCCCGGGATCAGGATATGGGCCCCGAAGTCGAGAGCCTTCTGTTCTGCGCTGCTCGCCGGCAGATGCTCGACCTCCTCGTGCGCCCCGCTCTGGAGAAGGGCCAGTGGGTCGTGTGCGAGCGCTTTCACCCGAGCACCCTGGCCTACCAGGGTGGGGCGGGTGGCGTCCCGACCGAAGTTCTTGCCGGACTACTCGAGAGTTGGGCCGGAGATCCCGAGCCCGACCTTGTTCTGATCCTTGATCTCGACCCCGCCGCCGCCAAGCAGCGCCGCGGGGAGTCCTCCGATCGTATTGAGGACAAGGGACAGGGGTTTCAAGAAGAGGTGGCACGTGCCATGCGGCACTACGCGAACACCCACCCGGCCGCGGAGCTGGTGCAGGGCGAGGGTAGTGCTGACGAGGTGGCGGAGCGCATCCGCGCCCACGTGGATGGACTGCGGGTGGGGCCGCGCTGATGGAGTCCACGAGTCTCTATCCACCCCTAGGGCACGGCGAAGTCCTGCAGGGGCTTTGGGATGCGGCCCGCAGCGATCGGCTGCCCCACGCCCTCATCCTGCACGGGCCCGAAGGGATCGGCAAATACCATGCGGCGCGCTGGCTCGCCCAGGGCCTGCTTTGTGAGGGGGGACCAGGTGAGCCATGCCTGAGCTGCGGCCCTTGCCGCAGGGTTCAGGCAGACAGCCACCCGGATCTGTTTCTCGTGGATCCCCTGGCCGTCGGCCAGGATCGCATGACGATCCACTTCATCGTCACCCGGGAGAACCGACCCAAGTCGGCCTACTCGGGCCCCTCCATCGAGAACTTCCTGCGCTTGCGCGCGGATGAGGGCGGGTGGCGCGTTGTGTGTCTGAGGGACGTGGACTCCATGAACGAAAAT
This sequence comes from Planctomycetota bacterium, assembly GCA_012959525.1. GTDB lineage: Bacteria > Planctomycetota > UBA1135 > UBA1135. The sequence goes on from DUDB01000045.1 coordinate 51,522, forward strand.
GCTCAGAACGCTTTCTTGAAGGCCCTGGAAGAGCCGGGGGAGAACACCCTGCTGCTCCTGACCTCGGCCCGGCCCGATGCGCTGCTCGAGACCATCCGGAGCCGCACGGTGTCCGTGGACCTCAGTCGCCTGTCCATGGCCGACACATTGCACATCCTGGAGCGGGACGCCCTTCTGCCGGGACTGGAGGAGCCCGCCCAGCGTGAAGTTCTGGCGCGTTGGAGCCTGGGAGCCCCAGGCAAAGCCATGAAGCTGGCCAAGAGTGGGGGGGTGCCCATGCGGGCCATGATCGTGGATCTCGTGGCGGGCCGCTTACTCCCGGACGAGGCGGGGCCGGCTTTCTGGGAGCTGGACGGGGAGTTCCCCGGTAAGACCCCCGCCGCCCAGCGTCGTACCCGATCCGCCGCGCTCATGGACTTGGCGCTGGAGTGGCTGCTGGACGGTCGGCGTCAGGCGGCCAGGGTTCCGTTGGAGAGCCTTGCCCACGGTGGAGTCCTCGAGCCCCTTGGAGGGGTCCCAGAAGGCGCGCTGGAGTCCTGCATGGATTGCATCCTGCAGGCGCGGCAGGATGTGTCCTTGAACCTCTCTCCTGAGATCCTGACCGAGCGTGTCCTGCGTTCCCTCGCAGATCTCTCGGGCCATTCCACGGCAGCGGTGAGGCGACCGTGAGCGATCCTCTCCGCGATGCCTGCACCGAAGACGGGCGCTTCTCCTTTGATGCGTACCGGTTCCTGTTTGAGTCACTCGAGACCGCCCTCACTCTCGCCGGCCGCGAGGGGGAGTCCGGGACGAGTCGGCACGTGAGCGGACCCGAGTTGTTGGAAGGCATGCGCGCGCTGGCGGAGCGTATGTTCGGCCCTCTGGCCGCGGAGGTCTGGCGCTCTTGGGGCGTGCACTCCACCCTGGACTGGGGACGCATTGTGTTCGTTCTGGTCGATGCGGAATTGCTCAACCGCCAGGAGAGTGACACCCTCGACCAATTCGCAGACGTCTTTGATTTCGAGGAAGCATTTGAGCTTCACTACGAGCCCCAACTCCCTTCTGAATTAGGTGCGAACCCTCTGCCCGACGATGGCCCGGGGGCCGCGGAGTAGTGGGCGTCGGCCGGGGATGGTCCGGGCCCCGTCAGTTTTTCTTCATGGAGCGGATCAGGTCGGTCAGTTCGCGTAGCTTCTGACGCGTGATGAGTTCGTCCGCCCCGCCGGCCTCGGCAATCAGGGCCAGGGCCTGATCCAGGTCCTCGCTGCGCAGATTCATTGGGCTGGACAGGCCGAGGACCAGGCCATCGTCCCCGATCTCATCAAAAGTGCGCCCGTAGGCCACCAGGGAGTCGGCCGTCTCGCCCAGGTCCGCGAGGATGGAGTGCACTGCTGCTTGTAGTTGGCTGTCCTCCTGGAAGTCGCCCAGGGGGAAGGCGTGGCCTTGGGCATCCTGGACCAGTCGGCGCACCTCGATGCGCAGCAGGAAGCGCACGTCGTTCTCGGACAGAATCGTGTCCAGACCAGCGTAGAGCTCATCGAACCCCGAGTAGGCCGCGGTGTCGTCCATGTCACAAAGGGCCAACTTGCTGAACGCCTCCTGGTTCTCGGCAAACCGATCCCGTGCCCAATCCCGCAGCTTGCGGGTGTCCTGCAGCTTGCGCATCTCCACCAGGCGCCAGGATTCCCTGCGCATGGGGGCGACGGTCTCGTCTGGTTCGACGCCGCCTGCAGAAGTGATGTTGCCCTCCTCGTCGACCTTGCGATGGATCGAGCGACCGGTAGGCAGGAGGTACTGCTCAATGGTGAGCTTGATGCGGGGTGCGTAGTCGAACTCCCCGTCGCCGTCGTAATCCTTGGTGATGGTCTCCCATTCGTCGTGGCGACGATTGCCGTTCTCGTCGGCGAATTCGTCATCCGCTTCACCGGGCAGCCGGATGAGGTTCTGCACGGAGCCTTTGCCGAAGCTGCGCTGGCCGATGAGCTTGGAGCGGCCGTGGTCCTGCAGGGCGCCGGAGACGATCTCGGAGGCGGAAGCGCTGAAGCGGTTGATCAGCGTCACCATGGGCATGTCGTCGGGGATGATGGCTCCGCGGACCGTGGAGAATGTGCGCGGCCGATAGACGCGGCTCTTGGTGCTGACGACCACCTTGCCCTTGTCTAGGAAGAGGTCGCCCACGTTGCGTGCCTCAGTGAGGAGCCCGCCCGTGTTCCCGCGCAAGTCGAGTATCAGGCCGCGCATGCCGTCGGCCTTGAGTTCCTTGATGGCGCTTGCGAGCTCCTGGCTGGCCACTCGACTGAAGGTAGTGAGTTCCACCAGGCCGATCCCTCCGGGCAACATCTGCGCGTGTACGGGAGGGACGGTGATCTGAGCCCTCTCGATGACCACGGCCATGTCCTCGGTGGGACGCTCAATCAGCCCAGCGTCCATGCCGCGCCGCCAGATGTAGAGCTTGACGGACGTGCCCGGCTTGCCTTTCAGGCGCTTGATCACGTCGTTGACGGGCTCGCCCACGGTGGGCCAGTCGCCCAGGCGTACGATCTTGTCGTCGGTGTACAGACCCGCTTTGTAGGCGGGCCCCGAGTAGATGGGGCGCGTGATCGTGAACAGCCCATCGTCGCGGTCCAGTCCCACGTAGGCACCGATGCCGCCGTACTCAGCTTCCAGGTCCAGCTCGAATTTCTTGAAAGCCTCTGGCGAGAAGTAGGACGAGTGGCGGTCCATGCTGCGAAGCAAGCCGTCGGCGGCCGCCTCGATCAGTTCGGCGCGTGTCACCTCCGTGCCGTCGATGTGAGCCTCTTGTACCAGCTGGATCAGGCGCTCGATTCGTCCGAGGTCTGAACCGACCGACCCGCCGGATGCCAGGTCGCTGGCGACGTCGCGGGCGCGTCGCAGTTCCGTCTCCTTGTGGCGTCGAATCTGGACCTGCTTCAGATAGGCTGCCGCCAAGCGGCCGCGGTCTCCGGGCAGGGCGGCCAGGCGCTCAAGTTCACCCGTCACTCCGGGTACGTCTTCGACGATGCCCAGGTGGGCCAGGGCGAGGGCGCCCTCGGCCTTGAGTTGGGCGTCCGCCGATCCCAGGAAGTCGTAGAGCACGGCTCGGGCCTTGGGGATCTGCTTGCCAAGGCCCACACCGTGGGCGGCCGTGGCGCAGGTCACGCGCAGGCTTGGCGCATAATTTGCATTTTGCGCGGCGGTGATCAGGGCCCGGGCCAATGACTCACGCGCATCGCTCTCGGCGAGATTCAGATCTGAGCCCTCCACGAGCTCGGCCGTGGCGGCGATCAGGTCGGGGTTTCGGGAGCGCACCAGGGGGAGAAGGGTGTTGGCACACAATTCCAGGTCGGGGTCGTCTCCCAGAAAGCGTGTGGCAACCAGGAGCAGGGCGCCGCGCCCCAGGGTCGTCTCGCCGGCGTCCAGGTCGGCCTTGAGTGCACGCAGGCTGCGTTCCACCGCGGCGTCGAACGGGGCACCGATTTCATCACCCACCAGCGACGACAGGTTCTGGGCTGCCGACCAGAGCTCCTCGGCTTCCATTTGGCTGGCTGCTTCCACGCGTTCCATGAGGATCGCTTCCAGATCCGCGGGGGAGTCCTGCAAGGGGCTAGCGCCACTGGGAGTAGCGAGGTACACGCAGGAGAGGGCCCAGAGGGTAGCGGTGAGGGCCAGGGTCGGTTTCAGGGGGGTTGAGCGGTGCTGCATGCTGATAGGAGTGGGTTGGACGGCGCAGGGGGAGCCGGGTAGCCTGAGTGGCCGCCCTCGTCTCCCCTATGAGATTAGGTCTTCGGACACGGTTTGCTCGGTTTCGACTGCGTACAGTTTCTTGTTTTCCAAATTCCCCGCCGGATCTCCATCTGAGAGAGCCTGTGGGCCACCGAGCGCGGGCTTAGTAGCTTTCGCAGGGGGCATCGCCTTGTGAGTCACGATCGAGAACAATTCGTCCCCAAGCCCCCTCTGACCGACGGCCTGCCCCACGTGCGGGTGGGATCAGGAGGCAGCGAGTCGCGCATGGTTGATGTGGGCGCCAAGCCCTGCACCCGGCGCCGCGCCCTGGCCCGGGCCCGGGTGGAGTTTCCGCCGGGGCTCTGCGAGCAGGTGCTGGCGGGGGATGGGCCCAAGGGGCCGATCGAAGAAGTGGCCCGCAGCGCCGGTATCCTGGCCGCCAAGGGTACGGGCGGGTTGATCCCCATGTGCCACCCTTTGGGGCTGGATCACGTGGAGATTTCCTTCGAGGCTGCGGGGCCCGATCACCTGGACGTTCTATGCCGGACCTCCTGTGAGGGCCGTACGGGGGTGGAAATGGAGGCCATGGTGGGGGCCGCCCTGGCCGCCCTCACCGTCTACGACATGACCAAGGGGCTCGACAAGGGCATCCGTCTGGGGACGGTCGAACTGCTTGAAAAGTCCGGTGGAGCCTCAGGGGACTGGACCCGGCCCTGAATTTCAGGTCCCGGATGCTTACACTTCCCGTGCCTGAGAGTCGGCCATGGCTTCCCGGGGCCGTGCGCCCTTGCCCGCCCCTGTCGTCACCCCGTCCCGAAACGAACCCCACCCCACGGTCGGCCACCGCCTGCCCACTCTCCGATGGACCTCAAACTGATCCGCAACCTCGTGCGCATCATGGAGCGCGGCGACGTCTGCGAACTCGAAGTCGCCGACGAACCCAGCGGCCTGCGCGTGCACCTCAAGCGCGGGACGCAGGGTCTCGGCGCTCAGGCGCCCGTGATGGTTATGCCGGGTGCGGCCGTCGTTGCACCCACCTCGGGCACGCACGAAGGAGTCGATGATGGCGACGACACCCCCTCCCGCGCTGCGGGAGTGGAGGAGGTGACCAGTCCCATGGTCGGGACCTTCTATCGCGCTTCCTCGCCCGAGTCCGACCCCTTCGTGAGTGTTGGGGCCGCAGTGGGGGATGAAAGCGTCGTCTGCATCATCGAGGCCATGAAGGTCATGAACGAGATCCACGCGGAGATGAGCGGAGAGGTTGTCGAGATTCTCGTGGAGGATGGTGAGCCAGTCGAGTTCGGCCAGCCTCTGTTCCTGATCAAGACGCGCTGATGTTTCGCAGGGTCCTGGTCGCCAATCGGGGCGAGATCGCACAGCGCATCATCCGCGCCTGCAAGGAGTTGAACGTCGAGACTGTTGCCGTCTACTCCGAGGCGGACGCCGATGCTCTGTACTTGCGGCAGGCAGACGAGACCATCTGCATCGGGGCGGCGCCCGGTGCCCAGTCCTACTTGAATGTTCCGGCGGTGATCTCGGCCGCCGAGATTGCCGACGTTGAGGCGATTCACCCCGGCTACGGGTTTCTTGCGGAGAACGCTCACTTCGCAGAGGTCTGTCGCTCGTGCCAGATCGAGTTCATCGGCCCCAGCGCGGAGACGATTGCCATGGTGGGCAACAAGGCGCGGGCACGGGAAATCGCCAAGAGCGCCAAGGTGCCGGTGGTCCCTGGCTCACCCGGGCCGGTGACCGGTGAGGAGCAGGCCAAAGAGGAGGCGCGCAGGATCGGCTACCCGGTCATGATCAAGGCGGCCTCCGGTGGCGGGGGGCGCGGAATGCGCGTGGCTCACAACGAGCCCAGCCTACTTAGCGGCATGCGAGCCGCTCAGACTGAGGCCGCCGCGGCATTCGGGGACGATACGGTCTACTTCGAGAAGTTCATTGAGAGTGGCCGGCACGTGGAGGTGCAGATTCTGGCCGACGGCAAGGGCGAGGTCCTCCATTTGGGCGAGCGTGACTGTTCGGTTCAGCGCCGCCACCAAAAATTGATCGAGGAGTCCCCCTCGCCGACGTTGACCCCCAAGCAACGCAAGGGGATGTGCGCGGCTGCGGTGCGGTTGGCCAAGGCCTCGAATTACAAGAACGCGGGCACCGTCGAGTTCATCCTGGACCAGGATGGATCCTTCTACTTCATCGAGGTGAACGCGCGCATTCAAGTCGAGCACACCGTCACTGAAATGGTGACCGGTATCGATCTGATCGGGGCGCAGTTGCGCATCGCGTCAGGCGAAGATCTGTGGCTCAAGCAGAGGGACATTCGCAATCAGGGGCACGCCATTGAATGCCGCATCAACGCGGAGAACCCCGCGAAGGGCTTCATGCCCTCCCCGGGCCGATTGGAGGCATTTGTCCCTCCTGGAGGCCCTGGTGTGCGGGTAGATACTCACTGCTACAGTGGGTACTCGATTCCACCGCACTATGACTCCATGATTGCGAAACTCCTCGTCCATCGTCCCACGCGCGATGAGGCCATCCGTTGCATGATCCGTGCCTTGGACGAGTTCGTCGTGGAAGGCCCGTACACCACCATTTCTTTCCAGCGCGAGGTGCTGTCCCACGCGGACTTCCTCGCAGGTCTCCACGACACGAACTTCGTGGAGCGTACTTTCGGCGCTCCATCCTAGCCCGGTGCCCACTTCAACCCTGTGTGTCCCATGAACTCAAGCCCCGTTCGAGCACTCTCCTGGACCCTTCCCCTGATGGCCCTCCTCGCGGGTTGTTACGTCAGCACCCAACGCCATCCGGGACCGATGGTAGCGACGGTGGATCCCCTGCCACCGGGGACGACCACGCAGTACCCGGCTGGACCCGAAGAGGTCCTCGTGCTGCGCATCGCTGATCCGGTTCGCGTGCGCCGGCCCGGGCAGGCGGCGGACTTCCCGCTGTACTTCTATAAGAAGCAGGCACGCATGAACGCAGGCTCTTGGGTTTTCTGCGGTGCCGGCGGTCGGGCTGAGATCATCCTCGGCGGCGATGCCTCGGTACGATTTCTTGGTTATGGATCTGGCGTGGTGGGCTCCCCGAGTCGCGATGAGCCCATGTTTTTCCTGCATGAGGTTGAGACCGCCGTGGTCCACTTTCCGGAGCTCGGTCAGCAGGTGCGACTTCCCGGGGGGGCCATCCTGGCTGGGGTGAGAGGACCATTCGTGATCGAGCGCGAGCACGACGATATCTTGCGCGTCCGCAATCGCTCCAAGTCTGTGGGGCGTCTGGCGTATATGGACGAGCAGTTTCAACTAAGCCCCGGGGACGTGATCGACCTACCCATTCTGGATGGGAGCACGGCTCCCCGAGAGGAGGATCCTGGATTTCAGACCCAGACGGGCGTGGATCGTCAGATTTCATTCCGGGGGGACGTCACACTTATTCCGAATGGCAAGGGCGTGCGCATTAGTGCTACCGGCGAGAACGAAGTGTTGGGCCATGGGTTGCGCCTGCGACTGGAGAAGGGTCAAGAGATTTGGGTTGATGACTTCGTGACCGCCGCTGTGGCGGTGGCACCGGATCCGGTCGTACCTCTCCCCGTGGTGCTCGACACAAATGAGGGTGAGTCTGCGGATTCCGAGGATGCGCAGGATAATTCCGGCTCGGAGGACAACAAGTGAGGCGGCAGACAGTCCTAATTACCGGAGGTGCCGGGTTCCTCGGCAGCCACCTCTGCGAGCGCTTCCTGGCCGAGGGTTGGGCCGTGATCTGCATGGACAACCTGATCACGGGGGATCTCACCAACGTGGAGGCCCTGTTCGCCGATCCCGCCTTCCATTTCGAGAAGCGCGACGTGACCGAGTACATCCACGTGCCGGGTGACCTGGACGCCATCCTGCACTTCGCCTCTCCCGCCAGTCCCATCGACTACCTGGAATTGCCCATCCAGACCCTCAAGGTGGGCTCCCTGGGAACCCACAAGGTTCTGGGGCTCGCGCGCGCGAAGAATGCGCGCTTCCTGCTGGCTTCGACGTCCGAGTGTTATGGCGACCCTCTCGTGCATCCCCAATCCGAGGACTACTGGGGCAACGTCAATCCTGTGGGGCCCCGGGGCGTCTACGACGAGGCCAAGCGCTTTGCCGAAGCCATGACCATGGCCTACCACCGCTACCACGGCGTGGCCACGCGCATCGTGCGCATCTTCAATACCTATGGGCCGCGCATGCGTCTGAATGATGGCCGCGCCCTGCCGGCCTTCATGTCCCAGGCCCTGGAAGGGCGCCCCTTGACGGTGTTTGGTGACGGCAGTCAGACCCGTTCATTCTGCTTCATGGATGATCTTGTGGAGGGCATCTGGCGTCTCCTGAATTCAGAAGAGGTGCTGCCGGTCAATATCGGCAACCCGAGCGAACTGACCATTTTGGAGTTTGCCAGGAAGGTCATTGAGCTGACCGGGACGCAGGTAGAGATCGTGTTCAAGGAGCTACCCGAGGATGACCCCAAGGTGCGACAGCCGGATATCACCCGTGCGCGCACCCTGCTCGACTGGGAGCCCCAGGTGGATCTCGATACAGGCTTGGGACTCACCCTGGAGTTCTTCCAGGCCAAGGTTCTTGGCGGAGCACCTGACGAGGTGGGGGGGGGCTGATCGTGTGTGGGATCGTGGGCGCCTCTCTTGCAACAGGGCCGGTGACACCGGCCCTGCTGGAGGGTCTGCGGGTTCTTGAGTACCGCGGCTACGACAGCGCGGGGCTGGCGCTGGTGGATGGCACCTCTCAAGGCGTGCGGGTCGTCAAGTCCGAGGGGCGCATAGCCAATCTGGAAAGCCGCCTGACGGAAGCCTCTTTTGACACCGACGCAGGAGACTTGTGCGCGGGTATCGGCCACACACGTTGGGCCACCCATGGGCCACCGAGTGACGTCAATGCACACCCTCATGTGGGCATGGGCACTCGTCTGGCCCTCGTCCACAACGGAATAATCGAGAACTACACGGACCTCAAGGCCGAACTCCAGAAGGCAGGCGTCACCTTTCGTTCCGATACCGACAGCGAGGTGCTGGCGCACCTGATCGAGCGTGCCCTGGGCGAAACCGACGACTTGGTCGTGGCCTTACGGTCGATCCTGGATCGCCTGCAGGGCTACTACGCCTTGGCCGTTCTCGACCGCTTTCAAGGGCGCAATCAGCTGGTTTGCGCCCGCTCGGGCCCGCCTCTTGCCCTCTGTTCGACGCCGGGGGGGACCTATTTGGCCTCTGACGTCTTGGCCTTGGTGCCGCACTCCAATCGAGTCGTGTTCCTGGATGATGGCGATATAGCCCGACTGCAGGCCGACGGCTTTGAAATCTGGGACAGGGATGGGCGTCCGACGGAACGGTTGGCCACCACTGTGGAGTTCAACTCCGCAGAGGTCGGGCTGGGCCACTGGCCACACTTCATGCTCAAAGAGATCTTCGAGCAGCCCGATGTCTTGGCGCGGGCGGCTTTTGGGCGCATCGCTGCGTCAGGGGATGACGTTGATTTTGAAGACGAGCGCCTGGGGGGCGATGCGCTGGCAGATGTCCAGCGCGTCCAAGTGATCGCGTGCGGGACAGCACTCCATGCGGGGCAGATCGCTGCCTACCTGATCGAGGGCTTGGCGGGGATTCCCACGGACGTGGACTTTGCTTCGGAATTCCGCTACCGCTCACCCTGCTTGGTGCCCGGCACCCTGGCCCTCTGCATTTCACAGTCCGGCGAAACCGCTGACACTCTGGCTGCCGCCCGATTGGCGGTGCAGCACGGTGCGCGGCTTGTGAGCATCTGCAACGTGGACGGTTCTAGTCAGGTGCGCGAGTCCGAGGGCGTGGTGTTGACCCACGCAGGACCTGAAATCGGCGTTGCGAGCACCAAGGCCTTCACGGCCCAGCTGGTGTCGGCGGTGCTGCTGGCCGTTCGCCTGGGACGCTCTCGCGGGAGCCTCCCCAAGGAGGACGCCGCTGAGATCCTGTCAGAGCTGCGCCTCCTCAGGGCGAAGATGGGTTCATTGCTGACCAAGGAGTATGCCGAAGGAGTCAAGCGTCTGGCGCGTAGTCACATGGAGCAGGACGGCTTCTTGTTCTTGGGCCGTGGGGTCAATTTCCCCGTGGCTCTCGAAGGGGCTCTCAAGCTCAAGGAGATCTCGTACATGCATGCCGAGGGTTATGCCGCGGGCGAAATGAAGCACGGCCCCATCGCGCTGATTGATGCAGGCATGAGCGTTTTTGTCATCAACGCGGCGGGCCCTCTCGCCAGCAAGGTGCGGGCCAACATGGAGCAGGTCCAGGCGCGTGGTGGACGCGTGGTGTGCGTGGGGTCCGATCCTGAGAGCCTGACGGCTACGGAAGAGACCTTGGTGGTACCTGAGACTCTTGAGTGGCTCTCGCCCATTTTGAATACCATTCCGCTGCAGTTGTTTGCCTACCACGTCGCACGCCTGAGGGGCTGTGATATCGACAAGCCCCGTAACCTGGCCAAGAGCGTCACTGTCGAATGAGAACCGGAGTGTGTCGAACATGAGAGTCCTGGTGACCGGTGGCGCAGGGTTCATTGGATCCCACCTGTGTGAGCGCTTGCTCGCTCGTGGGGATGAGCTGCTTGTGCTGGACAACTTCAATGATTTCTACGACCCCGCGATCAAGCGCGCCAACGCAGCTGCCCTGGTGGGGGCGCGCATAGTGGAGGGCGACATTCGCGATGCCGAATTGGTGGGGGGCCTGTTCGAGGAGTTTAGGCCTGACACCCTGGTCCACCTGGCGGCCATGGCCGGTGTGCGACCGTCCGTGGAAGACCCGCTCCTCTACCAGGACGTGAATGTGCGCGGCACGATGGTGCTGCTTGAGGCCCTGCGCGCTGCCCCGGGAACGCGCTTTGTCTTCGCGAGTTCATCGAGTGTGTACGGGGGCAATGAGAAGGTTCCGTTCTGTGAAGCCGATGAACTACATAGGCCGGTGTCGCCCTACGCCGCCACCAAGCGTGCGGGAGAGCTGATCGCGTACACCTATCACCATCTGTTTGAGATCCCGACCACCTGCCTGCGCTTCTTCACGGTGTTCGGGCCGCGCCAGCGACCCGAAATGGCGATCCACAAATTCGTGGCTCGGGTGCTCAAGGGTGAGCCCATCCCCTTCTTTGGGAGTGGGGACTCTCGTCGAGACTACACCTACGTGGACGATATTGTTGATGGGGTGGTCGCGGCCATTGATCGCTGCGCGGGCTATGGGATCTACAACCTCGGAGAGTCGCAGACCACCACCCTTGCCGAGTTGGTGCAGATGATTGGTGAGGTCTGTGGTCGCGAGCCCATTTTGGACCGCCTGCCCAATCAGCCCGGCGATGTGCCTGTGACCTTTGCGGATATTTCTCGCGCTCAGGCCGATCTGGACTATCGGCCTAGCACCACCGTACGAGCGGGATTGGAGAGCTTCCTGGCTTGGTATCTCGAGGGCCCGGGGGCGGCCTCTCCTGCGGCAGGGGACGCGCCGATCGTGTAAGGTCTGACCTTCTTCCGCGGAGCCCTCAGGCTCCGATCCTCCCCTGCTTACCCCTGAATCAAGTCCATGAAGGGTGTCATCCTCGCCGGTGGCCTGGGAACGCGTCTGTTCCCGCTCACCAAGATCACCAACAAGCACCTGCTGCCGGTCTACGATCGGCCGATGATCTACTATCCGATCCAGACCCTCGTCGACGCGGGTATTGACGACATCATGATTGTTACGGGTGGCCGCAAATCCGGCGACTTCCTGTCCCTCTTGGGCAATGGCAAGGAGTTCGGACTCAAGCACCTCAACTACACCTACCAAGAAGGTGAGGGGGGCATTGCGGAGGCTCTGGGGTTGGCCCGGCACTGGGCTCAGGGCGACTCGGTCTGCGTCGTACTGGGTGACAACCTGATCGAGAAGAACATCGCCGCGCCCGTAGCCGATTTTCTATCCCAGGAGAAAGGGGCCAAGATTCTCCTGAAGGAGGTGGACGATCCCGAGCGCTTCGGCGTTGCCGAGGTTGAGGACGGGAGGGTTCTGCGCATCATCGAGAAGCCTTCCGATCCCGTCTCGCATATGGCTGTCATCGGCATCTACATGTACGACGGTCAGGTCTGGGACATCATCGATGAACTCAAGCCCTCCGAGCGCGGTGAATTGGAAATCACGGATGTGAACAACTGGTACATCGACCAGGGCAGCATGACCTGCGACGTGATGACGGGTTGGTGGACGGACGCCGGTACGTTTGAGTCACTCTACTCCGCGACCTCCCTGGTGGCCCAAGGCGGGGCCAACCACAAGGATTGACCTCGACCCATGACGGACGGTCCCATGGATGAGCAGGAGGATGCTGGGGGCGGTGCCTCGCAGACGAGGGTCCTGGTGACGGGCGCAGCGGGCATGCTCGGGAGCCAGGTGCTCCTGTGTGCACCGGACAGCGTGGCCGTCGTCGGTACGGACCTCAAGGATGCGCCGGGCGTGGATGCCAGTGGAGTGGATCTGGCTGACCCGGAGCTGGTGGAGGCCTTGTTCAGCGAGCACGGTCCGTTCACCGGAGTCGTTCACTGTGCGGCATACACCGCCGTCGATGATGCCGAGAGCAACGAAGATCTCGCCCTGCGCGTCAATGCCACAGCGTGCGAGGTTATTGCACAACGCTGTGCCCTGGAAGGCGCGGCCCTCCTCGTGGTGTCCACGGATTTCGTCTTTGACGGGAGCGCATCGGAGCCTTACCGCGAAGACGAGCCAACCTCCCCCCTGGGAGTTTACGGCCGAACCAAGTTGGCCGGCGAGCAGGCCGCCATGGCAGCACATCCCGGAGGCACCCGCATCGTCCGTACCCAGTGGCTGTACGGTCCCCGGGGAAACCACTTCCCCGGCACCATGCTGCGTCTGGCGGCGGAGCGGGACGAACTCAAGGTTGTGCAGGACCAGGTGGGCTCGCCCACATCCACCCTGGAGCTGGCTCCGGCCCTGTGGGACGTCCTTAACGCACCTCTGGTGGGCATACTGCACGCCGCTTGCGAAGGGCAGGCTAGCTGGTTCGACGTGGCCTGTGCCACCCTGGAGTACGCCGGAGTGGAAGGCGTGCAAGTAGAGCCCTGCACGAGCGAGGCTTTCCCGCGTCCGGCGCCGCGCCCGGCCTATAGCGTTCTGAACTGTGGTCGCCTGGCTGCCTTGCGCGGCCGCCCCCTGGCTCACTGGCAGGATGCCCTGAAGACCTACTTGGGAAACGAAGACCAATGAGCGACACCTTGATCGTTACGGGCGGCGCGGGCTTCATCGGGAGCAACTTCATCTTGATGCTGGCCGAGCAGAGACCCGATTGGAAGGTCGTCAACTTCGATGCCTTGACGTATGCCGGGAACCTGGAGAATCTGACCGCGATTGAGGACCGGGGAGGCTACACCTTCGTGCGTGGGGACGTGGCTGTACAGGACGACGTGGAGCAGGCTTTCGACGCCGCTGGAAAGGGAAGCGTCTGCGTGGTGCACTTTGCCGCTGAGAGCCACGTTGACCGTTCGATTCAGTCGGGGCAGCCCTTTGTGCGCAGTAACGTGATGGGGACCCAGGTGTTACTTGACGTGGCGCGAGAGCGAGGGGTGGAGCGTTTTCTGCACGTCTCGACCGACGAGGTCTACGGTACTCTGGGCCGCAGTGGGTTCTTCACAGAGGACACCCCCCTAGCTCCCAACTCGCCCTACAGCGCGTCCAAGGCAAGCAGTGATCTGTTGGTGCGGGCTGCTCGAGAGACCCATGGGTTCCCCGCGCTTATCACTCGCTGCTCCAACAACTATGGGCCGTTTCAGTTTCCGGAGAAGTTGATTCCGCTAATGATTGCCAACGCCAGGGAGGATCGTTCCCTGCCCGTGTACGGTGATGGGATGCAGGTGCGGGACTGGCTCTACGTCCAGGACCACTGTGAGGCCATTCTGGCCGTCCTCGAAGGTGGTAGGTTTGGCGAGGTCTACAATATTGGCGGCCACAACGAGTATCCGAACCTGGAGATCGTGCGTGCCATTCTTGAAGCTCTCGGTAAGCCCGAGAGCCTGATCGAATACGTGACGGATCGCCCTGGCCATGACCGGCGCTATGCCATTGACGCGGGCAAAATCGAGCGCGAGCTGGGCTGGACCCCTCGATTCACCTTCGAGGAAGCCCTCCCCAAGACCATCGCCTGGTATCGGGAGAACGATGCCTGGCTGGCGCGCGTCCGTGAGGGGGCCTATCGGGCCTATTACGACACCCAATACGGAGCCTCCCGGGCCTGAATGGCCCAGAGGGCCTCTCTGGCCTAGGGGGGGGTGTGTGCCGCCCCGGACTCCTTTTCGGTCCCGAGAGTGCTCTCCAGGCTGGCAAATGGGCTCCCGGCACCCCAAAGTCATCTCAAGCAAGGGCCGGGACATCGCACCGGTCCACCCGATTTGAGCGGGCACTCCAGAAGCCTGCATTGCAGGGGTCAACCTCTGGGGTTCCCCTGCCGATACCTAAGTCACGGACCCCACCCTCCCCGCACCCATTCCCCATGCCCAGCCTCCGCTCCATCGGCCTCCTGGCCCTCCTCGTTCTCTTGGGCGCCTGCCAGACCGCGCCCAATAAGCGGGCTCTGCAGTACCTGAACCACTACGGGTTCGGGAAGAAGTACTACGGCAACGCCGAGGAGGAGAACTACGCCACGGTGGGGGACGCCGTTCAGTATCAAGACGTCTTGCACCCCGGCGAGATCTCGGGCACCCAGAAGGTGGATATCGACGGCACGATCCTGATGCCTGAAGTCGGCATCGTACACGTGGCGGGCTTCACACGCTCGGATATCGAGACTGTCCTGCAGGAGCGGTACAGCGTCTACTACGAACACACGGACATCGTTGTCCAGATCAAGACTCAGGGCAAGAAGTACTTCATCTTCGGCGAGGTGGGTAAGGAAGGCGAGGTTAAGCACCCCGGTGACCTGACGATCTTTGAGGCTGTCATGAAGGCCGGCCCAGCGGACAACAGCGCAAACCTTGGGCGCGTGCGCCTGATGCGCCCCGATCCGATCGATCCTATTGTGTTCACAGTGAATATCAACGACATGCTCGATCGAGCGGATATGACGTTCAATATTCAGGTACAGGAGTACGATATCATCTATGTGCCAGCCACAATGCTGGCGGAGTTTGCGTACTTCATTGACGATCTCTTGTTTCCCGTCCAACAACTTCTCCGTGGCGCCCTCGGGCCGATCTTCGGTTTCGGTCGAGGTCGTGGCCGAGGTCGCGGCCGCGGCCGCGGGGCAGGAATTGGTGGCGGCGGTCTATTTGGGGGCTTCTAGGAGCAATTTGATTCATGCCTGTTGAAGTCGAGTCCACCAGCCAAATTGAAGACGTCGTACGCGTTGTGCGCAAGCGCATCGGGTGGCTGCTTGTTCCCCTGAGCCTGTGCCTGGCGCTGGGGACGAGCTTCGCATTCCTCGTGCCCAAGAAGTATGTGTCTCGGGAAGCCGTCATGGTGCGGGACGTGGGGGGGCAGGGTCGCCAGCAAGTCGGATCTACGGGTGGGCAGGTGGCCTCGCATGTGATCCGCGCTCCCAAGCGGGTCAAGGCTGTGATCGAGTCGCTTCGCTGGCCCTGGGCTGCGTTGACCAAGGTCGAGAAGGAGGAGTTTCTCGAGCGTACGATCGACAACCTTTCGGTGAACTCTCCGGTCCTGGGCGCATCGGTCAAGGAGCAGATCGTCACGATCTCCTTCGCGCACACTGACCCCGTCAAGGCTCTGAGGTTCACCAGTGAGATAAGTCGCCTCTGGCGCGAGGAGGTCCTGGAGGCAAGTCGGAAGGCCACAGAGGGTGCCTATGAGAAGTTGCGAGAACGGCGTGGCCAGATGCAGGATCGCCTAGCCCAGATCTCGGCGGAGGTCTCGACGAAACACAAGCAGTACAGCATTCCGCCCTGGGATACCACGGCATGGGGCGAGCGGCCCCTGGCACCTGAGTTTGACCAGTTGCTCTCCTTGCGGGACGAGCGCGCGGATGTTGCCAAGCAGCTCATCCACCGCGGGGAGCAAGCGGCTGAGTTGGAGGAGGCCTACTCCAAGATGGAGGACATGGTTCCCTTTCAGTCTACCGCCGCGGGCCAGACCTATCAGGCCCGCATCCAGAAGCTGCAAGGCCTCGTGCAGGACGATCAGCTACTACTGACAACTCAAGGGTATCGGCCGGGGCACTCCAAATTCGTTCAGATCCAGGACCGCATCAACGGCTACAAGGAAGAGTTGGCCCTCTTGACGGGTGCGCTGTCAGGCAGTGTTGCGCCTCCAGAGATGCAACAGAACCAGGCAAAACTCAACGCGGGGGAAGTACTGCGGCTGGCCGAGAAAGATGTGGTGCGTCTGGTCGCGAAGATCGAGACTTTGGACTCGAGCCTGCACAATACGGAAGCCCGCACGCGAGAATTGCAGACCGTCTACCAGGAGCTGCACGACCTGCAGGCTGAGCGCGTGCGCCTCAACGGTAACCTGACCCAGGCCGAGAATGAGTTCACGCGCATGGAGGTGGAATGGACGGAGATGAAGAGCGCCGCGGGCAATCCCTTTAACCTTCTCCGCCAGGCTGAGCTTCCCACTCGCCCAACGGAGCCCAGTGTGCCGCTGATCATCTTGGGCAGCGCCGTCTTGGGGCTGGCGTTGGGCCTCGGAGGGGCCTTCCTGGCTGAATACGGTCGCAATTGCTTCCGCACGGTGAATGACATTACACGCGTGATGGTTGTGCCGGTTCTTGGAACGGTCAACACCATCGTGACGTCGCGTGAGCGGCGTCGGGCAAACTTGGCCCGCATTCTGATCGGGGGTTGCACTTGCCTCCTGATAGGGACTCTGGGCTTTATCACCTATGCCTGGGAGGTCAATCAAAGTCTCCTGTCGGATGACCTGCGCATGTCCCTCGAGAGTTTTCGCCGAGCCTTTGAGTAGCGCTCGACGCTCCAACTGAGTCCCGCCCATGCGCGACATCCTCGTCACGCTGATCTGCCTGGTGGCTATGCCCCTGAGCTTCAAGAAGCCCTTCGTGGGCCTCTTGTTCTTCTCGGTGCTGGCTTACATGCGCCTGCAGGACCTGGCCTGGGGTTTTGCACGGGATATGCGCTGGTCGTTCTACATTGCGATCATGACATTTGGGGGCTACCTGCTGTCAAAGGAGAAGACTCCGCCCATGGTCAACTGGCGCACCATGATCATGGTGCTCTTGGTGGTGGTGGTGGGCACGGGGCACCTGCTCCTGGCGGAGGGGCGAGAAGCAGCAGACGTGAGTCGCTTCGTGGACTACGTCAAGATCATGGGGATTGCGATCTTCACCACCGCCGTGGTGCGCACTCGTGAGCAGTTGCGAATATTGATCTGGGTGATTGCTATGTGCTTCGCCTTTTACGGAGTGAAGGCTGGAGTGGCCGGGATCATCAAGTTGGGCGACGTGTACATCAAGCGCGGTCCCGGCGGCATGATCGAGGACAACAATGACTTCGCCTTGGCTCTCGCCATGTCGATTCCGCTGCTACTGCACCTAGGGACCTCCGAGAAGCGCGCCATCCTAAGCAAGGGGGTCATGCTGATGATCCCACTGACCATGATCGCCGTGGTGCTGACGCGCTCAAGGGGCGGGACCGTGGCGATGGCATTCTGCATGGCCATTCTCGTTTGGCGCTCCCATCGTCGCCTGGTCGGGATGACTCTAGTAGGTCTAAGCGCCATCGCGGTCTTGGCCCTTGCGCCAAAGGAATACAAAGAGCGCATCTACTCGATCAAGGATTACGAGACCGAGGGTTCGGCTGCCAGTCGACTCCGGGCTTGGGGTATAGCCCTGCGCATGGTGAAGGCGAACCCTATTTGGGGCGTGGGCTTTGGTCGTTTCCAACAAAACTACGCCGAGTACGACCCACACCCAACGCCTGAAATTCTCGCAGGGAAGGGTGTCATCGTGGCCCACAACAGCTATCTGCAGATCTGGGCCGAGTGCGGGTCTATTGCCTTTGGCCTCTACCTGATGCTGATTGCCCTCTCGGTTTGGGACGTCTGGACGATTCGCAAGCAGGCGAGGCGCAGATACCACTCCAGCTGGATCCTGTCCTACTGCACCATGTTCGAAGCGGCTCTGGGAACGTTTGTTCTTGGTAGCGTGTTCTTGAACCGTGCTCACTTCGACCTTATCTACCACTACGTGGCCATCGTGATGGTCTTCGGGCACGTCGCTCGTTTGGAAATGGAAAACGAAGCCAAGTATCCCACTCGAAGCCGCGTGGGCCGGCGTGGTGAGCTTGTCTTGCGCCCCTCGCGGGGATTCGGGCGGAGCCCCGACAAGGCGAGCCGGTTCCGCGCACCCCTGCAGCCCCAGCGAGGGAGTTGACGCGCGTGTGTGGCCACACGGGCTTCGTCCGGCGTCCGGGATCTGCAGGCCTCGATGCGAGCTGTCTGGCTCGCATGAACGCGAGCTTGGTCCATCGCGGGCCGGACGACGAGGGCGTCCTACTGCGAGGGCCTATCGGTATGGGGTTCCGCCGCCTGTCGATTATTGACATACAGGGCGGGCAGCAGCCCATCGAGTCCGAGGACGGTCTCCTGGCCGTGGTGGGCAACGGTGAGATCTATAATCACCGCGCGCTGCGCGCAGACCTGGAGAGCCGGGGGGCCGTGTTCCGGACCTCTTCCGATATCGAGACAATCTTGCACCTCTACCGTGAAAAGGGCCGGGCCCTGGTGGATGACTTGGTGGGCATGTACGCGTTCTGCATCGCTGACTGGCGCGATGAGGCCGAACCCAAGATCCTACTGGGTCGCGATTGCCTGGGAATCAAACCCCTCTACTGGGCGGACACTCCCGCGGGCTTCCTGTGGGGGAGCGAGCCGAAGGCCCTCCTGGCGAGCGAAGCCGTTCCCAGGGAAGCACGGCCCGAGGCCCTTCTGGACTACCTTGTCCAGGGTTACGTGGGCGGTCCCCAGAGCGCCTGGGGTGGCATTCAACGGCTCCTGCCGGGGCATACCCTGAGCTGGTCGGAGAGCCAAGGGGTGGAGCTAAGGCGGTTCTGGGACCTGCCTACGGACGGCCTCCGAGATGCAGCCACCCACGAGGAGGTGCTTGCTGCTTTAGACGCTTCTGTCGCCGACCGCTTGGAGTCGGAGGTACCGCTAGGCGGTTTTCTCTCAGGGGGCGTCGACTCCAGTGCCGTCGTGGATTCCATGGCCCGTTCGCTGGGACGAGCACCCATCGTCTGTAGCGTGGGATTCGAAGAGCGTAGCCACAATGAACTGGACACGGCGCGCGCCACCGCCGCCTCCTTGGGCGCCGTTCAACACGCTGAGATTCTCAAGGCAGATCCCACCCTGGCCACACAGACCCTGCCCTGGTTCTTTGATGAGCCCCATGCGGATCCCTCCACGGTTCCCACCTATCTGGTCTCGAAGATGGCGCGCGAGCACGTGACGGTGGCCCTGTCGGGGGACGGCGGGGACGAGACCTTTGCTGGGTACCGGCGCTACGTTCACGATCTGGCTGAGAACCGTGTCCGCGCCCGCTTGGGTCGTGGCGGTCGCGCATTGGCTGGTGCCCTGGGGCACGCCTACCCCAAGCTGGACTGGGCACCGCGACCCCTGCGCGCCAAGACCTTCCTCTCTCATCTCGGGGGTGAACCGGGTCGAGCCTACTGGAATAGTGTCAGTCAGGCTTCGCGCGAGGAAGCCCTGGCGCTTCTCCACCCGGACTTGGTCCACGCGTTGAGAGACCACGACCCCTTCCATGCATTCGAGGAGCACTACCGTCGGCCCACGGTGGACTGCCCCCTGTACCGGGCGCAGTACGCGGACTTTCACACCAACCTGCCGGACCGCATCCTGGCCAAGGTCGACCGAGCTTCCATGGCCGTGTCCCTCGAGGTGCGCGTGCCGCTACTCGATCACCGCTTCGTTGGGCGCTTCGCCAATCTGCCCGCACAGGAGAAGGTCTTCGGGGGGCGTGGCAAGCATCGACTGCGCGAGGCCTTGCGCTCACGCCTGAGCCCCGGAGTACTCGATGGCGTCAAGCGCGGTTTCGACACGCCCTTGGCCAGCTGGCTGAGGGGCCCCCTGGCGGGGCCGCTGGATCAGGCCTTGCGCGCGCTTCCGGAGGACTGGTTTGTACCCGGGGCGTTGCAGCGCCTCGCAGAGGAGCACCAATCGGGGCGGCGGGATCACGCACGTCTGCTGTGGAGCCTGCTCGTTCTGGAGCACTGGCGCCAGCGCCACGGAGTGAAGAGGCTCGCCGCATGAGCCCTGCACCGCTGCGGGTCTGCGTCGCGACCTCCCTCTTTCCCAGCCCGGGCCATCCGAATAGGGGGATCTTTGCCGAGCGCCGGTGGCAGGCTCTGGCGGCGCGCGGCCACCGCATTCAGGTGGTCCATCCACAGCCCTACGTGCCCCCCCTAGTCGGTGGAGAGTGGGGGGAGATCCGCATGATGCCTGCACTTGAGGTCCGTGGTGCGCTCGCCGTGAGCCGTCCACGCTACCTCCATCTACCGGGGCGACCGGTCCAGAATGCTCCCCGTTTTGCCCGGGCGGCGTGGGGCCAGGTGGATGCCCCGGACGTCATGGTGTGTGACTACGCCTGGCCCGCCGCTGCTCTCGCCCCCCTGTGCCGACAGGAGGGCTTGCCGTGTCTTATCAACGGGCGGGGAAGCGACGTTCTCGAGGTCTCGGGTGAGGCCAACCTGGGTAGCGAGCTGGGCGAGTTCCTGGCGGATGCCTCGGGGTGGGCGGCCGTGAGCCAGGACCTTGTGCGGGTGATGGACCGCCTGGGCAGGAGCGCGGGGGCATCCCACCGCGGGGTCCTGATCCCCAACGGGGTGGACCACACACGGTTCTTCCCGCAGAACCAGAGCGAGTGTCGCAGGCAGTTGAAGTTGCCCCAGGAGGGGCGGGTGGTCCTTGTGGTGGGGCACCTGATCGAGCGCAAGGACCCACTGCTGGCCCTTGAGGCGTTTGACCGTGGAGCTCCTGAGGACGCACGATTGCTCTTCGTGGGCGCCGGGCCCCTGGAGGGAGCGGTGCATGGAGCGATTCAGGAGCGCGGGTTGGAGGGGCGGGTTGATTGCGTTGGAGAGGTTCTTCCCGACGAGTTGGCGGTGTACTACGGGGCAGCAGACCTTCTTCTTCTGACCTCTAGCCGGGAAGGTCGCCCCAACGTGGTCTTGGAGGCTCTGGCTTGTGGGCGCCCTGTGCTGGCCACGGCCGCCGGGGGGACCGCAGAGGTGCTTGGGGACTCGACCATGCTCCTTGATGGGCGTGACCCCGAGGAGTTGGGCCAGCGGATCGGCGCCTTGTTAGCGGCGCCTCCGGATGAGAAATCTCTGCGGGCGCTGGTTGAAGACCTGACTTGGGAGCGCTCGACCGATACCTTGGAGACTGTGCTGCACAGACTTGCGAGGGGCTAGCTTGAGGATCCTGTACCACCATAGAACCCAAGCGGAGGACGGTCAGGCGGTTCATATCAGGGCCCTGATCGAGGCCTTCGAGGCAGAAGGGCACGAGGTCCTTGAGGAGGCTCTCGTACGGCGCACGGGGCCCGGCTCCAATCCTGAACCGGCCTCGGCTGGGTCCGGGGCCTGGTCCGCCCTGGGTCGCATGCCACGCTTCGCACGCGAACTCGCAGAGTACGCCTACTCGGTGCCCGCCCGGCGCCGTCTGATCAAGGCGGGCGGGGGCTTCAAGGCTCAATTGCTGTACGAGCGCTACGCCTTCGGGAACACCTCCGGTGTGTCAGCGGCGAGGATGCTTGGGATTCCGATGGTGTTGGAGGTGAACTCACCCATGGTGCTGGAGCTCTCCAAGACCCGTGGTCTCTCTTTTCCGCGTTTGGCAAAAAAGACCGAGCGTTGGACTTTTCAAGAGGCGGACCGGGTGTGTGTGGTTACCCATGTGCTGGCTGACATGTTGCGCGAGATGGGTGTTGCCAGTGAGCGCTTGGTCGTGACGCCCAACGGAGTGCACCCCGAGTCCTACTTAAACCCCGACCCCATTGACGCGCGAAAGAGGCTTGGACTTGAGAACGTGACGGGTGCGGTGCTGGGGTTCGTCGGCTACTACAGGCCTTGGCATAGGCTGGATTTGGTCGTGGATGGGTTGGGTGCCCGTGAGTTGAACGACGCACACCTTGTGTTGATCGGGGAGGGGCCGGCCGAAGAGGAGCTTCGTCGCCGGGCACAGGAGCGGGGAGTTGCCGATCGCGTGCACTTTGCTGGTCCGCGTGCCCACTCGGAGATTCCCGCCCTCTTGCCCGCCTTCGACGTGGGGTTAGTGCCCGCCATCAACCCCTATGCGTCCCCATTGAAGCTGCACGAGTACATGGCGGCTGGCCTACCCAGCGTGGCGCCGGATCAGCCCAACCTGCGAGAGGTCCTGACGTCGGGCGAGCAGGCGCTTCTATTCGAGCCTGGGGACTCCGACGGCCTGTGCGCGGCTCTCGCTACTCTCGTGGGAGATGCGGACCTACGCCAGAGGATGGGGGAGCGCGCTCGTGCGACACTGGTGGAGCGCGATTTGACCTGGCGGGGAAACGTACGTCGCGTCCTGGCGGCAGTCGAGGGTCTGGCATGAGTGCTCGGGCGCAACACGCTCTGTCCTTTGATGTGGAGGAGTACTTCCACGTGGCCAACCTGAGAGAGCGCTTTCCCATGGAGACCTGGGACAGCGTTCCCAGCCGCCTTGATGTTGGAATGGACCGCATCCTGGAGGTTCTTGGCCGTCACGATGCGCGAGCGACGTTCTTCTTTCTTGGCTGGGTGGCCGAGCGTCGCCCGGATCTCGTTCTCCGCTGTCACGAGCTGGGCCATGAGGTCGCCAGCCACGGCTACGACCATCGCTTTCTATGGGAGGTGGGGCCGGATGGAATGGATGACCATCTGGCCCGAGCGGAGGAAGCGATCGTGGCCGCCGGTGTGCCACGCCCCGTGGGATTCCGCGCCTCCACGTTTACTCTCACGCAGGACACCTTCTGGGCCATGGAGGCCTTGGCTGCACGCGGGTACGCCTATGACTCCAGTATTCATCCGGTTCGCCACCCGGTGTATGGGATGCCGGAGTTTGAGCCTGGCATTTCGATTGTGGAAACTCCCGCGGGACCGGTGACGGAGTTTCCGGTGGCGACGTTTCGATCCATGGGGCGGAACTGGCCGGTGGGGGGCGGGGGCTATTTTCGCCTGCTACCCGGATGGTTGCATCGGGCAGCCGTGGCGCGGCTGGGAAGGCCCGGCGCGATCTATCTGCACCCCTGGGAATTTGATCCGGAGCAACCTCGGGTCCCTGCCCCGCTCTTCAAGGCCTGGAGGCATTACCTCAACCTCGACCGGAGCTTGCCCCGCTTGGAGAAGCTGCTCGAGACCTTTCGGTTTGGGACGATGCGGGAGATCTTGGGGAAGTAGGCGCGCGCCCACCTAGTGGGCTTGGTCAGTTGACGCGGGTTCCGCCGATCCGCCCGTTCACCGACTCAGCCCTTCGAGGGCGACGGCGAAGTCTCTGGTGTACGGGTCACACTGGGGCAGGGAGCGCAACTCCGACAGTACCAGTGGTAGCTGCGCGAGATCCTCTTGCTCTCCATGTTTGAGCAGGCCCAAGGCGAACTGTCGTCCGAGGACGGGTAGATCCACGGTCCTGAGTCTCCCGCGCTTAGCCCACAGCTTCTCGAGGTTGCGCAGGGCCCCGCGATCTATCCCTCGCCCATCAGCACGGTTGAGGTTGGCGAGGCTGCGGATAAAGCTCGCCCGGTCGCTGAGGATGGACTGTGACTCAGAACCTCCGGCTTCTTGTGCCTTCACCAGGTAGGAGTTCACCCGTCGAAGGGGCGCACCCATGCGTAGCAGGGTCCATGCAAGGTCCTGCAGGGCGCTCGCCTCGGGGCACATTCGGACGATGGCTTCGCGCACGGTGAGCTCTTCTTCGGACTCGCCCCGAACGGCGAGCAGATCGGCGTAGCTGTGCCAGAGGTCGATATCCCCGGGGTGGATTGCCAGGTCGGCGGAGAGAAACTCCTGGGCGAGAGCGGGACGGACCTGCGTTAAGAGCCTGGCCCAATCGACTGCGGAGCCCGCGCGTAGATCATTGAGCGGAGTCTGCTGTGTGGTCTGCCGGAATTGGGTGAACAGTGTGTTCACCAGATCGGACGCCAGAGTGGGGTTGCGACTCTCCAGACGCAATCCCAGGCGAGCCTGGTGCAAGGGGACCAGGGGGTCGGTCGGAAAGTGCTCAGCCTGCACCTTGAGCAGAACTTCCAGGCTTGCGAGGTCGACTCGATCCTCTTCGGCCAGACCCTCCTTGGTGGCGAGCAGGAGAGTGCTCAGGTACTCCTGCAGGAGAGGGTGTCCCGGATCGGAGGGCATGGAGGTCAGGGCAAGCGCGTACTCGCTGGCAGCCTTGGAATAGGAACCCAGGTTTAGGTGGAGGCGGGCCAGGAACGTGCGCGCATCGCTCATGTTCTCGCCACCCTGGGCCAGGGCGATGGTGAGTGTTCTTGCCGCCTGCTTGTCCTTGCCGTCCAGGTGTAGGCGGCCCGCTTCGTTCAGGGCTGCCTCAAGGCTATCGCCGCCATCCCGCTTGCCCATGACGCGCGCGCGCTTCGCGCGGACCGCCAGGACTTCGTCGGAGATGGGGGAGTGGGTTATTGCTAGCTGGTGCTCTTCAAGTCCAATCCAACCGGGGGCGAAGTTCGGATAGGTGTCGGTGAGGAACCTGTAGAGATTCTGGGCTTGCTCCGTCTGCCCCAGAGAATCGTGCGCCCGCGCACCCAGGTAGGTGGGCCAGAGCTCTCCAGCGCCTTTCTGTCCCATCTCCAACAGGCGCGGGAGGGCCCAGGTCGCCCACCCCTCTCGCTCGATGGCCAGCAGGAGTCCGAGTGTGGCACGGGGGTCTTGCCGTGCCCCTTCGGTGCCGCGCAGGAACAGGGCCAGGTCGGCGTTGGCCGTCTTCCCCATGAGGTCGGAGACCGAGACCTTGGAGTCCATCAGGGACTGGGCGGCGCCTTGGGCAATGGCCCAAAGACCCGATTGGGGGTGCGTCCTGGCAGCTGAGCGTACCTGTTCGTGGCCAGCTTCTAGGCGCTCTTCGAGGAGGTACATGATCGTGCGCGTCAGCGCGCTGGGCTCGTATTGGCTGGCGCGCAGAGCGGCCACGAGAGTGGGGAGCTGGGGCCAGAGGCGGTTCTCGATGGCGTACAGGAGACGGATCATCTCTGCGCCGCCGTTGGCCAGGAATGCTTCAGCGCGTTCGAGGATTAACTCCAGGGCCTGGGTGTCGCCCCGTTGCGCGGCCGCCAGGGCCAATCGCTCAAGTACGTCACCACCGCGCAGGTTCGTGACGGAGTCCATGCCATTCAGCAGGCGCTCGGCCAGAGCCGGCTGGCCGCCTGCCAGCAGGTGATCGGCCACACTGAGGGCGGCGGCGCGGCCATCGGGGGTGAGCTCGGCCATGGCATCTAGGAGAAGCGTGACCATGGGCTCAAGGGCCGCTGCCTGGCCTGAACCGAGTTGGGCCTCAACAAGGAAGACCAGTGCTTCGGGACCCAGTACGGGGTTGTCTAGTAAGCCGGTCCAAACTGCGGACGCCTCCTCGTAGCGGCCGAGGGCTCCCAGCGCCCTGGCATTGAGAAGCTGCAGGGTGGAGGGGAGGACTTCGCGGACAGGGTCCTCTCCTTCGACGGGATTGGGTCGCACCTGGGGCGTGAGTGCGACCAATGCGCGCTCTGGCTGCCCCGCTTGCAGAAGGTGGCGCGCGACCTCCAGGCGACCTTGGTTGGAGGGATCTTGCAATACGAGGCGCTTGCGCTGGATGGAGGGGAGTCCCGCCGACCCGATCCGCTCCAGGAATTCAGCTGAGGTGGCGTCCCCTCCGATGAGCTGGATGCGCAGCAGGATCGTGTTCAGCACCTCATCCCTCGATCCTCGCACCAGCTTGCTGCGAATGAGGACGTCCAGGGCGGGTAGGAGGTGGGGGTACTCCTGGAGTAGCTCGCGGGCAACCGTCATGGCCGCCGTGGGGTTCTGTCTACTCAAGTGCGATTCTGCAACCTTCAGGAGTGTCCAGGGGCCGACGTCTACGGTGGGCATGGAGCGCCCCTGGGATCGCAGGGATGCCAGGAGGTCCGGTAGGTTGTACCCCGCACGGGTCAGGGCTTTCAGGCCGATTTGACCCCACTCCTCCATCCACTCCTGGGTCCGCTGGGGGTCGTTGGACAGTGCGCGGGCGATGTACTCCTCGGATTTGCGATACCCCGCGTTCTTCTGCGCGAGACCCAGGTCCTTGAACCGCATGAACTCTGCCGCGTCAATCTTCTCAAGCCACCCCGGGTTGTCGGCAAGAACAGACTTGCCAAGCGCTGAACCGAGATGCTCGAATTCCAGTTGGTGCCATCTGGCACTTTCGCGCGAGTTGCGGGGTGAGTCCTTGCCTTCTGTGGACTCGACGAGCTGCCTGTAGACATGCGCGAGCTGCAGATTGGCGCGTGGTTTTGCGAAGGGGACAGAATTTACACCCTTGTCGGATTGAATGAACTCGACCAGGGATTTTGCAGCCTGCGGCCACTTCTGCTGCGCCGAATAGGCGAAGCCGTCAAAGAAACGCGCTGCGCGAATGGTGGAGCGATCCTGGAGGGCCGTGAGCCGGGCTGAGACCGGGCTCAGCTGGGCCCATGCGTGACGCTCGAACAAGACCGTGCCTACTTCCAAGCAGAGTTCGGCCCCGGGGCGCATCTTGGCCCAGTCAAGGTCCCGCACCAGGGTCAATGCCCGAGAGTCCTGGCCAAGCCGCACTAGGCTCTGGAAGGTCAAGCGGAATATGGCCTCCGAGTCGCTGGAAGGGGGCTGGAGCAGCAGGGTGCTACCGAGCTCGGCTGCGAGTTCGTTCTGCCCCGCGGCCATGTAGAGCTCAATTAGGAGAGTCCTTGCAGCGGCGTCGCCTTCATCCTCAACGGAGTGGGCGAGGCTCTTGCGTGCCGCCGCGTTCAAGCGGCTGGCTTCGCTGAGTAGCGCGAGGACCTGCTGCAACTCCAATCGGTACTTGGGCATGAAGAGCCGCCTCAGAAGCGTGGCTTGCCTGCCGCGCTCGGTATCAACGCCCTCAGCTCGGGCGGCGATGGCCATGAGCAGAGGCCGTGCAGTCTCGAAATCTTCGTGGAGTAGAGTCTCGTCGGTCTTCTTCACGGCTTGCTGAAGCGCAGCCGTTGCCTCCTGGCTTGCCAGTGTGCCGGCGAGGGCGTGGGCGGCATGGAAGTCAGGGAAGCGCTCACGCAGCACTAACGCAGCCTGAAGCGCCCCGGCCGGATCACCGTCCTCTGCTTGGTACCCGATCTTGAGGTGGGAGAGAGCGGCCTCCCTGTCCGTGTTCAGCTTGAGAGCCGTGTTGAGGTTCTCCATCGCAGCCCTGTAGTCGCCTAAGTGTGCATGCAGCTCTGCCCTGCACTTGAGCAGCTGAGCGGCCAGGTCGGGGTCGGCGGGCGCGGGGCCGTTGGCGGCACTATCGTGTACCGCGCGATCAAGATCTCGCAGTAACAGTGCTGCGTCCGTGATTCCCTGCTCGCGTGCAGCCCGGACACTGTCCAGGATCTCTGCGGGGGTGGCGCGGTTGGGGCGCAGCAGGACCTTCCCTGTCAAGAGCAGGGTGCCTACTGAGAACAGGGCAAGGGTGGCCGTTGTCCACTTCATGGAATGGGGGTGGGTGGGGCTACTGGAAGCGCAGGTCCATCAGGCCGTACTTGCGCATCTTGTTAAAAAGGGTTGAGCGGTTGATGTCCAGCATGGCGGCAACGTCCTTGCGGTTGCCGCTGCAGATCTCCAAGGCTCGGGTGATGATTGCCATTTCGGGGTCTTCCAGGGCTTCTCGTAGGGAGGGGAGTTGGTCCAGCTGGGCCAGCCCGGCGGACAGACTGCCCGGGGAGGGTTGGCCCGGGTGCCATCCAACGGCTTCGAGGATCTCGTTTCCAAGGTGTTCTGGCAGGAGTTCATCTTCGGTGGCCATTAGAACTCCTCGCTCCAGGGCATTCTCCAGTTGGCGGATGTTCCCGGGCCAGTCGTGACCGGCAAGAACGGCCAGGCATTCGTCACTGACGCCCCGCACAGATTTCCCGTAATCCTGGGCGAATCGGTCAATAAAAAGGTCGCACAGGGCCGTCAGATCGCCCATGCGCCGGCGCAGAGGGGGCATCTCGATGCTGACCACGTGGATTCTATAGAACAGATCTTCACGGAAGCGGCCGGCCTGGATCTCAGTCCCCAGGTCTTGGTTCGTGGCGGTGACCAACCGGACGTCGACGGTCACTTCCGTATTGCCGCCGACCGGGGTGAGTACGCGCTCCTGGAGCACTCTCAGCAACTTGACCTGTAGATCCAAAGAGGCGCTGTTGATCTCGTCCAGGAAGAGGGTGCCACCATGGGCGGCTTCGATGCGCCCCTGGCGGTCTTGATGGGCCCCACTGAATGCCCCTTTCAGGTGACCGAACAGTTCGCTCTCCAGGAGGTTGCCGGGCAGGGAGCCGCAGTTGACCGTGACGAAGGGGCCCCCGGACCGGTCCGAGTTTTCATGCAGAATGCGGGCGAGGAGTGTCTTGCCCGTGCCACTCTCTCCGGAGAGGAGTACGTTGGCGCGTGTCTTCGCTACCGAGCGAGCGACCTCCAGGGCCGCGGCCGTTGCCTCGTCCCTGGTGTGCATGCTTCCGAAGGAATGGCGGTGTGCTAGGGCCTGCTTGAGCCGTGCGTTCTCATGGGTCAGCAATGAACTCTCGAGTGCTCGGCCGAGAGCGTGCCTGAGGCTGGTGCTGTCCGGATTGGAACTCAAGTACGCATGGACTCGCTGGGGGGAGACCTGCGTGGCGTCGCAGCCGAGGAGGTACGCGCCGGACTCGGCCTCGACTCGGGCCAGGATCTCATCGGGCAGGGGGGAGGGACCAATGACAATGACGTCCCAGGCCTCTGTGTCCAGGTGACGCAGGCAGTCATCCAGGGCGGGTGCGAGTGTCCCGCACCCCAGGTCCGAAATCTGGCGCGCGGTGGCGCGGGCCCACTGTGGGTCAGCGTCGAGAACGAGGACCTTGGTACCCGGGTACGGCGCATGGCCATCTTGTCGGGCCGGGTAGGGCCGGGGTCGAAGAGGGAGGGGGCGGGAGTCGTGAGAACTGGACATGTCCAATTGTTTCGACAATCGACCCGGGTGTTCTGAAGGGCGGTGGGCCGGGTGTCCCCATACGGGACCCGAGGGCTCACCGGGGGGCCTAGGCGCAGGGCAGACTGAGAACGAAGAGCGCCTGACCCGGTTCGTCGCCCTCCCCATAGAGCAGACTTCCGCCCTGTCCCTCCAGAATCCGTGAGGCCGCTGCCAGGGCATTGGGACCCAATCCCGGCAACTTGCCGCGCAGTCCATAGGGTTCGAGCACCTCAGGAGCGGGGATCTCTGCGAGGGGGCCTGTGGGGAAGGATATGCGCAATTCGGCCAGAGGCGGCCCCTCCTCGCCGGCCACTTCAACGGCTGTGGCCCGTACTTCCCCCTCCGAGCCAGCAGCGCCATTCGCCAGGGCCAGGACCGCGTCCAGTACTAGCACCAGCAGGCCCTTGTCCGAGCGCACCTCCAGGGGGCCTTCGGCTCGGAACAGGAAGCGCGCGCGCCCCGATCCGGTGTCGGTCATTCCCGACATGGTCTCTTGCAGCAAGGTGTCCAGTCGCAGAACCTCGTCGCCCGGTCCCGGTGGTGCGGCCAGATAGCCGAGGGTGCGCGAGAACTGCACCAGTCGTAGGGCGTCGTGACCCAGTCGCTCAATCGGGTCGTTCAGAGCGCCGGAGGTTTCCTCTCCACCGTCAGCTTCCTGATGTTGCTCGCGCAGGGCGTTCAGAGCAAGATCCAACCGTTGGGCGATGTCGGCCAGATCGGCCACTTGTGAGCGGTACCACCTGGGTGGAACGGAGTTGGGGCTGGAGGGGCCGGGCTCCTGGGATTCGGTGGCTTCAGAGTCGCGGGGGCTCGCATCCGCGGGGTAGTTGGCTGCAATGGAAGCTTGAAAGGCCTCGAGCTCTTCGTGGGTCAAGATCAGCTCCCTCGCATCCGTTGCCTCGGGGGAGTCTTCGGGAGAGGGGGGGAACTCGCCGCCAAGGGGATGCCCCGCGAGGATGGACTCGATCTTGCCCAGGTCCTCCTCCAGTTTCGTCCGTGAGCCGTGGGAGGATGGCTGATGCGGAATCTCCGCGGGCCGGTTCTCCTTTGTGCTCTCTGGGACCGCGACTCTTGCCGGGGATGCTGGGGCGCCATCTGCGATGGCGAGGAGCTGTTGAAGCTGTTCCAGGTCCAAGGGCCAGCCACACCAACGGGTCTGGGGAAGGGCGAGCAAGGCGCGCGCTGCCTGGCGGTGGTCATCTTCTCCGAACAGCCAGAGTTGCCATTGGGGAAAGCGCGAGAGGAAACGCGTCACAAGACCCACGTCCGCGTGGGGGATACCATCGGCGTCCAGGAGGAGGCGGCCCTGCAGCGACGGTGCCTCGCGGGTTTCCAGCAGCTCACCGAGGTTGCCGAGCGTGCGCAAGCGCGCGGCGCAGCCGGTGACCGGGTTGGCGCTCTGAAGGGCAGCGAGGAGAGGCTCCAGCGGGATGGCCCGGGCCGTGGGGCCCAGGATCAGGGGCCAGGTGGCAGAAGGGGTGGAGCCGGTCATGGACCGATCCTAGCCCGGCAGGGGGGGATCGACCAAGGACCGCGTCGGCAGATTCGCCCGTGATTCCAAGCGAAAGGCGATGCCTCAGGTCGGGGCTTCAGACCCGGGTCCCCAATACTCGAAAGAATAAGGACCTACACGGGCCTATGGACCCCCAACAGGGCCCTAGCCACGCTTCCCATCCCCGCCCAGAATCCCCTCCATGTGTCCCTTCCCCGCATCTGCTCCCGCCGAGGCCGAGCCCCCCGTGGCCGTGTCGGTCGTGGTGCCGGTCTACAATGAGGAGCAGAGCCTCGATCTCCTGCATGGGGAGATCGTGGAGGCTTTGGAGGGCGCGGGCGCGGACCGAATTCCGAACTTCGAGGTAGTCTACGTAGACGATCGCTCGAGCGATCATAGCTACGCGGTGCTTACCCACATTCGCCAGTCTGACCCGCGAGTTCGAGTTGTGCGCCTGGCGCGCAACTACGGACAGAGCCCTGCCATGGCCGCCGGATTCGAGGTGAGTCGGGGCGCCATCGTAGTGACCCTGGACGGAGATCTGCAGAATGACCCGCGGGACATCCCCGCCCTGATCGAACGCCTGGAACGGGGCAGCGATCTGGTCGTCGGTTGGCGCAAGAATCGCCAGGATGGGTTCCTCTTGCGGCGCCTGCCCTCCATCCTGGCCAACAAGCTCATCGTTCTCGTGACGGGGGCCAAGGTCCACGACACGGGCTGCACACTCAAGGCATTCCGTCGTGAGCTTGTCACGAACCTGCCCATCTACGCCGAGCAGCATCGCTTTCTGCCGGTCTTGGCCCAAGCAAGTGGTGCGCGCCTAGACGAGATGGTCGTCCACCATCGACCGCGACTCTACGGACAGAGCAAGTACGGCCTCTCACGCGCCATGCGGGTCTTGCTGGACTTGCTGTCCGTCAAGATGGTCTCCTCTTTCTCGCGATCTCCCTTGCAGTATTTTGGCCTGTTATCTTTGCCTTTCCTGGCCCTTGCGTTGATCTTCGCGGTGCGGACAGGCATGCAGGTGGGGCAGGTGACCTTCGCCAGCAACTGGGGGCAGGCGACCCTTCTGATCTACATCCTGACGATCATGGCTGGCGCGTTCTTCTTGATGCTCGGGCTCCTGGCTGAGCTGGTGGTGAAGGTCAGTGACCTGCACGGTGGCCGCGTGTTCGCCCCCCTAGAGCGTCACGGTCGGCCGAAGGGAGGCGCGCGCTAATGGTTGCTTCACCGCCCGAATTGGTTGGCGAAGAGCCCGAGGTGACCCTGATCGTGCCGATTCTCAGCGATAAGGCTGAGGTGGGCGCCGTGATAGAGGGGTTGGGAAATGCCATGGAGGCGCTGGGGCGCACGTGGGAGGCCATTCTCGTCTACAGCGGTGTATCGGGCTCCTGCTGGGAGGAGGGTCTGGCTCTCCAGAGCAGCTCCCAGCAGCAGGTGCGTACGATCCAGTTGCACAAGTCGTTTGGCGAGGCCGTCTGCCTGTCAAGTGCATTCCATCACGCTCGCGGGCGTTGGATTCTTACCTCCCCCCAGTACATCCAAGTGGATCCGTCCTCGCTCGCGAATCTCTTCGAACGCGCGGATGATGGTGCTGATTTTGTAACGAGTTGGCGCTCTCCGCGGGTGGACGCGTGGCTGAACCGTCTACAGTCGAGCGTGTTCAATGCGTTCTTGCGCCGCTTAGTGGGTACGAGATTCCACGACGTGAACTGCACTCTGCGTTTGATGCGCCGTGAGGTGCTTGAGCAGATGACGATCTACGGGACCATGTATCGGTACCTGCCGGCCATCGCGCATCACCGCGGTTTCAGGGTGGACGAGGTTCGCGTGCGCCACGTGGCAGAGATAGCGGGTGGTGTGGGGTGGCACGGCCCGGGAGTGTACCTGCGCCGATCCCTGGACATTTTGGGCGTCGTGTTCCTGACCAAGTTCACCCACAAGCCCTTACGGTTTTTCGGAGCGCTCGGTGGGCTTGCGATGTTGGGCGGAGGAATTACCGCCATCGTTCAGGTGGCGCTGTGGATCTATTTTGACGACATGCAGGGCCTGTATCAGCGCCCCCTGTTCTTGCTTGGCGTGTTGGGTTTTGTGCTCGGGGTTCAGATTGTGGGCTTCGGCCTGGTGGGGGAGATCGTGATCTTCACCCAGGCCAGAAACGTCCGCGAGTATCGCATCGAGAACATTGACGAATGAGTCAGCTCCCTCTCAGGGTGCGCGCGGGCACGGCTCTTGACGATGCCGCCCGGGATGCGTTCGTCCTGGGTCATTCTGCTGGCACTTTCTTTCATCTGGCGGGCTGGCGGCGAGCCGTCGAGCGTGTCATGGGGCACACCGGTCGCGACATCCTGGCCCATCGCGGGGACGAGTTGGTGGGTGTCCTGCCCCTGATGGCGTGCCGTGGCCTGAAGGGTCGCGTACGTCTGATCTCCATGCCGTACGCCGTCTACGGGGGCGGGCTGGGGCTGGACTCGGAGGTGGAGGGTGCCCTGGCGGAGCTCGCGCGGGCTCAGGCGGATGAGGAGCGCGTGGGGCACTTGGAGCTTCGTTGCATGGATGATCCGGGCCTGGGTTGGCCCAAGTCTGGCCTGCACGCCACGTTCATCAAGGAGCTGCCCAGGGAGCCGAATGCGGTGCTGGCGGGCATGCCCAAGAAGGCGCGTGCGGAGGCTCGCAAGGCGCGTGAACGGCACGGGCTCGTTCACCGAGTTGGAGAGCACTACCTCGAGCCGTTCGTCCGCTTGTTCCACGCCAACAAGCACAGCCTCGGATCGCCCTCACTGCCCATCCAATTTTTCCGTGCCATCCTCGAGGAGTGCGCGGGCAGGGTCAGCGTGCACGTCATTGAACACCAGGGCAACGTGGTCTCCGCGGTCATGGCATTCCACCACGGCGGCGATTTCCTGGCCTACTATTCCGGGTCGGCTCCGGGTGCAGACCGCGAACTCTCGGCCAGTAATTTTATGTATCTCGCCCTCCAGGAGTGGGCTGTGGAGCAGGGCTTCAAGCGCTTCGACTTCGGTCGTAGCCGTAAGGACTCCGGAGCCTTTC
The DNA here is from genome assembly GCA_012959525.1 of Planctomycetota bacterium. Taxonomy (GTDB): domain Bacteria; phylum Planctomycetota; class UBA1135; order UBA1135. The sequence goes on from DUDB01000045.1 coordinate 84,932, forward strand.
AGTTCAAGGCCCATCAGGGGTTCGAACCCCATGATCTGAACTACAGCTTTCACCTCGTGCGCGATGGTGGGCTGCCTAGCCTGAATCCCTCCAACCCCAAGCTGCACCTAGTTCAGAGCGCTTGGCGGCACCTGCCCCGGGGGGTAACGCGCCTACTTTCCAGACCACTGTCCCGCTTCTTGCCCTAGAGATGGGGGCGGCTCCCGAACATGCCATTCTGGACTTGAGGGCGGTGTGCAGCTAGGCTCCAGCTTATGCAACTGGACGTTCTGGGCAATCCCGACTACGGCGAACTCTCCATGGACCTAGAGCCTGGCGAGAAGATCCACGTGGAGAGCGGAGCCATGAGCCGGATGTCCCCGGCTCTGGAGTTGCGCACCCATCTGATGGGCGGGATTTTGGCGGGGCTAGCGCGCAAGATCTTCGGCGGAGAGTCCTTCTTCATTGGCGAGTACGGCGGTCCGCAGGGCGGCCACTTGAGCCTGTCACCGGGCCTCCCTGGTACGGTTCTGCATGAGCACCTGGATAATTCGGAACTGGTTCTCACCGCGGGCAGCTTCCTGGCCTGCACCTCAGGGATCGAGTTGAAGACCCGCTTCGGAGGGTTGCGTGCCCTTTTCAGTGGGGAGGGCGCATTTGTCATGCGCGCCATCGGAACGGGCGAACTGTTCTTTAACGCCTACGGGGCCGTCATCGAAAAGCAGGTGAATGGTTCCCTGCGAGTGGACACGGGGCACGTCGTGGCCTGGGAGCCCACCCTGAACTACTCCATCGCTGGGATGGGGGGGCTCAAGAGCACCCTGTTCTCAGGTGAGGGGCTGACTATGGACTTCCAAGGCACCGGCCGCCTATGGGTACAGACTCGCAACCTACCTGCCACCGCCGGTTGGCTGACCCCATTCCTGCGCGGCTAGAAAATGGATATCACCCTGCAGCCCAACGGTGCCTTTCACTCGGCTCTTGTCCATCTTGAGCCCGGAGATCAATTCAAGTCCGACTCGGGAGCCATGTTTCGCGCGTCGAGCAACGTGGACAACGACGTGACCACCATCTCCCGCGGGGGTGGATTGCTGGCCGGACTGAAGCGTCTGGCAGGCGGCGACACGTTCTTCCTCTCCACCTACCAGACCACCGGTGGTGGTGGCGGCGAGGTCGGGGTGGCGCCCACCCTGCAGGGGCACGTGGCCCAGGTGGATGTGGAGAGCAGCCAGCCGTGGCTGTGCGCCGGGGGCAGCTTCCTGGGCTGTGATGGCCACCTGGACCTGACGCCGCGCTTCCAGGGAATGAAGGGCATGTTCAGCGGCGAGAACCTCTTCTTCATGGAGGTCTCGGGTACCGGTCCCCTGCTGGTGGGGGCCTATGGCAGCATCTCGGAGGTGCCGGTGGATGGCGAGCTCGTGGTGGATACCGGGCACGTAGTGGCCTTCGAGTCCAGCCTGTCTTACACACTCACCAAGACCGGCGGGTCCTGGCTCACCTCATTTCTAGCGGGCGAAGGTTTCGTCCTGCGCTTCAAAGGCCAAGGGCGTTTGCTTGTGCAGTCCCACAACCCCCGCGAATTCGGCGCCATGCTCGGGCGGCGCCTGCCCCCCAGGCAGGGGTAGATCCTTCCCATGCAATACGCAATTGAACACCGGCCGAGCTACAGCTTGCTGAACCTCTCCATGGACACCGGCGATAAGATCCTGAGCGACTCAGGTGCCATGGCCTGGATGGCGGGCCCGCTTGAGGTCAAGACTTCGACCCGCGGTGGCGTGCTTCAGGGTTTGAAGCGCAAGCTCTTGGCGGGCGAGAGCTTCTTCCAGAACGAGTACATCGCCGCCGGGGACGGATGCGAGTTGGCTCTCGCCCCGGGTTCAGCGGGGGATCTGGTGGAGTACCCCATGACCGGCCAGGAGTTGTACCTGGAGCGCGGAGCCTTCCTGGCCTCTACGGGGTCCGTTGTCTGCGACAGCAAGTGGGACGGCCTCAAAGGGCTCTTCAATCAGGGCCTGTTCATCCTGAAGTGCAGCGGAACCGGGACCCTCTTCTTTCACGCCTACGGCGACATCCAGTGCGTCGACGTGGATGGCGAGTACGTCATCGACAACGGCTACGCGGTGGCGTGGGAGCCCAGCCTTCAATACAGCTTGACCCGGGCTCGCAAGATCCGCTCCTTCCTCTTTGGTGATCAGCTGCTGCTGCGCTTCAGCGGTCGCGGACGCGTGTGGGTGCAGTCCCGAAGCCCCCAGTCTCTGGCCAATTTCGTGCACCCGTTCCGGCGGGTGAAACGCAATAACAACAGTTAGGCCCGCTCCGGCTGGATCGGGTCCTTGAGGATCAGGTCCACCGCTCCCTTGAAGTCCGGTGTTGCCAAGAGCGACTCCTGTTCGTTCGTCTCCATGGCCTCAAGGGTTCTCGTTCCGTTGCCGGTGCCTACCAGGATGCTGTGACACCCGGCCGCCCGACCCGCCTCAAGGTCTCGCGCACTGTCGCCCACCATCCACGAGCGGGCCAGGTCGATGTTCAGCTCCGCCGCGGCTCTTTGTATGAGGCCGGGCTCGGGTTTGCGGCAGTCGCACACTCGACGCAGGTCTGCAGGGCCGTGGTCTGGGTGATGGGGGCAATGGCCTATCCAATCCAGGTGCGCTCCCTCGTGGGCGAGTAACTCCCTGAGGTGGTCATGGATCTCAGCCAGGGAAGTCTCGCTCACAAGTCCGCGCGCTACCCCACTCTGGTTGGTAACGACACAGAGCAGCCACTGATCTCTGGCGAGGCGGGACAGACCGTCAGCGACCCCCGGAAGTAGTTCCAGCTGTGCGGGGTCAGTGAGAAAGTCCACCTCGCGGTTGAGGGTCCCGTCCCGATCGAGGAACACCGCGCGGTTCACTGCTGGTCGCTACTACGCCGGAGGCGTACAAATATCCGACCTCTGACCTGCTGCTCCAAGCGGGAGGCGCTGGCGCGCTTGTAGAAAAAGAAGAAATCGGTGTAGGGCAGGAAGAGGGGGAAGTTCCATTTTCTGGGAGAGGTGGTTGCCTCGCTCCAGAACACCAGCTCGCCCTGGCGTTCGTCATCCAGTTGACGGACCGCGGTCTGGTACCCCTCAAGGACGAATTCGATTCGGCTGTCCTCGGGATCGGGAAGGTCGAGTAGGGCGGGGGTGACGAAGCCCGAGTCCTCCCCATCGACAAGAATGGCGGCACCAGCCGGGGCACTGGAGAAGTGCATGGGCTGATTTGCCGCACAGGATGTTAGTAGGGCTAGTAGCCCGCATGTCCAAGCTCGCATGTTGGGATTCTCCGGGCTGAAAAGGGCCAAGGCAAGTACGGGATTCGGTTGGTTCGGACGACAACTACCCTGGGATTGTTCGGATATCCGCGCCTCCCGCTTGAGCCATGCCTCCCGGCCCTCCCCAGCAGCCCACCCAGGACGCCCCAGAGCCCCTGGCTCCTCCGACTCAGGGGGGGCGAGAGGCTTGCCTGTGGCTCGGGCTCGCCTGCCTCCTGGGCTTGATCCGCTTCTTGGACCTGGGCTCGTGGAGCCTGTGGCTTGACGAGGCCCTGACTTGGGCCGACGCTCACCACGGAGATAACTACAACTGGCCCGGCTACGCCCTCGTGCGCTGGACCGTGGAGCTTCTGGGCCAGGGGCCCAGTGAGTTCTCCCTTCGCCTGCTCCCGGCTCTCGCCGGGTGGCTGGGCATTCCAGCGGCCTGGTGGGCGCTGCAGCCCTGGATCGGGGGGCGGCGGGCGGCCCTCGTGGCTCTGCTCGTGGCCCTGAGCCCGTGGGAGGTTTATTGGTCCCAGACCGCGCGCTTCTACACCATGGTGCAGTTGACCTCGCTGCTCGGCACGGGGTTCGTTCTGCGCGGGCTCTTGAGGGACTCCATTCCGACCGCCTGCTTGGGCCTTGGCGTGGCTGCATTGGGAGCTTTCTTGCAACTTCAGGCCGTGATCGTCGGCGTTGCGCTGGCCTTCGGCCCCGCCCTGGCTTGGCTGCTGCTCAAGAAGTGGGAGCCTTCCGGGGAGGGCTTCGGCCCGCGGGGGGCTGCGCAGCTACCCGCTCGTGTCGTCGGGTCTCTGGTTGCCCTCGCGCTCCTATCGGGTCTGGGCGTTCTGCCGTGGGCTTTGGATGTCTTCCGCAAGTACAGCGAAGTCAAGCAGGACCCACCGCTGGCCTCTCTTCTGCACCTTGTTCGTAGCACTGCGTACTACCTGACTCCGGCACTCTCTGTGGCTGCGCTTATCGGAGCCTTGGTGATTGGGCGCTCCCGGGACGTGCGCGGCTGTGTCCTCTTGGGCATCGTCGTCTGTGGTGTCGGATGCCTGGCTCTGGCTGGAACCTTTGCGCGTGCCAGCGCCCAGTACGGCCTGTCGTTCATGCCCTTTGTCTGTGCATTGGCCCTTTGGGTTACGTCCCTGCCGCCCCTCAGTTCGCGACGGGGCCTGCGCTTGGCCGTCGTTGCCGTGCTTTGCGCCCCGCTGCTGGCTGGCCTGGCCCTCTACTTCACCACCCAGCATGGCCAGCGACCCCGTTGGAAGGAGGCCTATGAATATGTGGGTTCCCTGCGCGCTGAGCAGGATCTGGTGTTGGGCATGCAGGCGCCTGTAGGGGAGTTCTACCTGGTACCGGGCGCGACAGATCTGCGGCATCCGGAGTTGATCCGTTGGTGTGATCGCAGCCGCCCGCGGGCCTGGCGTGCGGCGGTGAAGACTGAGAAGACGGTTTGGGTCGTCGTGCGCCCTGACTTCCTGACGGAGTGGGAGCCTAAAGCCCGTGAGGCCTTCGAGGGCTTTCTGCGGGAGAGTTGCCGACTGCAGCGCCGTTTCCCTGTGCGGCAGGAAGGGCGAGACCTGGACGTGGAGGTCTACCGTTATCGCTGACGCCTGCTACGGCGTGGTGCCGAAGCAATGATCAGTTGGCACGGCCGAGGAACTCGGCGTTGTCCGTCTTGATCTTGATCTGCTCGCCGACCTTGATGTGCAGGGGTACCTTGACCTTGAGGCCCGTCTCCATCACGGCATCTTTCTTGACGTTCGTTGCGCTGTTGCCCTTGACGGCCATTTCTGATTCGGTCACTTCGAGCACGACGGATGGTGGAAGATCGATGCTGATGGGGGTGGATTCATGGAAGGTAACCTCGACGACTTCGCTCTCCTTGATGTAGGCCATGGGGCCCTCGCCCTGTTCGGCAGGGATGGTAAATTGGTCGTAGGACTCCTGGTCCATGAAAACGAAGTCCCCGTTGCTTTCTTTGTACAGGTACTGGGCCTTCTTGCGATCCAGGTAGGCCACCTCGAAGGAGTCCCCCGCGGCTGGTCGGAAAGAACCTGTCTGGCCCGTCTCAAGGTTGCGGGTCTTGACGTGAATGATGGCTCGCCAGTTACCAGGAGTGGAGTGGCTGTAGTCGGTGATCAGGAGCAGTTGACCGCCCTTCAGCAGGACGATCCCCTTGCGCAGTTCTGTGGCTTTGGCGTTCATGGGGTGAGAGCAGGAGATAGGGAGACGACGAGGCTAACACACCGGCGGGGCTCTCGTCGCATCTGGGGGAGGCGTCCGGGTGAGGACTAGAACTCTCGGCGTTGACTGGAGGATCCGATTCCCAGGGCGCGCCGGTATTTACTCACGGTGCGCCGGGCGATCTGGATGCCATCCTTGGCAGCGAGGGCCTCGGCCAGCTGGTCATCGGACAGCGGGGTGTTCTTGTCCTCGCCCTCCACAAGCTGGCGTAGCCGGTCTTGGACACTGACCCGGCTTGTGGTCTCTCCCGTGCTCTTGGTCGTCCCTCCGGCGAAGAAGAACTTGAGGGGGAAGATGCCGTTGGGCGTCTGGGCGTGCTTGCCCGAGACGCCCCTGGAGATCGTTGAGATATGCACTTCCAGAGCGTCGGCTACCTCCTGCATGCGCATGGGCTGGAGAGCGCTGATGCCACGCTCCAGAAAGCCGTGCTGGCGCTTGAATATCTCGTTCGCGATGCGCTCCAGGGTGGACTGGCGTTGGCGTAGGGCGTCGATGAACCAGCGCGCAGACTCCAGGCGTTGCTTGACCCACTCGCGCACTTTTTCATCCTCGCTGCTCTGCTGTAGCAGGCGGCGATAGGCGGGACTGATGATGAGTTCCCGGCTGCGCTCCTTGTCCAGTCGCACGACATACTCGCCATCCACCTCCTCGACGATCACCTCAGGTGTGATGGTGTTGGCGGTGCGTCCGCCGTATTCCGCGCCGGGGTGGGGGTCCAGGCTCCGGATGGTCTCGATGGCACCCTTGATTTCCTCGACGGTGCGTCCGGTTGCCTTGGAAATACGTGGTAGGCGATTGGCCTCCAGATCGTTCAGGTGCTCAGTGAGAATCGTGCGCTCAAGGGCATTTGCGGCTTCGCCCTCATCCAGCTGCAGGAGCAGTGCATCGCGCAGGTCCGTGGCTCCCAGCGCGGGGTGAGTGACGCGTCTCAGGCGCCGCAGACCCACGTTAATCTCCTCTGTGGAAACGGTGCGACTCAGCTGGCGAGAGAGTTCAATGGCCACGTCATCGCGGCCCTCTGGCAGGTATCCGTGCTCATCCAGGGACCACACGATGTACTCGAGAACTATGCGGTCCTCGTCTACTACGTTGAGCAGGGCAATTTGGTGCAGGACCGCATCCGCCAGGCACTCGGGCTCGGCGGCGGCATTGTTCATGGCCTCGTACTTGCGGTCGGATTCCTCCGTGGGCAGGCGTGGTCCCGTGGGGCTGTCACCGAAGTCGCGCTCGTAGCGCTCGAGTTCATCAAGCATGCCCTCAAGGCCTTCGGTCGAGTTCGGGTCCTCGCCACGATCATCATGTGGGTCCGGAGGGTCTTCTGAGGGAGCCAGCTCGGCCTCCCCTTCAGCATCCTCCAGGAAGGGGTTCTCCGTCAATTCTGCGTCGATGCGCTCCATCAGCTCCAAAGAGGGGAGCTGTAGGATCTGCATGGCCTGGATCATCTGCGGCGATTGCAGCAGACGCTGTTCCAGGCGGGCAGATTGATGGAGTCCGAAGCGCAAGTGGGTGGATTGGGTTGGATTGGGTTGGGGCTGGGGGCCCGTCTATCATACTCCCGGCTGGGCCTCGTACCGGTCTGCCTTCCACCGGCCCCCAGTTTTCATGGGACTCAAGGGGGCCGCGTTCGAGCCTCGATCTGGGATTCTTCCCGGGATTGGGAGTCAGGGGTGACTTGGCCCCAATGGAGGAGTTAGAAAGGGAGCATGCAAGAGGCTTGGCTGGATATTCACCAGGGTGGTCAGACGAAACGATACGCCCTGTCTGCGGGCCGCACTCGCATTGGCGGCGCGGGCTGTGACGTTGTTCTGGATGGGACTCCAGATCCTGCATTGGACTCCAGTGAACTCCACATCTGGATGTCGCCGCCGCGAGTGGTGTACGTCGGGAGAGGGGCCCCACCCCTCCTGGATGGGCGCGCTTTCGAGCAGGCGCCGCTCGAACGTGGCAGCAGCCTCCAGTGGCGTGGGGCCATTCTGATCTTCGGGCAGGGTGCGACCGTGCTGGAGGAGCTCGAGGAAGACCTGGGTCAGGGGGGCGCCGGAGCCTACGAGGGGGGAGTCCAGGATGAGGTGGCGGGGCGAGTCCGTGCAGGGCTGTTGGCCGACCTCAACCTGACGGACAACCAAGCCGTGAAGCGCTGGCGGGCGGCCGTGCTGGCATCTGAGTTCGATCCTGCCGCCTGTGCACGGGAATTACTGGCCGGGGAGCAAGTGCCTCCTGGGGATACTCGCCTGTTGGAGCGTGCCAGTCGGCTACAGCGCGATTTGCTCATGTCCGCCCATCAAAGGGGTGCCAAAGGGGTTCAACGCCGGGCGAGGGCTGCAACCCGCAGCGGAGCGGCCTATCTACTGGCGAATCTGATTGCGATTTCGATCTACACCTTGGTGGTGCTGGCAGTCATGCTCCTCGTGCGCGTACAGTACGGCACGAGTTTCGATGGATCTCTCGACCGCGTCATCGGCATCTTCGGAGAGTAGTCCCCGGGGTTGCCAGTTCTATTGCCTGCTGTAGCCCCCCCGTTCACCGCGCCCACCCCTTCATGCCCGACCCCCAACAAGACAAGAGTCTGTTCTCGTTGGTGCAGATCCAGCACCTCATGCGAGTTGAGTTCAACCGTGCGCAGCGCTACACCTATCCGGTCGCGTGCCTGCTCGTCTCGGTGGACCGACTCGGGCACCTTCGGGATCTCTACGGTTACGAGTCCAAGGAGGAGATCTTTGAGGCGGTCGTGGGGATGCTGAAGGTCCAGACCCGCTGCTCGGACTTTCTTGGGCGCATGGCGGACGACCGGTTGCTGGCCGTGGTTCCACACACGGATGCCGATGGGGCCGCGGTCCTGGCCAACCGACTTCTCGACGGGGCACGAAACATGAACTTCGTCGCGGACGGGCGCACCATTCAGGTCACCGTATCGGTGGGGGTCTCCCACAACGGAGGCGGAACGGCTCTCTTCTTTGATGCCATGTTCCTGGCTGCGGAAGAGGCCCTGGCTGCGGCATCCAGTGTGGGTGACTGTATGCAACTGCTCGATCCCGGGGGGATTGCCGCCGAATGAAGGTCCTCCTCGCGGACGACGAGGTCACGGTCTTCGTTACCTTGCGGGACGCACTGGAGGAGGCCGGCCACGAAGTGCTTGGAGCCACCGATACGCGTTCCGCGCTGGAGGCTTTGGAAGACCGCGGTCAGGGCGTACCGGATGTCGTTGTCACGGACATCCGCATGCCGGGGGGGAGTGGAATCGACGTTCTGCGCAGGGCCGTTGAGCTCGATCCCGACCGCCCGGTGATTCTGATGACGGGGTACGCGACCATTGAGGACGCGGTGGATTCGATGCGCCTGGGGGCTGTGGACTACATCCAAAAGCCCTTTCGCAATGAGACCATCCTCAAGCGCCTCGAGACCCTCTCGCGGGTGCGTGATCTTGAGACGGAGAACGAGGCCCTCCGGGGGCAGCTGGACCACGGGAGCGGTTTCGCGGACGTGATCGGTGAGTCACCCGTGATGCGCGCCGTATTTGAGCGAGTGCGCACCGTGGCGGGCTCCGATGCGACGGCTCTGATTGTGGGGGAGAGTGGGACGGGCAAGGAGCGCATCGCCCAGGCCCTGCACCACCTGTCGGGTCGCAGCGACGGCCCCTTTGTCGCCATCTCCTGCGCCGCCCTGCCAGAGACTCTCCTGGAGGCGGAGCTCTTCGGTCACGAGAAGGGGGCCTTCACCGACGCCCGTAAGGAGCGCCGTGGGCGTTTCGAGTTGGCCGACAAGGGAACGCTGTTTCTGGATGACGTGGACGACATGCCCCTTCCCACCCAGGTGAAATTGCTGCGGGTCTTACAGGAGCGCAAGTTTGAGCGGGTGGGGGGCGAACGGACCCGCTCCGTCGACATCCGGGTCGTCGTGGCGAGCAAGGTAGATCTGCGAGCCAGGGTGCGCGAGGGACTGTTCCGCGAGGATCTCTTCTACAGGCTCAACGTGGTCCCCATCCCCTTGCCTCCCCTGAGGGAGCGCATAGGTGACGTGGCACTGTTGGTGCAGCACATGCTGGAGCGCCACGGTCGAGGTCGCGTCTACACCTTGCCCGAGGGCGCCCTCTCCATGCTGGACGGTTACGCCTGGCCCGGGAACGTGCGCGAGTTGGAGAACGCGGTGCAGCGGGGCATTGCCCTTGCGGGTGCGCGCTCGGAGCTTGCGGCGGAGGACCTTCTTCCCCAGGATTCCCGCTGGCGCGGGGCGCTTGAGGTGCATGACGAGATTCAGCCCCTGCGTGAACTCCTGTCGCAAACGGAGCGTGCGCACCTGCGGCGAGCGATCGAAGCGACTGGGGGGCATCGGTCCCAGGCGGCGTCCCTGCTGGGGATCTCACGAAAGGTCCTGTGGGAGAAGCTCAAGACCCATGGACTGGGGCAAGACGACGACGAACCTTCCGAGAATTCGGGTGAGTAACTGGCCCACCATCGCCCTCCCCGAAGGGGCTCTTGCTGTCGGAGATCTACATCTGGACGTTTTCGATGTTGAGCGGCCGCGGCTGTTTCGGGAGTGGTGCGAGGGTCTCAGAGCGACTCACCTGCTGATACTGGGGGACCTGTTTGAGTTTTGGGTGGGTCGTCACCAGCTGGGTATGCCTGGGACCGCGGAGGTCGTGTTGGGGTTGCAAGGTCTAGTGGAGAGAGGGGTGGGTGTCGACGTGCTCCACGGCAACCGCGACTACCTGCTGGGGGCGCCGTTTGAGGCAGCGAGTGGGGTGCGCGTATTCCCGCACGGGGTCCGCTGCGTGGCAGGGCAGGGGCACGAGCGTTCGGTGGAGGGGACCTTGTTCCTGCACGGCGATGAGTTGTGCAGTGCGGACCGCTCCTACCAACTCCTGCGGAGGGTGCTCCGCTCGCGCCCCATGCGAGCCCTCCAGCGTGGCCTCCCGCTCTCCGTCCAGTTGCGGCTGGCGCGCTCCCTGAGGCGCGCCTCTACGCGAAGCACCTCCGCCAAGGCCATGCAGCAGGTCCAGATGGTTCCTGAGACGGCTGCGAGTCTTGCTTCCTCGTCAAGTTCGCGGACGCTGGTCTGCGGTCATGCCCATTGTTGGCGTGAGGAGTGCGCCGAGGCGCTGCGTTGGATCGTGCTGGACGCCTGGGGCGGGGACCGTGATGCGGTGCAGTTGCGTGCCGGCCGTTGGGAGGGCACGAGCTCTGGAATCGAGCTCACGCCAGCACCCATCCGTTGACCCGCTTGTCTCTGGACGTAGACTGCTTGCCTTGCGTTCTCGCGCAGGTAGTACGGCACCTATGATTATCGCCATCGACGGCCCCGCGGCATCGGGCAAGAGCACCGTTGCTCGGGCCCTGGCCCAGCGCCTGAATCTCACCTTCCTGGACACGGGTGCCATGTATCGCGCCGTCACCTTGCGGGTGTTGCTCGCAGGCGTCGACTCGGACGATGGTGAGGCGTGCACGCGGATCGCAGAGGCCATGGACATCTCATTTGACGAGAATGGATACGTTCTCCTGGATGGGAAACCTGGAGAGCCAGAGGTTCGTGGATCGGAGGTGACAGCAGCAGTATCGACGGTGGCTGCCCACGCCGGAGTGCGTGCCGCGATCGTTCCCAAGCAGCAATCCATTGCCGCTGCCGGTGGCGCTGTGGCTGAGGGACGTGACACCACGACCGTGGTCTTCCCTGAGGCGGATCACAAGTTCTTCCTCATTGCCAGTCCACTGGAGCGTGGCCGACGCAGAGCACAGGAGCGTGGCGAGCCTGAGCGTGCAGGCGAATACGCCGCGGAAATCGAACGCAGGGACGAGCTGGACAGAACTCGCGAGCACTCGCCTCTCCGGCAGGCATCCGATGCCAGCTTGGTGGATACCGACGGATGCACACCGGAGCAGGTGTGCGAGCGCCTCCTGGCGCACATTCTGGGTGGAGCCTAGAGGATGGAGGTCGATCTTCCCCTTGTGACGCGTAAGACCCTGACCTGGCGGTTTGCCCTGGGGATCCTGCGCACGGGCCAATTCCTTTTCTGGCGGCGTCAGGTCATTGGGCATGAGAATGTGCCCCGAGAGGGGCCGGTGATCTTGGTTGGGAACCACCAGTCTTTCCTCGACATCCCGCTGATGGCGATCGCGGTGGACCACCGCCATGTGGCCTTTGCGGCTCGCCGCAGCCTGATCGACAATGCCTTCCTGCGCTTCATCTTCGCCCGGGTTGGGGTGATTCTGGTGGACCCCGGCCGAGGAGACCGAGCAGCCCTCAGGCGTATGATCGAGCACGTGGAGGCTGGGGACGCGCTGGGTATCTTCCCTGAGGGGACACGGAGCCTGGACGGTGAACTGTCGGAGCCCAAGAAGGGCGCGCTCCTGGTGGCGCGCAGCACAGGTGCGCCCATCATCCCCTGTGCAATCTCCGGCACCCGTGAGGCATGGCCCCGGGGGGGGCGTTGGCCCCGTCGTGGAAAAGTGTGCATAGAGTTCGCTGCTGCGGTTGACGGATCCCGCCCGGATGCCTTGGATGTAGCCTGGCAGTCCATTTCTGCCATGCTTTCAAAGCCCTCTGAGCCCGATATCGGGCCCTCGGATCAGGCAATTCACAATAACCCCTAGATAGAACCCGTATCGATGGCCCTAACCTCAAGACGAGTCCGACAGTACGAGATGGAGCCCGAAGCTCTCGAGCGCCAGCTCGATGATGCTTTCTCCGGTATCAGTGTCGAAGAACTCAACGAATCCCTCAACGCGTCCATTTGTGACATCAAGATCGGCGAGATCGTGATCGCCAAAGTAGACACGGTGGACGAACGCACCGGTCTGGTGATCATGGACGTCGGCGGCAAAGCCGAGGGAACCATACCCCTGGCCGAGTTTGGCGACGAGCTCCCTGCAGCCGGTGCTGAGTTCGAGGTCTTCTACGAAGGCCTGGACGAGTACGACATGTCGCTGCTCTCCAAGCGCCGGGCCGACCGCCTACGCGCCTGGGAACGAGTCTCAACGGAATACAACGAGGGCGACGAGATTCAGGGCATCGTGCAGCGCAAGATCAAGGGCGGCCTGCTCGTGGACGTCGAAGGCGTCAACGTCTTCCTGCCTGCCAGTCAGGTCAACCTGCGCCGCACCCATGACATTTCCGATTTCTTGGGCGAGCCCATCCGTGCGCGAATCATCAAGATTGATCCGGAGCGCATGAACATCGTCGTCTCGCGTCGGAAGTTGCTTGAAGAAGAGCGTCAACGTCTCAAGGAAGACCTGCTCAAGGACATCACCGAGGGGCAGGTCCGAATGGGCACGGTCAAGAACATCGCCGACTTCGGTGTGTTCGTCGACCTGGGCGGCATCGATGGCCTGTTGCACATCACCGACATGTCTTGGGGCCGGATCTCACATCCCTCCGAGATGGTGGAGATGGACCAAGAGATCGAGGTCAAGGTTCTGCGCGTGGATTTCGAGCGCGAACGCATTGCTCTGGGCATCAAGCAGAAAACGTCTTCGCCCTGGGACGGCGTTGAAGACCGCTATCCGGTGAATAAGCGTCTGGAGGGCGAGGTGGTGAACATCATGTCCTACGGCGCCTTTGTGAAGCTTGAAGATGGTATCGAGGGCCTCGTCCACATCTCCGAGATGTCTTGGACGCGCAGGGTCAACCACCCGTCTGAAATGCTGAACACCGGCGACAAGGTTTCCGTGATTGTGCTCGAGTTCAACCACGAGAAGCAGGAGATCTCCCTGGGTATGAAGCAGGCCGAGTCCAACCCCTGGGACTTGGTCGAGAGTCACTACCCCGTAGGAACAGTGATCTCAGGCACCGTGCGTAACCTGACGCCCTACGGCGCCTTCGTTGAAATCGAAGAGGGGATTGACGGTCTCCTGCACGTTTCGGATATGAGCTGGACCAAGAAGGTCAGCCACCCCTCCGAGATGGTCAAGAAAGGCGACGAGATGCAGTGTGTGATCCTCTCGGTGGACAAGGAGAAGAAGCGTATCGCCCTGGGCCGCAAGCAGCTGAGCGCCGACCCGTGGCATGAGCAGATCCCTAGTAGCTACCACGTGGGCGACCTCCTCTCGGGTTACGTGACTAAGGTCACCAACTTCGGAGTGTTTGTGAAGCTCGAGGAGGGCCTCGAGGGACTGCTGCACATCTCGGAGTTGACGGACGACCGCGGCGCCAAGGCTGAGGACCTGCTGTTCCCGGGCCAGAAAGTCGAGGTGCGCGTGATCCGCGTTGATGTGGAGGACCGCAAGATCGGTCTGTCCTTCGTGCATGCGGACTTCGGCGAGAACGACGAGATCATCGCTGCGGCAAAGGCTGCTCAAGCCGCGAACGCTGAGAGCAAGGCTGCCGATGCCGCTTCGGATGGAGAGGCCTCCTCCGATGAGGCTGAGGCTCCCGCCGCAGAGGCTGAGGCTCCCGCCGCAGAGGCTGAGGCTCCCG
>DUDB01000046.1 GCA_012959525.1 Planctomycetota bacterium
GGCAGCGGCATCGGTCCGAGCCCTACTTCGGCCAGGATCAGGCGCGGGTCGCGGCCCGTGTCCTCCTGGACGCGAACAAGAACAAGGATGCCCTCAAAGCCCTCCTGTGGTCTCTGGGTGTGGACGGTCGAGAGCCTCGCTGTATGCGCTGGTTGTCCGAGATCCTGCCGGGCCTGGGCGCCAAGGATGCGGCCTGGGTGGCGGAGCAGGCACTGGTGTTCCCTTCGTGGCCCACTGCGCAGCCGGCTCCGTTCCTCTCCCGTCTGCCGAAGACGCGTGCTCTGCTGAAAACCCTGGCCGAGGCCTCCACCTCATGGGCCGAGCAGGACCTACCGCGTTCGGCTGCCGCCCTGGCGGCGGACCACGACCGCCTGGCCCTCTGGATCGGGGCGCCGCGCCTGTCCCTTCCCGCACCGGACCTCGAAGGCCTGCGTCATCCCTTCGATCGGCCGACCCACCTGCTGGGCGCACGGGGTTGGATCGAAGACGAGCTTGTGGGCTACGACAAGAAGCGCCGGGTCGGTTTGTGGCATGCCCTCCCCGACGGGGACCTGCTCGTCGGTCGCCGTGAAGAGCGCACGGGCACGGGCAAGGTGGACCGCGGGGGCGGGGGCATGGCCTTCACCCGCAGCGAGGACTACCTCCTGCCGGGCACCTATCGCATCGAGACGCGCGTGCGCTTCACTACGGCCTACGGCCGCGGGCAGGTCGTGTTCGGCTACCAACGCCGAGATCGCAGCCTGCGTCTGACCTTCAGCGGGGGCGCGTACATGTATGCGGTGGGGGAGAGTGAGGAGGAGCCCTCCTTCGAGGAGATCGACTGGAGCCTGTCTGGTATGTGGGAGCGGGATGGTGCTCTCTCGGGTTCGACCCGCAGTGGAAAAGTAGACTTCGGCAAGCAGCGCACGGCCTTTGATCTGGTTCTGCTAGTGGACGGCGCCTCGGTGCAGGCGATGGTCGACGGCCGTCTCGTGGCCACCTACCACACCGCCGATGGCCGTCCCATTGAGGGCCACGTGGGCTTCGCCACCAGCAGCGGCGCGTTCCAGTTCACGACGCCCCGGGTGCAGCGCCTCGACCGCTCCCGTCAGGCGGGAGTGGAGGGGTTGCTCGCGGCGGGACTGCACCTGGACAAGCCCTCTTCACCGGCTTTCAAGGATATGGAGAACCGACCGGTCTACGGGCTGGAGCCCTCGACCAACGGCAGCATGCTCCTGTGGATCCCGACCCCGTGGACGAAGACCGGGGAGGAGGTGGACGCGTCGGCGATCACCCGCCGCGCGCGGGCCTCCGCCGACCGCCTGTCGACGGCTCTGGCCCGCGAGGGCGCCACGCAGCCGGTGGCCATCGCCCTGCCCGCGTCCCTGGGGGCCAAAGAGGTAGAGAGTCTCGGGGCCGAGCTGGTGGCAATGTTCACCCCACCCGCGCGCCTGATCGTGCATCCCTACACCGCGGCTCCGTCCGTGGGCTTGACCGATGCGGTGGACCTGAACAAGCGCTGGATCTTCTTTGTGGACGCGGCGGGCGTGGCACGGGTCGTGTCGCCGCTCTTCAGCGTTGGGGGGGGCTTCGACCCCAGGCTCGATCACTGGCTGACGGTCTTCCGGGATCACGGACGCCCGGAGCGCGACCTGCCACCCGTGCAGCGCTTCTCCGAAGAGGACGAGGCGGGTGAAGATCCCGATGGAGGGGATGGGGACGACTGAGGGGCACGGACCTTCAAGGCTTGATCCGGCCAGTCTTCAAGCTCGACTCCCGATCCTAGTGAGGCCGGATGGATACTTGCCCTCAACTCCTGGCACCATGTTCGGCTCGGCACCTCTTGGCGGCCCTCATCCACAGAGGGCCTTCTGTGGCCCTGCTAGAACAAGCTCATAGAGTTGGTGAAACGCTTGCCGCTATTGAAGACGGAAGCCTGAAGGACGTAGAGACGACGTGCGCCGGCTTCCATCGGGAAGGCCCTATCGAGGTCGTGTCTGATCTTGCCCGAGGGGCCGATGACCCCTACCCAGATGGTCCATGTGGAATCGTTCATGGCTGGCATCTCAAGTGAATTGGCAGGAGACAGGGTGGGTTCGGTGCTCAGGTGCAGTCGAACGGTTGAGCCGGGGGCACCAAAGACGGTGAAACGGGTATAGCCGCCGGCCAGCAGAATCTGCTTCAACGAGGGGTCGGCTGGACTGGGCTGCTCTAGGTAGCCTTGATTGTCAATGTTATTGCACTGCACGCCAGACATGCGCGCTGCACCCATGTTCAAGAGGCTCTCTCCATCCAGGCCATAGCCTCCGTACCCGGCTACGTCGTAGCCTCCCACTCCCTCGATGAGTTTGCTGTTGTTGGTACCGCCCGTAATGATCCCCTCGGCGAGCGACTCGATGCGAAGGGCATGTCCACCATTCCCCGGGGTCCCTCCGATCCATCCGGAGGTAAACGCCAAGCCGCCGTCTCCACCTTTCACTTTGCTGAGCGCAATATGCACCTTCGACGTTCCGGCCACCCAGATCCCATGTCCTCCATCTCCACCATCATCGCTGGACTGCCCCAGCCCCCCTCTGATCAAGCTCCTCACTATTTCAACCTGTGAAGATCCCGAGATGATGATGGCGTCATCGCCATCATCGGGATCGCTTGAGGTCGAGAGGGTTGTCGCCACGAACGTCGACCACTCCATGCGCACGTCCGCGCAATCGGAAACTCGAGCGGTTTCAGCGCGAACGCTCTTGACGATCAAGGCTCCAGCGCAGTCGTCGATGATGAGACCCTCGAGGCGGAAGTTGGCCAACGCTGACCACGTGCCCGCAGGAAGGTCGTGAAGGCGGACGTTCGGTGGGTTCTGGATTTGCACCTTGAGCTTGCCCCCTGAAAACTCGCCAATAATTGACAGGGCCTTGTCTGTGTCAAACCCGGCATAGCTCCCCGTGCGCACGAGGATGGTGTCGCCGTTCTGCACGGCGGAGTCTCCAACGGCCACGACGATCGACGTGAAGTCGGTACTCGGCCCATTGTTCACATCCACGATCCAGTCCGCGGCCATCGTCAAACCAGAGAGGTTCAAGGTGGCCGCGATGACCGCGGTAGCTCTAGAGAGTTTCCGCACAAGTACATTCATCAGGGAGTGCTTAGGGGGGCAGCATGGCGTGGGCGCGTACCAGCCTAGACCCTAACGGGCCGTTGGATAACCTTGTGAAGTAAGCCCGTGGCTTCGTCTAAAAGTACGCAGAAATAGCCTCAGATCAGACATCTCGCGGATTCCTCACTATGCTCTCGCACCATGGCTGAGCTGGAATTGAAAGGAGCGAGCATTTCGTTCGGCGCAGGCGCGCTCCTAGATGAAGCAGACCTCGTCATCGAGGCGGGCGAGCGCGTCGGTCTCTTGGGCCGAAACGGCGCAGGGAAGACTACCCTGATGCGGGTCCTGAGCGGCGCTCTCGAACTCGACGCGGGTGAACTTAAGCTCCGTCCTGGGTTGATCGTCACACGGCTCGAGCAAGACGTACCGAGCGCTGCCACCGGGACGGTGGAGGCCCTGATTCGGAGCAGTCTCGCCGATGCTGATATCGAGGACTGGGAGATCGAGAAGCGCCTTGAGCGCGAATGTGATCGCTTCCAACTCGACCCCAGTGAGGATGTTTCAGAGCTCTCCGCAGGGATGAAGCGGCGCGCCTTGCTCGCCAGTGCTTTGGCCCATGACCCTGACCTTTTGATTCTGGACGAGCCGACAAACCACCTCGAGCTAGGGGCCATCCAGAAACTCGAAGAGGTCCTACTCAGTAGACGAGCGTCGCTTCTCTTCGTTACGCACGACCGCGCATTCCTCCGCAAGCTCTCGACGCGCATCTTGGATCTCGACCGCGGCAAGCTGAAGAGCTACGACTGCAACTATGGCACCTATCTGAAGCGTAAAGCTGCAGACCTCGCTGATGAAGAGAAGCAAAACGCTGAGTTTGACAAGCACCTGGCCAAGGAGGAGGTCTGGATCCGAAAGGGCATCCTCGCGCGCAGGACCCGAAACATGGGCCGAGTTCGGGCGCTGAAAGATCTCCGCGAAGAGCGCACTGCGAGGAGAGACCAAGTCGGCCAAGCGCGCGCCAAGGTGCAGGAGAACGAGCGCTCAGGGCACCTCGTTCTGCGCGCTCTTGGCCTGGACTTCGCCTACGGTGAGAACATCCTCTTCAAGGGGCTCGATTTCGAGTTGGTCCGCGGGAATCGCGTTGGAATCGTCGGCCCCAACGGCGCAGGGAAGAGCACCCTGCTCTCGCTGCTCCTCGCTGAACTGAAACCTGACAGCGGTTCGATCCGTCACGGGACGAAGCTCGAGGTCGCGCGCTTTGACCAGCTCCATGCGAGCCTGGATCCGAATCGGACTGTCGCAGAGAACGTCACGGGGGCTGGGGACAGTCTTACCGTCAACGGCGCCGAGCGGCACGTTATCAGCTACCTCGCGGACTTTCTGTTCACACCGGATCAAGTGCGTGGCGAGATCACGAAGCTCTCCGGAGGCGAACGCAATCGCCTCCAGCTCGCGCGCATCCTCGCGCGTCCTTGCAACCTCCTCGTTCTTGATGAGCCGACGAATGATCTGGACCTTGAGACGCTAGACCTGCTTGAGGAGCTGCTCTCTAGCTACAAGGGCACGCTGCTGCTCGTGAGCCACGACCGTGAGTTCCTTGAGAACGTCGTGACATCTATCTTGGCACCTGATGAAGACGCTGGTCCTGGAGTCTGGCGAGAGTACATGGGGGGCTACATGGATTGGCAGCGCGTGTTAATGCGACGCGCGGAAGAGCGCGCGAACGCTCAAGCCAAACCAAGAGGAGGCGGCAAACAGAAGAAGTCTCAAAGCCAGCAGAGCTCTCCCAAGGTGCGCAAGCTGACCTTCACCGAATCCCACGAGCTCAAGGCATTACCCGACGCGGTCGAGTCACTGGAATCACAAAAGAACGCTCTCCTAGGGCTCACAGCAGCTGCCGACTACTACAAGCGCCCGCAATCAGAGCAAGGAGTCGACCGCGATAAGCTCAAGGAGCTGGAGCGGGAGCTGGAGCACAAGATGGAGCGCTGGGAAGAGCTCGAAGGCCTCAGCGACTGATCCATTTCCGCGCCTCTTGCGTGCGATGGGGTCCGTGATCAGGTGTTCGAGCCCAAGAGCTCGCCGCGCTCCTCGATCTTCTTGAAGCAGACCTTCCCGCGGGATGGGGGGGACTGTGTGGCTCCAGATGAAGCTGCTCTATCCGCTTGTCGTCAGTCTTTCACGCCCCACGCCGCACGTACCAGAGCAGCGAGCAACGCGAGGCCCCCGGCGGGTACCAGCAGGATGAAGAGGGATGGATCACCTTCCGCATTCAGCACCCCACCGAGGAGGAACCCCAAGGGCATCGTGACGGCCCCTACTGTGAGCCAGCGGGCGACGAACCGTCGCCGCTGCTCTTCACGGATCAGGCGCTCGCCATTGGCCCCGATCAGGAGACACACGATGCCGAGCAGGTTCCCGTGTGCGTGGGCCAGCGTCCAAAGCTCACGACGCAGGGTGTCCTCGAGGTAGACGGGCACCTTGAGGGCATGCAGGGCCTCGAGCGTCAGGCCCAGCGGCAGGAAGACCGCAAGGAGGTAAAACCCCAATACCGTCAGTCGTCTTGAAGTGGCATCCATTATTCACCGATTGAGATCACTCGTTCCGATTGTAGGTCAAGTAGCGCCGAGATCTCCTGCATCATCGGAGAGAGATCCTCCCCGATCAGAAACGCGGCGGCTCGGTCGGCTGCGGGGCGCAAGGAGGCCGGTGCTTTCTGAACCAGCATGCCGATGAGCTTGCGGAGTTGCGCAACCCGCTCAATTGGATCCGCGTCATGCTCCCAGGCGGCCAGAGATTCGCCGATGCCGGACGCCATGCGCCCCTCAAGAGCCAGCAGGCTGCGCTTGGCGAGCCAGCGGATCGCGGGATAGGCATCCCCAAGCGCGACCAGGAGGTGTACCCGCAGGAACCCCTGATTCCAGGCGGCGCCGTTCGGGTTGCCGGAAGCTGCGGCGTAGACTGCGCGCTGTACGGCGTCCCCGGAGAGCAGGGATGCCACGCCGTCTGGCATGGACAGCGGAGCTCCGTCGAGGCGCTCGGAGGGCGAGGGGTAGTCCCCTCGGCCATCTCCCCACAATCGGTCGAGCTCCTGCGCTGCCCAATCAAGTGAGCGATCGAGGTGGCACAGTGTGCAGGCGTGGGGCCGGCCGGCCTCGGCGTCGCGGGCGGCATCCGGGATTTCAACCTGGTGGCTGCGGTGGATCTCAAGAACCCCGTAGACGATGCGTGGCATGTGACACTCGAGGCAGCGCGACCCTGCGCTCTCCTTCTTGTGAAAGGTGTGGGCCGGGATATCAGCGCCGATCTCGCCGTGGCACTGCAGGCACGCCTGATCGCCCCGCATCTCTTCCTCGATCATCCCGTGCGGGTCGCCGCCGTGCATGGTGTGGCACTTGCCGCAAGAGAACTGGCCACCCTCGAAGCAGGGTGAGGCCTTGAGGCCCTGGTATTCATGGGCCGTCAGGCGAGGAGTGCCATCGCCCCAGAAGCGTTGGGAAAACAGGTCTGGCGAGGAGGCCCTCACGCTCGGCGTCTCCCTGGTCACCGGGGTGACGTGATTCTCCAGTCGTTCGCCCGGGCGAAAACTGGGGCCGGTATCAAGCCACGTAATAAGGTCGGCGAGATTCGCGGGCAGTCTCTGGCCGTGGCACTGGCCGCAGACTGCGCTCTCGCGTTGCGCGTCGAGACGGGGCGGGTGAACGAGGTCGGCGCCACCCCCTCCGTCCCCGATATCCATATGTGCCGCGTACCTGATGAGGGGATTGCGATAATCGCGCGCATGTTCGCCACCCGGACCGTGACACGCCTCGCAAGAAATTCCGAGTTCCGCCACGCCGGTTTCAAAGGCCGTCTGGACGCCCTCTCGCATGCCGGGCATTGGGCCCGTGGTATGGCAGAAGACGCAGTTCCGATTCCAATTGCTGCGGTGGACGTCCCAGTCTTCGTTGTCCGGTTCCAAGAACACTCCATTCATGTGCATCCAACGGTCTGCCTCGATGTGCCACACGAGCGGCAAGCGCTCCAATCTGGATCCGGCGGGCAAGTCAACCTCTTCAAAGTACTGCTGATAGCGTCGGGAGCCAACGCACAGCGCGACCTCTGCCACTCGTCGACCTCCATCCCCTGTAGGGATCTCGATCACAAAGCGCTCTCCGTCCCGATGTGGACGGGCCCAATCACCGAAGAACTCCACCCGCTCTCCATCAAAATGACCCAGCACCGTTTCGGGACTGGCGATCTGATTCATAGTCCGGTGAAACGTCCTTTCCCAAGAAGCGTGCTGGCTAGGGTGGCAGCTCAGGCACACGTCGGACCCCACATACCCGCCCTTCCTGTGGGCCATGGGCTCGGCGGCGCGCATGGCCGCAGGGTCAAAGCCGTGGCTCATCTCCCAGACCACAAGGGCTGGCGACGAGAGCAAGGCTAGGAGCAGAAGCGGGTGTCTGGACATTGACGAGGCCCCGTTGCTGGGGGTGAACCCGATTCTACCCAGCTCTCCGGCATCTGGCGGGGGACGGTCGAGCAGGGGGCTAGCGCTCCCCGTCACCGCGCCTGACCAGTATCACGCGGTCCACGCTCTTCACCGGGAAGCTCTCGCTGATCCCGCCAGGCCAGCGCACGCTCAGGCTCCCGGCTTGCTCTTGGCTCAGGCCAAAGTGCGCCCGGGCCGCGCTCGCACTGCAGTAGCTGAAGCCGCTCTTCACTTCTCGCCGCTGCACGCGACCCGCCGCGTCGGTCCAGGTCACGAAGGCGCCGAGTACGTCCCGGCCTTGCTCATCCACGGCCCGTACACTCAGCCAGTGTCCGCGGGCCGGTGCGCAGTTCATGAAGAGGTGCGCCGGGCCATCGCGGTTGACCACCAGGACGTCGACCCCGCCGTCACCATTCACATCGCCGAAGGCCGCCCCTCGGCTCGTGGCGTGCAGGGGCTGCTCACAGCCGCCGCGATGCAGGGGATCTTCAAATCGTCCCTCGGGCAGTCCGCGCAGCAGGGTGTTGGGTTCCGCATAGGGATTGCCCTCCACCAGGGGAGCCATCTGCAGGTTGACGCGACCATTGGCCACGTACGCGTCCAGCAGGGCGTCGTTGTTGAAGTCCATGAAGCCCACTCCGAAGCGCGTGCGCTGGAGTGTTGCCAGACCCAGGCCCACCTCCACCGTGCGCTCGGTGAAAAAGCGACCCTTGTTGAAGAATAGGCCGTCGTGCTCGCGGGCCATGTGCACCACGAGGAGGTCCAGCGTGCCGTTGGCGTCGAGATCCGCGCTGTCCACGCCCATGCCCGCGCGCGAGGTGCCGTTGCGGTCGCGGGCGCAGCCCGCGAGCTCGGCGCGGTCCACAAAGCGCCCCTCGCCCTGGTTGATCCACAGTTGGTCGGGGGTCTGGTCATTCGCCACGAAGAGATCCAGCCTGTCGTCTCCGTTGAAGTCTCCGGCCACCACGCCCAGGCCGTTGCCGAAGGTCGCCTGGATGCCGGAGGACTCCGAGACGTCTACGAACGTTCCGTCTCCTCGGTTCTCGTACAGCACATCCGAGCGCGTGGCGGAGTAGCTCGTGGGGCCGCAGTAGTCGGGCTGGCCCGTGGGGCCGAAGCAGGTCAACTCGCCGTCGACGGACCAGTTGACGTAGTTGGCCACGAAGAGATCCAGATCCCCATCGCCATCCTTGTCGAAGAAGCAGGCGCTCGTGCCCCAGCCATCATCTCCCACGCCCGCGGCGCTTGTGACTTCGGTAAACCGCCCACCGCCCAGGTTCTGCAGGAGCGCGTTGGGTCCCACCTGGGTCACGTACAGGTCCGTGTCCCCGTCTCCGTCGTAGTCGCCGCTGGCCACGCCCATTCCATAGCCGCGGATCGAGATGCCGCTGGCCTCCGTGACGTCATCGAAATGACCGTCCCCGCGGTTGGCGAAGAGGCGGTGTCCCGTGACGGCGTCGGGCGCGTCGAGCTTTCCGCTCTGTACGCAGAAGGCGTCCAGGTCCCCGTCCCCGTCCATGTCGAACAGCGCTGCGCCCCCGCCCATCAACTCGGGGAAGTAGAAGGCTTCGTCGTGACCCGAGCGGTGCTCGAAGACCAGACCCCGGGCACTTCCCTCTTCCCGAAACCAGGGGTCGGCCGTGGGAGTCTCCTCGACCTGCTCTCCCTGGCCACAGGCCGCTAGGGTCCACAGCAGGACGACCCAACAAGGTCGAGTGATTCTGTGGTGGGCGCGTGTCATGGGGGGCGTGCTAGCGCGGTGCGTCGTCTTCGAGAGCCTCGATCCTCTCCTGTAGATCTGCCCAGGCGGGATGATCGGGGTTGAGGGTACGTACACGCTCCAGGCACGTCTGCGCCGCAGTCAGGCTTCCAAGGCTATCCTGTGTGGCGCGGTAGGCCGCGATCATCTCCTCGATGCGCTCCAGCTTCAGCAGGGCCGTCAGACGCGCCTCGTGGGCCGCCGGGTCGGCCGCATTCTGATCCAGGGCTGCGAGGGTGGTGGACAGCGCGGCCTCGTTGTCACCCGCCATGATCTCGGCCCAGGCCAGGCTGACCTTCAGTTCTGCGTCACCGGGCTCAAGGCGGGAAGCCACGGATAGGGCCGCGACCGCCTGGGGCCACTGGGCCAGACCGGCATGGGCCACCCCCAGCTTGCGCGCCACCTTCGGGTTCTCCGCCTCGCGCGCGAAGAGCTCCTCCAGGAGCTCCACGGCCATGGCGGTCTTGCCGCGGTCCATCAGACGCGTGGCGCGCAGGAGCAGGGCGCTCGTGCCTTTCTTGAAGACCTTCAGCTCCCTTGACCAGGGATCGTTCATGACCAGGCGCGCACCCTGACCCCGGGCGATCTCGCTCTGGGCCTGCTCTTCGCGACCCAGTTGGAAGAGGGCTTTTCCCTGGAGGCGGTGGGCGAGGGCTGCATTCGGACTCTCCATCAGTGTTGCCGACTGCAGGCGCTCCAGCGCTCGTTCCGGATCCCCTTCTTGCAAGGCCACCTGGGCCAGGCCGATCGTGCACGCGCTGTTGTCCGGATCCATGGAGAGCGCGCGCTCAAACGCCAATCGGGCTTCACCCACCTGTCCCAGGTCCAGCAAGCTCGCGCCCCGCCTGCACCAGGCGGGGGCGTAGTCCGGCTCTAGTTGATGCACCCGGTCGAGGCTCTTGAGCCCACCGTGCAGGTCACCATTTTGCATGCGCGCCAGGGCCAGGCGATATTGCACGCGAGCATCGCTCGCATCCAACTCCACGGCGGCCGTGTAGGCCGGCAAGGCCCACTCGAGCATCAGATGCGCTTCGTACAGCTGCCCCAGATCGCGCCAGGCGTGGGCATCGGTGGGGGCCTGTTTGACTGCGGCCACCGCTTCATCGATCAAGGCGATCAGCGTGGGGTCGAAACCACTCACCGCAGCGGGGACGGGCACCTCACGGGGCGTTGGCGGAGAACCCTGACCCGTGCACCCCGCGAGGAGGAGCAGGCTGCAGGTGAGCATCAGCCTGGGGACCAGGGCAGCGGGGACGGGGAAGGTGGGGTCCGACATGGGCCCGGCCAGAGTACGCCGTTCCCCGGCCCGCATGCCAGGGAGCTACCTTAAGGGTGGACTTGGACCGGCAGGCCCAGGTCGGCCGTGATGGCCTCCCCGCGTGCCAGCAGCTCTTCGGCGGGCAATTTGGAGAGGCGCTCCGCCCCGGGCTGGTAGACCTTGCGCTCCAAGCCGTAGAGCAGGACGTCATGCACCTTGGCTCCCGCCGCCTGGGCCGAGCGCACCAGATCGGTCCAGCACCCGTCAGATTCTTCGTCCGGGGCCAGGCCGTCCACCGCCACGCGCATGGTCTGCAAGCGGGTCCGCACTAGGTTGCTGCACTGCACCAGATTGTCGATCACCTTTTGGTCTGGTATCTCCATGCCGTTGAGCAGGTTGCGCTCAACCGGCGTCCCGCCGTCCAGCTTGAACCAAACCTCTCCGCCCCGCGCGGCCAGGCGTGTCAGGCCCGCCTGCACCTGAGGCTTGTGCACCTGGGAGCCATTGCTGATCAGGATGGTCTGCAGGTTTCCATCGGGGTCCAGCTCGTCGAGGACTCCAGCCACGAGTTCCATGCACGCGGCAAAATCCGGCGAGGTCGTGGGCTCACCGTTGCCGGAGAAGGCCACGTCGTTCACGCGTCGGGAGCCCTCGGGCACGTGGCGCTCCATCCAGTCCCCGTGCAGCAGCTCGCCGAGGAACTCCCGCAGCTCCTTCTCCAGGAGGTCGAGGTCCAGCGCGGGGCCTGAGCCCAGGGTCAGCCCCTCCACCTGACAGTATGCGCAGCGCCAGTTGCAGGCGTTGTTGGGGTTCAGGTTGATGCCCACCGAGACGCCACCGGCGCGCCGCGAGACCACGGGGTAGACGTACGTCAGCTGGGCGGCGTCTCGCTCGTGTGTTTGTGTGGTGAGGCGCATGGTCGAGTCAGTCTTCTAGGAGGCTCTGGACGTGGACCGCCGTAGAACTTGCGAGCCCCTCCAGGTCGTAACCACCCTCGAGCAGGGAAACCAGCCCGTGGCCTGTGAGTGTGCGGGCCACCTGCAGTAGGGCGCGGGTCATCTGGCCATAAGCCTCGGTGGTCAGGAGTGTGGCCGACAGGGGATCCCGCGCGTGGGCGTCGAATCCGGCGGAGACGAACACGAGATCGGGGCGGAAGGACTCCAGGCTCGGAAGGAGCTCTCCCTCGAAGGCCTCCAGCCACTCGGCGTCTCCGCTGCCCGGGTCCTGAGGGCAGTTCAGCGTGGCGCCTTCGCCCTCTCCCAAGCCGCGCTCATCCCGCGCTCCGGTTCCCGGGTAGTGGGGGAACTGGTGCAGGCTGGCATAGAACACGCTCGGGTCGTTCTCGAACAGGTGCTGGGTGCCGTTCCCGTGGTGGACGTCCCAGTCCACGATGGCCACGCGCTGGAGGCCGTGCTCAGCCTGGGCGTGGCGCGCGGCGAGGGCGACGTTATTGAACAGGCAGAAGCCTCCTGCCAGATTGACCTCCGCATGGTGACCCGGTGGGCGGGTGGTCACGAAGGTGGATTCACAGCCCGCCTTCAGGACTTGATCCACTCCCGCTACGGCAGCGCCCGCGGCCATCAGCCCCGCGCCGTAGGATCCCGCGCTGATGGGCATGTCGACGCTGTCCACGCAGGACTGGCCGGCCTCCACGGCGGCGAGGATGCGCGCACCGTGGTCCGGGTCGTGCACGGCCTCAAGGGCGTCGACGGGTAGGGCTTGTGGCTCGCTGAGCTCCAAGCAGTCCACCAAGCCGCTTTTGATCAGCCGATCTTCGATGGCCTGTACCCGTGCCGCACACTCGGGGTGGCCGGTGCCGGTGTCGTGCTCCGCCTGGAGCGCGCTGTGGATCCAACCGACTCGATTCAAAGCCGGGCCCTATTCCTTCAGGTGAAAGGCGCGCCGGTACTTGGTCTCCAGCATCTCTTCGAAGGCGGGGTCTTTGGCCAGATCCCTCAGGGTCGTCATGGAGACGGGAGCAGCGCGGAGATATTCCTCCGCATCCGAGTAACGCTTGAGGCGGGCGTAGCTGCGAGCGATGCCCAGGTGCGCTCCTCCCTTGCTGGCCAGCCCCCTCTGGAGGCTGATGGCCGTCTTGAAATCTTTGATGGCCTTCTGGTACTCGGCGATGAGGTAGTACACGTCCCCTCGCATGGAGTAGACGGACGGCGAGGCAGGGCTGTACTTGACGCGTTCGTCGAATGATTGCAGCAGGCTGCGACGGGCGCTCTTGTCCTTGGAGCGTGCGAGCAGGACGAGGGTGCTCTCCCGCAGCGCGAGCTGGGAAGAGTCCCGTAGGTCATCCAAGGCCTTCTTGGTTGCGCCCTTCACCGTGACGTCGAACTGCGAGAGGGTGTCCAGGATCTTGACGGCGTCGTTGCCGTCCATGGCGGGCTGACAGGCCAACCGGATCAGAGCCAGAAGGTGCTCCTCTTTCTTGAGGAGTTTCCTGCTGGCGGAGTAGTAGTCCAGGAGGGGGGATACCAGGGCCGGAGCACGCTCCGTAGCCAGGAGTTGGACCACACAAGAGGGGATCTCTTCATGATCGACCTGGGCCAACCCCATCAGTAGGGAGCCGATATGGGCGATCTCCTCTTTGGCGAAGTCCGCGGACAAGAGTTCGGGCAGGTCTGGCGAACCCAGTTGCGCCAAGGCCACAAGAGCGGCCGTGCGAACTTCGGCCTGGGCTTCCGCATGCACGCTCCGAACGCCACCGATGACCCGCTCGGGATTCGGGTCGGTGGCCAATACGAGCAGCGAGTTGACGCGCCCCTCGGGCGTTCCCCTACGGCTCGAATCCAGTAGCTGCATGCCGATGGACGGTGAGCGGAGGTCGCGCAAGACCTGGACCACCTCCATGGCGCGGAAGCGTTCGGCGCGTGATGGGCTGGGTCCGGGGAGCAGGGCCTTCAGCAGCAGAGGCGCAATCTCGGGGCCCATCGCGATCATCTGTTTCCGGAACTTGAGTGCTTCCTCGGGCCTGACGCGCACGGTCGCAGACTCCATCTCGGCCAGAATCGCCTCGACGCCTACTTTCAGCTCGGACAGGACCTGGTCGCGCTCGGTGCGGGCCAAGCGCAGGAGATCCTCCAGGCTGCGTGTTGACTCCCCCTCGTCCTGGGTTGGGAGGCCCGGCCGGGCTCCCGCATCGTGGGTGAGGACAGGGGCGGCCAGACCGACCAAAACGAGGGTGAGGTGTCGGAGAGGGAGCTTCATGGGGCGGCAAGGTGATCCTTGCTCCCCCAAGGTAGTCCCCTCCACCTCCTTGTGGAAGGTGTGCACCTGTGTTGCGGCCCTAACTGGCGCGTCTGGGCATCGGAGTGAGGATTACATCCCGCGCCCGCTCCTGCACCATGCCCGCCGCACTGGGGGGGGCGAGGGGGCCTTCCACGCGTGCCTCCACCCCCTTGGGAAGATGCTCGGGGCGCACCTCATCCGAGGGCAGGCTTACGGCAGGCGTTGGCGTGCCGTAGATGAGCCTCAGGCGGGCTCGATTGCGGAAGATCCAGGAGTGCACATACATGGGGTCGACCAGCGGGGCTGCCGGCGTTGAGTCTTGCTTGGGATTTCCGTCGCAGGGGCTGACGGCGGGGCAAGTCTGGGCTGAAATACCTGAGGAGAGCCCAGCAAGCCCGCCATGACCCGCTTTACCCATCCCCACGCCACCCCGACCTCTGACGGGCAGCTTGATCTCGACCTCTTGGTCGTGGGGGGCGGGCATGCAGGAATCGAGGCGGCTCTGGCGGGGGCGCGCCTGGGCGCGCGCGTTGGCCTTCTGACCCTCGACCTGGAGCGCGTGGGGGAGATGAGCTGCAATCCGGCCATCGGTGGCCTGGGCAAGGGGCAGATCGTGCGCGAGATCGACGCCCTGGGCGGGGCGATGGGGAGAGTGGCGGACGCCACCGGGATCCAGTTTCGCATCCTCAACACGGGCAAGGGGGCGGCCGTTCAGGCCCCCCGCTGCCAGTCCGATCGCCACCGCTACCGGCAGGACGCCACCGCCCTTGTCAGGGCTCAGCCGGGTCTGGAGTTGATCGCGGGAGGGGCTCAGAGCCTGCTGCTCAGCCGCGCCGAGGATGGGCGCGATTGGGTCGTGGGTGTGCGCACGGAGGCGGGTCAGGAGATTCGCGCCGGGGCGACGATCTTGACGACCGGTACGTTCATGGGAGCGGTGATGCACACGGGCGAGAGGACCGAGGCTGGTGGTCGGGTGGGGGAGCGTAGCGTCGATGGGTTGACCCAGTCCCTGACCTCCCTGGGCCTGACTCTTGGTCGCCTGAAGACGGGAACCCCCCCGCGCTTGGATGGGACCACCCTCAATCCGGAGCGGATGGAAGAGCAGTTGGGTGACGCGACCCCTCAGCCCTTCTCATTCACGGCTCCCGAAGGAATCTTCCCGCCCCTGCCCCAGGTCCCGTGTCACATCACCTACACCACGGATGCCACCCATCGGATCATCGCGGACAACATCCACCGGGCGCCCATGTACGCCGGGCGGATCAAGGGGGTAGGGCCCCGCTATTGCCCTTCGGTTGAGGACAAGATCATGCGCTTCCCCGACCGCGATAGGCACCAGATCTTCGTCGAGCCGGAGGGACTCGACACCAATGTGGCCTACATCAACGGAGTCTCCACCTCGTTGCCTGCCGAAGTGCAAGAGGCCTTCGTGCGCACCATCCCGGGCTTGGAGGAAGCACGCTTCGAGCGCTTCGGTTACGCCGTCGAGTACGACTTCATCCAGCCCAGTCAGCTGAGTCACACCCTCGCCGTGCGCGATGTTCCGGGGCTGTTCCTCGCAGGACAGGTGAATGGGACCTCGGGCTACGAGGAGGCCGCCGGTCAGGGGCTATGGGCCGGAACCAATGCGGCCTTGTGGCTGCAGGGCCGCGAGCCGTTCGTGCTGGGTCGCCACGAGGCCTACCTCGGAGTGATGGTGGACGACCTTATCCTCACCAATCCCAGCGAGCCCTACCGCATGTTCTCTAGCCGGGCCGAGTACAGGCTCCTGCTGCGCAGCGACAACGCCGACCGACGCCTGACACCTCGGGCCGCACGGATCGGACTGGTCGAGACCGAGCGTGGCCAGCGGGTAGAAGCGAAGGCGGAGCGTGTACGCCAGACCCTGGCCCTCCTGGACCGGGAGCGACGGGGAGGGCACACCCTGGCCGAGATCCTGCGTCGTCCGGAGACAACCCTCGACTCTCTGGTGTCCGCTCATCCGGTCCTGGCCGGTCTGGATCCCGACCTGATTCGAACCGTCGAGGTGGAGGTCAAGTACTCCGGGTACCTCCAGCGCCAGGAGGACAACGTGCGCCGGGCCGCCCGTCAGGAGAACCTGGCCATTCCCGACGACCTGGACTACTCCCGATTGAGTGGGCTCGGGGGAGAAGCCCGGGAGAGACTGTCTCAGATTAGGCCCGCGACCCTGGGGGCCGCAGGGAGGATCGAGGGCGTCCGGCCCCCGGACGTGGCCCTTCTGGGCGTGCACGTGGAACGGCACCGACGGCAGCGATTGCCCGCTGAGAAATGATAGAAACAGGCCGCTATTTGACGGCAGAGACCCCCCCCCGCACTGCCCCGGCGGCGAGGCCCCTCCAAGGCGACCGATCCGGAGGAGAGTCCCTGCGTCCGAAAGGCCCGGACGACACTCAAAGTGGTTACTGCACAGGTAGAGTGTAGGAACCTGCAATAGGGGCGCCGGGTGCCAGTCCGCGGTCACTCCCGGGGCCATCCGGGGGGCGAGGTGGGCGCGAGCAACCCACCCAATCCCCTCCCTTAAGGTAGACTCTCACCTGGACGGAAGGTTTGAGGCTTCGGTCACCATTCCTTTCGGTCGATAGAAAGGGTGCCCCCCGGCACCCCGGATAGACTGCGTCCGCATTCAACACCCATCCATGAAAGTCCTCTACATCCAACGGACCCTGCCCCAGGAACCGATCGGGCCCATGTACCTGAGCCGCGCCGTCAAGGACGCGGGGCATGAGATGGAGGCCCTGTTTGTGCCGGATCCCCACTGGCTCAAGAGGATCGCGGAATACGAGCCCGACGTCATCGCCTGGTCCGTGATGACCGGCAACCACACGCCGATCTACGACCTCAACAAATTGCTCAAGACCAAGTTCGAGTTCCTCTCGATCATGGGCGGGCCGCACGTGACCTTCGTACCCGATTGTGTCACCGATCCCAACATTGACGCCCTGTGCATTGGCGAGGGCGAGGGCGCGATCGTTGAGTTGCTTGACGCGCTGAGGGACGGCCGCGACTGGCGAGAGGTGCCGAACATTGCCTATTGCGACGATGGCGAGACCGTCGTCAAGAACCCGCTGCGCCCCCTCGTCAAGGATCTGGACTCACTGGGCATCCCCGATCGCTCGGTGATCTACGATGCTCAGTCCATCTACCGCGACAGTGGTCGAAAGGTGATCGTCACCCAGCGCGGTTGCCCGATGCTCTGCTCCTTCTGCTTCCACCACGCCTGGAAGAAGAAGATCTATGGGGCGCGCAACAACGATTACGTTCGCAAACGCTCGGTGGACCACGTGATCGCGGAGGCCAACTCGATCCGCGAGCAGTATCCGCTGGATTTCGTTCACTTCCTGGACGACATCTTCAACATCGACAGCAAGTGGCTGACGGAGTTCTGTGAGCGTTGGCCCAAGGAAGTCGGGTTGCCCTTCGATGTGATCCTCATGGCCAACATGACCAAGGAAACCCACATCCAGCAACTCAAGGCCGCGGGCTGCATCTACGCGCGTATCGCCTTCGAGGCGGCCAACGACTACATCCGCAATACGATCTACCGCAAGAACACCGGCCGGCAGCAACTGGTGGACTCGGCCGGTTGGATCAAGAAGCACGGTATTCGCCTGGGCTCGCTCAACATGCTGGGTGCGCCCGGCGGGACCCTCGAGGACGACTTCGAGACCATCCGCCTGAACATCGAATGCGAAGTGGATCACCCCCTGTGCTCGATCGTCCAGCCCTACCCTGAGTTTGAACTGAACGAGATCACGGAGGGGCTTGGGATCGCCGTTGCGGACTACGAGGATTTTCCCGCCAACTTCAACCGCGAGGCCACCATCTTCGTGGACGACAAGCAGGCCATCGAGAACCTGCACAAGTGGTTCCCGATCCTCGTGCGCTTCCCCTGGCTGATGCCCGTCGCCAAGAAGACCCTGCGCTTCCGTGGCCTCCGCTACCCACTGCTGTGGAGCTACATGCTCTTCTCCGAGTGGCTCGTCACCGAGCAGAACCGTATCTATAACAAGGCGCGCGGCAAGCACGGAATGGCCCAATGGACCTGGATGGATTTCTCGGTGCGCGTGGTCAAGAAGGGCGTCGTTCGCGTGGCGGGCATGGTGGGTGCCAAGGTGGTGCATCGCATGGCGACCCGCCTGCAGATGGGGGACGAGCGCGTCGTCGCCCACATGGACTGATTGCTCGGGGGGGCTCTTCCACCCGGAGGGGTGAATTCAGGCCTCTCCTGGGCGTCTCGTGCCGCCCCGCATGGGCCAGATTCAGGTGTCGGGCCACGCGGCGGGTGCCTTGGCAACTTGACTCTTGGGCCCGGCGTTGAATTTCTTGGGACGATTGCAGGAAGTGGGGGAAATGTTGGGCTGGGGCCCTTGCTTCCGACACATGGAGCGGGAAAACTCTTCGCTCTCAGTCTGTCCCCACCCCCAAGAGTCCGACCCGGACCCCCCAGCAATGCGTACGCCGTCCCTAGGTAGAGCCCTGATTCTGTCCAGTTTTCTCCTGACGGCCTGCGGCGGAGGAGGCGACACCCCCGCCCCGCCTCCCGGTGGCGGCCCGGGTGCTGGTCCTGGTGCTGGTCCTGGAACCCAGGCACCCGCCAACGGTGGCTCCGGTGGCGCTGGCCAGGACACAGCCCCCGAGGCATGGAGTGACGGCGCGGGCACCGCGACCGTGAGTGGTAGCGCGACCTTCAATGGCGACGCCCCCACGCCCGTTCAGATTGCGATGGACAGCGACCCCAAGTGCGTTGAGATGAACAGCGACGGCGCAACCGATGCCAGCGTGCTGGTGGGCGCCAACGGCGGTTTGCAGAACGTCTTCGTGTACGTTTCCAAGGGAACGGACGCTTGGACGTTCACGGCCCCTGAGGAACCCGTCGTCCTCGATCAGAAGGGTTGTAATTACACCCCGCGGGTCGTGGGCATGATGACCGGTCAGGCCCTGCGTGTGCAGAACAGTGATCCCACGGTTCACAACGTGCACACCTACCCGAAAAAGAACCGCTCTTCCAACGTCAGCCAGCCGGCGGGCTCCAAGCCTCTCGATATCGAGATGAAGCGGGGTGAGGTCCTCGTCGCCGTGAAGTGCGACATGCACGCCTGGATGCAGGCCCGCGTGGGCATCGTGGATCACCCCTTCTTCGCGGTGACTGCCGCGGACGGGTCGTTCACCCTGCCCAAGCTCGCCGCAGGTGAGTACACCATCTCCGCCGAACACGAAGTCTTTGGAAAGGCGAGCAAGCAGACGATCACCATCGGTGACGGTGAAGCTCAGTCCATCTCCTTCGAATTCAGCAAGTAGCGCGTCCCGACGGACGCACCCTGCACCCCCCCCCTCTAGCAACGTCTCGACAGAAGTCTCAGCCCGAGTCAAAAAGGTGATTATGAGAGGCATTTCCTGGCAAGGTCTAGCCGTGGCGTTCGGAGCCCTGGGGCTCTTGACTTCGCTGCAAACGAGTGACGACGACAATCCCCACGCCCGAGCTCCCCGCGGTGTTTCCCTGGTCGTAACCGAGGGGGCCTACCTGCGCGCGCCTGGCGCGGATTGGTTCGCCGAGCGGGCCAAGGCTGAACCCGGCCGCTTTACCCACGACGCCACCCTCGCAGGTGGAATCGGGGGTTGGGTGGACGCCAAGGGCGAGTACTGGTTCGTGGAGATGGAGGAGGGCGAGTGGGTCTACAACCAGTGGGCCTCTCCGGAGAGGCTCACCGCCGGGCGCCGGGACTTCGTTCAATTCTGCTCCAGTTGCCACGGGTTGGAAGGGGATGGCTACGGCCGCTCCGCGCAGCATCTGCGTCCGACTCCGCGCAGCTTCCAGCAGAACAAGTTCAAGTTCACCAAGGTGATTGCGGACCTGCCCAGCGACGAGGCTCTGTTGGCCGTCATCAGGAGGGGGCTGGCGGGAACGCCCATGTTGCCCTGGGACCTGTCCGACGTGCAGCTGCTCGACATCATCCAGTACATCAAGTCCCTCTCCCCCGAGGAGTCGGGTTGGCGCGACGTGTACTCCCAGGTGGGCGATGCGATTGAGGTCACCGAGGATCCGTGGGTGGACATCAAGGAGCGCGCCATCGTGCGCGGTCGCGAGGTCTATCACGGTGCGGCCAGCTGTCATCTGTGCCACCCGGGCTACGTGACCAACGAAGAGTTACGCGTCATCCGCAAGGATCCCGAAGGCACGACCTACCGCGAGAACCTGACCTACCCGGCTCTGAAGGATTCAGAATACGAGGTCCTGGGACGCGCCACCAAGGTCATGCCTCCCGACTTCACCTGGCACCAGCTGCGGGCCGGAATAACCACCGCTGATCTTTTCCAGACCATCGCGTCGGGGATCAAGGGCACGGCCATGCCGCAGTGGAAGGGGGCGCTCCCCGACGAGGATCTGTGGGCCCTGGCCCACTACGTCGAGGACCTGATCGTGTCGTACAAGGACCAACGCCCCGAGAGGAGCGCCTTCATGGGAGGCCTCAGGACCAGTGGGGACAACCGATGAGCATGCTGAAGACTCTCCTTCCCTCGTTCGCGCTCCTACGCAGTCGCTGGCTCGGGTGCCCCCTGGCACTGATGCTGACGTCCACGTGGGCTCTGGCCCAGGACAAGCGCTGGGGGCCGGGCGAGCCCGCCTCGGACTACGGCGACCGCTTCTACGACCTGTTCTGGCTGATCACCATCCTGGTCTCGGTGGCCTTTGCCCTGGTCGTCGTGCTGCTGGTCATTCCGGTCCTGCGCGACAGGGCGCGACCGGGCCACCGCGCCTCCTTCGACCATGGCAAGAGCCTGCACGACAAGCGCTTGACCGCCATCATTTCAATCGTCACCTTCATCGTGCTCGACGCTTGGGTGCTTGTGATCGCCATGAAGGACCTGCGCGAGGCCTATTGGGCCATCCCCGACGCCAAGGACCCCCAGACCTACCGGGTGGAAGTGCTGGCCCAGCAGTGGGCCTGGAACTTCCGCGCCACCGGCGTGGATGGGGAGTTCGGGACGGCGGATGACATCCTCACCATCAACGAGTTGGTGGTGCCCCTGAATCGACCTGTCAGTTTCAACATGACTTCCAAGGACGTGATCCACGCGCTCTTCCTGCCCGAGATGCGCCTGAAGAGGGACGTCAACCCGGGCGCGATCAACGAGGCCTGGTTCAAGCCCATCAAAGAGGGCGACTTCACCATCCTGTGCGCCGAGTTGTGCGGTTTTGCCCACTACCAGATGTACGGCAAGCTCGTAGTTCTCGAGCAGGGACAGTTCAACGAGTGGGAGGCGGAGGCCAGTCGGTTGGCCAGCACGGCTTTCGACGCAGACGACACCGAGGCCCACTGGGCCTGGGACTGGCAAGAGTAATCCAACATGAGTTCTGATCACATCCACCCGGAGCCCACCACCTTCCTCCGGAAGCACGTCTTCTCCACCGACCACAAGGTCATCGCCAAGCAGTTCCTCTGGTTTGGCCTGATCTGGCTGGGCATCGGCGGAATCATGGCCATGATGCTGCGCTGGCAGCTGGCCAACCCGGGCGTCCCCGTCCCGCTGCTGGGGGGCCTGCTCTTCCCGCGCACCGGCGGTGTCATCGACCCGGCGTCGTACAACACGCTGTTCACGATGCACGGCACGATCATGATTTTCCTGGGGCTGACCCCGGCCATGATCGGCGCCCTGGGAAACTGGTGCATCCCGCTCATGATCGGCGCCCGGGACATGATCTTCCCGACCCTGAACATGCTGTCCTTCTGGGCCATGTTCGCCGGTGGCGCGGTCGGGTTCTACTCGCTCTTCGTGCCCCTGGGGGCCACGGAAGCCGGCTGGACGGGCTATCCGACCCTGTCGACGACGGTGGGCGGCGTGGGGCAGGGCGAGACCCTGTGGGCCATCGCCGTCTTCCTGATCGGCGCCAGCTCGATCATGGGGGGCATCAACTACATCACCACGGTCATCCGCCTGCGTGCCCCGGGCATGAGTTGGATGCGCTTGCCCCTGACCGTCTGGGGCCTGTTCCTGACCTCGATCCTGAACGTGCTCTTCGTTCCCGTCATCGGCTCGGCCATGATCCTCCTGGTCCTCGACCGGGTCTTCGGAACGTCCTTCTACGTGCCCGCCTCGATCATGAGCGGCGGCACCGGTGGGGACCCGATCCTCTACCAGCACCTGTTCTGGATCTTTGGCCACCCCGAGGTCTACATCCTGATCCTCCCCGCCTGGGGTGTGGTCTGCGACCTGCTCTCATTCTTCGCGCGCAAGCCGGCCTTCGGGTACCGCACCTCGGTGGGGTCCATGGTGGTGATCACGGTGCTTTCGGCGGTCGTCTATGGGCACCACATGTTCACCACGGGGTTGAGCGCCATGCTCGGCGAGAGCTTCATGCTGCTCACCATGATCATCTCGGTGCCAGCAGAGGTCTTGTTCTTCAACTGGCTGCACACCCTGTGGAAGGGCAGCCTGCGCCTCACGACGCCCATGCTGTTTGCCATGTCCGTGATCTTCGTCTTCGGCCTGGGTGGCCTGACGGGCATCTATCTGGCCACGATCGGCACGGACATCTTCCTGCACGACACCTACTTCGTCGTGGGACACTTCCACCTGACCATGGCCGCCTCGGCCCTCTTCGGGACCTTCGGCGCGGTCTATTTCTGGTTCCCCAAGATGTTCGGCCGCATGATGAGCGAGAAGCTTGGCAAGTGGCACTTCTGGCTGTCCTTCGTGCCTCTGGTCATCGTCTTTTGCATCATGTTCATCAGTGGCTACGCGGGCATGCCCCGGCGCTACTACGACCACACGAGCGTGGAGTATCTGCGGCCGCTGCAGCACCTGAACGTAGCCACCTCGGTGGCGGCCTTCCTGCTCGGTGCCGCCCAGTTGATCTTTGTGTTCAACTTCATCAAGAGCCGTTGGTGGGGCAAACCCGCCCCCCAGAACCCTTGGGACGTGGGGACCTTGGACTGGACCATCGAGACGCCGGTGCCGCACTACAACTTCAAGACCATCCCCGTGGTGCAGTGCGGTCCGCACGAATTCAGCAACCCTGTACTGGGCCCCGACACGGACTGGATCTATCAGACCGAGAAACTGCCCGACTAGGTGCCACCCGGCGCCGAAGGGCATAAATGACCATGAACACGACAGGCACCATCGAACTCCACGGGGACGCGCCCGTGGACCATGCTCCCCGGGAGACGGGGCGCGACAGGGTCAATGCGACCCTGGGGATGATCCTGTTCATCGGTTCCTGGACCATGGCCTTCGGTACGCTGCTTCTCTCCTTCCTGGTCCTGCGTGACAAGATCGCCGTCTGGCCTCCGGCCGGAATCGCCCTGCCCTCGGCGCCCATCGCGGGGTTCGCCACGCTCGTGTTGGCCGCCAGCAGTGTGTTCGTGGAGCGTGCCTCCCGCAGTCTGGCGCTGGCCCCCGCTGTGGGTGCGGATCGGAGAGCCTCCTTCAGCTCCCTGTGGATCACGGGCATGCTCCTTGGTCTGGGTTTCGCCCTGCTTCAGGCCTGGCTCTGGTACGACCTGATTCTCGCCGGTCGCACCCAGACCTCGGGCCTCTATGAGTCCCTGTTCTTTGGCCTGACCTGGGTGCACGCTGCCCACGTTCTGGTCGGCCTGTCTCTCCTGGGCTGGGCGCTGGTCGGCTCCAAGCGCGGGCGCTACGGGCCAGCGCGCCGCTCGTTTATTTCAAACGCAGCCTTGTTCTGGCACTTCGTCGGAATCGTCTGGCTGTTCCTGTTTTTGGGTTTCTTTGTCTTCTAGAGGACTACCTTGATGGATTCTGGACACGTTGCCGTGGCGGACCACGCCGCCCCGCAGACCTCGGTTCCCGAGGACCCCCATTTTGGCAACGCCACTGGTGGCAAGGTCGGGATGTGGATCTTCATCGCTCAGGACGGGATGTCCTTCGGCGGACTGCTCTTTGCCTATGGCATCCTGCGCGGCTCCGCCACCGAGTGGCCCGTGCCCGCGGAGATCCTCGGCATCTCGCTCACCGCGATAGCGACCTTCATCCTGATCTGCTCATCGCTCTCCATGGTGTTTGCCGTGGCGGCCGCCGAGGAGCGCAATCAGGCGAGCCTTGTGCGCTGGCTGATGGTGACCATTTTCGGTGGACTGTGCTTCCTGGGCATACAGGTCTGGGAGTACACGCACCTGGTGCATGCTGGCATCGGGTTTGCGGACTGCACCTGGGAGGGGGAGGCGGTGAACTCCCTGTTCGGATCCACCTTCTACTCGGTCACGGGCTTCCACGGGATGCACGTGACGGCAGGCGTGATCTACCTCTGTTGCATCCTGCGCGGTGCCATGAAGGGCAAGTACACCCAGGGCGGGACCAGTGCCAGCCCCGTGGAATTGGTCGGGCTGTTCTGGCACTTCGTGGACCTGGTCTGGATCCTGGTCTTCACCTTCATCTATCTCCTCTAAGACGCTCTTCCTCGAGTACCGAACGATGACTGACCAAACGACGACGACCGACGAGAGCGCTCCCGAGGCGGGGCACGGCGGGCATGCAGAGGGCGAGCAGAGCATGCGCGGCCTGTACATCACGATCTTCCTGACCCTGGGAATCCTGACCGTCTTCGAGGTCTACATCCCCTCGGTGTACTCCGCCGCCTGGAGCGGCACGACCAAGATGCTTCTGTTGTGCTTCCTGGCTTTCTCCAAGGCCGCTCTGGTGGCCACCTACTTCATGCACCTGAAGTGGGAGAAGCCCTGGCTGCGCTGGATCGCGCTGATGCCCGTCTACATGGGCTTTGCCGTCATCCTAATCATGCTGGAGACCCTGTATCGCTGATGGCTCGCCCGGCAACAGTTCTTCGGTCTCGGGGCTCCTCGCAGGGCTCCTCATTGCTCCGGTCGAGTGTGCGCTCCGGCCTCGCGCTTGGCCTGTTGGTCTGCTTGAGTTCACCCGCGGCGGCCTGTCCCACCTGCTCCTTGGGCCAGGCCCTCTCCACCCTGGTCTACGTGGCGGCCTTCATGGCCATCCCGTACGTGATCGTCACCGGTGTATGCATGTGGATGCGCAGGGTGGTGAGAACCGAGGAAGACGGCGACTCTTCGCCGCCTCTCTAGGCCGGGAGGCGTAGCTGTGGACCAAGGGGATGTCACCAACCTGGATTTGCCCGAGCGGCCGCTGGCTCTGTTGGGTCGACCCTGGTTCTGGTGCCTGTTCATAGGAGGACTGTGGGGTCTGCCGCTGTTGGTCGCTCTGTCCAAAAAGTTCCCCGATCCGGTGCCCGGCCATGAGAGCCCGGCCGTGGCTGGCTCGTTTGTCGATGAATTCGGGCACGCCGTGACTTTCGCCGGCTTGCAAGGCCATCTGGTCATCGTGGCGGAGCTGCCCATGGCCGAAGAGCAGTCGCGCGAAGGGGCCTTCCAGGACTTGAGGGTTCTGCGCAAGCGAGTGCGCGGTCTGCAGCCGGTCATGACCTTCGCCGTGCTCGTGCGGGTGGAGGACACCGAGACTCTGAGCCTGTATCTGGACGAGAAGCGCGCCCGCAGACCTTCCAACGTGTACCTAATCGATGCGGACGGGACCGGCTTTGGAGACATGGTCGAGCGGGGAGGGGATCCCGAGGCCCGCTTCTTTCTGTTGGATCGTCACGGGCGCATGCGCGGGGCCTACAGAACGGATACCCCGGGTATGGACAACTTGGCCGTCGACGCGGGGCAGCTGGCCAATTGGTTAGGCTCGGATCCCCCGCCCGGTGAGCCGGTCCATCGCTGAGTTCCCGGGGAGCCCAGCTCCTACCAGGTATCCGTCACGTTGGTGGCTACCAGTTGATACACGCTGGCAACCATGGCATCCGCAGGCCGATCAAGGCCCACTCTCAGCTTCCCGATGACGCGGATCGGCCGGTAGGCATAGAAGCCCGCCGACTCACCAATGGGGGTGATCACGTCGATCCACTCGTCCGGCCGCGGCATGCCGCCGAAGCAGCACTGGGCGAAGTCGCGCACCAGCATAAAGCTCGTGATCCGATCCTCTCCCTGGACCCAGTCTAGTGGGATCATGTAGCCCACGATGGCGACCCGCTTGCCGTTCAGCGCCTGGGCGCTTTCAGGGAATTCGAAGTCCGTCTTCGGTTTCTGCCCATCCTCCCCGACGGGGTTGAAGATCAGGTCGAGCAGTCCGTCCACGTCGGCGTCGAGCAGGGACAGGCTCTGGAAGGAGATGGCCTGCACCCCATCGGGTAACCCCTTCTCCGTGGCAGCATGTGCCTCGGGTTCGGAGGTCGGGATCTCGGGGAGGTTGGGGGGAAGCGCCGCGAGTCCACCATCAAGGGCTGCACCTCGCCTCAGGGTTTCGGTCGCGGCCGGCGGTCCTTGCTCCGTTGTTTCGGGCGCATCCGTGCAGCCTCCCATCATGAGCCCGGCCAGGAGTGCCACGTGTGTGCGCATTCTTCCCATGTCCACAAACTCTACGGCGAGCACAACTCCTGCGCGAACTTCCAAATGCAGATTGTCCGACTCACCCTCGCCGAGGGCTTGGCTAGGACTTGGCCGCTGCCCGCTTGGGCTTGATCAGGCCGGCCTTGAGCAGAGTGGGGTAGGCCCCGTTCTTCATCACCGTGCGCAGGGCGCGGGTGGAGAGCTTCACGGTGACGAATTCACCGAGCTCAGGGACCCAGATGCGCTTCTTCTGCAAGTTGACCTTGAACTTGCGCTTGTTCTTGCCGGTGGTGCGCAGGCCCACGCCGCCGTCTTTTTTCGGCAGACCACGGCGGGCAATGGTGCCACCCACTTGGGTGCCGCGGCCGGTGACTTCACAAGTACGGGACATGGGAGAATAAGGCGGGGTTGGGAGGAGGTCGGAAGGGGAATCGCGACCCCATCGCTGGGTCTGCGGAAGGTCCAACCGGTCCAAACCGGATGGCGGGCGGAGAGAATACGGGAAAAGACCCCTCCACGCTCCCCCCCGGGGTCAGGAAAATTCGCCCCTGGCAGGGGCAGGAGGGTGGGACGGCAGCCGCCAGGGCTGGTCAGGGCCGCTCAGGGGCCGGGGCCGCAGCCGAGTACAGGTGGACCTCCACCCTGCCCTCCCGGTCTATCCAGCCGCGGTACATGCCCGCCGTGTTGAAGGGGGCGCTGACCCGGCCCTGAGCGTCCAGGGCGATCACACCGCCCGTACCGCCGCGCTCGGTCAGCTGGGTGCGCACCACGCGCTGGGCGGCCTGCTCAAGGTTCAGGCCACCGAACTCCATCAGAGCGGCCACGTCCCTGGCAATCGTGCCGCGCATGAAGAACTCGCCCCAACCGGTGCCCGACACGGCGCAGGTGTGGTCCGCGGCCCAGGTTCCTGCTCCGGGGATGGGGGAGTCGCCGATGCGACCCCAGAGCTTGCCGACCATGCCGCCCGTGGAGGTGCCCGCTGCCAGGTGCCCCTCACGGTCGAGGGCCACTGCGCCCACGGTCCCGTGCCGCTCGTCTGGCTGGGCATCCCAGGCTCCGCTCAGGGAGCCTGTGGATTTCTGGCGTTCCCGCCAGCGCTCCAGCTGCTGCACCCGACGCGCGGTGTGGAAGAATGCGTTGGGTACCTGTTCGAGTCCCTGTTCGCGGGCAAAGGTGTCGGCCCCCGCGCCGGACAGGAGCACGTGCGGGCTGTGCTCCATCACGGCTCGCGCCGCCAGGATGGGATGCCGCGTGGTGGTCACACCGGCCACGGCGCCGGCCATCCCCGTGTCGCCCCGCATGACACTGGCATCCATCTCACAGACTCCCGCGGCGGTCAGTACGGCCCCGTGCCCGGAGTTGAACAAGGGCGAGTCCTCCATCACGAGGATGGCGGCCTGAACCGCGTCCAGGGCCTCGCTCCCTCCGTCGAGCATGGCGTATCCCGCCCGCAGCGCCTCCTCCAACTTGGCCCGATAGGCAGCCTCTTTCTCGGCGCTCATGTTCTTGCGCAGGATTGTCCCGGCGCCTCCGTGGATGGCGAGGACGATCGGGGCCTGGTGAGTGGAGGACGCCGTGTTCTGGCAGGCGCCCATGGGCAGGAGGGCGCAGAGCAGGAAGAGTGCTTGTGGCTTCATGAAGCTGGGTTGGGATCAGGTGGGGATGCCCCGCGTCGGGCAAGGATTGCGATGACGTGACCCAGGAGCAGCAACCCGAGCAGGGCGCCTCCGATCCGGTGCAGGGCAGAGAGGTGCTCGTGTTGGGTCAAGATCGTGCTGCTCTCGAAGCCGCCGCGGGCATCATAGAGGGCGTTCACCGCCCAACCCGCGCACAGGCTGAAGACGGTGATCGAGGCGAGGTAGACACCCACGACCCGGCGGCCCATGAACCCGGCCACCACACCGAGAGTGGCGGCGTTCGTGGCCGGGCCAGCGAGCAGAAAGACTAGGGCCGCTCCGGGGTCGAGACCCTTGGCCAACAGGGCCGCCGCCACGGGCGTGCTGGCCGTCGCGCACACGTACATGGGGATGCCCGCCACCAGCATGGCCAGCATGGCCGGGAGCCCATGGTTCCAGGAGCCCAGGAAATCGTTCGGCATCCAGAGGGTGATGGCCGCGGAGAGTGCGAAGCCCACCACGAACCAGGGCGCCAGATCGGACATGAGCTTGCCGTAGGCGAAGACACCGGCTTGCCTCAGGCGACTCGGCTGGGATGAAGCTTGGGCCTCGGTATCACAGCAGGCTGTTGGGGCGGGTTCCGGCTCGGCGGGGCCGCTTGCGCAGCAGGTGGTGGAGGGCGTGGGGGCGGGCTCGGGATCCGAGGGTGCGCAGCAGGTCTTCGGCGGGTCTGGTGCTTCGTCCTCCGCCAACTCTGAGGTGGTCTTGGGCTCGCTCAGGTTGACCACCCAACCGCATCCCATGGCGGTCAGGATCGCGGTGACGGGCCGCATGATGGCCATGACGGGATCGATCAGGGCCAGGGTGATGCCTACGGAGTCCACGCCAGTCTCCGGGGTGGAGATCAGGAAGGCACTGGTGGCTCCCTTGCTGGCCCCTGCCTGCTTGAGCGAGATGGCCGTGGGGACCACAGAGCAGGAGCACAAGGGCAGGGGCGCGCCGACCAGAGCCGCCTTGGCTACGGCACCGAAGCTGTTGCTCCCCAGGTGGCGCAGGATCCAGCGCTCCGGAACGAGCACCTTCAGCAGGCCCGCAATAAAGAACCCCACCAGAAGGTATGGGCCGGACGTGCAGAGCAGGCTCCAGATCTCCGCCAGCCAGGCCATCAATGCCCCAGCTCCTCGAAGACCATCATCATGGCGATGCCAACCACTAGGAGGGTGACCCGCAGCCAGCTGTCTTCGCGGTGATGGAACACCTCCGGCAACAACTCGCACAGGCACACGAACAGAAACGTGCCAGCCGCCAGGGCAGTCAGGACGCCCATCCCCAGCTCACCCATCTGAGCGGAGATGGACTCACCCAGGAGCATGCCTAGGGGGGTGATGGCGGCGAAGCCGACGACCATCGTGAGGATCGACTTGCGGCTTGCCCCCGCCAGTTGGAAGATGGTGGTCAGGGAGAAGGCCTCGAAGCCCTTGTGGGCCAGGATGGCCACGAGCAGCGCACCACCTACCTGGGTGTGGGATTCGGCTGCGGCATACCCGATACCCGCCGTCAGGGCGTGCACCCCGAGGCCCACCAGGGCCGCGAGGCTCACCGCCCGGTGCTGATGAGCCTCGTCGTGGTCGTGGGTGCGCAGGACCAGGGATTCGATCAGGTAGACCACCAGCACACCCGCCAGGACGCACAACCACAACCAGGGATCCCCGCCGTGTCCGTGACTCAGGTCCACCCCCGGGTGGACGCCTTCGGCGTGCGGCTGGGCGGCTCCGGAGCTGAGGCTCATCTCCGACAGAGCAGGCAGCACGTGCAGGAAGACGGCCCCCAGGAAAATTCCCGTGGACAGGGCCAGGGCCGTGTGCAGGTGGCGGTCCGTCCAGCGGATGAGCAGGGGCAGGGCTCCTCCGGCTAGGGCGACCAGGGTGACAAACAGGATCTCCATGGGCTGCCAAGCATAGCCACCTCAAGGGCCACCTCCCACTCACTGGT
This sequence comes from Planctomycetota bacterium, assembly GCA_012959525.1. GTDB lineage: Bacteria > Planctomycetota > UBA1135 > UBA1135. Next base: position 29,805 of record DUDB01000046.1, read on the forward strand.
CCGGGGATTACGGCTCCCGTTTCGGATAGGCCCCTGAGGGTCAGGTTCCCTGGCGCAGGAGGACGGTCTTGATGGTGCTGAACAGCACCGAGAGGTCGAGCAGCACGCTGTGGTTCTTGATGTAGAACAGGTCGTACTGGAGCTTGTGGAGGGCGTCCTCCACAGTACTCCCGTAGGGGTAGTTGATCTGAGCCCAGCCTGTCAGGCCGGGTTTCACGATGTGGCGTAGGTTGTAGTAGGGGATCTGCTGTGCCAGCTCGTCCACGAAGTGCTGCCGCTCGGGACGTGGCCCCACCAGTGACATGCTGCCGCGCAGGACGTTGAACAGCTGGGGCAGCTCGTCAAGGCGGGTCATGCGGATGAACTTGCCCACGCGCGTGATGCGCGGGTCATCTTCACTGGACCACACGGGGCCCGTGGTGGACTCGGCATCCACACGCATGGAGCGGAATTTGCGCAGGGTGAAGAGGATCCCGTCTTGCCCCACGCGTTCCTGGCGGAACAGGATCGGGCCAGGTGAGTCCAGGGCGACCGCAATGGCGGTCAGCAGAATCAGGGGTGAGGTTACCGCCAGGATGAGCAGCGATAGGGCGACGTCCATCCCGCGCTTGATCAGGTCGATCCAGGGATGGCGTCGGAAGCCCTCGTTGAAGATCAGATAAGAGGGCCGCATGGCCGCCACGGCGATCTTGCCCGTCACCTGCTCGTAGATTTCCTCCCGCTCGCGCACGTCCCGGCCACCCAGACGGCAATGCAAGAGGTCTTGTATGGGCAGTGCCAGGCGCCGGTCCTCCAGTGCCACGACGAGCACGTCCACCTGATTGTCGCGAGCCAGGGCGAGCAGGGAGCCTTCATCCTCGAGGCTCTCCAGCGAGGTCCCCTCTCCATTTCGCTTGCGTGCCGTCAGGGGCAGTGTATCGAGAATTAGCGCTTCGGTGCGTGGGCTGGCCATGGAGCCGGCGACGACGTCGGCTCCCATGGGGGAGAACGACACGCTCGGTGTGTCCACGGCGAAGCCGGTTCCGTTCCCCTCCTCGCGGGGCGATTCAGGCACCATGCCGAAGACCTCGAAGCCGGACTCGGGGTGGTCGAGGATGAGTTGTGCCAGCTCGTGGGCCGGCTCGCGGGAGCCGAGGATGAGGACCCTCAGGTTCAGGTTCACCCGGCGCATCATCCCGTGGTAGAGCGTGCGCCACATGTACAGGACCAGGAAGCCCAGCACGAGGCTGCCCACCAGGCCCCCGAGTTTTTGGGTGTAGGTCATGCCTGGAAAATTGAGTACGCGTCGCAGGTCCCAGGCGTGCGTCAGACTGACGCACACCATGCACAGAGCAATGCCCGCACCGGCCGATTCAACCAGGCGGCGGGAGCGCTCCGTGCTGGAGTTCGAGATCCGGAACTCGTACAGCTGGTTGAACCCGATGGCCACCTGGCACAGCAGCGCCACCAGGAATGCCGAGAGGATGCAGATCCAGAAGGCGTCCAATTCGCCGAGTCCCAGGTGCCCGAGGGCCAGGCGCAGCTCGCGGTAGTTCTCTCCGCGGATGCCGCGCAGTGAATCCCACAGGTGTCTGGACATGCCCAGTCCGACCAGCAAGGTCAGGATCACCGTCTCTCCGAAGAACAGCAGTGCCGTTCGGATGGGCAGGAAGTGTTGGAGGACGCGGAGCATGGGTGGGGACAGGCTAACAGCGGACGGGCATCGATGCCTGTGCGTGACGCGCGGACATCGCCCGCCATGGCCGTGCGGTGATGAGCCTCGGCCCGGGGTTATTCATGTTCTGTATCGGATCTCAGCCGATCATGGGTGAATCGGACTATGCGCTCCGGTGGGGGAAGAATTTTCCGGGCTCTCACCGAGAGGTGTCAGGCACCGGGCATGGTGGACCAGGGCGTGTCTGGAGCCATGTGAGTCCAGCAGCAGCTCAACGAGATCCACTCGACCTCCCTCCAGGCGCCCCGCTTCCATGCGCCTCGCCAGCCAGTGGCTGGCCCGCTGTTGGGCGCACAGCCGGCTCCAGTCCATCCGGCGGCCCGGCCTTCCCAAGGGATTCCAGCTGGCCGGGACCCTCCCGTCCGCTACGGGCCAGTGCCGCACCCGGCCGGCCTTCACCTCCACGCAGACAAGCTGTCCCGCCCCGGCCATGACCAGATCCACCTCCCCGTGGGGGGTGGTCATGCGACGGCCCAGGATTCTCCAGCCCGCCCGGCGCAGAGCGCGTGCGCTGAGGTTCTCCCCCGCACGTCCCAGCTCCGGGTTGGACAGCGTCCAGAACCGCAGCGCCCATTGAGGTGCGAACTCGATGGGTCCGTTGCGCAAGACGCTCTTGAGGGCGGCCCGCCAGGTGCGCAGGCGCCTGCCCATCACGGACGGGCTCCGGCGCTCAGCTCTTCTTGCTGTCGTCTGGTTCGTCCTGCTCGTCTTCCTCGTTGCGTAGGCCCTGTACCGCCCCGCGGCTGAAGCGCAGGCGCACACCATCGGCAACGACCAGGATCACCTCGTGCTCGTCCACCTTGGACACGCGCCCGAAGAGACCGCCGGTCGTCATCACCTCGTCGCCCTTCGAGAGGGCGTCGAGCATGGCCTGACGCTTCTTCTTGTTTTTGCGCTCGGGGCCCAGGATCAGAAACCAGAAGAGCGCACCGATGATGAGGAAGATGGTCGGGTCGGGAAAGCCCTGACTGGTCTGCTCCTTTGGGGGAGTCTCCCCAGGAGGAGTTTCGAGGGTCTCCCCTTGAGTGGTCGCAGCGGTATCGCTGGGCGGGTCTTGTAAGAAAACGGGAGCGGAGATGTGCATGGGTCGCTGTGGTGGGGGGCTTGGCCGAGGGCTTGGCCGAGGGGTTGGCCGAGGAGGTTGAGCTGCGGATTCTTGGGATTCTTGCGATTCCGGGATTGCTCCTTGCGAGGATCGTGCCCGGCTGCTGTTCAGGGCCGCAGAAGCTACTAGAATCGGCCTGAACCCGGTAGCGCGGCGCTCCGTTCATCCCTCGCGCCTCCCGCCCGTACCCAGCCATGCCCAGCCAATTCAAACCGGACGAACGCCTCGTGGTGGCCATGAGCGGTGGAGTGGACAGCTCCGTCGCGGCATGGATGCTGGCCCGCGAGGGGCACGATCTGGTGGGCCTGTTCATGCGCAACGGTGTGGAGCTCACCGAGGAGGAGGCGGGCAAGAAATCCTGCTGCTCCAGTACGGACGCCCGCGATGCGCGCATGGTGGCGGATGACCTGGGGATTACTTTTCAGGCCGTGGATCTGTCCACGGAATTCGGTTCCCTGATCGACCACTTCGTGGCTGAGTACGGCCGCGGCCGCACTCCCAACCCCTGCGCCCTCTGCAACCGGGACCTCAAGCTCGGACGTTTGCTCGCGTTGGCCGACGAACTGGGCGCGGCGGGCGTGGCCACGGGCCACTATGCGCGCCTGCAGGTGAACGAGGGCCGCGTCGAAGTGCGTCGCGGTGTGGACGACACCAAGGATCAGTCCTATCAGCTGTTCTGCGTGCGCGAGGAGGATCTGGCGCGCACGGTTCTGCCTCTTGGCAACCTGACCAAGAAGGAGGTGCGACGATTGGCGCAGGAAGCCGGACTGCGCACCCATCACAAGCGCGACAGCCAGGAGATCTGCTTCGTGCCCTCCAACGACTACCGCCTACTGCTTGAGCAACGGGGCACGCCCTTGCACGCCGGCGAGCTTGTGGACACGGCCGGCCAGATTCTCGGCTACCACAAGGGAACCGAGCACTTCACCATCGGCCAGCGCCGTGGCATCGGCGTGGGTGGGGGCGAGCCTCTGTACGTCGTCCAAGTCGAGCCCGAGACCGGGCGCGTGGTGGTGGGGACGCGCGAGGAGTGTGGTACGGATTCCATGGTCGTAGAGTCCCTCAACTGGATCGGGTTCGAGCCGCCCGCCGGCGGGTTCGATTGTCTGGTCCAGCATCGCTATCACTGCACGCCTGCGCCCTGCCGGGTGGAGCTGGATGGGGAGCGGGCCGAGGTGCGATTCAGCGTGCCCGAGGTCTCGGTCAGCCCCGGCCAGGGGGCGGCTTTCTACCACGCTGATCGCCTGCTCGGAGGTGGCTGGATCCGCTCCACCGTGCGCAGTACGAGCTCCCAGGATTCCCCCCCGGACCCCAGCCGTGCGCGGGTCTGACCGGAACCGCGGGAGTACGGCCCTCGAGCTGCTCCTGCTAGCGGGTGCCATCGTCGCACTGACCCTGGCGACGATACTGGCGCGGCCGAAGGTCAGGGGTGCCCGTGCTCCCGCGCTTCCGGGCCTGCGGGCGATCTGCTTGGATGCTTCGGCTTCGGCTACCGGGCCCCGCCGCCAGTGGCCTCGGCAGGTGGGGCGCTTCCTGCGCGAGCAATGTGCTCTGGCCCAGGCGAAGGGGCATGAGATCCTCGTTGTGGAGTACGCCGCTAGTGCCCAGCGTACCTTTGGTCCGGGCTCGCCCGCAGAGTTGCTGGCGCACCTCGACGGCCGGCAGACACTTCTGGTCCCGGGGGAGAGAGTTGCCGCCACGGCGAGCAGCAGCGCAGGTTCGCACCTGGCCGAGGCCCTTGAGGTCATGACCCCGAATCTGCTGGACCCGCAGCGCAGCGAGCTGATCTTGGTCTTGTATGGCGACGGCACCTACACCGCGGCCGATCCCGCTCCGGCCCTGGAGCTCCTGGCCCGCGGAGGCGTGCAGGTGGAGTGGGCGGACCTGGATCCGCCCACCCGTGTGCGCCTTGGCATCGAGGATATTCACCTGCCCCCTTCGGTGGCCGCGGGCGCCCCTTCGGCCGCCCGTCTGGAGCTCTACTGGCAGCTCGCCTCCGGTGGGAGCACCGCCCGATTGCCTCAACTGAACTGGTCCTTGTCGGGCCCCGGCGGAGCGGCCCACGGCGTGGCTCGGCCTGAGCTTCCCCCCGCCGCGAGTACGGAGCCGGGGGGGCGGCTGCGTTGGTCGATCCGCTTGGACCTTCCCCCTCGGGAGGCAGGCTCCCATCAGTTTCGGGTCGCGGTGGCCCCGGCAGGGACTCCGCCGGGGGAACTCTCGAGTGGGCCTTCCGCATTGGGCGCGGGAGATCAGCGAGCCGGAGCATGGTTGAACGTGGGCCAGCGGCTGCGCCTGGCCGTTGTGCAGCGGGAAGACGCTCCGGCTCTCTCGCCGGGCTGGCGGGCCCTCTCCCAGCAGGGCTTGGACCTGCGCTCCGTGCACGCCGACCAGCTACTGGGCGTCCTCTCTGAGGTGGATGCCGTCCTTACTCTCGACGTGGGGCCTGCCGAACTCCCCGGCCATGCCATGCAGGCCTTTATCGATTCCGGTGGCGGCTGGTTGGCCACGATTGGCTGGCACTTCCTGGGTTCTTGGACCTCCGCGGGCCAGGCTCAGGAGGGGGACCTGTCCCGACTTCTGCCCTTGGATCCGGGCAATGAAGGGGGCACCCCGAGGGACGTTGTGCTTCTTGTCGATGGGTCGGGATCCATGGCAGGGGAGCCCTTCGAGCGCGTTCGCGAGGCGCTCTTCGAACTCGTGCCTGCCGCCTTGCCCGTGGACCGACTCGAACTGCGCTTCTTCAACGAGTCCTTGGGGCCGGTGGAGTTTCGCAGTACGGGTCAGACGCCCGCCGAGCGGCGCAGGGAGCTCTCGCCTCTGTTGGGCGCCGCCGTGCCTCACGGTGGCACCGACATCCTCTACGCACTCGGCCAGCTCTCCAAGAGTCGCGAGCGCACCGACGCTCCTGGTCTGGTGCTCCTGCTCTCGGATGGTCGCTCCACCGCCGTCTCCGCGGAAGCCGGGGCCCAGGTGCGCGCCGGTCTCATGCGCGCCCGACTGGACCTCTCCGTGCTGGCTGTCGGCGAGCATGCAGATCGTGGCTGCCTGCCATCCTTGTTGATCCGCGGGGAGGAGTTGATCGAGGCCGGCGACTTGAGCTCCCTGGCGGGCCTCCTCCAGCGCGAGGTCAACCAGCGGCGGGTACGCATCGACCCCGATCAGATTGCCGTGGGTGGAGAGCCCAAGGACCTCTTGTTCCGGGACGTGCTTGCCGCGCAGCAGGCTGCCGGACCCGTGCTCTTGGCCTCGCCCACCTGCGCACGGGCGGAGTGGGGTGCAGGGTCGGACGCACTGTGGGTGACCCAGCCCGAGGGCGAACCGCTCCTGGCCGTGAAGCGTCACGGGCAGGGATGGGTGGGTGCCTTGGCCACAACTCCCGAGTCCGCTTGGGCACCCGGCCTCCTAGACGCACCGGGGCCCCTGACCCCCTTGCTCATGGCGCTGGCCGGTGGAGGGGTGGACCGCAGCACAGAGGTGGTCCTTGGCCATGAGGGCGGGCAACTGATCCTGGATCACGTTCCGCTGTCCTGGCCTGAACCCCTGACCTGCGAGCTTTGGCCGCCCCTTGGCGAGGCGATCCAGTGGGTTGCCGAACCCACGGCGTCGAGCGTCCTGAGAGTGGGAGTGGGGGGCAGCGCCCTCGATCCCCGGCGGCGGCGCATGGGGCCGGTACCCGGCGAGTTGGCGGCCTTCCCACGTGGGACCCTCATGGAGGCGCGCATCCTGGGCGGCGCGGGTCTTCTGGCCAGTGTGCCCTACCTTAGTCCGGGTCCAGCGGAGTGGTCGGGCGTGTCCCCACGGGTGTCCCGGGACCTGCCAGCGGCTGGCCCCAAGCCCGTTCTGCCCCAGCCCGGTCCCCATCCTCTCGCGCCTTGGTTCCTGGGGCTGGGGCTCACCTTGGGATTCGCGGCGGGATTGGCTCCATTGCGTCGCCTCTGGTCCCACTGAGGCTTGCACCTTTGGGCAACTTGCGTCAAGGCGTAGGGGGTGGCAGCCGATAGGGGGGGTGAGGATCCCGATTGGGGATTCCGTCGCACCTACCGATTCCAGTGAGAGCGCCCGTGTCTTCGAAACAGCCCAACACTCCCCAGACCCGTTCCATTTCTGACTCCACTTGCAAGCCTGGAGCGCGCGGCCTGCTCCTCGCTCTGTCCAGCGTCCTGCTTGCCGCCTGCACCACCACTAGCACGGGTTCGATCTCAACCTCCAGTAGCGCGAGCGAATGGGTGCAGCCTACGCCCCACTTCATGCGCAAGCTTAGGCAGCAGGCTGACAGAGTGCCTTACATCCAGAGACCCGAAGAGATGGTGGGGGTCATCCGCTTCTTCGTCCAAGCGCGTGAATCGGCCTACGACCTCTTGTTGGAATTGGCCGCGAGCTCCAATCCCAAGGTCGCGGGTACAGCCCTTGCGGCACTGGGAGAGACGCGGGATGAGCGCTTGGCGCCCTATGTTGCTGCCCTTCAGTTGCGTGCCCAGGGTGGCATCAAGCTGCAGTACGAGCTTGCGCGCTGCCGGGTCAAGCTGGGAGATTGGGACGAGATACCCCTCCTGATTTCTGGCCTGCGCGATGACGATCTATGGTCTCGGGCGCTTTGCGCCAAGGCTCTCCGCGACGCGACTCATCTGTCCCATGGTTTTCAACCCGGTGGGGACGAGAGCGAGCGCGAGGTGGCAGCGCAGGCCTGGGAGGCCTGGCTGGCGGCGCACAAGGCTGACGTCTACTAGCCGCTCGCGGCGGCTCAGCAGCCCGTCGGAGGTTCCGCGGGGAGGCGCTGCATGAGCCTCACCAGCTCGCGCAGTCGCGGTTCGTTCCAGAGGGCACGCATGTCCTCGTCCTCCAGCAGGTGGTCGGGATCGTCGTAGCCCAAGGACACGGCGCACTCCAAAGCGTCCAGGGCGGGATCGATACGACCCACCAGAGCCAGCGAGCAGGCGAGGTTGTATTGCACCGTGGCATTCTCCGGCATGAGCCGCGCGAGCTCCTGATCCACCTGCAAGCCCTCGCCGTAGCGCTGCATCCGGGTATAGACGTGGCCCAACTCGACGAGAGCATCCAGGTTCTCAGGCTGCCGATGGGTTGCGGCACCATAGAACTCGGCCTCGAATTCCAGGCCGACTGTAGTCAGGCGCTCGCGGAGGCGGCCGGAGATGGGAAGAGGATCGTCCATGGGGGACCCCAGGATAGCAGGCTTTGGGGTCCTAGCGCTCAGGGACTGGAGAACCGGGGCCGAGCATCCCATGCTATGGGTGCCCGTGGCCTTGTGAGGTGTCCTGACCGCCTCCTGCGCCGAGTGGCCTCCCTCATGAGGAAATCCATGGAAATCTACTTTTGTGACATTTGCAACGAGTCGGTCCCCGACTCGGATCTTCAAGCCGGGCTCGCCTATCGGCGCAAGGGGCGTGTGGTCTGCCTCTCTTGCGACTCGGCCATGGGGGGCGCCTCAGAGGACGATCACGCGGAGCCTGACACGGCCCTGTTCCCCGGCGCCGCAGGTGGGCCATTCAGCGTGGAGGCCCCCCCGCTGGCGAGCAGCACCCTGCCCAGCAACCCACCGGCTCCCGTGGTCAGCCCCGCAGGCGCGACCCAGGTTGTGGGCGGAGGATCGGGGGCAGGCGGAGTCGTCGTGGGGATGGTGGCCTTGGCCTTCACCGCTCTGGGCCTGTGGGCGCTGCTCGATCGGGTTGAAGCCCTCGGGGCTGAACAGCGGGCAGAGCGGCGCGCACTAGAGACGGACCAACGTGAGGCCAGACGCGTGCACGACACGTTCGTGGCCGGCATGGGCGAGCGCATCCTGCGCGCCCAGCAGGAAGTGCACGACAAAGAGGTCACCTTGCGCGTGCCACTGCAGGAGGATATCCGATCCCTGCGGGCGGACCTGGCCCTCTCCGTTGAGCGGGAGGCTGTCGCAGCGGGTGACGTGCGTGCGCTGCGCGGGGAGCTTGAAGCCCAACAGGCGGCCGGAGGGAAGCAACTTCAGGGCTTCCAGGACACTCTCATCGAGGTCGAAAAGAACCTCAGCTTCTACAAGAACCGTGTGATCGAACTCGAAGAGAATCTGCGCATCCTCTCCGCTGGGGGGCTGGCTGCCGGACCGGGGGATAGCACTCCTTCTGGGAGAACCAAGGCCTGGACCACCTACTTGCCGGACCTGCAGCACGCCAATGGCGGTCTACGACTGGAGGCCGTCTATGCCCTGGGCGAGACAGAGGATCCGGACGTCTTGCCGCACCTCACGCCCATGCTGTTGGACGAGGACCTCTTCGTGCGCATGGCGACCGCTCGCATGCTTGATGAGCTGGGAGTGAAGTCCGCTGTGCCCGCGCTGATCGAAGCCCTGGACGATGTGCAGGGCGCCGTGCGCGAGGCGGCGGTGGTGGCTCTTCGTCGTATCACGGGTGAGGACATGGGCTTCAATCCCGTGGGCTCCGACGTCGATCGCGCCAAGAGGCTCAAGGCCTGGCGCGATTGGTGGAAGCGCAGGGGGGACGATTTTCTAACGGGGCGCTAACACTTCGGCGCACGATTTCCCGTCTGGGACCAACACAGATTTGGCGCGGGAGACTAAAATATTCGGCTTCAATTCCAAGTTGGCCCCTCCCCACGACCGCAGAACTCAGTTTCAAATGTCCAAAATCAAAGTCAAGAACCCCATTGTCGAGCTGGATGGGGACGAGATGACGCGCATCATCTGGGCCTTCATCAAGGAGCGTCTGATCCTGCCCTATCTCGACGTGGATCTGCGCACCTTCGATCTCTCGATCCAAGAGCGTGATGCAACCGACGACAAAATTACCGTGGATGCGGCCATCGCCATCCTTGAGCACGGTGTGGGCATCAAGTGCGCCACCATCACCCCGGATGAGGCGCGCGTTGAGGAGTTTGGTCTCAAGCAGATGTGGCGCTCTCCCAACGGGACCATCCGTAACATCCTGGGTGGCACCGTCTTCCGTGAGCCCATCATGTGCAGCAACGTGCCGCGCCTCGTTCCCGGCTGGACCCGGCCCATCGTGATCGGGCGTCATGCCTTCGGCGATCAGTACCGCGCCACGGATTTCCTGGTCCCCGGACCGGGCAAGCTGACCATGCGATTCGAGCCCACCGACGGTGGCGAGGCTACCGAGTACGCGGTTTACGAGTTCGAGAAGCCGGGCGTGGCCATGGGCATGTACAACCTGGATGACTCCATCCGCGGATTTGCGCGTGCCAGCATGAACTACGGCCTGCAGCGTGGCTGGCCCGTGTACCTGTCCACCAAGAACACGATCCTCAAGGCCTACGACGGACGCTTCAAGGACCTGTTTGCGGAGGTGTTTGAAGCCGAGTTCAAGGAGAAGTTCGAGGCTGCGGGCGCCACCTACGAGCACCGCCTGATTGATGACATGGTGGCTGCCGCTCTCAAGTGGGAGGGTGGATTCGTCTGGGCCTGCAAAAACTACGACGGAGACGTGCAGTCCGACACCGTCGCTCAGGGCTTCGGCTCCCTGGGCTTGATGACCTCGGTGCTCATGACGCCCGATGGAAAGACTGTCGAGGCCGAAGCCGCCCACGGAACGGTGACGCGTCACTACCGTCAGCATCAGCAGGGCAAAGAAACTTCGACCAACCCCATCGCCTCGATCTTCGCCTGGACCCGCGGTCTGGCTCACCGGGGCCGAATGGACGAGACCCCCGAGGTCGTTCAGTTTGCGGAGACCCTTGAGAAGGTCTGCGTGGACACGGTTGAGTCGGGGTTCATGACCAAAGACCTCGCACTACTCGTGGGCGATGAGCAGGGCTACCTGACGACCCAGCAGTTCATGGCCAAGCTCGACGAGAATCTGCAGGAGGCCCTGAACCTACAGTCGGTCTGAGGGAGGCCCGACCATGGGGGGGGGGAGGTGCGCCGCCGCCACACGTGTTTTCCCGTGCGGCGACGACGCCGGCGATCAACTCGCCTTTTTTGCTTCCTCGTTGTCGGAGTTCTGCTCGGCCCGGAACTGCTCGGTCTCTGTGGAGCCGGCCATGGCCGTGGTGGAGGACTTTCCGGCGCTGGCGGCGTTGGCCACCAGATCGAAGTACCCCGTGCCCACCTCGCGTTGGTGGCGCGTGGCGCTGTAACCCTTGGCCTCGCTGGCGAACTCGGTCTGCTGCATGCGCGAGTAGGCCGCCATGCCTTCGTCGCGGTAGCCCGTGGCCAGCTCGAACATGCTGTGGTTGAGGGCGTGGAACCCGGCCAAGGTGACGAACTGGAACTTGTAGCCCATGGCGCCCAGCTCGCGCTGGAAGCGTGCGATGGTGCTGTCGTCCAGATTGGACTTCCAGTTGAAGGAGGGTGAGCAGTTGTAGGCCAACAGCTTGCCCGGGAACTGGGCGTGGACGGCCTCGGCGAAGAGCTTGGCCTCTGCCAGGTCGGGCTTGGAAGTCTCGCACCAGATCATGTCCGCGTAGGGCGCGTAGGAGAGTCCGCGTGCGATGGCCTGGTACAGGCCATCGTGCGTGCGGAAGAAGCCATCCTCAGTACGCTCGCCGGTGAGGAACTCGTGGTCGCGTTCATCGATGTCGCTGGTGATCAGGGCCGCCGCGTTGGCGTCCGTGCGTGCGACCAGGACGGTGGCGACGCCCGAGACGTCCGCCGCCAGTCGCGCGGCATTGAGGGTGCGGATGAAGGTCTGGGTGGGCACCAGCACCTTGCCACCCAGGTGTCCGCACTTCTTCTCCGAGGCCAACTGATCCTCGAAGTGCACGCCCGCCGCGCCGGCGGCAATCATGGATTTCATCAACTCGAACGCGTTGAGGGGGCCACCGAAGCCCGCCTCCGCATCGGCGATGATGGGGGCGAAGAAGTTCACGGAGTCGTCGCCCTCGGCATGGGCGATCTGATCGGCGCGCTGCAGGCACTGGTTGATGCGCTCCACAACCAACGGGACGCTGTTGGCAGGGTACAGGCTCTGGTCGGGGTACATCTGTCCCGCCACGTTGGCATCGGCGGCTACCTGCCACCCTGAGAGGTAGATGGCCTTGAGGCCGGCCTTGACCATCTGCATGGCCTGGTTGCCACTCATGGCACCCAAGGCGTTGACGAAGTCCTCACCGTTCAGCAGGTCCCAAAGGCGGGAGGAGCCTTCCTCTGCAAGGGTGTGCCTGATGCGCACCGAGCCGCGTAGTTGCTCCACGTCTTGGACGGAGTAGTCCCGTCGGATGCCATCAAAACGGTTGCGGGAGAGCTGTGGATCATCGGGGAGAAAGGAGTGCGTCATGACGGTGGCGAGGCAGGAAGTAATAGAGAAAAAGAGGGTCGTAGGACTAGCCCTTGAGGTGTGGATAGGCATCAAGGGTGAGGAAGGAGCCCAGCTCCGGGGCCAGAATTTGCTGCGCGAAGAGCTCGCCAGCCAGCGCAAAGCGCCCGCTCGCGAAGGCGACATCCCCGAGGCTGGAGCGCAGGTCTTCAAGCAGTGCATCGACCTCACCTTGCAGGAGGGCCGCATCGACGGGTTGCCCCTGCTCGAGTTGCGCGCCGTGCTGGCGCCATTGCCAAAGTTGGCTGCGCGAGATCTCGGCCGTGGCCGCGTCCTCCATGAGACCGTCGATGGGAACGCACCCGTTACCCGCCAGCCAAGCGCCGATGTAGCGGATGCCCACGGACAGGTTCTGGCGTACTCCTGCGAGCGTCACCTCGCCCTCAGGCACACGGAGTAGGTCCTCGGCTTGGATCTGGATGGGTTCGCGTGGGGTGTTGATCTGGTGGGGGCCCGTCAGAAACAGGTCGAACTCGTCGCGGGCGGCCTGGACAAGCCCCGGGTGGGCGACCCAGGTGCCATCGTGTCCGTCGGTCACCTCGCGATGCTTGTCCTCGCGTACCTTGGCGATGGCTGCCGCATTGAGCTCTTCGTCACCGCGCACGGGGATCTGCGCCGCCATGCCGCCCATGGCGTGGGCGCCCCTCCGGTGGCAGGTCTGGATCAGCAGGCGCGAGTAGCTGCGCAGGAAGTGGCGGTCCATGCCGACGCTGCCGCGATCGGGCAGAACGCAGTCCGGGTGGGCGCGGGTCGTCTTGATGAAGCTGAAGATGTAGTCCCAGCGTCCGCAGTTCAGCCCGGCGATGTGGTCCCGCAATTCGTACAGGATCTCGTCCATTTCGAAGGCGGCGGGCAGGGTCTCGATCAGGACCGTGACCTTGACCGTGCCGCGGGGCAGCCCGAGGGCTTCCTGAGCCGCGATGATGATGTCATTCCAGAGGCGCGCTTCCAGGTGGCTCTCGAGTTTGGGCAGGTAGAAGTAGGGGCCCTTGCCGCGGGCGATCAATTCATGCGCGTTGTGGAAGAGAAACAGCGCGAAGTCGAAAATTGAAGCCGACACGGGACGCCCGTCCAGTGACATGTGCGTTTCATCCAGGTGCCATCCCCGGGGCCGAACTACCAGCGTGGCTGTGTTCTTGGCCAGCGCGTAGCGCTTGCCGGTTTCGGGATGGGTGAAATCGGTACGACGCCTGACCGCGTCACGCAGGTTCCTCTGACCATCGAGGAGGTTCTTCCAGGTGGGGGAGCATGAATCTTCGAAGTCCGCCATGAACACCTTGGCTCCGGAATTGAGAGCGTTGATGATCATCTTGCGCTCCACCGGGCCCGTGATTTCAACTCGCCTGTCCTGCAGGTCGGCGGGCACCTTGCCTACCGTCCAATCCCCCTCGCGGATCTCGGCCGTTCCCGTCAGGAAGTCGGGCAGTTGACCGGCATCGAACTGGGCCTGCCGCTCCACCCGGCGGGCCAGGAGGGAGGCTCTGCGCGTGCGGAAACGCCTCTCCAGGTCAGCCACGAAGGCCAGAGCCACGGGGGAGAGAATCTCCGCCTGCTCCCGTGAGAGGGGTTGGCTCAGTCCGACTCCGGCCGGGAGTCGATCGACTGCGGGGTTGCGGAAGGCGTCCGAGGGCATGGGGCAGGAGGTGTGTGGCTGGTAGCGGTTGGTAGCAGGTGACTCTGAAAAATAGCCTGTTTTGCAGGAGGAGGCGGGGGCGGGCCGGATTGGGGTCTCCATTCGGAACCCGTGGGGAGTCAACTTGGGAAATCGCACAAAAAGGCCCTATCGCGGTAGTTCAGATGTAGAAATAAAGGCCCTGTGGTCCGAACCGGTGCTCCATCCGGGGGACCTCAGGACTCCACATCTGGGCTCCCCGGTCTGGGCTTGGGAGGGACGAGGCACTACCCTGCCTTTCGGCACGCCCGGAGCCCTCCCATGAGCAATATCCCCCAGCGCAAATTGACCGTGGTCGGAGGCGGGTATGTGGGCTCCACCTGTGCCCATCTGGCGGCCTTGAAGGACCTGGCGCGCGAGATCGTGCTGATCGACGTGGTCGAAGATCGGCCGCAGGGCATCGCGCTGGACCTCAATCAATCCGCGGCCGTTGAGGGGTTCCAAAGCGAGATCATCGGAACCAACGACCCCGAGGATACCTACGACTCGGACGTGGTCATCGTCACTGCCGGCCTCCCGCGCAAGCCGGGCATGAGCCGCTCGGATCTGCTTGAGGTCAACGGAGGCATCGTGACCGAGGTGGCGGCTACCATCCGCCGTGGTTCGCCGGACGCCGTGGTCATCGTTGTGACCAACCCGCTGGATTCCATGGTGACCCTGATGCGTGCCCAGTTGGGTTTCCCTGCTCAGCGGGTAATCGGTATGGCCGGCGTATTGGACTCGGCACGCTTCTGCTGGTTCATTGCCAAGGCCACGGGTTGCTCGGTACAGGATGTGGACGCGATGGTGCTTGGCGCCCACGGCGACTCCATGGTTCCCATGCCCACCTACTGCACCGTAAACGGTGTGCACCTGCTCGACCTCGTCTCCAGTGATGAGGTGCACGCCATGGCGGACCGCACGCGCAACGGCGGTGCGGAGATCGTCTCTCTGCTCAAGACGGGGAGCGCCTGGTACGCCCCCGCTTCAGCTGCGGTGGCTATGGCCGAGTCCGTTCTGAACGACGCCGACCGCCTGCTGCCCTGCGCCTGCCTGTTGAACGGCGAGTACGGTCACGAGGGTCTCTACATGGGCGTGCCGGCCATCTTGGGGGCCGGGGGCGTGAAGAAGATCATCGAGGTTCCCCTCAGCAACGAATCCCGTGCCGCCCTGCACCGCACCGCGGACAGCATTGCGACCGATGTACAGGCCATGCGCGACCTGGGCCTCCTCTAAATCTGCGTACCACTTTTCATGAGCACCCGCACCGAATCTGACTCCATGGGCCCCATCGAGGTTGCGGATGACCGCCTCTGGGGGGCGCAGACCCAGCGCAGTCTGGGCAACTTCAAGATCGGCGGCCAGCGATTCACCCGGCCCATGATCCGCGCCCTCGGCGTGGTCAAGAAGTGCGCCGCTCAGGCCAATATCGAGCTGGGGGACCTGGATTCCCTGGCAGCCGAGGCGCAAGAGGCTCTCCTGCAGGCGGCCGACGAGGTCATTGCCGGAGAGCACGACGCGATGTTCCCCCTGGTCGTGTGGCAGACGGGCTCGGGCACCCAGACCAACATGAATGCCAACGAGGTCATCTCCAACAGGGCCATTCAGCTGCTGGGGGGCAAGCTGGGCTCCAAAGACCCGGTGCACCCCAACGATCACGTCAACTGCGCCCAGTCATCCAACGACTCGTTCCCCACGGCGATGCACGTGGCCGCCGCCGAGCAGTTCGAGGGTCGGTTGGTCCCCGCGGTCGAGGCCTTGAGAGCCGCTCTGGAAGAGAAGTCCAAAGCCTGGAACGACGTGGTCAAGATAGGGCGCACTCACCTTCAGGACGCGACACCCCTGACCGTGGGGCAGGAATTCTCGGGCTACGTACAGCAACTTGTCGATGGCCTGCGCACCTTGAACTCCGCTTGCCCGGGCCTGTATGAACTGGCCCTTGGAGGGACGGCTGTCGGCACCGGCCTGAACACCCACCCGAAGTACGCCGAGTGCGCCGCCGAGAAGATCGCTGTGGAGACGGGTCTGCCCTTCGTCAGCGCGCCCAACAAGTTCTCGAGCCTCGCGGCCCACGATGCCCTCGTCGTGGCGAGCGGTGCTCTGCGTGTCCTGGCCGGAGCGCTGATGAAGATCGCCAATGACGTGCGTTGGCTCGGTGGCGGTCCGCGTTGCGGATTGGGAGAGCTCTCCCTGCCCGCCAACGAGCCGGGCTCCTCGATCATGCCCGGCAAGGTCAACCCCACCCAGTGCGAGGCCATGACCATGGTCTGTGTGCAGGTCATGGGCAACGACGTGACCGTCGGCATGGCGGGCAGCCAGGGCAACTTCGAGCTCAACGTGTTCAAGCCCCTCATGATCCATAACCTCCTGGAGTCGGTCGCGCTGCTGGCGGACGCCTGCGATTCGTTCAGGAGCAACTGCATCGAGGGCCTGGAGCTCAATCGAGAGCGCGTGGAGTCCCTGATGCGGGAGTCCCTGATGCTGGTGACCGCTCTCAACCCCCACGTCGGCTACGACAACGCGGCCAAGGCGGCCAAGAAAGCCCACGCGGAGGGCACCACCCTGCGGGAGGCGGTACTGGCTCTGGAGCTGATGAGCGGCGAGGAATTCGACGCCGCGGTGGTGCCTGCGGACATGGTGGGCCCCCGGGACGCCTGATAGACCCCTGTTTTTGGCCCTGTGCCGGTGGCGCACAGGGAGGGGGACGCCTAGAATCCTGCGCCTCGGTTCCAATGGAGCCCCATATTCGGAGCGAACATGAAACTCAAAGTGCGCAACAGCAAGTCGAAGAAGGCCAAGATGACGGGTTTCCGAACCCGTCAGAAGACCGCCGGGGGCCGCAAGGTCAACAAGCGGCAGCGGGCCCGTCACGGCAGCATCTAGACCACTCCAGCGATCCCGGCAGGGGTCGGGAGCCAGACCTTGATCAGGGAGCCGTAGCCCGGCTCCTTTGTCATTTCAGCGCCACCTGAGCGGAGGCGCCGTCCCACGCAAGCCCCATGAAGATTCACGAATACCAGGCCAAGCAGCTGCTCGCGGAGCACGGCCTCGACGTCCCGACCGGGCGTGTCTGCTCCACCGTCGACGAGGCCACTGCCGCCTACACGGAGCTCGGCAGCGAGCTCGTGGTGGTCAAGGCCCAGATCCACGCCGGTGGGCGCGGCAAGGGCGGTGGCGTCAAGCTCGCCCGCAGCGCCGAGGAGGTCTCCGCCGCTGCGGAAGCGATCCTTGGCATGGACCTCATCACCCCCCAGACCGGCCCCGAGGGTCAGCGCGTGCGCAAGATCTGGGTGGAAGAGGGCTCGGCCATCGCCAAGGAGTACTACGTGGGCGTGGTGATCGATCGCGAGCGTGACCTGCCTGTGATGATGGCCTCCTCCGAGGGCGGCATGGACATCGAGGAGGTGGCCGCCAACTCCCCTGAGAAGATCCTGAAGGCACCCTTCAGCCCCGCCGCGGGCTTGGACGAAGCCGATGCCAGGCGACTGGCCACGGGCATCGGGATGCCCGCCGAGTTGGTGGACGAGGCCGCGCGCTTCCTGGTGGGCCTGGCCCAACTGTACGTGGAAAAAGACTGTTCCCTGGCGGAGATCAACCCCCTGGTCCACACCGAGGACGGTGCCGTGCGCGCCCTCGACGCCAAGATCAACTTCGATTCTAGCGGCCTGTTTCGTCACCCCGAGCTGGTCGAGCTGCGCGATCTGGACGAGGAAGACCCCAAGGAGATCGAGGCCAGCCGGTACGACCTCTCCTACATCTCCTTGGATGGCAACATCGCCTGCATGGTCAACGGCGCGGGGCTCGCCATGGCCACCATGGACGTGATCAGCCTCTACGGCGGGTCACCCGCGAACTTCCTCGATGTGGGCGGCGGCGCCACCACCGAGAACGTGACCGCGGCCTTCCGCATCCTGCTGAGCGACGAGCAGGTCGAGGGCGTCCTGATCAACATCTTCGGCGGCATCATGCAGTGCGACGTGATCGCCAATGGTGTCGTGGAGGCCGTGCGCCAGATTGACCTGAACGTTCCCTTGGTGGTGCGTCTGGAGGGAACCAACGTGGAGGCCGGGCGCGCGATCCTGGCCGAATCCGGCCTGCCCATCATCGCCGCCACCGACCTGGATGACGCGGCCCAGAAAATCTGCCAAGCCGTCAAGGACGCCTGACCCATGAGTATCTTCGTCGACGACTCCACGCGCGTGATCTGCCAGGGCTTCACCGGCAAGACGGGCACCTTTCATTCCAAACAGGCTCTCGAGTACGGCACCACGCTGGTGGGCGGGGTCAACCCCAGGAAACCGGGCACCGAACACCTGGGCCTGCCCGTGTTTGGCACCGTGGCCGAGGCCAAGCAGGAGACCGGCGCCAACGCCAGCGTGCTCTACGTGCCCCCGCCCTTCGCGGGCGCGGCCATCATCGAGGCCATCGAGGCCGAGATGGAGATGATCGTGGCGATCACCGAGGGCGTGCCCGTCCTCGACATGGTGCGCGTGATGGATGCCCTCAAGGGATCCCACTCACGCCTCCTGGGTCCCAACTGCCCCGGCGTCATCACCCCCGGCTCCTGCAAGATCGGGATCATGCCCGGTTACATCCACAAGCCTGGTCGCGTGGGCGTGATCAGCCGCTCCGGCACCCTGACCTACGAGGCCGTCTGGCAGCTGACCACCCGCTCCATCGGACAATCGACCTGCATCGGCATCGGCGGCGACCCGGTCAACGGCACGAACTTCATCGACTGTCTCGAGGCCTTCCAGGCCGACGACGAGACGGACGCCATGATCATGATCGGTGAGATCGGAGGAACGGCCGAGGAGGCCGCGGCCGACTACATCAAGGCCAACGTGACGAAACCCGTCGTGGGCTTCATCGCGGGGCAGACCGCTCCCCCCGGCAAGCGCATGGGCCACGCGGGCGCCATTATCGCCGGCGGCAAGGGAACGGCGGCGGAGAAGGTGGCGGCCCTCGAAGCCGCGGGTGTCACCATGAGTCCGAGCCCGGCCCGTCTGGGCGAGCTCATGGAAGAGCGCCTGCGCGAGGCCAACCTGCTGGCCGCGACCCAGACCACCTGAGATTCTCGGCCGCTCAGGTGCCCAGGCCCAGTTTCTCCAGCTGAGCCTCGACCTGGGGTGCCCAGCCCCGGTTCGCGATCGGGCTCGCGGGGGAGGGGTGCAGGATGGTGCCGATCCGGACCTCGGGCGCCTCTTCAGCCAGGGCTGTCCTGGCCCGGCCCTCGGCGAAGCGGCCCACTCCGAGCACCCAGCGGGGCTGCACATGCTGCACCAGACGCACCAGCGCCCGGTCACAGGCGGCGAACAGGGCGTCCCTCTCGGCCGCGGGCAGCTTGTCCGGCGTGCGGTTGCGGCCTCCCTCCTCCAGGAAGACGAGCGGGCAGTAGTTCCAGACGAAGAACTTCTCGAAGAAGGCCTCGGGCGACTCGAAGCGCTCGGCGGCCCAGCCCCACAGTCGCCTGCCGCTGACCTCGCTGCGCGGACAGTCCATGCCGAGGATGGGGCGTTTGGGGTGTTCGCGCTCGGGCTTGCGCACGGGCTCGGCGATCCCGAGCCAGTCGCGCACGGCGGCGACCTCTCCAAAGGGCACGCCGGTCTGGGCCATGCCATAGGGACCGGGATTCATGCCCAGCAGCAGAGTCTCCACGCCGGGGCGCAGGTAGCGCTCGATGAAGGCCTCGGCATTGGCCCGGGCATAGACGAGCGGGTTGTACACGTGGGCCACGGGCGGCGCGAAGTCCAGCGCCTGCACGTCCCGGGTCAGGGCGCGGGTGATGGGAACGGGTTCCATGGGGAATAGGGTAACCCGGCCTCCGCCCGCGATCGCCCTCGGGCTATCCTCTGTCCGTTGTGGAAAATGGACCCTGGGAAGCACTGGAGACCGAGGACGGGAGCTGGACTCTTCTTGATTCCGGTCTGGGCCAGGCCTGTCATGCGCGCGAGGGGGCTTGGACCGAAGCCCGCGAGCGCTACGCCGGGCCCACCCGCTTGCGGGAGCGGGCCCTGGCCGAGGACGCGCCTGCCTGCCTGCGGCTCCTCGACGTGGGCACCGGCCTGGGATGGAATCTGGCGGCGGCCTTGGAGGCCGTGCAGGGAACGGAATGCGCCCTGGAAGTCGTCACGCTCGAGCGGGACCCGAGCGTAATCGAGGCCGCCTTGGAGTTGCACGCCCGTCAGCCTCTGGCCGCGGCGGAGGCCTTCCAGCGCCCGGTGGCCGAGGCCCTGGCCGCGTCCCTTGAGGACCACGCGGCGGCGCGCATGCAGGGGGTGGCCCTGCCCGGTGGGGGACGCCTGTATCTGTGGCTCGGCGACGGGCGTGAGACTCTCGCGGATTTCACCTGGCCCACGCCTTGTCCCGGATTCGACGCCGTGTTCCTCGATCCCTTCTCCCCGGGGGTCGACCCACCGCTCTGGGAGGTTGGATTCCTGGGGCGCATCGCCGAGCTGATGGCACCCGGCTCCCTGCTCAGCACCTACACCGCCTCGGCCCGGGTGCGCGCGCGGCTGATGGCGGCGGGTTTGATCGTGGGCCTGGGCCCACGGGTGGGCGGCAAGGCGGAGGGCACCCTGGCCAGTCCTGATCTCGCCTTGGCGAGCCTGAACCCCAAGCGCCTGGCACAACTCCGGCGCAGGGCGGGTGACGAGTTCGAAGGTCCTCGAGGATTGGAGAGGATGCACTAGCCTCCAAAGGCCCACCCGTCAGGCGCGTGAGAAGAGAAACCGCCCAAGGGCACCGTGCCCACGCCCATTGCAGACCCTAGAATAAAGCCCCCGGGCAATCCCAGCCCGGTCCGTCCTACTTCGAATCCCTCCACTATTCTCATCCCCATCCTGGGGGAGGACACAGATCACCATGAACCACCTAGCAATGATCGGTATCCAGGAGTTTTGGCCGATCGCTCTGCTGGCCTTGCTCTTCTTTGGTGGCAGGAAACTGCCCGAGCTCGCGCGCGCCATGGGCACGAGCATCACGCAGTTCAAGAAGGGGCTGAAGGATGAGTCTGCGCCCGGTGCACGACTGGAAGGCGACGAGCCGGATCCCGAGGAGTCCACCCCGACGGATTAGGTTCCATGGTGGCCCTTGGGGTGCGCCACAGATGGAGTGGAGCGCCGTTCCGCGTAGGTCGGGCCACGAACGGCTCTCATCATCCTTGTCCGGATTGTTCCGATTCCATGTCCAATACCCGATCCTCTATCGCCCCGTCTCGCGATCAGGTCGTCGCGCTTGTCCTGTGCGGGGGACAGAGCCGCCGAATGGGCTCGGACAAGTCTCAGTTGGAGTTGGGCGGACAGACATTGTTGGGCAAGACCGCAGGTCTGATGGAGCGAATTGCTGGGACGGTTTGGCTGGCTTGCGGGAGCGAAGAGCGCTACGCGGATCTCGGCTATCGGCTCGTGCTAGACAAGCGGTCCGGGGGCGGCCCCCTCGAGGGACTTCGCGCTGGGCTGGAGGAGCTTGATCGTGAGTGGCTCCTAGCCGTGGCTTGCGATATGCCGGCGTTGGAAGAAGGACACTTCACTCCTCTGCTTGATGCTGCGCATGAAGCCGATGTGGACCTAGTTCACTACCGTGGCGAGGATGGCAATGAGCCCCTGTGCGCCCTCTACCGGCGCACGGTGCTGCCCGCAGTACGGACAAGCCTGGAGGATGGCGTCCATCGCATGGATGCATTCTGGGGAGGCCGGCGTGAGGACGGTCAACCGCTTGTGGTTCGTGCCCTGGCCAAGAACCTAGAGTGGCTCAGGAGCGGGAATCCCTTCCACAACATCAACACCCCTGAGGACCTGGACAGCAACTCGTGGGTCCATCCTGCGAGCGAGGAGAGCGCGTGAAAACCCTGACCAGCCGACTGCGCGATCGGCGCCTGGCTCAGATCTTGGAGCCCGTGGAAGCGGGCATGGAGCAGATGCGAGCTTGCGTGTCGTCCCAGTTGGCGTCGGACCACGTCACCGTGTCCGAGATGACCGATCACCTGGGGAGCTTCAGCGGCAAGCAGCTGCGCGCGGCCCTGGTGCTGCTCTCGGCCCACGCCGCAGGCAACGATCACCCCGACCTGCCCCAGGTGGCCAGTGTGATCGAGATGATCCACCTGGCGACCCTCGTGCACGATGATGTGCTCGATGGGGCCGAGGTGCGGCGGCGCGTCGCCTGCGTGAACGAGCGCTGGGATAACCAGGTGGCTGTCCTTCTGGGAGACCTGCTCTACGCGCGCGCCTTTCACCTATCAACCACCCTGTCCTCGCCCATGGTGAGCGAGGTCCTGTCCCAGGCCACCCAGCGCATCTGCGAGGGCGAGATCATCCAGGCCGGTTCGCGCCGAGCCTTCGAGATGGACGTCGAGCAGTACGAGTTCATTGCCGGCGCCAAGACGGCCACCCTCTACCGTGCCGCCTGTGAGTTGGGCGTCGCCTACCCCGCGGCCGACAATCCCGGGCAGGTGCAGGCCATGGCACGCTTCGGCGAGGAGGTGGGCCTGGCCTTCCAGATCGTGGACGATGTTTTGGATCTGGTGGGCGAAGAGGAGGCCGTGGGCAAGAGCGTTGGAAACGACGTGGAGGACGGCAAGGTGACCTTGCCCGTGCTCGCGACCTATGCCAGCGCGAACGAGTCCGTGCGCGCGGCCATCCGCGCTGCCTATGGGGATGCCGACGTGGGCGACCGCCGCGCAGCCTTGCGCTCCGCCTGTGACCTGCAGGCCGGCGTGGATAGAGCCATGAAGCGAGCAGCGGATCTGGTGGCTCAGGCCAACGGGCGCCTCGATTGCCTCGATCAGGGCCCCTCGAAGAAGGCCTTGTCCATGCTTGGTGACTACGTGCTGGAGAGAAAATGGTGATCGCCGTGGGCAGCAGTCAAAGGGCCTTGAGCGTCTGGGCCTCCGTCGCCGTGGGCCTGGCGTGCCTGGCCTGTGGGCCGGCGGACGTGGTCGAGATTGAGGGCCGGCGAATCGTCTCCGCCGCCAACCGGCCCGTGAGGACGGGGTTGAGTACCGCGCAGCGATTTGGAGCATCC
This sequence comes from Planctomycetota bacterium, assembly GCA_012959525.1. Taxonomy (GTDB): domain Bacteria; phylum Planctomycetota; class UBA1135; order UBA1135. Next base: position 52,574 of record DUDB01000046.1, read on the forward strand.
ACTACGGAAACCCAGGAAGCGCCCCTGTCGTGGACCCTGCCTCCCGGCTGGCAAGAGCTGCAGGCTAGCGGCATGCGCCTCGCCAACCTGCGCCCAGCTGGCCATCCGGATGCCGAGTGCTCTCTTGTGATCCTGGGCGGGAGCGGAGGTGGGCTGGTGGCCAACGTGAATCGATGGCGCCAGGAGCAGATGGGCTTGGAACCCTTGGCGCCGGGCGCCGTGGAGCAGCTGCCGGTCATGAACCTCTTGGGTGCGGGGGCCGCGCGGATAGAGCTGAATGGCACCTACACCAACATGGGCAGTGAGCCCCGTTCTGACTGGGGCCTCTTGGGAGCCATCCTGGTTTCGGAGCGCTTCACGATCTTCGTCAAGATGACGGGCCCCGCTGCATTGGTCGCCAACGAGACGAGCGCTTTTGAGGCCTTCTGCGGGTCGTTGCAGGTGCAGATGCCAGGTCAGGCGGGCACCGCCCCTCCCACGCTCGGGTCCGGACCCGTGGTCCAAAGCCAAGGGGCTGGAGCTACAGGCGCGAGCCGTTCGGGCGGATCGCGCGGCGTTTTTGATTTCAGCCTCCCTGACGGTTGGCGTGAACGGCCGCCGGGAGGGATGCGCGTTGTCAATCTGGAAGCCGGTGCCTCTGCGGAGTGCTACGTCGTGGAGTTGCCCGGCGAAGCCGGTGGTCTCAAGGACAACATCACTCGCTGGTGTGGGCAAGTTGGTGCGCAACCTCTCGGGGATGCTGCGGTGGCGGCTCTACCTACCATCCGGTGTCTGGGGGAGGACTGCCCACTTCTTGAGCTGCTTGGGGAAGGGCAGAGCTCGGCATTGCTTGGAGTTCTGCTTGTTCGCCCTGAAGGCAGCACGTTCGTGAAGATGCTGGGCCCTCGTGATGAGCTGCTGGCCGAGCGTGCGGGCTTCATAGCTTTCGTGGAATCAATGGAGCGGGTTCAGTGAGTTCCAAGCCCACCACTCTCAGCCGTGTTCTAGCGCTCTTCTCCTCGTATGGGCTGGCCATTGTGCTACTGGCTTGCCTGTTCCTCCTCACGATCTTTGGGACCCTGTATCAGGTGGATCACGGGTTGCATGCGGCCAAGGAGCGCTTCTTCGCATCCTGGTTCCTGTGGACCAAGCTGGGTGGGTTCAGTCTGCCCACTTTCCCCGCAGGCATGACCTGCATGATGCTTCTGTCCATCAACATGCTGGTGGGTGGCCTGTGGCGTCTGAAGATCTCCCGCCGAACCGCGGGTGTTGTCGTGGTTCACGTGGGGATCGCGTTCTTGCTCTTCTCCGGCCTCATCAAGCAATGGACGGCAGACGAAGGCTACATCAGTCTTGCTGAGGGCCGAGTGGCGGAGACCTTTCGATCGGATCACCTCTGGGAGGTGTCGGTGTTCGAGGTGACGGGTGCGGACTCCGTGGAGGAGCTTGTCATTCGCCAGGGCGAATTTGAGGATCTGGGTCGAGATCAGCACCGGCGCTTCACGTCGGACGATCTGCCCTTCGACCTCCTATTGTCGAACTTCATGCCCTCCGCAACGGTACAAGCCGCGGGGGCAGGAAATGGGGGAGTCGAGGTGGACGGGTTCCGCCTCCTGGCGACCCCCCCGGACTCCGAACCCGGCCGTAATGCGGCGGGTCTCTTGGTTGATATCAACGGTGGGGGATCATCGGAGCGCGCACTGCTCTGGGGCTTTCAGGTTACGCCGTGGACCTTTGAGTCGGGCGGCCGGACCTGGGCCGTGGACTTGCGCCATGCGCGCTACAAGATGCCGTTCCGGTTGCGACTGGAGGACTTCCAAAAGGAAGACCACCCGGGAATGGGCATGGCCAAGGCCTACCGGAGCGACGTGACGAAGATCGTCGATCAGCGTGAGGAGCGCATTCGGATCCAGATGAATGAGCCCCTGCGCTCAGAGGGGTTGGTTCTCTTCCAGTCCTCCTGGGGGCCGCAGGATGCGGGCCCCGCGGGTCCGTGCACCCTCGACGTGGCCGGGAGCCGGGTCCTGATGTTTGGGCATATGATCCGCGAGGGCCGCGCCGTCCGCCTCTCCAACGCCAGCGGCGACTGGGGGAGCTACGAAGAGCGGACGCCGCAGAGCGTGGAGGTCCGCTCAGTTGAGGCGGCGACGACGTTCTATGCCCGCGACGTCACGCGGGATGGTTTCCGGCTCAGCCTGCGAGCAGGTGGACCGGCCCTTCCCATCCTCTCCGCCGGCAGCGGTCACATCCTTGAAGAAGAGCCCTACTCCGTCTTCAGCGTGGTGCGAAACGTCTCGGACAAGTGGCCCGAGTACAGCATGTGGATCATCACCTTGGGATTGCTCACCGTATTCGTCCGTAAGATATTGGGGTTCGCCAAAACACAGGCCAACCGCCGGGCAGCGGTTGAGAATGCCCCACAAGGAGCGAACCCGTGAGAGTTCTTTTCAGTCTGGTGATCGGATGGAGCCTTCTCGTCGGCTCCGCGAGCGGACAGGGAGAGGCTCCCACGCGAGCTGGCCGAGCACCTTGGGAGCCGGAGGTTCTGGAACTGTTCGCCACGCTTCCCGTTCAGGACGGGGGCCGGGTCAAGCCCATGGACTCCCTGGCGGGCTTGCGTCTGCTGCAATTCAACGGCAAGCGCACGCTCAAGCTGCGGGATGGGACCAAGCTGGACCACCGTGCCTGGCTCCTGGACTGCTTCCTCTTCCCTGAGCTGGCCCGGACCTACCCCTGCTTCCGCATCGACAACGACGCCGTCCTGGCGGCCGTGGGCCTGGAGGCCAGGAAGAAGGCGGACTGGTACACCTTTGAGGAGCTCGCCCTCGCCCGCCAGAAGATCGCTGCGGAGGCCGCGGGTGCGCAGGCGGCGGATCCTGACGAGCGCTCCCTCGTGCAGACCAAACTGCTCAACCTGGAGAGCAACCTACGCACCTTCGAGGGACTGACACTGGCGTTGGATTTCACCCGGCGCAGTTTTCCTACGGCGGGGCTGGAGGAGATCTGGAGCCAGAGCGAAGCGGACCTCGCCACCGTGCTCGAGGGCGCGCCGGGGTTCAAGGCCCTTTGGCGTGGTGTTCCGGGAGGCGAGCCGGCCACCAGCGGAGAGCAGGCGCTCATGCGCACTCTCGCCGAGCACCTGGCGGAGGTCAGTGAGCGCGGGCGTGGGGGACCGGTACTCCTGGCGCCGCACCCGGACTCCGTCGGTGCAGAGCGTTGGTGGCGCGCCACCGATCTGATCGACGTGGCCTTCGACAGTGACCTGGACCTCAGCGCCGAGATTGAAGTGCTCAGGGGTCTGCAGAGCCTGGAGCAGGCCAAGGCGGACCCCGAGAGGCTGCGTACTGAATTGCAGGCTCTGCATGGGCTGCTGGTGGCGCGTGCGGATGCGCGCGGGGAGTATCGCGCCATCGAATTGGAAGTGGACCTCTACCGCTGGGACCCCTTCACCCGCGCTCTGGTCTTCTACCTGCTCGCGTTCCTGGGTGTTTGTTTCAGTCTCGTGGCGCCGAGCAAGGGCTGGGTTCGCAAGTTCACCTGGGGGATGACCCTGGGCAGTACGGCTCTGCTGATCTTCGGCATCGTCTTGCGCTGCATCATCCGCCAGCGGCCACCTGTGGTCAGTCTTTACGACACGGTGCTGTTCATCACGGCCGGCGCGGTGCTGATGGGGCTCGTGACCGAGTGGCTGACACGGCAGCGCATAGCTCTTGGTCTCTCAACGGTGCTGGGCACCGCAGGCATGTTCCTGGCGGGCCGCTATGAGCTCAAGGAGGTTGCCAGCGCCGGTGACACCATGGCTTCGGTGGTGGCTGTGCTCGACACCAACTACTACCTCGCCATTCACGTGACCACCATTACCCTGGGCTACGCCGCCGGTCTGCTGGCCGGTGCCCTGGGCCACGTGTGGATTCTGGGCCGTTTGGTGGGCTATCGGTCGGGAGACCGGGAGTTCTACCGCGGCTTGACCCGTATGACCTACGGGGTGATCTGCTTCGGGCTCCTGCTCTCCGTGTTCGGGACGATCATGGGCGGTGTCTGGGCCAACGACTCGTGGGGTCGCTTCTGGGGGTGGGATCCCAAGGAGAACGGAGCACTGTTGATTTGCCTCTGGGAGATCATGATCCTGCACGCACGCATGGGTGGCTACATTCGCGATCGGGGCTTGGCTGTTATGGCGGTCTTGGGTGCGATCGTGGTCTCGGCTTCCTGGTGGGGCGTCAACTTGCTGGGCGTTGGCCTGCACAGCTACGGATTCACAAGCGGTGTGGTCATGACGTTGGCGTCCTTCTGGGCATTTGAGATCTTGGTGGTGCTGGCAGCGGGGGTCGGTGCTAAGCGCGAGGCAGCAAGTAAGTAAGGAACACAGGCATGAATGACGTAGGCATGGCAAATATTCTCGATGGCAAAGCCACGGCGGCAGCGGTGCGCGAGGAGGTGGCGGCGGGCGTCGAGGCATTGCGTGCTGCAGGCCATCCTGCCCCGGGGCTCTGTGTGGTCCTGGTGGGCGAAGACCCGGCTAGTCAGGTCTACGTGCGCAACAAGGACCGCGCCGCGACCCAGGCCGGCTTCGAGGTGTCCACCGTGCGTCTGGCGGCGGAGACGAGCCAGGCGGACCTGGAGGCCGAGATCGACCGCCTCAACCTGGACCCGGGCGTACACGGCATCCTGGTTCAGCTGCCCCTGCCCAAGGGACTGGATGCAGACAGCGTGCTGCGCCGCCTCGACCCTGCCAAGGACGTGGATGGCCTGACCGCGACCAACGTGGCCGCCCTGGTGACCGGCAGCCCCGGCCACGTGCCCTGCACCCCTGCCGGCTGTATCGAAATCCTCGATCGCCACGGGATCGCCCTGGAGGGCAAGCGCGTGACGATCGTGGGGCGCTCGATGTTGGTGGGCAAACCCCTGGCCCAGCTTGCTCTGGCGCGTAACGCCACGGTGACGGTGTGCCACTCTCGCACGGCGGATCTCGCCGGGGAGTGTCGGCGAGCCGATGTGCTGGTGGCTGCGGTCGGAGTCGCTCGGCTGATCAAGGGGGATTGGATCCAGCCGGGGGCAACCGTCCTGGACGTGGGGATCAACCGCGGAGAGGACGGCAAGCTGGTGGGGGACGTGGACTTCGAAGAGGCCGTGTCCGTGGCTGGAGCGATCACCCCGGTGCCGGGGGGCGTGGGTCCCATGACCATTGCCATGCTCCTGAAGAACACCCTGTCCGCGGCTCGAGCTGCCGCGGGCGTGCAAGGTCCCTGAGTCGAATGATCCTCTGACCTGCCATGACCAGCCAATATCAGGACCCGGGCCAGAGTTCGTGGGGGGGGGGAGGGGAGAGTGGACCGGCCATGCGCATGGCTCTGCCCGCGGTCACTCCCATGGTCAAGCGGTTGATGCTCATCAATGGAGTTGCATGGGTCGCTTTCTTCGCGGCCTTCATGGTGGACAAGTCCGTGTTCGTGGTGCATCTCCTCGGGTTGTCACCACAGGTGTGGGAGGCGAACTTCCCGCTAGTGCCGGTCTGGCAGGTGCTCAGCTACGCCTTCCTGCATACGGTGGATCCCACGCACCTGCTCATGAACATGCTCCTGCTTTTCTTCTTCGGGACCATGCTGGAGACGATGCTGGGGTCCAACCGTTTCTTGACTCTGTACCTCGGCGCGGCGCTGTGTGGTGCGCTGTTCCATCTGATGGGTGAGTGGATGCTAGGAGGCTCGGCCCCCGCCATCGGCGCCTCGGGGGCGGTTCTCGGTGTACTCGTCGCAGCGGCCGTGTTGCGACCAGACGCCACCGTCTTTCTCTTCTTCTTCCCCGTGCGTCTCAAGTGGCTGGCCACGGGTATCGTGGCGATCGATGCCATACGCCTGCTGATCGGGCTCAAGTCCGGCCAATCGGACATGGTGGCCCACTTTGTCCATTTGGGGGGTGCGCTGTACGGATTCCTGGCAGCCCGTCAGGGCTGGGTGCGCTGGGATCCCATCGGGCGCTGGCGTCAGCGCCGGGATGCAGGCCGCGACAATCGCCGTCAGGTGGATCAGGAGCGCCTGGACGGATTGCTGGAGAAAATCCATTCACAGGGCCTGGGTTCCCTCTCGGGCAAGGAAAAGGAATTCCTCAAGCGGGTCTCGCGCAAGGGGTAGACGGGTTCAGAAACCCGATTGAATTGGGGTGCTACACTGCTCCCATGAAAGCCCCCTTCCTGATTCTGTGTTGCGCACTCGCGTTCTCGGTCGGCAATTCCGCGATCGCAAACCCTCCTGCGACGGCTGGACCGCTGAGTGCATTCCAGGATGTCGAGAAGGATATCTTCCGCAAGACCTTCAAGGAGGCCATGACTCTCGGCGCTAACGCCGAGATGGCGCGCCTGTTCAAGAAGAACCCAGAGCACTGCGCTCACTGGGTCCTAGATACGGCGGAGGATATCTCCGAGGCTCCTAGCGAGCTCCTCTTCAAGCGCATGGATGCCTTCCGCAAGGCATGGAAATCTGCTTGGGGCACGGACTTCTGCACGAAGATGGAGGTGTACTTCTCACTTCTGAGCGTGCAAGTGAAGCGCTCACGGGTCAAGCTGAAGGCCACCTACGACAAGAAGACGATCCTCTTCCACGCGAACATGAGTGGAGAGAAGCAGGGGTTCAAGTTCACCGCTCTGGGGCTGGACTTCGAGAGGCTTGGCGAGGCTTTCGACGAGCTGGGGGACAAGTACTACGCGGCGTACAGCTACTTGTTCGCGGGCCTGTGTTACGAGGACACTGCGTTGGGCCCGAAGAACGCAGACCAGAAGCGCTCATGTGTTAACTACGAGAAGTACATGGCCGCCTGTGAGGCGATCGAGCTGAGCGACCCCCAATACAAGACCATCAGAGACCACTACGCCCGTCTGGCGGCGTTGGGTTTCGCCACCCCGAGAGTTGAGGAGGGGACCGGGCCGGAAGTTGAGGGTGCGGCTGCTACCCCCAAAGCGGCCAAGGGCCCGGCTGCCGCTGCCGTCAGCTTGGAGATGGAATTTGATCTGGTTGAGAAGTTGACGGCCTTCAGTCGGCCGAGCTACTTCTTGGATGATATCTATCCCATCTGGAATTCGGTCACGCTCAACAAGAAGGGATCACGCGCCACCATCCTCAGAATCGAAGATGGTCCAGATGTGCTGCGTGTGGGGTCCGCGGACATCCAAGTGGATGAGGATCGCGATGGGGAAGGGGACGTGGAGCTGCCCATCCGCGGGCGTCTCGATCCCGTGGTGATGGAGATCGGCGAGGGCCCCAGCAAGCGCAAGTGGGCCGTGCTCGCCATCACGGGGAGTGAAACCGACACCTACCAGGGCGTGCAAGTGAACCTTGCTCCCAACGATGACCTGATCAATATCTACTACGCGCCCGCGGGGTCAATGATAGGCGAGGTCGCCGGTACAAAGATCCGGGTTCTGGATGACAACTTGGATGGCATCTATGGCAGTCCCGCGATGGCCTACGGGCACACCGGGCTAACCAAGGGCCACTTTCAGCCGGAGATGGACTCGGTGGTCATCGGCAAATCCAAGCGTGCGCTACCTTGGAGTGAGTATCAGCAGATCGAGGGGATCTGGTACCGAATGGAAATCGCCGATGGCGGGAAGAGGTTGACCGCGACGCCGCAGAACCTGCCCACCGGGACTCTCAAGCTGAAGTACAAGGGGCCCGCGGCCTCCTTCCTGATCGTGCGCGGGGAGAATACGTATGAGAACAGCTTCTTTGACCTGAGTTCGGCCAAGAGCGTGGAGGTTCCTGTGGGTCGCTATAGCTTCTATTTTGGAATGGTCTCCAAGGGAAAGAAGAAGCAGCTCATGAAAGCGACCATTTTGCCCTCGGACGCGATGTCCATGTGGACCGTTTCCGAGCCGGGTATGGAGGTCGAGGTCTTGCTGGGCTCTCCGTTCGGCTTTGACTGGAAGGCCGAAATTGCAGATCGGTCGGTCACAGTCATCGGCCAATCCGTCTGTGTGACTGGGGTGGCGGGTGAGCGCTACGAGCGCGTATGGGGGGCCGTGTCCCAACCCGAGGTGAGCTTTCGCGAGATAGGCGCCAAGCGGGGCTCGAAGGGCGAGGAAATGGACAAGATCCAAGACCAGGACGCCCTCTACAAGAGTTGGAGGGCTTCCTGGTTCCCCATTGACGTCACCATGGACAAGAGGCCGAGCGTGACCGAGGTGGAAGTGCAGCTGGTGGAGAAGAAGAACAAGCTGTTCGGTAAGATCACGTCGATCTGGAAGTAGGATGCCCTTCTGCGCCGGGGCCTGCCCCCGTGTGCCAATCGGTTTTTTTCCAGTCACGGCCTTCTCTCCCTTCCCCGAGCCGCTCCCCGGACCTTCTCTTGCTCGACCTCAAGTTCATCCGCTCTCATCCAGAGCTCGTTAAGGCAGGTGCCGCCAAGAAGCGCATGGAGTGTGACGTGGAGCGCATTCTGGAGTTGGACGAGTCCAACCGCCAGGCGATGCAAGCCATGGACGAGCTGCGCTCCAAGCAGAAGCAGGCTGGCAAGGCTATTGCGGAGGCCGCGCCTGAGGAGCGTGCCCAATTGGCCCAGAATCAGAAAGGACTGAAGACCGAACTGAAGGAGTGCTCCGAGGGGCAAGCCCTGATCGAGGCTGAACTGAATGAGTTGATGCTGCGTGTTCCAAGCGTTCCCGCAGAGGAAGTTCCCGAGGGCGTCGATGATGGGGACAATGTGGAGCTGCGAAAGTGGGGTGAGCCGCGCTCCTTCGATTTCTCCGTGCGCAGCCACATCGAGATCGGCGAGATGCACGGCTGGCTCGACATCGTGCGCGGAGCGCGTCTGGCCGGATCGCGCAACTACGTCCTAAAGGGCGACCTGTGCCTCTTGGAGCATGCGGTCTTGCGCTACGCATTGGACACGATGGTGGGTAAGGGGTACACGGCGGTCACCGTGCCCACTCTGGTGCGCACGCAGACCATGGTTGGTACGGGGTATTTTCCCGGTGGAGAGGATCAGGCCTACCGCTGTGACGAGCGCGATGACCTGTGTCTGGTGGGCACAGCCGAGGTGCCGCTTACCGCGCTCTACCAGGACGAGATCCTGGACGGGGCGGACCTTCCCATGCGATTGGTCTCCTCTTCGACGTGCTATCGGCGTGAAGCGGGGACCTACGGCAAAGACACCAAGGGTCTCTACAGGGTTCATCAGTTCCAGAAGGTGGAGCAGGTCGTGATCGACGTGGCCGACGAGGGGCGCAGCATCGAACATCACCTCGCCATCTTGGACAACTCCGAGCAGATCCTGCAGGCCTTGGAACTACCCTATCGGGTGGTCAATGTCTGCGGGGGGGATCTGGGGCAGGCGCAGGTGCAGAAATTCGACATCGAGACTTGGATGCCTTCGCGAGAGGGATATGGCGAGACCCACTCAGCCTCGCGCTTCTACGACTTCCAGTCACGCCGCCTCTCCCTTCGCTATCGCGGTGAGGACGGGAAGGTGCGCCACTGCCACACCCTCAACAACACGGTGGCGGCTTCCACACGCATGCTCATCGCGCTCATGGAGAATCACCAGACTGCCAGCGGGCAGGTGCGTGTGCCCGAGCCGCTGCAGCTCTATCTAGGCGGGCGAGAGCTACTTCCGGCCTAGTCCGTAGGCGGGGCCGCGACTGCGCCCGGGTTCAGTTGCCGCCGGGACGGTCTGCGGAGCTCCCGATGATGACCTTGCCATCCGGGGCCGTCCGTGCACCTCCGCCTCGGCCGCCAGCCCCTCCGCGGCCGCCAGCGCCTCCCGATCCACCCACCTCCATGTCGCCTTCCTCGCTACCTTCCTCGCCGGCGGCAGCCTCACTCGCGGGGCTGGGAATGGCGTAACGGGGGATGTCCTTCTGGGCCAGGCGCAGGGACTCGGGCAGGCGAATGACGCGCGTATAGAGGAACTTCTGCTTTTGCCGCATGTGCCCCTGCGTCTCCCGCAGGAGGCGCGGCTGCAGCTCGATCTCCAGGCTGATGCGTAGAGAGGCTGGCAGGCCGGTGGTCTCTACGTCCGATGGGTTCATACCCCACTCCTCGAGGGGGTCGGCGTCCGGCCCGTCCTCTGAGAACACTTCAATGTTGAAGCCCGTGATGTGGTCGTGGACCAGCACGTACGAGCCACCCTCAAAAGCGTCCTCGTCCACGCCGAAGCCCTCACGCCGGTACATCTCAAGGAAGTCACTGTCGTCGGGATTGGGCCGCAGGCAGTAGCCCACCTCGCAGATGTCGGAGCGCACTTGCCGGTCATTCTCTCCGAACCAGATCAGGCTGTCGGTTGTCGCCACGAAGTCGATGCGATCCGCATCGAGCCCCACGCGAACGTTGTTCGTGACTCGCAGGTGGGATTTCAGGGGCATGCTCGTGGTGAAGACACCGCGCAGGTCACGCTCAAGCAGGTCGAGGATTGCGGGCCCCGCCAGCTGCTGCTCTTGAATGTTGTGCACCAGATCTCGTGAGGTGCGAACGGCGGTCAAGAGGCGTGTGATGCCGGTCAGCATCAGGCCCATGATCAGCACCGTGACCACAATCTCGACCAGGGTGAAGCCAGCCTTGGATGTGAGTCGTCTTCGGGAGTGGATCATCTGGGTTCTCCTGCTATCGGGGATGCGCCAGCGCCGCCAGCGCCACCGCCACCGTTCCCATCGGGCCCCCCCGCATCAGCAGGAGCAGCCTCCTCGCCGTCCTCGCCTTCTTCGGGTCGATAGACCTGATCCCAGCGTATCCAGCGCTCAAGGGTGAGTTCGTTCTCCAGGTCGCTGTACTTGGGGTAGGTCACGCGGATGCGGATCTTCTCGTAGGGCTTGGCGCTTTCCTCTCCGCCGAGGTCCTCGTCCTCATTGGCCTCCAGGTACTCGTCCCGCTCGCGACGCAGGGCCCAGTTGTCGATGGGGCCGTAGGGGTCGACATCCTCCTGTATGGAGAACTGCTGATCGCCCACGGCAAGCTCCCAGTAGAAGGCGGGGTAGTCGTCTTCGGCGTAGCTGCCCGAGAGCAGGGCGCCCTCGTCCAATTCGTCCCAGCGTATGCCCGACTCGATTTCCCCCAGGGTCTTGAGGGCCAGGACGCGGGCCGTCTTCTGGTCTCGAGTGTGTGCCGCGCTCAGCTTGGAGGCCTGCAGGATCTGCAGGGTGGCGGTGAGAGCCATGCCGACCAGGGCGATGGCCAGAGCCGCCTCCACCAGGGTGAACCCACGCTTGTTCGACGTGCAACGCATCAGTCAAAGTCCTCGTCTCTGGCGGGCTCGCGAATGACGACGCCATCGTGCATGCGGATCAACCCGGTCAAGCCCAGAACCTCGATGGTGAAGGCGCTGCCATAGGCCGGCTGGCTGACGATCACCATGTGGTCGGTGGCTGAACCCAGGGCGTCGAAGCGCACGATAACCCGACCCTCGTCGTGGATTTCGCCGCCTGTGTAGACGCTCGCCAGCGCGACGCCATCGCGCATGGGGGTCCAAGGTGAGTAGAAGCGCAGCTCCTCGTCGCTCGGGTCGTCGGTGGTGATGATGCGACCCCCACCGATGCGGTAGGGCGTGGCGATGCGGTAGCGGTCGCCATCGAGGTCGTACTCCATGCGGAACTCCATGCTGCGCGAGATGGCTTCCGTGCGCACCTGCATGAGGTTCGCGGCCAGCTCACGAATGCTCGTGTTCAGTCTTTCGCCCGGCAGGATGGCCTCCATGCTGACGGACACGGTGGTGACCACCAGCCCGATGATGGCCATGACCACCATCAACTCCACAAGGGTGAACCCCCCTCGACGGAACCCCTTGGGCCGTGCCGGGGCCCCTCCGGTGGGGGAGGTCCAGTGGGGCTGTCCCGTTGGCTTGTAGGTGAGGTGATCCATCACTGGTTGAGGACCGGCAAGGCCGCAAGCAGCCCGGCAGTCGGTCACTCTGCTTTCAACATCTCCGAGTCGTAGTCCCTATCTTCGCCCTCTCCACCGGGGGCATTATCCGCACCGTCCGTCCAGATGCGGTACTTGGATCCGCCGAGAGTTTCGAAGCGGTACTCGAACCCCCAGGGGTCCTTGGGCACCGAAGTCTGTTTGATGTAGGTGTTGCCGTTGATGTCCTCTTCAACCAACTCCTCAAGGCCCTCGGGGAGGCGGCCCTGGTTCTGCATGATGTACATCGTGACCGCTTCGTCCAGGGCGCGGATGTCGGCCTTGACCTTGCTGCTGCGGGCCGTTCCCAGGCGCTGGAAGACGTTGGGAGCCACAACGGTGACGAGCAGGCCGATGATCACGATGACGACCATCAATTCGGCGAGAGTGAATCCACCTTGGGTTTTACGCTTGTTCTGTTTCATGGGGATGAAGCCTTCTGGTTCAGATGTTTCCGATCTCAAGGATGGGTTGGATGATGGCGTAGACGATGTAGCCGACCACAACCGCAAGGCAGACGATCATGATGGGCTCAAGCAGGGACGTCAGGCGTTCGGTGACTATGTCAATCTCTTCGTCGTAAGCGGTCGCGATGCGGTCCAGCATCTGCTCCAACTCACCGGATTGTTCGCCCACGGCCACCATATAGCCTACCACGGTGGGGAATGCGCCACTGCTCTTGAGCGGACCGGATATGTCCGTCCCCTCCAGCACGCGCGTGCGAATGAGGCCCGTGGCGTCGGCGATGACCCTGTTGCCCACCACCTTCTCGGTGATTTCGAGGCCCTGGATCACGGGCACGCCGGATTGCAAAAGCGTGGAAAAAGTTCGGGTGAAGCGCCCCACGGCAGCCTTGCGCAGGAGCTCACCGAGGACGGGGACCTTGAGGAGGGCGCGGTCGATGGCGAGCTGTCCGGCAGGGTTGGTCTTGTAGACCCTCTCGATGGTGGCGGACACACCCGCAATCCCCAGGAAGACCACCCACCAGTAGGCCTGGAAGAAGTCCGAGACGTTGACCAACAGCTGGGTCGCAGCGGGTAGGGCCTTGCCCTGGTCCAGGAGCATGCCCGTGATCTCCGGGACCACCTTGGTCATGAGTACGGTCACCACCAAAAAGCCCAGGCTGACCATCATGGTGGGATACAGGAGAGCTCCGGTGATTTTGCGCCGCAGGGCACGCTGGGCTTGCATGTAGTCCGCGATGCGGGAGAGGACGATATCAAGGTTTCCCGCTGCCTGGCCCGCCTGCACCATGTTGATGTACAGGTCGCTGAACCAGCCGGGGTGCTGGCCAAGGGCATCCGCGAAGCTCATGCCTTGCTGGATGCTCTCGCGGATCTGCCGGAACATGGTCTCCAACTGTCGGTTCTCAGCCTGATCCACGATGGCGTTGAGCGCCTCGTTGAGTGCGATGCCCGAGCCGATCAGCGTCGCCAGCTGGCGGGTGACGCCACCTATGATCTCGCTCTCACGGGGACCCGGCCCCCGCCCACTCTTACGCTTCTCAGAGAGACGGGCCAGGAAGCCTGGACCCTTTTCTCCCTTCTTGGTCTTCCTGACCCGCTTGCCCCCGCGCGTCTCGGTGAGCTGCGTGACTAGGAGGTCATTCTTGCGCAGCTTGGATCTGGCGTCCCTCTCCGTGTCGGCATCGATGATGCCCGACTTCGTCTTGCCGCCTGAAGCGAAGGCCTTGTATTCGTAGATGGGCATTGTTCTGGGAAGCGGCGAGCAAGCCGGAGTCGATCTGAAGGGCTACTCCACGTCCAGTTGGGTGACCCGCAACACTTCGTCGGGTGTCGTCACTCCTGCGCAGATCTTGTCGCGCCCATCAGCCCGCAGGCTGATCATGCCACGCTGGGCTGCGGAGATCTTGATTTCGCTGGCGGTGGCACCGCCCATGACCTGGGTACGCAGGTCCTGATCCACGGGCAGGAACTCGTAGATTGCCGTCCGTCCCGAGTAGCCCGAGTGGAAGCACTCGTCGCAGCCGCGTCCCACGGCCACGGTGCCATTCAGTTGCGAGGCGTTCAGTCCAACCTTCTGCAGTTTCGCTTCCCACTCCTCGTCGATGGGGTCATCCTCCTTGCAGTGCTTGCAAACTGTCCGGACCAGACGCTGGGCGATGATCAGGACCAGGGAGCTGGCGACGAGATAGGGCTCGACGCCTTGATCGATCATGCGCGTGATGGTGGAGGGCGCATCGTTGGTGTGCACGGTCGAGAAGACCAGGTGCCCGGTGAGGGCTGCGCGGATGGCCACCTCGGCGGTTTCCAGGTCCCGGATCTCGCCCACCATCATCACGTCCGGATCCTGGCGTAGGAACGAGCGTAGGCCGGCGGCGAAGGTCAGGCCCTTCTTGGTGTTGACCTGCACCTGGCTGATGCCAGCCAGGGAGTACTCCACCGGATCCTCGATGGTCAGCACGTTCTTCTGGGTCGTGTCGATCTCCGACATGGAGGCATACAGAGTCGTGGTCTTGCCCGATCCCGTCGGCCCGGTAACCAGGATGATCCCGTGGTTGTAGGAGAGGTACTCGCGAATGATGGCGCGGTTGTCTTTGGACAGTCCGATCTCTTCTAGGCGGTAGAGCTTGGCCGTCTTGTCCAGCAGGCGCATCACGATGCGCTCGCCGTGGGTGGTCGGGATGGAACTAATACGCACGTCGACCTCGCCGTCCCCGATGCGAATGGTGGCACGGCCATCTTGGGGCAAGCGGCGCTCGGCGATGTCCATCTTGCCCATCACCTTGACGCGCGAGATCATCGCGTCCTGCACCTTGCGCGGGATCGGATCCATGTCATACAGGATCCCGTCGATGCGAAAGCGCACCTGCATACGGTCCGGGAAGCACTGGAAGTGGACGTCGGAGGCGCGCAGCTTCAGGGCCTGGAACAAGATGGTGTTGACCAGCTTGATGATGGGCGCCTTGTTGGAGACGTCGAGCACGTCCTCGGCTTCTTCTATCTCGGCCGCCATAGACTGGATGTCGGCGTCTTCGGCGACCGCGTCCAGGGCCTCGTCGACCCCGTCCGCCTTGTGTCGGTAGGCGCGCGCGATCAGGCTCGTGATCTCGAGCCGCGGGGCCAGGACTGCATCCACCTCCATGCCAAGCATGGCCGCCAGGTCGTCCATGGGGTGGGGGTCGAGGGGCTTGCACGTGGCCACGCGCAGGATTCCATCGTCTCCCGGCTCAAGAGCCACCAGGTTGTAGTTGCGCGCGAAGTGAACCGGGACCCGGTCCACGAAGTCCGAGGGGACCTTCGTGCCTTCGAGCACCTCGCGGAACTCGTATCCCAGGTGTTTGGCGTAGACCTGCAGGACCAGGTCCTCGGCCAGGTAGTTCTTGGTCAGGACCACCTGATCCAGGGACTCGCCCGTGGTTGCGGCCAGGGTGCGACACTCGTCCAGCCGCCCCTTCTCCAATCCCGCTTCGACAAGCAGGTCACCTAGACTAACCATTGTCTGCTGCTCCATCGCCAGAACCATCACCACCGGCGTCACTGTCTGCGGCACCCTCCGAGCCCTGCTTGAGCAGCTCGCGTGCTCGCTCGGGGTCGAGGCCGAGCTCCGCGGGTGAAACTTCCACGCCGCGCACGGGTGCCGAGTAGAGGGGGACGTCGAACCCGGACAGGTCCAGGTCGTTGCCGTCAGGCCCGAAGTGGGGGTCGATCTGGCGCAGGCGCTCGAACCCGATGGTGTTGGCGGCCTCGAGCTTCTTGCGGTAGGAGATCTCCGCAAGGTCCGCGAAGGCCACGTCCTTGAGGATGTGTGGCGTCACGAAGAAGTACAGCGCGGTGCGGTTCACCGTGGAAGCCTTGTTCTCGAAGAGGAACCCGATGATGGGCAAGTCTCCCAGGAAGGGCACCTGTGTCTCGGTGACGTTGGTGTTGTCCACAATGATGCCGCCGATCACCATCGTGTCCCCATCAGGCACGTTGACGGAGGTTTCAATGGTGCGGGTCACGCGGGCCGGGGGAACCGGTCCACCAACGGCTCCGATGAAGGTCGACACTTCGAGGGAGATGCCCAGGCGCAGGTAGCGCGAGGCGCTGATCGAGGGCGAGATCTGCATGGTGATACCCGCCGACTCGTAGTTCGCGAAGTTCTCCTGGGTTTGGCCACCGATTCCGCCCGAGGCGGTGATCGTGGTGGTCGGCTGCTCATCGAGCGTTGTGACGGTCGCGTTGCCGTTGTTGTTGACCAAGACGGAGGGCACGTTGAGCACGTTGGAGTTGCGCTTCTCCTCCAGCAGGTTCAGCAGGACTGGCATGGAGAAGTCGTCTCCGTCCAGGATGCCAGCGGTCATGCCATTGATAGAGTTGGGAACCTTCGTGTCGGGGATGCCATCGTTGTCCGTATCGGCCAGGGTGGAGAGACCGAAGTTGGTCAGCCCGAATCCCCCGTTTTCGCCCACGCCGGGGATGTCGGCTAGCCCCAACTCCACTCCGATGTTCAGGATGTCGCGACCGGAGAGCTCGACGAGCGCCGTCTCGATCAGGACCTGGTCCTGACGTTGATCCAGACGTTTGATGAGCGTTATCAGCTCCTCGTAGCGCGACCTGCTGGCCGCGATCAACAGCGAGTTGGTCTGCACGTCTTCCACCACGACAAACTCCGCGGCGCCCGATCCGCTCCGGTTCTGGTTCTGGTTCTGGGCACCTCTTGCCTGATCCATGCGGGCGGCGTCCTGCAGGAACTTGTTCAGGGTCTCCGCCGTCTCCAGGGCGGAGACGTTCTCCAGGGGGTACACGTGATAGGTGCGCTCGCGCTCGACGATATCGACGTCCAGGCGCGCGATGAGGTCCTTGATGGAGGGCATGTCCTCGGGCATGGCCATCACCAGGAGGGAGTTCGTGCGCGGGTTGACCATGATCTTGGCCTCGGTCTGGCCACGTTGGAGCTGGCCCGTAGCACCCTGTGCGGGCTGTTGACCTCGGGCGTTGCTCTGAGCGGCCCGGCGCGAGGCCTCGAGGAGTTCCTCGATGGTGCTGGCGATCTCGTCGGCGGCCGCATACTCCAGGGGAATGACTTCGAACTGGGGCACGATGGGATCGACCTTCGAAGCGTTGTCCACAATGGTCAGCATGCGCGCAAGGGAGACCACGTTCGATCCGAACCCCATGAGTACGACGGAGTTCGTGTTGCCCGCGGGCAACATCGATTGGGTGTTGGGATCGGGAAACATCTGGCGCAAGGACGTCGTGACCTGCCGTATGTCCGTGTTGGGCAGGTGGATGACGGAGGTGATCAGCGTGGCCGGCTGGTTCTCGTATTCGTGGAGGTCCTCGGGGTCGACGTAGGTGCTGGCCGACTTGATGGTGCTGCGGGCTCCGGTGTCCAGGCTCGTGATCTCGATCACCGAGATCGGTTCGGGCCCGACCTGCGTGCAGACGAAGTTGTTGATGACGAGGAGGATCTGGAAGAAGTTGTAGAAGTCCTTCTTCGGGACCTTCTTGGACCCGATCAGGAGCACCTTGGCGTTGGCCAGGTAGCCCTGGGTCTCCGTGTCGTAGGTGAACGTGATGCCGGTGACGCTCTGGCAGGTCTGGACGAAGTTCTCCAGCGTCATGCCTTCACCCTTGTCCTTCCCACCCGTGGCAAAGGTCAGCAAGTAGTTGTCGGCGTCCAGCACTTGGATGGGCGGCGTGGGGGCATCGTCTTGGACGAGAGCTGGGCCCCGAAGAAAACCTGCGGAGGCAGCCAAGGGAGCCACCAGCGCGGGTGCTGGAGTGGCGGCTGGGAGGATCAGCGGGAGGGCAAGGAGGGTGGCGATCATCTTGGTTTCTCTGGCAGCCCGAGCGGGGTAGGGGGGAGGCGGCTCGGAAGTAGGAATGGAGGCTCTATCTCGTTGTGTCTGCGGCAGTTAGGGCCCACCCAGTCGGTTCCGGGCGGCACTCTAGGCACCGTGGGGGCCCAAGTCAAACCGAGGCTGGCAGTCTGGTATGCAGTAGGAGACGCTCCAGAAGTCGGGGTCTTCCCGCCCAGAGGTGATTCCTGCCCTGGGGCAGGGAGACCTTCCCCATGGCCCCTGGTGCCGGTCGGGAGCCGAAAGCACTAGTGCGCCAAACCCCGACCGGGCTATCCTTGCGCGCCCATGCTCCTCGCAGAACTCTTTGAGGCACAGGATCTCCTGGTGCACTTCGACCCCACTGACAAGTGGGAGGCGATCCATAACCTCGTCCAGTATCTGGTGAGTGCCGGCAAGCTCGACGAGTCCCAGTCCGAGGCCGTCCTCGAGGCCGTCCTCTCGCGCGAGCGCTCCATGTCCACGGGCATGGAGAACGGCATCGCCATCCCGCACGCCGCCGTGGACGAATTGGATTCCGTGTTGGCGTGCATGGGGGTCGTGACCCGGGAAGAGGGTCTGGCATTCGAGAGCATCGATGGGCAGCCCGCTCGCCTCGTGGTCATGCTTGTGATCCCCCGCGCGCAGAAGCTCCTGCACATCCGCACCCTTGCCGACGTGGCACGCGTCTTGTCCAAGGAGGACGTGCGCGGTGCTCTGCTTGGGGCAGCCGATCAACAGGCGGCTCATCAGGTGCTCGTGCAGAGCGGAGGCTGAGCTCGTCTTGGTCGATTCGACCCGGGGTGCCTGCATGGTGGCTGACGCCCGATGACTCGCATCGATCGCAAACCGCTCCTGCTGCTGTCCGCCGCGCTTGCGGGCGCGGGCGGGTTGGCTGGAGAGAGTCTCTTGATTGCTTCCTTAGGCCTGCTGGTGGGGCAAGGTCGTGCCGCGGCTTTGGGCTTGTGTCTGTGGATCGCCGGTTGGGCGTTGGGTGCATGGATCGCCGGTCGCTCGCCCGCGCACCGAGCGCCTTTCTGGCTTGTGGGTGCGGGCATCCTGGCCGGCGTGGGAATTCCCTTGGCCTTCACGGGCTTGCACCTATGTGCGGGAGGCGCGTTGCCCCCCGCGTTGTGGGGTGTGGCGGGTAGCGTGTTGATCCTGTCGGCCGCGTTGCCTCAAGGTGCGTTTCTTCCACTCCTTGCTCGCAGCTGGTCGACACGGGGCGGTGGAGCACGCGACGTCTCCTGGCTTTTCGCGGCCAACCTGGCTGCAGCAGTCGCGGCCGCTCGCTATGTCGGCTTTGATCTGGCCGCCAGCCACTCCCGGACGACCGCTGCCCTGTGCGCCGGAGGCCTCTCTCTGATCGCGGGTGCTCTGGGATATCTCGGTGCGGGCCGCGCCGCCTCGACGGGATCCACTCCAGCGGGAGGGTCCACCATTCCCCTGCGAATTGGCTGTGTGGCGGCCCTCGTCACCGCCTGGCTGGCGGGCATCGAGTGGGCCGGATTCCGCCTGGGCGCGGTCTGGCTCGGTGGGTTGCAGCCGGCCGTGACCGCGGTCCTGTGTGGGTCCCTCGCCGCACTGGCCCTAGGAGCCGCGATCCTGCCCCGCTTCCTGCCGCACGACGCCCGGGCTCCCCTGGCACTCCTGCCCCTGGCCTCCCTGGGCTCCGCCTGGCTCCTGTGCCCGTGGAGCACGACGGGATTCGAGCGGGGATGGATGGACAGTCTGGCCGCCCTGGTCCTCCTGGGCCCTGCTCTCCTCCCCCTGGGGGCCGTGATCCCGACCCTGCACCGCTCGCTCGCCGGGGGCGAGAGTGGTCGCCGCCTGGGAGACCTGCTCCTGCACGAGGCCTGGGGAGCGTTGCTCGGAGTGCCGCTTCTGCACTGGGCTCTGCTTCCCTCTCTGGGGACGGCGGCTTCCCTGGGCGTTCTGGGCGCCCTGGCTCTGCCCACCTGCTTGCTCCTGAATGAGACTTCCCGCTCGGCAAGGGGCATGGTGAGTGCCGTGGCTCTGGCCGTTCTGGCTTGGGGCTTGCTGGCCCCCGAACCCGTGCTCGCCTCGAAGGCGCTCTCGAATCCGGCCTTCAAGGTCCTCTCCTTTGCGGAGGACGAGCACTTTGCGGTGAGTGTGGTGGATGACGGAGTGCGGGCGGAGCGCACCCTGCTTACGGACGACTTTCGCGCCACGGCGGTGGGGGACGACTACCTCTACATGCGTGTGCTCGGTCACCTGCCGCTGCTCTTGCACCCCCGCCCCGAGCGCGTGGCCGTGCTGGCTTTTGGTACCGGCACTACGGCTGGCGCCGTCTCTGTGCACCCCGTGGTGCAGCGCATCGACCTGCTTGAGATATCTTCGGCCGTGATCGAGGCAGCACCGTTCTTTGAAGAGGTCAATCGCGGCGTGGCGGCGGAAGGGCTGCCGGGCCTCCTCGATCCAGATGATGGGAATGGTCGGGTCGTCCTGCACCTGGACGATGGTCGTCGCACCCTTCTGCTCGCGGACCATGGGTGGGACGTCATCACCATGGAGCCGCTCCTGCCGGACTCGCCTTTTGCCGTACACCTCTACACGCCAGAGTTCTACGCCATCGCGCGCCAGGCCCTGGCGCCGAGCGGTCTACTCTGTCAGTGGGTGCCGCCCCACGCTCTGGCGCCCGCGACCTTCGACGCCGTTCTCGGTGCATTCTGCGAGTCGTTTCCGTGGAGTGGTGTTTTCCTGTTTGGCACCCAGGTCGTCCTGCTCGGGTCCGACACCGAGCCCGCGTTGGACCCGGCGCGCTTTCCCGAGGCAGCCAGTCAGCTTCACGACGTGCTGGTCCCACTGGGGCTTGAGAACCCTGCAGGAGTTCTGGCTCGCTATGTCACCGGGGGGGCCGGCTGGCCCGAGGTGGCCCGGCCCCTAACCGATCGGGATCCCTGGATCGTGTATCGCAGGCAGCGTACGGGTGCTCAGTACCTCGCCGACCTGCCCACCAACCTGGCCCGGCTGCGGAATCTCGAGGAGCTGCCGCCCAGTGCATGGCTGGTGGCGGACGCCGGAGCCGCGGGCCTGGAGCGCTTGGAGCAGGTGCGCACCCTGCACCACGCGCGCGAAGCCTGGCGGCGCTGGGACCTGGAGCGCCGTGGCCTCTCCGCCCCGGGCGAGGGCCCGGGGGCTGCGCTGGAGGTCTGGCTTGCCCGGCTCGAGAAAGGGGACGATCCGGAGGTGCAGCAATTCCGGCGCCAGGTGAAGTTTGATGCCATGCGGACCGGGGGCGTGGCGGATATCGCGGCGGGCCGCCACTCCGCGGCCCTGGCTAAGCTGACCACGGCCATTGAGTTGAGGCCCGAGCGCGCCGATCTACACCTGTTCATGGCACTGGTGGCTCAACGCCTGGGGAGTGCCGAGCTTGCCCTGCGCGCCTGGGAGAGAGCCCTCGGACTCTGCCCTCGGATCCTGGAGACACCCCAGGGCCAGAAGGCTCAGCAGTTGGGCCTGCGGTTCCCTTCTCTGGCGGCCTCGGCGCAGAGGTAAGGGCACGCGCCCCTACACCCACTCCTGCATGCGTTCACGCAGGCAGGCCTCGATCTTCTCCGCGCACGCTGCGTAGACCGCTCGCCCGCCGCCGATAGGATCGGGGATGTCCTCTCCATGGGGATCGAGAAGCTGGGCCTTCTGAGAGGTTCGCTCGCTCAACAGGTTGCGATGATCGCGGGTGAGGCAGTAGATGCGATCGGACTGTTGCAGCAGGGTCTCGTCTGCGGGCTGCGAGCGGTGATCGCTGAGGTCGATGGAGCGCGGCTTCAAGAGTTCGACCGCTTCGTGGGACGCGGGACTGCCGGGCCCCGCGAAGACTCCCGCGGATTGCACTTCAAAACCGAACCGTGACAGGTCGGATGATCCGAGGCGCTCCGCGAGCAAGGCACGTGCGAGCCCTTCAGCCATGGGGCTGCGGCAGGTGTTGCCCGTGCAGACGAACAACAGGCGCAACCCGGCGGCTCGGCGCAGGTCTTCGGCATTCAGGCATCCCTCCCGGAGCAGGTCGAACCGGTCGGGTCCCAAGCGTAGAACGCTGGAGCCCATGGCCAGGGGTGAGGGGCCGCCATCCAGGACGCAGTTCACCTGATCCTCAAACCGGCTCGCGACGGTTCCGGCATCGGTGAGGGGCTCCTCCCCGCTTCCGTTGGCGCTACTGGCCACCACGGGAAATGGGAGGCCGTCCAGCAGGGCGCGCGTGCCCCCGTGGGCGGGAACCCTGATGCCCAGCCACCCATCCTGGGCTACCGCCTCCAGGCCTTTGGGGATATGGGGAAGGACGAGGGTCAGGGGACCCGGCCAATAGCGCTCGGTCAGACGCCGCACCAGGGCACCCAAGGGGACCTCTCCTTCCAGGGGGCGTTCCCCCGAGCCGGCGTGCCATGTGAAGGGCGCCTCGGGTGAGCGCCCTTTGACGGTCCGCAGTCGCTCGATGGCGTCCGGGTCATCTCCCCGAGCCGCGAGTCCGTAGACCGTCTCCGTGGGGATCGCCACTAGCTCGCCCGCCGAGAGCGCCTCCTGGACTCGTTGGACAAGCTCCTGCGGCAGATCGCCGGGGCTTTCCGCATCGGGCAGTGGAAGGATGGGGGGCAGGGCCATGGGTGGGGGCGTCAGGGCCTCGAGACATTGGTAGCCTATCGCCTCGTGGCCCGGCCCCCAACGGGCGGGGCGCAATCCCATGGACGAACACCAGAGCGAGAGCGTGATTCCCGAGGAAGAGGACCTCTTGACCCACCTGGCAAGAGGGCTTGCCCACGAGATCAAGAACCCCCTGTCGACCATGGCCATGAACCTCACCCTGCTTGAGGAGGACTGGTCCGGGGCGCGCGGTGAAGAACCGCCCACTCCCGACCCCCGCGAGCGTCG
This sequence comes from Planctomycetota bacterium, assembly GCA_012959525.1. GTDB lineage: Bacteria > Planctomycetota > UBA1135 > UBA1135. The sequence continues at coordinate 75,107 of DUDB01000046.1, forward strand.
CAGCCTCAAGCGTCTGGCCACCCTGCAGCGCGAGGTCGTTCGCCTTGAGGGCATCCTGGACGACTTCCTGCGTTTTGCGCGCGGGGGCGAGATCAACCGGGCACCTGCCGACCTGCTGGCCCTCGTGCGAGAGGTGATCGAGTTTCAGGAGCCTGAGCACGAGGCCCACGACATCCGCGTTCACACCAACCTGCCAACTAATCTGCCACTGGCCATGCTCGACGAAGGGGCCTTCCGTCAGGCGTTGATCAACCTGATGGTCAACGCGCGCCAGGCCATGCATGGAGGCGGCGAGTTGATCGTGGACATCGCGCGCCAGGGACGCTGGGTGGATCTCTCACTCACCGACACCGGGGTGGGAATGGATGAAGATGAGCGCGCGCGCTGCTTCAGCCTGTACTGGTCGACCAAGCGCGGGGGTACGGGGCTGGGCCTCGCCACGGTGCAGCGTATCGTGTCCGAGCACGAGGGCACCATCCAGCTCGTCTCGGAGAAGGGGCGCGGCACGCGTTTCACGATTCGCCTCCCCCTGCTCGTGGAGTTGACCCGCTCCGACGGGGGCTCTGGAGAGGCCCCGAAATAGAGCACACCCTTGCCCTAATCACACACGGACTCATGACCGAAGAAGCCCCCATTCGCATCCTGATCGTCGACGACGATCAGGATCACGCCGAGACCCTTGCCGATGCCCTCCAGATGGGGGGGTACCGCTGCAAGGCCGTGCACTCCGGACAGGCGGGGATTGAAGCCCTGGCCAAGGAGCACTGGGACGTGGTGCTGACCGACCTCGTCATGGCCGACCGCTCCGGACTGGAGGTCTTGAAGGAGTCCCAGACTCTGGCGCCGGATGCGGCGGTGCTGATGCTGACCGGCCACGCCTCGTGGGAAACGGCCCGTGACGCCATGCAGCAGGGGGCAGAGACCTATCTGGCCAAGCCGATCAACCTTGTGGAGCTGCGCACCATTCTCGAAAAAGTGATCGAGAAGATCCGCCTGCGCCGGGACAATCTGGAGCTTCAGCGTCGGAACATTGACCTGCAGCGCCAGATTGACAAGCGCTTTGGGTTCGAAGGGATCCTGGGCAACTCGGCGCCCATGCAGCGCGTCTTCGAGATTCTCGCCCAGGTCTCGCCTTCCAATGCGACCGTCCTGATCCTTGGTGAAAGTGGAACCGGCAAGGAGCTCGTCGCGCGTGCTGTGCACCAGAATTCTCCTCGTAGCACCGGCAATTTTGTCGCCGTGAATTGCGCCGCCCTATCTGAGGGGCTGATCGAGTCCGAGCTGTTCGGCCACGTCAAAGGGGCCTTCACCGGTGCCATCGGCGAGAAGAAGGGGCAGGTAGCCCATGCCGATGGAGGAACGCTCTTTCTGGACGAGGTGGGCGACATGCCCTTGGCCACCCAGGCCAAGCTGCTGCGCGTGTTGGAAGAGCGCGAGGTGACCAAGGTCGGGGGGCACGATCCCGAGAAGGTGGACATCCGTCTCGTGGCTGCGACCAACAGGGACCTGCCGGCCATGGTTGAAGCGAGTGAATTTCGCCAGGATCTCCTGTTCCGCTTGCAGGTAGTGACCCTCGAGCTCCCGCCCTTGCGTGATCGACCGGGCGACCTGCCCCTGCTGCTTGATCACTTCGTCTCCGAGCTGTCGGAACAGCACGGTCGGACGATCACCGGCATGAGCCCGGAGGCGCGCGCGGTGTTGAGCCGCTACCCATGGCCGGGAAACGTACGTGAGCTGCGTAACGCCGTTGAGAACATGGTCTTGCTGTGTCGTGACGGTTCGATCGGCTTGGAGGATCTGCCCGTGGGCGTGCGCGGTGGGGATGATCAGGCGTCCGGCGGAAGCGTGGTCTTGGCGGGGCGCTCCTTGCAGGAGGTCGAGAAGGAGCTGATCCGGGTCAACCTGGACCTGATGGACGGCAACAGGGCCCAGGCGGCGGAGGTGCTTGGCATCGGTGAGCGCACCTTGTATCGCAAGCTCAAGGAGTACGGGCTCTAGGGCTTCCGAAGCGCTGCCATTTGGGCAGGTTGGAAAGGGGGCGTCAGGCGGGGCTGCCAATTTGGCGCACCGACTCCCGGGTCCGTGGCTTGTAATGTTCTCTAAAGCGTGCATGGAAAACAACTTACGTCAGTCCTGTACCCGTGGCACGGCGTTTGTTCTTAGGGGACCGTCTCCCTGGGACACCCCTGGGGCCCCCTGCATTCTGAAGACGAGGACATCCGCGTGAGCAAGAGCAAGATCATCGGCATCGACCTGGGCACCACCAACTCCGTCGTGGCGGTCATGGAGGGCGGCGAGCCCATCGTGATTACCAATCTCGAGGGAGCACGCACCACCCCTTCGGTGGTGGCCTTCACCGGCGACGGTGCGCGCCTCGTGGGAGCCCCCGCCAAGCGCCAGGCCGTCACCAACCCCACCAACACCATCGCGTCCATCAAGCGTTTCATGGGTCGCCGCCACCACGAGGTGGACGACGAGGAGCGCATGGTGGCCTACGAGCTGACCGGTAGCCCTGATGATTTGGTCAAGGTGTCCATCAATGGCAAGGACTACTCCGCGCCCGAGATCAGCGCCATGGTTCTCACCAACCTCAAGGAGGCCGCGGAGGCCTACCTGGGCGAGAGCGTGGACCGCGCCGTGATCACGGTGCCCGCCTACTTCAACGACTCCCAGCGCCAGGCCACCAAGGACGCCGGCGCCATCGCGGGCCTGACCGTGGAGCGCATCATCAACGAGCCCACCGCGGCTACCTTGGCCTACGGACTGGATAAGGGCAAAGAAGGCCGCATCGCCGTCTATGACTTCGGTGGGGGCACCTTCGACGTGTCCGTGTTGGAGATCGGTGATGGGGTCTTCGAAGTCCTCGCCACCAACGGCGACACGCACCTGGGCGGTGACGACCTGGACGAGGTCCTGATCCGCTACGTGGCCGACACTTTCAAGAGCGAGAGTGGCATCGACGTGCGCGAGGATCCCATGGCCCTGCAGCGCCTGAAAGAGGCCTGCGAGAAGGCCAAGATCGAGCTCAGTAGCGGCACGACCACTGACGTCAACCTGCCCTTCATCACCGCCGACGCCTCGGGTCCCAAGCACCTGCAGGTGGCCGTCAGCCGTCAGAAATTCGAGTCCCTGATCGAGCCCCTGGTGGAGCGTAGCATCGAGCCCTGCCGCAAGGCCCTGGCCGACGCCGGCATCGATCCCAAGGAGATCGACGAGGTGCTGCTGGTGGGCGGTTCCACGCGCGTGCCCCTGGTGCAGGAGAAGGTCAAGGCCTTCTTCGGCGCCGAGCCCAACAAGGGCGTCAACCCCGACGAGGTGGTGGGCCTGGGTGCCGCCATCCAGGGCGGGATCCTGGCCGGCGACGTGGACGACGTGGTCCTGCTGGACGTCACGCCCCTCTCCCTGGGCATCGAGACCCTGGGCGGTGTGATGACCAAGCTCGTGGAGCGCAACACAACGGTGCCCACCTCCAAGAGCCAGGTCTTCTCCACGGCCGCCGACAGCCAGCCCTCCGTGGACATCAAGGTCTTCCAGGGCGAGCGCGAGTTCGCCAAGGACAACCGTCTGCTCGACAACTTCCAGTTGAGCGACATTCCCCCCGCCCCGCGCGGCACGCCCCAGATCGAGGTCTCCTTCGACATCGACTCCAACGGCATCCTGCAAGTGAAGGCGGTGGACAAAGGGACGGGCAAGGAGCACTCGGTGCGCATCGACGGCTCTTCGGGCCTGTCCGAGGACGAGGTCGAGCGCATGCGCAAGGAAGCCGACGCCCACGCCGAAGAGGACAAGAAGCGCCGCGCCCTGGTGGACCTGAAGAACCAGACGGAGCACATGATCCACGAGACGGAGAAGCAACTCGAAGAGCACAAGGACAAGCTCTCCGAGGAGGACGTCGCCGCGATCACCAGCGCCAAGGACGAGCTGGCCGAGGCCGCCAAGGGTGACGACAGCGAGAAGATCGAGGCCGCCCTCAAGACCTTCCAGGAGAAAGCCCAGAAGTTGGGTGAGGTGATCTACGCCGAAGCTCAGAAGGAGCAGGAAGCCGCCGCCGGCCCCGAGGCCGGCCCCGCTGAGCCGGGCGATGGTTCCTCCGACGACGAGCCCATCGACGCGGACTTCGAAGTCAAGAACTGAGCGGATCTGGCGTGGCCCGAGGGTCACGAGGTCATTCACGCGAGCCCGACGTGCCCATGCGGCAGGTCGGGCTTGCTGCATTCGGTGCCGACGACTACTCCGTGGGCTGCGGCAACCGACGGGCAATCAGAAGCGGAACCACGATGACGGCCGCCGCCAGGGGGTAGGGCACCTGATTGCCGAGTTTCCAATACACCAGGCCCCCCAGGATGGGGCCCAGGGCCCGTGCCAGGGAGCCCATGGAGCGGAAGATGCCCATGGCCATTCCCTGGCGCTCGGCAGGGCAGTAGCGCGAGACCAAAGCCGAGAGGCTGGGCATGACCGCCGCGCTGCCCGCCGCAAGAAGGCCCAGCCCCACGTACAGAAGTAGCACCGATTGGGCCAGGCCCACGATGACAAGGGCGGGGATGGTCAGAGCCATGCCCAGGGTGTTGAGGCGCACTTCGCCCAGGCGCGGTACCAGACGGCGCACCAATCCGCCTTGGACCAGGGCCATGGTGAGGCCGATGAATACGAACATCTTGGCGATGTCCATGGGCCCGAATCTGAAGCGCTCGGCTACCAGGAAGGGCAGGGTGAACTCCATGGCGGCGAAGGCCACCGAGTAGAGGAAGTAGGAACGGTTGGCCCCGCGCACACCGGGCAGGTCCAGTTGTTTCAGGGCGGCGAAGGGCCGCAGGGTGCGTTCGCCCGCCTCTTTCCCACGCTTCTCAACGGGATGGGTCTCGGGGAACAGGCGTGCGGCCAGACCGAGGTTGATCAGGGACAGCACGAGGGCCACGGCGGCGCAGCCGCTGAAGGGATTGAGTCCCCATGCGCCACCCCCGTAGCGAAACCACAGCTCGGACCATTCCGCTAAGAGCCCCCCGATGGCGGGTCCGACCACAAAGCCCAGACCGATGCCCGCGCCCAACATGCCCATTCCCTTGGCCCGGTCGGGCCCCGTGTGGGTGTCGGCAATGGCGGCGGACACCGTGCTGATGTTGCCCGCCATGATGCCGCCTACCGCCCGCGCCAGGACCAGCAGGGCGAAGGAACCCGCGAAGATCCAGCCCACATAGGAGAGGGCCGTGCCCGCCAAGGTCCAGAGCAGAATCGTGCGCCGCCCGCGGCGATCCGAGGCGGCGCCCCACAGGGGCGCCGACACAAACTGCAGCACCGAGTAGAGCGAGCCCAGCAACCCCCCGAAGAGAGTCGTCACGGCCCAGTCGCTCTCCGCCAGGACCAGCAGGGCTGCCCGCACACGGCCAACACTGCCATCGGGCCCCTCCAACTCTAGGTAGTACTCGAGCAGGCCGGGGAAGAGGGGGAAGATGATCGAGAACCCGACCATGTCCAGGAACACGGTCAGGAAGGCGACGAGCAGGATCGATTTGCGCTGGGTCATGGGAGGCAGGTTGTACGCTTCCGATCGGGCGGGGAACAGGATCCGGGCCGAGAGGCCCACCTTTGCCCCGCACTCACTAGCCTGTGGGTGTGGAACCGCGCAGCGTCCAAGTTCTGGTGACCCCCCTGTCCGGGGAACTCAGCGTGCCCGATTGGCTGCGCGTCCTGGACGGGCGGCCCGGGCTGGTGGCGCTGGATAGTGCCGCGGGCAGCCCTCGGGGCTTCTCCCTGGTGGCCTTCGATCCCCTGTCGACTGCACCGCCGCAGGACCTCGATGACCTGAAGACGCAGGTCCACTCGCTGCTGCCCATGGACGGCGTCCCCGGTCCATTCCAGGGTGGGTTCATCGGCGCGCTTACCTATGACCTGGGCGTGTTCGGGGATCCACTTGAGCTACCGAGGGATCCCTGGGGGACCGCGCCCATCGTGGGCGGCCTGTACACGGACTTCATCGTGTTCGATCACGTGCAAGAGCAGAGCTGGCTCGTGCTCGGAGACGTTGAAGGGGGGGAGCGTCCCGAGCGTTCGCAGCGGCTCTCCGATGTCAAGGCGTCGATGGCCTCGGTGCCTGGCGTCGGGCCGGCCTGCGGGGTGGGGGAGCTCGTCCGTCACTGCCCGCCCAAGGAGCACAGACGACGGATCGAAGCCGCGCGCTCCCTGATTGCCGAGGGGGAGTTCTACCAGGCCAACCTCGCTCACCGCTTCACGCGGCGGACGCGGGGGAAGCCCGTCGACCTGTACCTTGCTCTGCGCGCGGTGAACCCTGCGCCCTACATGGGCTACCTCGCTTGGGATGGACGGGATGGGTCGCGGCAGGCGGTCCTCTCAGCTTCCCCCGAACTCCTGCTGGAGTGCAGCGGCCAAGAAGTTCGCACGCGGCCCATCAAGGGCACTGTCGGGCGGGGGTCCGATGACGAGCTGGACAAGGAGCTGGCGCAGTCTCTGCTGGCGAGCGCCAAGGATCGTGCGGAGTTGGCCATGATCGTCGACCTGGAGCGCAACGACCTCTCTCGGGTGTGTGTGCCGGGAAGCGTGCGCGTACCGGAGTTCCCGATCCTGGAGAGCTATCCGGCCGTGCATCACCTGGTGGCCGACGTGTGCGGGACGCTGCGTCCCGGACTGGATGGGCTCGACGCGCTGGCCGCACTATTTCCGGGGGGCTCGATCACGGGCGCTCCCAAGCTGCGCAGCATGGAAGCCATCGCGGAACTGGAGGGTGAGGGCCGGGGCGTATTCTGTGGTTCCATGGGGTTCCTTGATGCACGCGGCCACGCGCGCTTCAACATCCTCATCCGCACCCTGCGCTGGCGCGCCGGAGAAGCTTCGGATTCAGATGGCGAGGTGTCTTTCCACGTGGGCGGTGGGATCACCTGGTCCTCAGAGGCCGAGCGCGAGGAGCAGGAGACCCTTGAGAAGGGGGCCGCCCTGGTGGCCGCCCTGGGGCAGACCGATGCGACTTTCGGGCACCTGCGCCCCGCTGGGGCCCCCACGCGGTAAGCCCTCTGTAGATGGAGTGCTGTACCCGTGAAACCCGCCCGCTGCGGCCCACTTGAATAGGGGCTGTTGCCTCCATCGGCTCGCACCTAAGGTAGCCGGGGCCGGAGGTGCTAGGCTGCTTCCGGAAACCACTCTTCTCACGACCACTCTATCCATGATCTGCACCCTGTTGCTCTGCTTCGCAAGCCAGCCCTTGGCCAGCATTTCCACCCCGATATCTGCTCCCGGCTTCCTGGGGCGTCTCGTCCAGGACGATGAAGACGAGAAGCCCGACAAGCGCCCTGAGGTGAAGGAGATCCTTGGGCGCCTCAAGGACCACGCCACCGCGCGTCTAGGCAAGGAAGACACCGAGGCCGTGGCTGTGGTGGACGAGCTGTTGGCGGAGTTCCCCAAGAGCGGGCTGAAGGACCGGGCCTCCATCGCCAAGGGCCTCTCCGATTGCTTTAAGCAGAAACGACCTGAGAAGGACGGCGTGTTCCCGAACAAGCTCTTCATCGCCTCCGCCGTCGCCATGGGGCACATGGGTCCGGAGAGCGCCAAGCTGCTTCAGGGTTGGATCGGGCACAAGACCCATCGCAAGGACCTGACCCTCCAGCGGCAGCTAATCCTGGCCCTGGGAAAGACCAAGGACGTCAAGTCCGTCAAGACCCTGACGGACCTGATCACGGACAAGGACCCCCCGATCCAAGGCGCCGCGGCTGAAGCTCTGGGCAACTTCGTGCACCTCAAGTCCAAGGAGCGCAAGAAGATCTTCGAGGAGATCCTGAAGACCCTCACCTCCGCGCGGAACAGTGTGGACTCTGACCCTCTCGACACGATCGCGCGGCAGGCTTACGACGCAATCGCCGCACCCATGATCACGACCTTGCAGGACCTGTCGGGCCACGACGAGCGCAAGCCGAGCGAGTGGCGCCGCTGGTGGAACAAGAACAAAAAGAAAGATTGGGACAAGGAAGACTAGGAGTCGGTCGTCTGCGACAGGCGGGGGCCTAGTCCCTGCTCGCATCCCATGCACTCCCTTCCGACCCAAGACCCGTCAGGCGTGGGCCCATCTGTCCTGCTGATTCCAGTCCTGGTAGGGATGCTGGGAATCTTCTGGGCCCGGAGCCGCAATGAAGGCCCCTTCGGGGAGCGCCCCGTAGCGCCGCAGGAGGGCACCGTTGAGCTGGTAAACCTCTGGACGGGCGGGCTCGAATTTCCCGGTGGCCGGCTCGTCGCCGAGTTGGGTGCCCTGCACCTGGATCCCGCTCGGCAGGAACAGGATGCACGGATCCTGGAGAGCCTCTTTGACCTGCCTGAAGGCCAGCCCTGGCGCCTGCGCGTCCGGCTGGAGGCGGAAGATCAGGCCGTTCTCGATCCTGCAGAGCTCCAGGTGGTCAGCGATGGCTCCGCGTGCTTGGCACCCTTGAGGCCCATCCCGAGCTCAGCCGGTCACCCGCTGCTACCGCTGCTGGCGGCCTCGCCCCGCTCACTGGGAGGCCCCTCGCCCACGGACGTCATTCTATGGGGCCAGGAGCCCGGGGCGACGGCGTTGTTGGAGGGCCTGCGCGGCTTTGGAGGCGGGGGCTCGATCGAGCTGGCCCGGGCCCCGGGTACACCCTGGAACCGTTACGGGGAGCTGGCCTCGCGCGGCGGGGAGAGTGCCCGGTGATCCTGCGTGTCGCTTGTTTCGTGGCGCTCTTCAGCGGTGCGCTGATGTTGCTCTTCTTCGATGGCTCGCAAGGCCAAGCGCCCACCGCCGAGCTCGTGCAGGCCGCAGCACCCGATCCCCCAGCGACCGATCTCGCAGTGAGCGTCGCGGCTCCCGACCCCACTCCCGTTCTCGAGCCCGATGAGCTGCGAGCCCTGCGTGCGCGCATTACCGAGCTTGAGCTGTTGCTGGCCAAAGAACGCCAACGGTCCATTGATCGCGAGCAGGAGTGGGTGGGTTTCCTGCGCGCCATATCGCAGCTACCCCTTGAGCAGGTGCCCGAACGCCCGGGTTTTCTTGCGGACGCCGTTATCGAGCGCATTCCCTTGGAGGGAGACGACGGCAAACCTGTCGTTCCTCCCGCCGGGGACTCCCAGACCCAGCGGCGGCGTCAGCTCATGCTCGAATTGAATGCCCTGCTAGTCTCCGAGCAGGTGCTCAGCATGGACGTGCTGGAGGTGGGTCGCATTCATGAAGGCTGGTGTGGGCCCGTGGTGGTGCGCCTCCTCGATGAGCGCGGCCGACCCGTGGGACTGTTGGCCGCCGAGCGCCTGCGCTTGGAAGTGAGCCGCGCGGGATTCGGGGTGACCTTGGTCTTCGAGGAGGGTTACGAACGCCACGCCGGGGTCAAGATTCCCTTCGGTCCGGTGGATGCGGGTGGTGGTGAACGCACGGGCCTGCGCCGGATTCACCTGCCCGACCTCAACCCGGAACCCTGGGTTGAAGCCGTGCCGGAGTTGGTCAGCGCCCAGGACCTCCTCGGCAACCAGGACGATGGCATGTGGGATCTGCGTTCCCTGCGTCAGCGCCTCGATGGCCTCCTGCGCGCGGCGGGATCCGTGCTCGGGGGCTGGCGCCTGGTGGACCTGGGGGGCGTCGTCGGCGAAGAGTTGCGAGACGTGCAGCTGCTCGAGCGCGATGGAGAGGGGCGCGAGGTGCGTCGGATCTTCGCGGACCGCCTGGTGATCGAGAGTGAGCCGGGTGGGGGCATGAGCTTGGAGCTGGAAGGGGGCATTCAGCTCCGTCACGGCCGTCGGGCGCCCTTCCTTGGGGGCCACTACCGGATCTTCTTGCCCGAAGCCCAGGTCGGGGTCTGGCGCGCGGAGAAACTGCCCGGCCTGTCGGCGGACACGCCAAAAGGGGAGCCGCGTTCGGCAGCCGATTCAGGCGAGGGTTGACCCCGGACCGTCCCTCGGCGAAGAATTGGGTGTGAGCACACCCGAACCTCCCGAGCCCGAGTCCCCAGCCGCCACGGGGCCGCCGCTGTTGACGGTGTCGGGCCTGACCGACGCGCTCAAGCAGCGCTTCGCAAAATGGGGTCGGGTCGGAGTCGAGGGCGAAGTGAGCGGGCTCAAGCACGCCGGCTCCGGTCATCTGTACTTCTCCCTTAAGGAGGGCGGTGCGGTGATCTCCTGTGCCATCTGGCGCAGCCGTGTGGACGCGGCCCTGAAGGGCGCGAGCCTGGAGGAGGGCGATCAGGTCGTGTGCTACGGGACCCTGGACATCTACGCCCCGCGCGGAACCTACAGCCTGATGGTGGAGCGCGTGGAAAAACGTGGGCTGGGAGAGCGCCTCGCTCAGCTCGAGAAACTGAAGACCCAACTGCGTGAGCGCGGTTGGTTCGATCGCAGCCGTCCCCTGCCGCGCCTGCCGCGCACGGTGGGTATCGTTACTAGTCGCGATGCCGATGGCTTCGGGGATTTCTTGCGCACGCGCACAGAGCGCTGGTCCCTCTACCCCCTGCGTCTGGCACACACACGCGTCCAGGGACCCGGCGCCGCCGAGGAGATCGCCCAGGCCCTGAAGCGGCTGGACGCGTCCGGTGTGGAGCTGATCTGCGTCGTGCGTGGGGGCGGGTCCATAGAGGATCTGTGGGCTTTCAATGAAGAGGTCGTGGCCGAGGCCATCTGGAACTGCAGCGTGCCGGTGGTCACGGGCATCGGCCACGAGCCGGACACGTCCCTGGCCGACTTGGTGGCCGACCTGCGCGCTCACACGCCTACGGCCGCCGCCCAAGAGGTCATCCCCGAGCGCCAGCTCCTCTTCGATCAACTCGAGGGCCATGGGGCCCATCTGGAGCAAGTCCTCGAGCGCATGCTAGAGGAGCGCAGCCAGACGCTGGCGCGCCTGATGCAGTCCCGCAGTCTTCGCAGCCCCGATTGGATTTTGGAGGACCGTGTTCAGGCCCTGGGTGCCGGTGGCCGGCGCCTGGGCCTCGCCATGCGTGCGGAACTGCAGCTGGCCGAGGCCGGCACCGATCGTCTCGGGGGCCAATTGGCCCAGCAGAGCCCGGACACTCGGCTGGCCCGCCTGTCTAGCCGTCTGGACGTGCTCGCCCCTCAGCTCCAGCGCACGGGGGAATCCGCGCTGGATCGCCGCAGTCAGGGGCTGGATCTGGCCCAGCGCTCGCTTACTTCGGTCTCACCCTTCGCGGTCTTGGGTCGCGGTTACTCCATCACGCGTCCACAGGGCGGAGGTCCGCCGATCACCAGTGCGGAGTCCGTAGCAAGCGGAGACGCTTTGGAGACTGTCCTGGCCGAGGGTCTGGTGGAGAGCACGGTGACCCAAACCCGTCCCGCAGAGGATGGGGAGGGCGAGCAATGACCCTCCTGGACCGGACCCACGCCATCGTCGTCAACTGGAACGGCGGGGACGCCAACCTGGAGTGCGTGCAGTCCCTGCTGGACTGCGGGCTGCCAGAGAGTCGCATCCAGTTCGTGGACAATGGTTCCACGGATGGCTCCCTGGCTGCGGTGACGGCTCGCTTTCCCGGCCTCGCGATCCAGCGCAATGAGAGCAACGAGGGTTTTGCGCGCGGTGCCAATTGTGGCGCTAGGGCCGCCATGGGGCAGGGGGCCGGGGCCCTGTTCTTTGTCAACAATGACGTGCGCGTGGATGCCTCCACCCTCGCGCACCTGACGGCCGTACTCGAAACCCATCCCGAGTGGGGCGCCATCGGGCCGCGCGTTCTATTTGCCGGAGATCGGGAGCGCGTGTGGTCCGCCGGTGGCATGCTCGCCTTCGGGCCTAACCAGACCCACCTTTTGGGGCACGGCCGTCCCGACGGAGCCCGCTACCAGCACACGGTGGAGGTGGACTACGTGCCCGGCTGCGCCTTGCTCATGACCCGCGAGAGCGCCAAGAGTGTGGGCCTCTTCGATGAGGGTTACTTTGCTTACATGGAAGACGTGGACCTTGGGTTGCGCCTGGCCCAGACCCAGCGCGCGAGCCTGTGCATTGGGGAGGTGGCCTGCGAGCACACGCCCTCCAGCGCCACCGGGGGCGGCTACAGTCCGCGTCGCAAGTACCTCAATGGCCTCAACACCCCGCGCTTCTTGCGTGCCCACCCGACGGTGGGACGCTGGCTGGCATTTCTTTGCTTCGACGTCTTGGCCTTGCCGCTGGTAGTGCTCGCCGCGGCTCCCCGGGGTCGGCTGCGCGGAGTCTTGGCCAAGGGCCTCGGAATCGTCCACGGCCTCATCGGCAGAAAGTTGAACCCGCGCTACCTCGAAACGGGCGCGTCGTGGCTGTGGTAGGCCCCGCCGTCGAGGTCGTGCTGGTCTCGGGTTGCGAGACATTGGAGGACTGGGCCGCCCCCGTCGACGCGCACCTGATGGAGTGGGAGCGCGAGCGCATGGCCCGTTTCGTCAAGCACGGCGATCGCGCGCGCTATGCGGCCGCGCACCTGCTCGTGCGCTGGGCCCTGGCCCGCAGCCTGGGTGAGCCCGATCTGGCCTTGACCCTGGACCAGAGCGAGCGCGGCAAGCCTTTCGTGACCGGTCCCGCCACCGCGGCGGAGGTCTCCTTCAGCCTGTCCCACACCCGTGGGCTCGTGGGCTGTGCCCTGTGGCCCACGGCTCCTGTGGGTTTGGACCTGGAGGCGGCCACGCGTCGGCTCAAGGTGGTCGAGCTGCTGGACACGGTCCTCTCCTCGGCCGAGCGTGAGCAGTGGGACGGGGCGGCCCTGGCTGAAGGTCCCGCTCTGGAGCGCTTCCTGGAGATCTGGACCCTGAAGGAGGCGCTCTCCAAGGCTCTGGGCGTGGGGCTGAGCGTGGCGCCCGAGGAGTGGTCCTTCGATCTGGACTCCGCACCCATCCAGCGCCTGCTCGCCCTGCCCGACGAATTCGGCGATTCGGCCCACTGGCAGTTTGAACAGACCCGCTCGCCGGAAGGCCACGTGGTGTCCCTGGCGATTCCCAACCCGTCCTCCGATTCGGTGCCGGTGGAGTGGACCCATCTGGGAGCCCACGAGCTCCTAGCGGCAATGGGCTAGCGCAGGGGCCCGATCTCTTCGAGCAGGGCGTCCATCGCCTCAGTGTCCACGCCACGGCTGTTGGCCCGTAGCGCCTCTTCGAAGCCATCGATCTCGGTGGCGCTGTCCTGTTCGCCGAGGGCGGCCCCCACGTATTGGGGCAGCACGTTGATGGGCGTGGTGCGCGTCTGGCTGCCGAATTCCACGGAGCGCCCCAGGACCACGCGCAGGGATCCCTTCTCGATGGGCTCACCGGAGTGCTTGCAGCGCGAGCGCCCGGAGGGGGCGATCTGGGCGTGGGGGATTTCAAGCTGCTCGGCTTTCTTGGCCACGGCCTCCTCGCGCAGTTCGACCAATTCCGACAGCTCGGGGACCGTCTCGGGAGGAGACTTGGCCAGCTCCCAGGCTTTGTTCTGGTAGGCCTGCTCCACCTTGGGGAACGAACGCCGTGCGGCGCAGGTCAGATGCTCCCAGATGTAGCCCACTCCGTAGGGCCCTTCGATCAGCGTGCCCAGCCTCAAGACGTCCTTATCGATCTTCTTGCGGCACAGCTTGCAGCGCGCTCGGGCGCTGCGTGCGCCCTCGATCACGAAGGGCGGCAGATCGGTTTCCGGCTCGGGAGCGTCCTCCGCGGTCGGATCGGGCTCGATGGGTTCGTCCATGGGTCAGGAAGTGGGGGGTAGATCGGCTAGGGGGTAGGTGCAGGTGGCTTCCAGGTCGGACAGCTTGGCTTTCAATTCGGTGTCGAGTTGGGCCACCAGGCGTTCGCGTTCCGCATACAGGCGATAGCCCTCGCGGGGTCTCAGATAGCCCTTCGCTTCGGGATGGCGCTCGCACAGGGTGTCGAACCCGAGCTGGGATTCCAAGTCTGCGAGCCGCTCGCGCTTCTCCAGCAGGGCGTGGGTCAGGATAGGCATGACCATGGAGTAGTCCGCCTGGAGGGACTCGCAGGTGCTGCGGTAGGCGTCCTTGTCGACCTTGCCCCAGGTGACCGCTTCGGCGGGGGGACAGGAGGACAAGGAGCCGTCGGTCACGGGTGCGGTGGTGATCTGAATGTCATAGAGGAACCCGCCCACGTCGTCGAAGCCGAGGATCTGGGACAGGGCCGGCTCGGGTTGCAGGTTGAAGTTCTTGGGTACGCCCCCGCCTAGGATCAGGGTTCCCATGGCCTTGGTGTCGCTCTCCCTTTGGCCCCAGAGATGATAGGCGCAGGACTCGAACACCTCGGCCTCCAGGTCCAAGCGGAATGCGGGGGCGTTCCCGGCGGCGCGCCCCATGGCCCACAACTTCATGACGTTCAAGAACACCGACCCATCGCTGGGGGCGCCGACGAAGATGGGGAGCGCTTTGCGGTGGCAGAGGGCGAGCAACCCTTCGGGGGTCTGGTTCTTGGCTTCCTGTGCCGCGTAGCGGCGGCCGAGCAGGTAGCGCATCCGTGTTCCGGACATGCTCTCCGCGAACTCAGGTTGTTTCAGGCAGGCGCTGATGAAGGCGTCCTGGTTTAGTAGCACTGCTTCGTCGAATCCGATGTCGGTGATGCGGATCGTGCCTTCGTCCCGTAACACGCCGTCGTCCCCGAAGATGGGGACCTGCTCGAACGGATGTTCGGACGCGTCGTCAAGCGCCCGGTGCCCGTCGTGGTAGCAGACGGCGTCGGTGGTGGAGAGCAGGCAGAACCAGCCCGTGTCCAGCAGTGGGTTGAGCCAGGCGTAGTGCTGTCCCGAGGCCGTGACCGGACCCGCCACCGCCAGGGTCATGGGCACGCCACGCCCGATGGCCTCGTCCAGCAGTTGCCAGACCCGCCGCAGATAGCCACCGCCGAAGCTGGGCAGGCAGTTGTTGAGCAGATCCTCAAGGTGCCTGGCGTCCGTCACCGGACCGTGGGTGAGGGGCTCGCGGGCGCCAGGGCAGGGATCGGCGGGCGGGGGGGACATGCGAGGAGTGTAGGGGTGTGAACGCGTGGGTTGAATCACGTTCTTGGGTGCAGGTGTAGCGGTTGTTGGAGCGGAGGGGGAGGCCCATGCGGATCATGGGTGCCTTGGGCCCGTATTCCGAGGAAACGTGTCCGCCTGACGGGTTCGGATTCACCTAGGGGACGTTGTGCCATTCTCCCAACCTCTGCAAAAACACCCCACGGGTCCCATGAACCGCTCGCGTCCGCCCCTCCTTCGAATCACACTCTTCGCAGCGGTCTGCATTTCTGCGTTGGCACCCACTTTTCCGGACCCGCCCGGTCCTGGCAGGGCTGCTGGAGTGGAGCCCTCACTGCGACGGGCTCAGGAGGACCCTCAGGCAGAACCGCAGTCCCCGTTCGGGGAGCCCCTCGTTGTCAATGGCCACCGCATCCCGGACATCGAGATCAAGCGCTTCCTCTGCTACGGCCGGGGGTACCACGCCCTCGACTCTCGGCGACTGGGCGTGTTGATCAAGCAGGAGCGGGAGTTGCGTGTCTTCAGGACTCGCGCCGAAATTTGTGCGGCACGCTTTGATGGGAAGTCCTACGACACCCTGACCGATGACGAGAAGGCCGAAGTCGACGTCTCAGTTGTGGCAGATCTGGCCCACTTGGAGTACGACCAAAAGGAATACCAGCGTCGCCTCAGCGAGCATGCCGACAAGTTCACCGAGAACTACCCCACACTCGACTTGCACGTTGAAACGCGGCGATCGTACGGAAGCGTGCAGTGGTTCGAGGATCAGGTTCGTCAAACGCTCGAATTCGATTCTCTGTTTTTCCCCGGTCACCCGGACGGTTGGCCGGCACTTACCCTGGAGGCCATTCACGCGAGCTGCCCCCAATTCGATCTCGTAGAAGACTATGCAGAGCACTACCAGTGGCGCTTGGAGGAGGCCGAAAAGAGCGGCGAACCCATCAGGCGTGAAGAGGAGATGCTGATGGGTATCCTGCGTCAATCCGTGATGAGCGCCCTTGCCAGCCTGGTGGAGATCAGGACCCAGACGGCTGGGCTCGATCCCCAGGATCTCATGACCGTCGAGGGTGGTGGCTTCAAGGAAACCCTGGCCACCGAAGACGTCTATCAAGAGATGCAGGGAGTATTCACACCGGCGGACATCCAGGACGCCAAGATGTTCCTCGCCCTCGAATGCGTCACGCGGGAGAAACTGGCCGCGGCCGGAGCCCTCAAGAATCGAACGGAGTTCGTCCAAGAGGTCTACCAGTTGCGCCGGGATCTGGAGGCCTCCATGTTCAACCTGGACTTCGTGGCACTTGAGGCCTGTCGTTTCCCCTCCATCACCTCGTACATTGAGCACGCCTACCTGCTTGAGTCCTTCAAGGGTCTGATTGCGGATCAGATCGAAGACACCGAAGACGGTAGTCTGCCTTGGGGGTTGCAGGACCACCTGCCCCAGGCCAACGTCGTGATGGGCCTCGGGCGCTGCAAGGCTGAGGTGATGCTGATATCAGCCTTCGACTTCCCTCGCTACCAATGGAAGGAAAATGGGTGGGGTCTGGCTGAGGCCAAGGCCCATCGGGTCATTCAGGAGATTCACGACTACATGGACTACATCCTCGCCCAGGATGAACACAGCAGGGTTGCCCTGGAGGAAGGGCGCCACTACGAGCTGCCCGAAGACCTCGTGAGCTTCGATGAATACTGGTCGAATCTACTGGACGTCAACAGCGAGTTCTGGGATCCCCCCATGTCGGTGACCGGCAAGAAGCCGCCGGCAATGGCCTTGAGAAACAAGGGGCGCTTTACGTCTGAATTCACCACTCGTAACGACTTCCGGAGGTACCTGGGCGAGAGTGTCTACACCGAGTACCTGCACGACCAGTCGGTGACGGACAAGATCTTCTTTGAGTTGGAACCGGGGACGGTCGGTGGTCCCTACAGGGGAGTGGAGGGGTATTACATCATCTACCTGAGGGGCCGTCAGGCACCTGCAAGTCCCCTTGATCCTCACGACGATCGCCACGTTCAACTGCTGAAGGACGACTACGCACGCGCCAGACTGCAGGTCTTCGCACACGCGGCCTTGGCGGAGGCAGAGGTCAGCGGATTGTAGCCCAGCCCGCCCTGGGGCTTGGAGCAGTGGTGTATCGATTGAGGATAGGACGCGGGAGGGCAGGTGGCCCATGGCTGTCCGTTTTCGAAAAAAAAAGTCCGCTTGGCAGGCTCCGACTCACCCAGGGGTACAGCGCGGTCTGGTTTCAACGGCCGCATCTTCCCTCTTTCCCAACTGGAGACTCGCATTGACTCTATCCCTCAACAACCCCTTCTTTTTTCCTTCCAACCCCCTGCGGCAGTTCAGTTCCTCATCCGTTCGCTGTCTGCTTTCGCTCGCCCCTGCCGCACTCGTCGCGTCTACGGCCCTGTGCCAGGATTTTGGAACGGAGCAGCTCGTTTCGACGAATGCGCTTTATGCCGAGTCCGTCTACGCAGTAGACCTGGACGGTGACGGAGATGCGGACATGCTGTCTGCGTCTGGAAACGACGACAAGATCGCGTGGTATGAGAACACCGACGGCCTCGGAACCTTCGGGCCGGAGCAAGTAATCACTCTGAATGCCAACTACGCCGTCTTCGTCTACGCTGCCGATCTGGACGGTGACGGCGATGCGGACGTCCTCTCCGCCTCGAAAATCGACGACAAGATCGCCTGGTACGAGAACACCGACGGCCTTGGAACTTTCGGGCCGCAGCAGGTGATCACGACCAGTGCGGATGGTGCCTGGTCCGTCTATGCCACGGACCTGGATTGTGATGGGGACGTGGACGTGCTCTCGGCGTCGCGCCACGACAACAAGATCGCCTGGTACGAGAACACCGACGGCTTCGGAACCTTCGGGCCGCAGCAGGTGATCACGACTGACGCGGCTTGGGCCCATTGCGTTTACGCCACGGACCTGGATGGTGATGGAGATGCGGACGTGCTCTCGGCGTCCATGATGGACAACAAGATCGCCTGGTACGAGAATCTGGGCTGTAATGGATCAGTAGGCGCGTCTTTCGGGCCGCAGCAGGTGATCACGGTTGACGTCGATGAACCCCAGTTTGTGCGGGCCACGGACCTGGACCTTGACGGGGACGCGGACGTACTCTCGGCGTCATCTGGTGACGGCAAGATTGCTTGGTATGAGAACCTTGGTGGCGGCACCTTTGGGCCCCAGCAGGTGATCACGACAGACGCGATCGGAGCCGAGTCTGTCTACGCCGCGGACCTGGATTGCGATGGGGACGTCGACGTCCTCTCAGCGTCGATGGGCGATGACACGATCGCCTGGTACGAAAACACCAATGGCTTTGGGTCTTTCGGGTCGCAAAAGGTGATCACAACTGGCGCGGATGGTGCTCAGTCCGTCTACGCCACGGACCTGGATGGTGACGGGGACGTGGACGTACTCGCGGGGTCGCTCGTCGACAACAAGGTCGCCTGGTTCGAGAACCTCATGTGCTCCTGCACCTCGAAGTACTGCACGGTCGCGGATGGCAGCATCTACAACACGACCATCCTGGACGCCTCGGGGTGTGACCTGAACTGGCCAATCACCTTGGATCTGAGTAACGGTCCTCCCTCCCAGTTCACCATGCTCTTGATCGGGTCTGGGACCGCTACCGTCAGTAATCCTGGGGGTTCCCAAGGCGATCTTTGCATTCTCGGCGGCTTCATTGGCCGCTATGCCATGGACGCGGGCCAAATATCCCTTGCGGGTACCTTCTCGACGGACATTTCCAACTCGGCCTCGGGTGGTCCCGGGTTTGGCATTCCCAGCTCCAGCAGTGTGATTCTCGCGGGTGAAACCTGGAACTTCCAGTACTGGCACCGCAAGCCTCCCGTCGCCTTCGGCACCTCGGGATTCTCGGAGGCTATCTCGGTCACGTTCAAGTGACGTGCATGGGCCCATGACCGCCAATGCGGTTGGGCCTTGATTGGCGGGTTTTTTTGCTCATGCCCGCCTGCTGCCCTCCCAGGTTCCCTCACGGAGCCTGGGAGGCACTTCTTGGATGAGGCTTCGCGCTGCGCTACCATCGTGAGCACCATGACTGAATTCACCTCCAGCGCTTCCGACGCCTATGGCGTGCAGGACTACAGCCCCCAGCCCGAGATCGCTGGGGTCGAGATCATCCCCCTGCGCCGCTTCAACGACGATGGCGGGTCTATGACCGAGCTCGCGCGGTTGGACAACGGTGAACTCCAGGGAGTCTCCGACTTTAAGGCGCGGCAGATGAACTACTCCGTCATGGAACCGCTGGCCATCAAGGCCTTCCATCTGCACAAGCGTCAGACCGACGTGTGGTACGTGCCGCCCTCGGACAAGATCCTGCTGGTGCTCAGCGACGTGCGCGCCGGCTCACCTTCGGAAGGCACCACGCGACGCTACGTGCTCGGCGACAGCAAGTCTTTCCTGGTGCGCATTCCGCCGGGCGTGGCCCATGGAGCCCGTAACCTGAGGACCGCAGCCCCCAGTGCCATCATCTACTTCGTCGACGTGCAGTTCAGTATCGACGATGACTGTGATGAGGGTCGGCTGCCCTGGGATCACTTCGGTGCCGAGGTCTGGGAAGTCGAACGGGCCTGAACCGGTTCGGGGGCTAGGCCCCTTGCTCGACCACGGCAATCATGCGCTCCAGAGCGGAGCGTGCCTCGCGGGTCAGCTGAAGGCGCTCCGCATCATCGAGGCGCTCGCGGCTTCCGGTTACCTCGTCCACCGCGTCCCCGGCCAGAACCCGGTTCGCATCCGGGGCGCAGCCCTTCCGCAGAAGATCCAGAATACCCGCCAGGTGGGGGGGGTCGTTGCGGCTCATGGTGGCGCAGCCACAACCTGCCGTTCCAAAGCTCGCGTCGGGGATGTCCGCTAGGTGCATGATCTCGACACCGCGTGACCGGCCGACCTCGCGCGCGTTCCGTACGAAGTGCCCCTCGGTGCCGATCACCAGGCGCGAGCCCTCGGGAGCGGTCAGCATCTGGTCCCACAGGTACTTCGTGCTGCCTGAACCATCGGCAGCCTGCACGACCTCGAGGCGCGACTCGGGGTGCACGATTACGCGCCAGTCGCGCTCCTGCCACCACTGCACGTGCTCAGGAGTGAAGATCGTGTGCACGCCACAGTAGGCGCCCCACAGGATCATCTGGGCCTGGTCCAGGGCGGCCAGGCCCCCTTCGACGTGATCGTCATCCAAGGGAAAGGCCCCCCGTGTGTGCTCGGCATCGGCGAGACGTACGACCCTCGAGGGATCTAGACCCAGGCGATGGGCGGTGTTGGCGCCAAGGTGTTCATCGGGGACGAACATGACCTTGGAGCCTTGTTTCAATGCCCACTCCACCACCTGGTGGGCGTTGCTGCTGGTGCACACGGCACCGCCCGTGCGACCGGCCAACGCCTTGAGGCGTCCGGAGGTGTTCATGTACGCCACGCAGACCAGGTCGTCGCCATAGCGCTCCAGCAGCTGATCGGCCACGGGCAGAACCATGTGGTCCTTGGCCATCATCTCCATGGTGCAGCCGGCCTTGGGGTTGGTGATCCAGATCTGTTGGTCCTCGCGGGCGAGCAGGGCAATGGACTCGGCCATGAAGTGCACGGCGGACTCCACGATGATCTTCTTCTCGGGCTGGCGCGTGGCCTGCAGGGCCAGGGCGTAGCTGTCTGACACGGATCCCCCGTAGCGCTCGACCAGCTTCACGATCTCTCCGCCCATGTAGTAGTGGGCCAAGAGGAGCAGAGAATCACCGAAGTGCTCCTGCGCCGGACGCACGTAGCTATCCAGCCAGGGGAGCACCGTCTCCGGAGTGCGATCAGGGAGCGCCAGGTACTCCTCCGCATACGGGCGTAGCTCGTCCTGATACCAATCCAGGGGCAGATCGGTTTGGCAGATCGGTATCCCTGGCTTGAGTTGCAGTCCGCTGGTCATTGTGGTCTCGCCGTACCTACTAGCCTTCAGCCCAGGTACGGGTAGCGGTAATCCGTGGGCGGCACGAAGGTCTCCTTCATCGTGCGCGGCGAGACCCAGCGCAGCATGTTGAGCAGAGAGCCCGCCTTGTCGTTGGTGCCCGAGGCGCGGGATCCCCCGAAGGGCTGCTGACCCACCACGGCCCCGGTGGGCTTGTCGTTGATGTAGAAGTTGCCTGCGGCAAAACGCAAGGCGTCCACGGCCTGTCGCACGGCGGCCCGGTCGATTCCGAAGATGGCGCCGGTCAAGGCGTACTCGGAGGTGTTGTTGCACAGCTCGAGGGTCTCTTCATAGCGCTCATCCTCGTACACGTACACCGTGAGCAGGGGGCCGAACAGCTCCGTGCGCATCAGGTCGTGCTTGGGGTCCTGGACCTGCACCACGGTGGGGTGCACGAAGTAGCCCACGGAGTCGTCGACCTCCCCGCCAATGACCACCTCGGCGGCGCTGTCGGCCTTGGCACCGTCGATGGCGCCCTTGAGCTTGGCGAACGAAGAGGCATCGATCAGCGCGCCCACAAAGGTGCTGAAGTCACACACGTCGCCCACCTTCAGCTCGGCCACCATGCCGGCCACGCGCGATTTAACGTCCTCCCACATGCTGCTGGGGATGTACGCGCGGCTGGCCGCCGAGCACTTCTGGCCCTGGAACTCGAAGGCCCCGCGCACGAGCGCCACCGCCAGGCTCTGGGGCTCCGCGGAGTTGTGGGCGAAGACGAAGTCCTTGCCGCCCGTCTCCCCGACGAGTCGTGGGTACTGGTCGTACTGCGCGATCTGATTGCCGATGGTCTTCCAGATGCCCTGGAAGACACCTGTCGAGCCGGTGAAGTGGATGCCCGCAAGGCGGCGGTCGGCCAGTACCGGATCACCCACCTGGGCGCCGGATCCGGGCAGGAAGTTGATCACGCCGGCGGGCAGGCCGGCCTCCTCGAGCATCTTCATCAGGTAGTAGTTCGACAGCACCGAGGTGCTGGCGGGTTTCCACAGGCAGGTGTTGCCCACCATGGCCGGGGCCGTGGGCAGGTTGCCAGCGATGGAGGTGAAGTTGAAGGGCGTGATGGCGAACACGAACCCATCCAGGGGGCGATGCTCCAAGCGGTTCCACATGCCCTCCGCGGACTGTGGCTGCTCCGCGTAGAGCTGCTCCATGTAGCCCACGTTGAAGCGCCAGAAATCGATCAGTTCACAAGCGGCGTCGATCTCCGCCTGGTGGCAGGTCTTCGACTGGTTGAGCATCGTGGCCGCATTGATGGTGTCGCGCCAGGGACCGCGTAGGAGCTCGCTGGCCTTGAGGAAGATGGCGGCGCGCTCCTCCCATGGCATGGATTCCCAGGCGGCCTTGGCGTCGTCGGCGGCTTCGATGGCTTGCTGTACCTCGGCCTCACCCGCCTGGGAGTAGGTCCCCAGCACGTGGGCATGGTTGTGGGGCATGACCATCTCGCGCTTGTTCTCCGTGCGGACTTCCTTGCCGCCGATGATCAGGGGCACGTCCACGGTCTCAGCGGCCATCTCTTTCAGGCGCTTCTCCAGGGACTGGCGCTCGGGGCTCCCGGGTGCGTAGTCGCGTACGGGTTCGTTGACGGGCAGGGGGGTCTTGAAGGTTCCGTGGGTCATGATGCTGGAGAGGCAGGGGCTCGCTGGATAGGGGAGCCTGGGGCGGCGAGTATTGCAGGGGGCAGGGGCTCTGTCGACCTGAGGGGTGAAGTGAGGGGCCGGTTCGCGGTCAGAACGGGCGGTGCTCCCTTCCCCGTCCCCTGCTCAAGGGCCATCATGGGGTCGTCCCTGCACCTTCCCTGGCCGGCAGGCACCCATGACCTCAACGCGCGCCCAAATGAGCACTACCACGACCCACGCGGACCTGTACTCCTGGCTGGATGCTGCCCTTGGGTCCCATTGGGCAGAGGCGGGCGCGGCCTGGTGGACCCAGGCTCTGGAGCGCGTGGGAGGGGGA
>DUDB01000047.1:0-74236 GCA_012959525.1 Planctomycetota bacterium
TGGTAGCGGGGGCAGGATTCGAACCTGCGACCTCCGGGTTATGAGCCCGACGAGCTGCCTGACTGCTCCACCCCGCGACACTTGTGCGGGAATTCTAGGGCCGAGTGGGAAGGAGTCAAGGGAACGCTTGGGATCCCGGCCATCGGGCCCTGGAAGGGTCAGGGCCGGGTCTGGATGGTCGGGGAGTACCCACCATCAGCCGTGCCCGAGTCCCCATCGGTGACCTCGCCTTCGCTGTCGGTCCCGCCGTCATCTCCGGCGCCTTCGTCAGAATCGTCAGAATCGTCAGAATCGCCTTCGGTCTCATCCGCTTCACCATCGCCTTCGTCACCCTCGCCCACGACCGGGTCGACCACCGGCGGATCTTCCGTGGCAACAGGTGGAGGCTCGGGAGTCAGCAGGGCCTGGAGCTCGTCGCGGCGGGTGAGCCAAACCGTGTGGGCCTCGAGGTTGTCGATCAGGCCCCCGAGGTGGCGCCAGGTATCCTCTGCCGGAATGGGATAGCTCTCCGCGGCAGTCAGAGCCGGGAGGGGAGCGAAGACCGCCGCCACCCGTTCGGTGAGCTCCGCGCTGCCCCCGGCCATGGCCTGCTCCCAAAGGAACTGGAGCGCCGTCGAACGCGAACCCACATCCGCCAGCCCCCCATCGGGCTGCATGAGACTTGTCAGGAACCAGTCGACGGTCTGAGCGCGGGTCGCGACCGTCAAGGCAGCCAACGCATCGGACGGCCAGCTGGAGATCCAGCCAACCACCAGGCGCAGACGGTGATCCGGCAATGGAGCACGGACAGGCGGTTCGGAGTCGCCGAGCGGGGTCGGCTCATCCACCGGGGGCACCGTCGTCAGGCGACTCAACGTCGCCTCGGCACTCGAAACCCAGGCGGGGTCCACTGACGCCGGACCGAGATGGTGGATCAACGCGGCCAGAGTAGCTGAAGGACGGCCCTGATTGCTGTCGAGCAACGCGTCGAAGACCGGTGAAGCACTCAGGCCCTCGACCCAGCGCGACGCTGGAGGCAAAAGGGGCAGCAGTTCGAGATAGCGCAACTGCATGGCCGGCTCCGCGGCAGCCAAGCCCGGCAGAAGGCGCGACTCCACTGCAACGAGCAGCGCGCGGCGCAAGCGACGCGGGGGCGCGGTCGCGTCTTCGCCGACTTCCTCCAGGACAGCGTCCAGATCGGCATTTCCAAGGAGAGCGACGATGCGCTGGATCAGTTCGCTCGAGGCGCCCCCCATGGCCTGATCCAGATACTCGGCGAACGGAGTCAGGAACGGCTCGCCGGGGAAACGACCGTGAACCAGGGCCACCTCAAGGGCATCGAGCAGAGCCAATTCGAGCCGCAGGGACTGGGCACGCTCGTGTTCGCCTTCCAGGGCTCCGAGGAGAGGCAGGATCTCGAGGAAGTAGGGGCTGGCGGCCACAAGATCCAGACGGACCTCAATCGGCAGGGTCACATCCGTCACCAGGGCGGTCAGGGCCAGGCCGGGGTCAAGTGCCGCGTCAGCTGCCGGATCCTCCAAACCCTCCGGCGCGCGATGCAAGCCGCGCACCTGCCACAAGCTCAAGACCGCCTCTTGGGATTCTGCTGTACGCGCCTGCAACGCGTTCTGGCACAGGCCCACATGGGCCGCCAGAGCAATGTGCAACCGATCGTAGTCCACCGGGCGGTCGGAGGCTGACAGCAACGCCAGCAGCTGAGCACTGGGCCCGATACCCGCGGCAAAATCATTGGGACCCGTGGCCGTCCATGGCAGACGGGAGAGAGCCGTGACCACCGTGTCTCCCAGTTCCAAGCGTGCCGTCACGGCAGGATCCAAGAGCGCAGCGCGTAGATGATCGATCTTCTCCGCTTCCGCCGACATGCCCTCGACCAATTCCAGTAATGCAACCAGAACGGCATGGAAGGCAGCCGGGTCCGTCTCATTGGTCACGCGCTCGATCAACAGATCGATGGCTCCATCCGCTCCCAGAGCCCGGCGGCCTACGGCCTCGCGCACCATTCCCGCCACCTGGGCACGCACGCCAGGATGGCCCTGGGCGAACAGCTCGCGCACCAGAGCCAGGCGACGCTGGGCTTCTGCAGCCGCAGCCTCAGCCGCAGCCTCAGCCTCGGCCTGGGCCTGGGCCTGGGCCTCCGGAGAGTCGTCGTTCCCCGGGGCAGCGGGAGGCGATCCATCCGGGACGGCCAACCTCAATTCGAGCATGCCCAGCGTCAACTCATCCACCCGAGCCTCAAGGGCGGCCAATTCCGCCACAGACAGGCAAGCCGTGTCGCGCCCATCCAAAGCAGGCCAAGCCTTAAGGAAGTCCGCATTCGTCTCAAACCAGCGGCCAAAGAGGTTGAAGAGGCCGCGACGGGCTGCCTCGATCGTACGCGCGTCCTGCGCACCGAGGCTCTTCGCCATGGCCGGGCCGAACTCGAACCAGCCCAGTTCGCCGACCACGCGTAGGGTGGCTGAAAGGACCTCTTTATCGGTGCTATCCCCTTCGGACTCCAGCACTCCGTGCAGCAGTCCCAACCACAGCTCAGGCTGCTGATCAAAGGCCAGCTGCACCCAGGCACGAGCCTCCAGGCGCCGGTCTCCACGTCGGTCGTAGCGCGCGCCCGCCAGTCCAGGGGGAGTCGAGCGGCCAGCACGCAGGAGCATGACCCGGGCGGTGCTGTCCGGCGTGTTGGCAAAGGCCAGATCGGCCTGGTCGCGCATGGCCTGACCCTCTAGCCCCTCCAATAGGGCGTGCACCTCTCCCGTGCGTTGGCGTGCAACCTCGGAGCGTCGCAGGGCGGCCTCTATGGTGGCACCGGTAGGGTCGGTATCACCCGGAACCTGCTCCTGTCGAGCCGCCAGCGCCACCTGGACTTCCCCGATGGAAGCCGTTTGAGGGCTCGCAGTGAGGGGCGCAGTGAGGGGCGCAGTGAGGGGCGCAAAGGCCATGAGCATGGTCCATACCGCCCACCCGGAGACCAGGCTCCGTGCCCAAACCCCACAGCGGGGTGTCCACTTCCTCATGCAGCAATACAAGTTCGTTCTTATCCAGGCTCCTAGGCACCATCTTACGGACGAGCGCGCTCGGTGTAGCACACCAACTTGGGGATTCGGGGCAGTTTGTATACCCAGGGCGCGGCCCTTCCCAACCGGCCCAAGCGGCCCAACCGAGGCCGAAACGCTCAGGTCTCTGCGATCAGGAGCGCCAGAACTTCGTCCGGATCACCACTCGCGTCGATCCGCGCCGCGCTCACCTCGGCATAGAACTCCCTGCGCTCCTCTTCCATCGCCCGCCATTCGTCAAGTGGAGGGCCTGTGCTCAAGGCTGGGCGCACCGTGGCATCCGACGTCGCGCGCATAACCAGTTGTTCGGCGGGGGCATGGAGCCACAGGCAACGAGCTCTCGTGCGCAAGAGTTCCCTGTTGGCGGCACGCAACACAATGCCTCCTCCGGTGGCGGCAACGCGCGGCCCATCCTCCCGCAGGACACGCTCCAGGGCGGCGGACTCCAGGTCACGGAAGCCCTCCTCGCCCAGATCCCGCAGGCAATCACCGGCACTGCGCGCAGGACCCACGCGATCGGGCTCGAGCTCGTCGTCCAGATCCACGAACGGCAGGGAGAGGTGCTCCGCCAGGCGGCGCCCGAGGGTCGTCTTGCCCACGCAGCGCAGGCCCACCAAACACAGGGTCGAAAGCCCGTCGTGGCTCATGAAGCCACGGCCTCGCCCGAAGCCAGACCCAGCGCCCCTTCCAGGGCCGCGCGCATCAGGGGCTCATCGGGCGCGGCGCTCGTGAAGGTCTTGTACTGGGCGAGGGCCTGCCGCAAGAACCACTCTGCACCCGGAATGGGAAAGGCTCCCCGTGCCGCGGCCTGCACCATGAGCGGGGTGCGCAGCGGGCGGTAGACGGCATCCAGGACGAGGGTGCCGGGACGGATCCAATCGGCGGGGACGGGAATCTGTTCGGGGTCGGTGGCCTCCGGATCCCCACATCCGGTGCCCACGGGGGTGCAGTGCACGAGCACGTCATGGGGTGTCCGCCCGATGGCGTCCCAGTCCACCGCGCGGCAGCCCAGCTCCTTGGCCAGAGCCCGGGCGGCCTCGGGGCGGCGAGCCGCCACGAGGGCATCGAGGCCCATGGCCTGCAGTGCGCGCAGCGCCGCCCGCGCGGCTCCTCCCGCACCCAGGACCAGACCCTCTCGAGGAGGTCCGTCCAAGAGTGGCAGGGCCGCCTCCAGGGTGGCCTGGACCGCGGGAGCGTCGGAGTTCGTAGCGCGCCATCCGGTTCCCTCGCGCACGAGCGTGTTCGCCGCACCGGCCTCGCGTGCCTCGCCGTCCGCCGCCTCCGCGCGCGCCAGAGCTCGCTCCTTGAAGGGCGCCGTCACAGAGAAACCACGGAAGACCGGGTCGTCGGCCAGATCCAGGAAGGCGTCGAAGTTCTCGGGCTCGAAGGCCAGATAGACCGCGTCGAAACCCGCGCGCTTGAAGGCCATGCCCTGTACGCGCGGGGAGAGGGAGTGGCCGATCGGACGGCCCACCACGCCCAGCACTCCGGTCGCCGGCCCCACCCCGCCTGGCGGCAGGATGCCAAGTAACTCGTCTAATCGCAGCTGACCCGGGGCGGTGGCGTCGAGTGCGGCACTACCCGGCAGGAGCGCGGGCGCGCTGTAGGTGAAGGGCGAACCGAAGATCGGCGCGAGCACGCGCGTGAAGGATCCGGCTGCTCCGGAGCAAAAGGCGATCAGTCCCCCGCGTGCGTGCCGCAGGTGGCGCAACATGCGCAGGCCGTCCTCGGTGTTCGCGGCGTGAGTGACGAGCTTGATCACGTCGCCCTCGTACAGGACAGCGCGCACCTCTTCATCGAAGGCCGCCAGGTCTTCGGGGGTGCCCTCCGTGTCGTGGCGCGAGACGATGCGGTGGCAGGGCGGGGGCACTTCGCCCAGGTCCAAGGAGAGGGTCCAGTCGACATCCACGAAGCGCGCACCGGCCCGGGCGGCCCGCTGCAGGATCTCAAGGCGCTCCTCCACGCTGCCCGCAAAGGACCCGAAGGCCTCGGGGCCATGAAGCGCTACGACCACGGGCTTACCAACGGCCTTGAAGAGTTCAGCCAGCGCCTCCTCATCCGCATCGGGCACGGCGTCGAGGCGCAGCTCGACCAGATCGGCGAGGGGTGCCTGACGCTCGGCCTCGGCGCGCAGGCCCTCAAGGGTCGGGGCCAGGATGGAGACGACGTGAACCATGGTGGATGTGGGCTCGGGCTACTCTTCCGAGAGGGCCCGGATGGGAGCGAGTGCCGCTTCGGTCGCGCCCTGCTTACGCGCCAACTCCAGCAGGGGCGCGAGCAGGGCCCGGTACGCCGCGCGCGCCTCGGGATCGAGGACGGACAGATGTCCGGCAAGGACCTCGGCATCCCCGCGGGCAACGGGACCCGTCAGGGCCGCCTCCGAACCAAGCGCGGCCACATTCGCCAACACGCCCTGTCCCAGGTGGGTAAGCCCACGGCCCAGGTCCTCGGCCGTGCTGCTCGGAGCCAAGGCGTCAGCCCCGTTGGCGAGCGCCAGCTCGAACAGGGCAACCAGTCCGTTGGCCGCCAGGGCCGCGGCGGCGTGGTACAGCGGGCGTTGATCTTCCAGCACCTCGATAGGCCGTGCTCCCAGGAGCTCGGCTACCTGCCTGGCGGCATCGAGTGCCGCCGGGTCGCCGAACACGCTCACCGTGGCCCCCCGCAGGTGTCGCGCGGCAGCCTCGGCCCCCCCGGCGGGAACGCTGACAAGAGGATGTAGTCCCCCCACCGCACAGCCCGCGTCCGCCAGAGCCTTGAGGGGCAACGCCCCGTGGAACCCGCTGGTGTGCAGGACGACTGCGGGCAGGCAACCCTCTTCCACCAGCTGCCCGGCGAGATTATCGATGCCCGAGTCGCTGATCGCCATCAGCGCCAAGTCGGCACCGGCCACGTCCCCCAGAGAGGCGCAGGCGCCTGATCCCAAGACGCTGGAATCCCGAGCCCAAAGTAACACCTCACAGGAAGCCTCCTGCAGAGCAAGAGCCAGGGCACGGGCCAGGGCCCCGGAGCCGAGCACGGCGATCTTGGTCAGGGAGGTGGACATACCGGGCCAACCATACGCTGTCGAGCGCAGGATTCACGCCCCGAAAGTACCGCACCCTACTCCTCGCCGGAGAGCCCCCATCCCGCCACCCGCGTCGAAGCGGCCTCGTGGGTCCAGTTGAAGTGCAGGGGCGTGACGGCGATCGCGCCGGCCTGGTAGGCGGCTGTGTCCGTGCCCTCGGGAGCCGTGCGCTCGAAGCCGATGGTCGCGCGTACGCCAAAGCTGCCGTCCTCGAGTTCCTTGAGCCGGAAGCCCCGAACCCGCAGGTAGCGTCCCCCCATCGGGGCGACCACCACCGGCTGAACGCCCTCGCCGCGATGGCGCGGCACGTTGACGGCGTAGACCACTCCCGGGTCGGCGCCCTCGCTGAGGATCCGGCGGGCCAGTTGCAGGGTGAAGCGCGCCGCGCGCTCGGACTCCCGCGGGTCCTGCTGGGAGACGGCGATGGCCGGGACACCCAGGCCAACGGCTTCCATGGCCGCGCCCACGGTTCCCGAGTAGTGCGCGACCTCCCCCACATTGGCCCCGGCGTTGATGCCCGAGACCACCAGATCGAAGCCCCGCTCGCCACCCAACGCGAGGATCCCGAAGGCGGCGGCGTCGGAGGGCGTGCCCTCCAGGGACCAGGCCTCGCTCGCTCCCTCGATCTCCACCTTCCTGGCGATGTGCTCACCACGCAGCACGACGGTGGACTGACTGGAGCCCGAGCGGTTCTCCGAGGGCGCGGAGACGACGACCTCGCCGAGCTCGCCCAGGACCCGGACCACGGCCGCGAGTCCGGCGGACTCCCAACCGTCGTCATTGGTGACCAGGATGCGCACGGGCTGGGGTGGAGCCTCTTGGGTCGGTTCCTGTAGACCCGGATCGGGCAGGAAAACGAGCGGTGCCGTGGCGCCCGGGGCGAAGCCGCCCACGAGCAGGCACAGGGTCATGGTCGCGTTCTTCATGATGCCCGCATCCTAGCGACCCCACACTGTGACGGGCGACGCCCCGGGGCCAGAGCGTGGTGGGTGGCGTATGAGAGCGCTTTCCCTAGGCTGTCGGCATGCGCAACACCCTCGCACTGCTCCTGGTCCTGGCCGGTCTGGCCTCCTGCGCCCAGACGCCTGAAGGCAACACTCTCCCCCCCGGTCCCGAGAGGCTGCGCGTCATGACATTCAACATACGCAACGGCATGGCACGGGATGGCGAACACAACTGGCCCGCCCGTCGGGACCTGGTCGCCGAACGGATCAGGACTACCGATCCGGATGTGTTGGCACTCCAGGAGGCCTTCGCCTTCCAACTCGTCGACCTGGCCGATGTGCTGGCCGGTTACACCAAGATCGGACAGCACCGCGAGGGGGGGCAAGGCGGTGAGTTCTCCGGCTTGTTCGTTCGGAACAACCTGCGGGTCGTGGACCAGGGCGAGTTCTGGTTCTCGGAGTCTCCTGAAGTCCCGGGCAGCAAGAGCTGGGACAGCAGCCTGCCGCGCATGACGGCTTGGGTGGATCTGGGTTTCGACGCCAGCAACCGCGGCGTTCGGATCTACGGCACCCACTACGATCACCGCGGGCCCGAGGCGCGCAAGCGCGCCTCGGAGATGATCGTGGCCCACGCGGTGGGCGTCGAGCGGGTGATCGTGATGGGCGATCTGAACGCGAAGGCCGAAAATCCTCCTTTGCGAGCCTATTGGGATGCCGACTTCAGCTCGGCCGTGGGAACGACCCTCCCCGACGAGACGCGCGGGACCTTCAACGGATTCCGGGACGAGACGGGCGGGGGCCGGGACCGACGCATCGACTTCGTACTCCTGCGCGGGGCACTGCAGGCGGAGAGCGCCGCCATTCTGGGCGGCCGGGTGGAGGGTCTATTCCCCTCCGATCACGACGCCGTCAAAGCGAGCGTGGTGCTGATCGATTGAACGGGTGCCCCCGGGAGAGGCGCATGGGGCAGGGGGCTTGAATGGGCTCGTGCTTTTTGCAGCCCACTCCGCGTACCATGGAGAATCGTGTGCGTCATGGACGCCCGTTCGCACGACAACCCTTCGCAAACCTGAAACGCCCGTCTCCGATGGGCTGGCAGTCGCCATGAAGAATCTCTCATTCAGTCTCCTCGTCACAGTCCTTGTCTTGAGCGGTGGGGCGGCCGCGGTGACCAGCCTGTTGTTGCACACATCGGCGCCGACCCCTGCGGAGGCCCCGGTGCTACCGGATGTGAACCTCAATGCCCGGTTGAAGGCCCTGCGCGAAGAGAATGCCCTCCTGAGCCAACGGATCGACGCACTTGAGATGCGCCCGGTGGCGACTCAGCGTATTCCCGCAGGAGCCGTCTCCGATCCTGGTTTCGAACAGGAGGTCCGGGAGTGGATGGCGTCGTTCAAGAACGGTGGCGGGCCTGCACCCGTCGGCATACAGACCAAAGTCGAGGACGTTCTGGCAAACATCCGCCAGGAGGAAGCCGCTGCCAAGCAGCAGGTCCAAGAGCAAAAGCGTGAAGAGTGGATCACTGGAACGATGGCCAAACTCAGCCCACAGTTGGGCCTCTCCGTGACTCAGGAGGATGAGCTGCGCGACGTCTGGATCGCTAATAACGACAGGGACAATGAACTGGATCGCATGTGGGGGGCGGGAGAGATCGACAGCCAGGCCGCCGGCGAGCTCAAGCGCTCCAACCACGAAGAACACCAAGCGGACCTCCAGGGGGTCCTCTCTCCGGCGCAGTACGAGGAGTACCACGGCTTCTTCGCGAACCGCGGGGGCGGACGCGGCAAGTAGGCGCCCGAGCCCCGGAACTCAGGGGCGGCCGTCCGCCAGCCAGAGACCGATCCACAGGTACTGGGGCAGCCAGTGCGATGACGAATCAAAGTCGCCAGCCCAGAGATCCTCGCGGTCCAAGAAGTGGGCCAGATGCTCTTGGTAGCGGGTGCGGGCGCGCTCGTCACCCCGGCCCGCATCCCACGCGTCAGGCCAGGAGCGAGTGATCGCCACGCCGAGAGGATGGACGGTCGCCACGATGACGCCGTCGGGCAGCTCCTGAGGTGGGCCTGGATCGTACGGGGTGGGCTCTCCGTTCCGCGTCCGGTCGATCAGCGCCAGCACGGCGGGTAGCCAGAGGAAGTCGTAGCCCTGCGCCTGTGAAAGAGCCGCAAGCCTGTCGCGCTGGGGAGCGAGATGGCCCTCCGCAATCGCGCGCAACCGATCGGGCGCGTCAGGGCGAATGGGCCCGGACCAGAGCAACTGGAGGTAGGCAAAGAGCCAGGAGCCGTAGGCGCCCGTGAAACCGTGCTCGCCATCCTCCGGGAGCGGACTCGCCTCGAGCCAATCGAGGAGACGGCCTTCGAGCTCGGTCCGCCACCCGTCGAGCGCATCAGGGGGATCGGGGTGATCGGACCGCTCCGCGAGCAGCCGCAGGAACCAGGCCTCGTCGTATGGATAGGTGCGCGACTCGCGAACGTCACGATCCATGAGGAGCTGCACTTCCCGCGCCAGGCCCTCTTCGTCGAGCCGCTCCATGAGCCAGCCCTGCAAGGCATCGTCACCCCTCGTGCGCGCCGCGACGCACAGACACCAGTGGGCCATCACGCACGAGTGCCAGTCATAGGATCCATCGAACAGGCTTGAACGCCCCAACCCGCGATGGAAACCGTTGTTGGGCTCCCGCGTCTCAATCCCCGAACGCATGAGCCCGAGCAGGCGCAGGCGAACGCCCTCGGGATCCCGACGCCTTTCTACACCAGGACGTTTCCGATTGTGTCTGTTACTTGACGTCATCGTGTTCAACTGACGGCCAAGGCGTTGAGATACGTGTCCGTGCCAATGCCCGAAGGGCCCTTGCACTGAGCAGAGCTAGTCTAGATAACTTACCGTGGTTGAGCCCAACTTCCTCTTGATGATGTTCAACGCCATCACGATTGCCTCGCAGAACTTTCAGAAAGCCAGCTTCGGCCTTGCCTTGCTTCCGCAAACCAAACCGTGAATTCCAGCAACCCGCACTCCCTCCTTCTCGATCGGTGTCGCTTGTGTGGTTCACATAAACTGCGCTGGTTCGACAGAGACTACAGGGACACGGAGATTTCACGCTGCATTGACTGCGGAGTCTGCTTCTCCAATCCCCAGCCGACCGAGGCCCAGTTGAACAGTCTCTACTCGGACTACGATGGCCGCAGCCGCGCGGACCGGAAGGTCGAAACCGCTGTAGTCGATGCCAAGCCCTCAGGGGAGCGGGAGTTGCCCGGAAAGGAGCGAAACGTCCCGAGCAACTCCCGGCACGACTACAACTTTGGCCTTATTGAGCAGTTCATATCCCCAGGGCGTGTCCTGTCGGTGGGCTGCGGGGGTGGAGGGGACCTCCTTGCGGCACGCAGGCGAGGATGGGAGGTAGAGGGTCTTGAGATTGACGAGACTCGGGCCGCCAAGACCAAAGAGCGCACGGGCTGCCCCGTGAAGGTGGGTGATTTTCTGGAGCTGGACCCAGCGGAATCCACCTACGAATGCGTGTACATGAACCACGTACTGGAGCACCCCCTCGACCCGGGAGCGTTCATTCGAAAGACACACGAACTCCTCAGCCCCACGGGCATCTTCTGGGTCGCCGCCCCCAACATAGCCTCCATCACAAACCAGCTGAAGACGCTAGCTGGACGCTTGAGGCTCAAGGAACGAAGGGGCAAGCACTATGCATGTTGGCACCACCTCTTCTTCTTCAATCCTGCGAGGCTCTCCGCCCTGCTCGAAGACCGCTACGGGTTCGACGTCGTTTGCTCCCAGGGCGAGTTGAAGCCCAAGCAGGGGAGAGTCTCGAGACTCCGAGAGCGAACATATCGCACTCTCCCTAATCTCAAGTCGAACTTCCAGATAGTGGCGCAGAAGCGCTAAATCCTTGGGCGAGTTTCTCAAGCTGCTCACCGCGGTGGAAAGGTGAAGGCCGCACCTGCGAGAACTTGGCCCCTAGGCCGACCGTAAGCACGATCAGCTTGACCATCGATCACTTTCCGGGCGACTCATCCTTCCCGTTCCAGCACGGCACGCAACAGGCCAGTCGCACTCCAAGGCCTCGTTCCGAGGCAAGGTGGGATACGGCGGCCAAATCCCATTGGGCTTCCTCCGGGTCGGCGTACAGGCCGAAGAGACTCGAACCGCTGCCCGTCAAGCGGTAGTGGTCGAGACCTCCCTCGCTCAGGAGATCCGACCAGGCACCCAGCAGCGGCTCAACCTCCCGCGCAGCGGGTTCAAGGTCGTTGAACAGCGAGTCGCGGGCGGCGCCGGGATCCTGGGCCAAGAGATCCGTGTGTGATCTGGAGACGTTCGATAAAACGGGGTCCGACGGCACACGGCCAAACACCTCAGCCGTTCTGCAGGTGACCTCGGGCACGACGAGGGCCACGTTCCATTGATGCGGGGTCGGCAGAGCGCGCACCCTCTCACCCCGGCCCTCGCACAGGGCGACCACCGCACCCGCGTCGAAGAAGACGCAGTCCGAACCCAGCTCGGCCAGGGTCTCCGTGCGCCACTCGCGGCCCAGGTCGCGGCCAGCGATGGCCTGCACCGCGCGCAGAGTGGCGGCCGCATCGGAGCTGCCTCCACCGAGACCGGCCTGGCTGGGGACATGCTTCTCCAATTCAATGCACAGAGGTGGCAGAGGTGCGGCACCCACGTCAGCGAGACGGGCCAGAGCCAGCTGCGCGGCCCGGTAAACAAGATTGCGATCGTCAGCGGGAATGTCCTCGCTGGCTGCGGGCCCCGTTACACGCAACTGCACGGGCGACTCCTGCCGCGAGTCACAGCGCACCTGCACGCGATCGCACAGGTCCAGGGCCAGGAGGACAGTGCGCAGCTCGTGAAAGCCGTCCGGCCGGCGACCCAGAACCTCCAGGGTCAGGTTGACCTTGGCCGGCGCCAAGGCGGTGTAGGAATTGCGAGCGGCACTCACCGGACACCTCCGCCACCGAAGGGAGCCTGATCCAGGCGGACGTTGTCGATCAGGCGTACCGCACCCACGCGCGCGGCCACAAGCGCCACAGCGGAGGTGAGGGGCCCGTCAGGTCGGGGGGCGCTCCAGTGCTCGGGATCGCGAACGGCCGCGTACTCCACGTCCAACTCTCCCGCGTCGACGCCGTGCGCCAAGCTTGCGGCGAGGATGCCTTCCAGCTCAGCAGTGTCCCGCGCGCCGGCTTCCCAGGCCCCGTGGGCGGCGCGCAGGGCGGTGACCAGGTGCAACGCGTGCTCGCGCTCGGCCCCCTTCAGCCTCTGGTTGCGGGAGGACATCGCAAGGCCTGAACTCTCCCTTAGGGTAGGGCAGACGATCACGTCGGGGCGACCCTTGCCGTCACAGCAACTGCGCACGACAAGACTCTGCTGATAGTCCTTGGCTCCGAAGTAGGCCCGGGTCGGAGTGACGAAGCGATAGAGGCGCGCAACGATGGTCGCCACTCCAGCAAAGTGACCTGCGCGGTGATCCCCCTCCAGACCGAGCGCGTCGGGACCGGGATCACGCAGGTGCTCGGCGCGCAGCTCACCCGCGGCGTCCAACTCGCCCTCGAAAAACTGGTCGAGCCGCCCGCTGAAGACGAGGTCGGCGCCGGCCTCGCCCGCCAACCTCGCATCCTCGTCAAGGTCTTGGGGGTAGGACTCGAAGTCCGCGGCCTCGTCGAACTGCAGAGGGTTGACGAACACGCTGACCACCGTGCGCGCGTTCTCCTCGGCCGAGCGGCGTATCAACGAGAGATGCCCTGCGTGCAGGGCCCCCATCGTCGGCGCAAGGCCCAGCTCATGGCCCCGACTGCGGGCGTCTTCGCACCAAGCCTTGGCCGCTGCAGGATCGTGGAGGAGTTCCATAGGTTTGACTCTCGCCCGCACTCAGGAGCTCGATTCCGTCAGAGCCTCCAATTGCTGGGCCACCGTCTGCCCACAGGCCAGAGGATGGTCCGGGACCAGCTCGGCAAGGGGGGCCAGAACAAACGTCCGCTCGTGCAGACGCGGGTGCGGCAGAGTGAGCTCAGATGTGTTCCGCGACTCCGCTCCAAACCAGAGCAGGTCGAGATCCAGGGTGCGGGCAGCGTCTTGCACGCCGCGCTCGCGGCCGGCCTTGAGCTCGATGGCCTGCAGCACAGCGAGCAGTGCGTGGGCGTCCAGTGTCGTCTCCAACAGAGCCGCGCCATTCAAGTAGGAGCCCTGCCCCGGGGGGCCTCCCACGGGCTGTGTCTCATGCCAGGTGGAGCGGCGCAGGACCACGACCCCTGGAGTGCGTTCGAGGCGCGTCAGGGCACCTCGTAGGTATTTCTCCCGATCCCCCAGGTTGGAGCCGAGGGCGATGGCGGCGGTCACTCGCTTCTGACTCATGGGGTGGACTTCAGCTCTTGGACTCGCTGCTCTTGCGCGCGTACGTGAGCAGGCCGCTGCCGATGTAGAGCACGCCCGCGCCAAGCAGGACGGGGACGGGAGCGAGGTAGAGCCCGCCCGAGATGAACACCACCTTGACCAGCACCGGGAAGCGGGTTCGCTGGCCTCCGAAGTAGGTGGCCATGTGCCGGTAGGGAATGCGGCTGACCATGAGCAGACCGATGGCGGGCAGCGCCAGGAGGATGGCGGGCAAGAGCGAGTCCGCCAGGCCATCCCTCAGCCAACCGGGAAGGTATTGAACGCCCTTTCCAACGGGGGTCGCCTCGCCCGACGCCACCTCGATCCCCCCGCCCAGGGAAAGGTACATGAGGATCATCGCCACGATGGTCCCCGCGGCAGCGGGGGAAGGCAGGCCGCGAAAGCCCTGGTGGGACTCCTCCTCGTGATCGGACTCCAGATTGAAGCGCGCCAGTCTCAGGACGGCCATGAGGGCGAAGGCGGCCGCCGCCAGGAAGTGCACGCGCGGGTGTACCAGACCACCGTCCCCCTCCAAGAGGACCTTGGCCACCATGGCCGGCGCCACTCCGAAAGTGATGGCATCGGCGAAGGAGTCGAGTTGGGCCCCGAAGTCGCTGAAGCTGTCCGTCATGCGAGCGATGCGTCCATCCAGCCCATCCAGGACGCCGGCGATCAACACCAGCCAACAACTCATCTCTAGCAGGCTGGCAAAACGGGCGGGGTCCCCGGAGGCCAAGGCGTCTATCGCCTTGGAGATCGCCAAGAGACCACAGCCGGCATTGGCCAGGGTCAGAATGTTGGGTAGTACGGAGACGTGCTTCATGGGAAAGGTGGGGGGAGTGTACGGTAGGCGGCGCGGTTCCCCCACCTGCAATCAAGACGTCCCATCATGACCCTGAAGCAATCGGCCCTGGCCCTCCTCCTCCTCCCATCCCTCTCGGCCCAGGCCCCGGCTCAGCAGCAAGGATTACTGCGACTTGAACCCAACTCGAGGGTCGTCCTCATGGGCGGCGGACTCGGGTCGCGGATGCAGCACTACGGTCCCTTCGAGACTGGACTGCACGTGCGCTATCCCGCGCACCAGCTGGTCGTGCGCAACATGTGCGACGAAGGCAACACGCCCAGCTTCCGGCCCCACTCCGGGCGTGCCAACCAGCTCGGATTTCCGGGGGCCGGAGACTTCCATGCTCCGTACTCAGAGGGCAACACGGCCAATGGGGTCGGCCACTTCTGGACGGACGAGGAGTGGCTCGGACACCTCAAGCCCGATGTGCTGATCTGCTTCTTCGGGTTCGCAGAGTCCTTCGAGGGGCTTGAGGGGCTGGCCAACTTCAGCGCCGAACTCGACGCCTTCCTGAAGCACACCAAGGCTCAAGCCTACGGCACCGAGACGCCTCCACAGCTGGCGCTCGTCTCCCCCACGGCCTTCGAAGATCGATCCGGCTCCATGGGAGTTCCCGACGGCAAGCGCGAGAATGCCAACCTGGCGGCCTACGCATCCGTGATGGAGTCGGTGGCGACGCAGAATGATGTGCTCTTCGTCAACTGTTTCAATGCCTCGCTCGAGTGGTACGAAGAATCTCGTCGCCCGTTGACCGGTGATGGTGCGCTTCTGAATGAGACGGGCTACTCAAGGCTGGCTGAACACCTGCTCAACAATCTGTTCGGCGCGCCACTTGAGGTCGCCATGCTGGCCGCCAGCAACACCGAGCTCATCCACGCCGCCGTCCTGGAGAAGAACTGGTTTTGGACCAACGACTTCAAGGTCCCCAACGGCGTGCACGTCTTTGGGCGGCGCTACAACCCCTTCGGCCCAGCCAACTACCCTTTCGAGATCGAGAAGATCCGTGAGATGACGGTCATCCGTGACGGCGCGATCTGGGCAGCGACCCACGGCGAGACCCTGGACCTGGCCGCCCATGACGCGGCCACCGCCCAACTGCCGCCCGTGGAGACGAACTACAAGCCGAGTGGCAAGAATGGACCCCTTAAGTTCTTGGAAGGCGGCAAGGCCCTGGCCTCCATCGAGGTTCCCGAGGGCTACAAGATCGAGCAGTGGGCCACCGAGGTCGAGTTCCCCGATCTGGCCAACCCTGTCCAGATGTCCTTCGACAACAGGGGGCGGCTGTGGATTGCGACCATGCCCAGCTATCCGCACTACCGACCCGGCGACCCCAGGCCTGACGACAAGCTGTTGATCCTCGAGGACACCGACGGCGACGGCAAGGCGGACAAGCAGACCATCTGGGCCGACGGCTTGCACCTGCCCATGGGATTCGAGTTCGCGCCCGAGGGCGTCTACCTCTCCCAGGGCGTCAACCTCGTGCTCCTGTCGGACACGGATGGCGACGACCACGCGGACAAGCGGGAGATTATCTTCAGCGGCTTCGACGACCACGACACCCACCACGCCATCGGTGCGTACTGCGCGGATCCCTCCGGGGCCATCATGATGTGCGAGGGCACGTTCCTGCGCACCAACGTCGAGACACCCTACGGGGTAGTCCGGGGAACCAATGGCGGCTTCTACCGCTTCGCACCCCAGCGGCGCCACCTCGAGCGCCACGCTCAGCTCTCGATCCCCAACCCCTGGGGCGTGGCCTTCGATGACTGGGGCCAGCACTTCTTCCTGCACACGTCCGGCCCCACCACCGAGTGGATGCTGCCCGGGTCCGTCAAGCCCCGCTACGGCGTCGCCACGCCGGGGAGCAAGAACCTGATCGAACCCGACCACCGGGTGCGCCCCACCTCGGGCATCGAGTTCCTCATCAGCCGTCACTTCCCCGACGACGTGCAGGGGGACATGCTCCTGAACAACACCATCGGGTTCCTGGGCACCAAGCAGCACAAGGTGACCGAGGATGGCGCGGGCTTCGAAACGACCTGGCGCCAGGACCTGACGAAGTCCACGGACGGCAACTATAGGCCGGTAGACGTTGAAGTCGCGCCGGACGGCTCCCTCTACCTCGTCGACTGGCACAACCCCCTGATCGGGCACATGCAGCACAACATTCGCGACCCGCACCGCGACCACGACCACGGACGGATCTACCGCATCACCTACCCGAGCCGCCCCCTGGTCGAGCCGGCCCTCGTCCACGGCGCCCCCATCGAGACGCTGCTTGAGAACCTGAAATTGCACGAGTATCGCTCGCGCTACCGCTCCCGCCGCGAGCTGCGCGGACGAGACACCGCTGAGGTTCTGGACGCCGTCGATACGTGGATAGCCGGGCTCAATCCCGCAGACGCGCAGTACGAGCACAATCTGCTTGAGGCCCTGTGGGTAACCTGGGGCTGCGACCGGGCCGATGACGGCCTCTTGCGCACCCTTCTGTCCGCCGAAGACCATCGCGCTCGCGCGGCGGCCGTGCGCGTCCTGCGCTACAACGGCCATCGCGTGCCGGATCAGGCGAGCCTCCTGACCCAAGCGGCCGGCGACCCCCACGGACGCGTCAAGATGGAAGCCATCACGGCGGGTTCCTGGCTCGGACGCGAAGAGGGCCTCGGCGTCATCGCAGCCGTAGAAGCCTCCTACCCGCCCAAGCCTGAGCCCGCGGCCACGCAGCACGTCACCGTTGAGAACAGTGGGAGACGGATCAGGATCCATCACCCGACCCTGACCGCCGGCCTGGTCAACTCCTTCCGCATGACGGTCCCCGGCAACAACCGCGTCATCAACCTGGCGGAGATGGAGATCACCTCGGGGGGCGCAAACGTCGCTGGTAAGGCCTCGCTCACCCAGTCCTCTGAATACAACGGTGGGACCTACCCCATTTCGAACCTTGTGGACGGCGAGCGCTCGAACTTCAGCCACACAGCCTTCCAGGCCAACCCGTGGATCGAGGTTCACATGGACCCGCCTGTTGCCATCGAAGCCATCACGATCTGGAACCGCCCGGGATTCGAATCCCGTTTCAACGGGGCGCAGTTTGAGTTCTTCAAGAAGGACGCGTCGGTAGCGACCCTTGAGGTGAGCATTGCGGAAGACGCCGGACCCCTGGGCGACCCGTGGTTGAACGCGCCATTCAAGACGGCCCAAGCCCACCTATCCGGGCAGACCCTCAAGGAAGTGGTCGTCGTGCGAATTCCCGAGCACCTAGCCGCCGCCGACCACGAACAGTACCTGCGCGGCGCGGAGATCTACTCGCTCGATGGGCACTGCTCGACCTGCCACCAACCCGATGGCCTGGGCCTACCCGCGGCCGGATTCCCGCCCCTGGCCCATTCACCTTGGGTCATCGAAGATGAAGAGCGGATGATCAAGCTGACGCTCAATGGACTGCTCGGGCCGATGGAGGTCATGGGCAGGTCCTATCCGGGCCTCGTGCCGATGACGCCCTTCGGCGACATGCTGAGCAACGGGGACATCGCGGCCGTGCTCACCTACGTACGCAACTCCTTCGGCAATCACGCCGGGCCCATTACGGCCGAGAGGGTCGAGCAGGTGCGAGTCACGACCCAAGGCAAGGTCGGATTCTACTCGCCCGATGAACTCCAAGGAGGCGCAGCGACCGTCTCACGCCCCTTCGTCAAGTTCTGGGAGATGGCGGACTTTGAGTTGGCTATGCAGGAACCACTGCAGGGTCGCAACTTTGAACGCGGACGAGAGATGTTCGAGGTGGCGACCTGCTCGACCTGCCACAACATGGAAGGCCGGGGCGGAAAAGTCGGCGCGGACCTGTCCCTGGCGGGCAGCCAGTTTCCGGGGTCCAGGCTCCTGCGCCAGATCCTCGAGCCCTCGGCACTTATCAAGGAAGAGCACCGCCTGCACTATTTCGAGTTGAGCGACGGTAGCGAGTATCACGGCCAGATCGTTGAGCGCGACGACGACTCCTTGACCATTGCCGAGTCTCTTCTGGAGCCCGACGCGGTCGTGACCTTCGATCTCGAGGAGATCGTCACCAGCTCTCCCCTCGACACCTCCCCCATGCCAACGGGCCTGCTGGTCACCTTGAGCCACGAGGAGATCCTCGATCTGCTGGCCTACGTCGCCTCCAACGGTGACGGCAGCCACCCGGCGTTCAAGCGCTGAAGTAATGCGGGGTGGATAACGGGTGGGACTGGTACGGCGCGCCACGGGTGCGGTACCATCCCTCCCCTCATGAGTGAAATCGTCCACATCCACGGGCGGGAGATCTTGGACTCCCGCGGGAACCCGACCATCGAGGTCGACGTCGAGTTGGCCAGCGGAGCCATGGGCCGGGCAGCTGTGCCCTCCGGTGCCTCCACAGGCATCCATGAAGCCCACGAGTTGCGCGATGGCGAGGGTCGCTACGGCGGCAAGGGCGTACTCAAGGCCGTGCGCTCAGTCAACGAGGACATCGCCCTCGAGCTGGGTGGCGTCGAGGCCCTCGATCAGGGGGACCTCGACCGGCGGATGATCGCCCTCGATGGGACGGCAAACAAGTCGCGCTTGGGAGCCAACGCGATCCTCGGGGTCAGCCTAGCCGCGGCCAAGGCTGCAGCAGATGAGTGTGGCTTGCCCCTCTATCGCTACGTTGGGGGCTCAGCAGCCCACGTCCTGCCGGTGCCCATGATGAACATCCTCAACGGAGGGGAGCACGCGGATAACAACGTGGACCTGCAGGAGTTCATGATCATGCCCTTCGGGGCGACCTCCCTGCCGGAAGGCCTGCGTATGGGGGTCGAGGTCTTCCACGCCCTCAAGTCCGTCTGCCGGGCGCGTGGGCTCAACACCGCCGTTGGGGACGAGGGCGGGTTCGCTCCGAACCTGGCCTCCAATGAGGAGGCGATCACCTTGATTCTGGAGGCGGTCGAGAAAACCGGGCTCCTCCCGGGCCAGGACATCCGTATCGCCATCGACGCCGCCAGCAGCGAGTTCTACAAGGACGGCGTCTATACCCTCGACGGCAAGGCGCACTCGTCACAGGAATTGTCCAACTACTACGCCGGACTCTGCGAGAAATACCCGATCTTCTCTATCGAGGACACCCACGACCAAGACGACTGGGCCGGCTGGCAGACGGTGACGGCTGCGATCGGCGACCAGGTTCAGATCGTGGGCGATGACCTCTTCGTCACCAACGTCGAGCGCCTGCGCGAGGGCATCGACAAGCAAGCCGCCAACGCCATCCTGATCAAGGTCAACCAGATAGGCACCCTGACCGAGACCCTGGAGACCATCGCCCTGGCCCACCGCCAGGGCCTGAACTGCGTCATGAGTCACCGCTCTGGAGAAACCGAAGACACCACCATCGCCGACCTCGCGGTGGCGATGGCCACGGGCCAGATCAAGACCGGTGCCCCCTGCCGCAGCGATCGGGTGGCCAAGTACAACCGCCTCCTGCGCATCCACGAGGAGCTTGGAGCGAGCGCCCGCTACGGCTCGCGCAACCTGCCCACTGCCAGCTAGTCCATGGCCCAAAACCCTCTCACATCTTCAACGAGCCATGCAGCCCCCGAGGCCGTGCGAGGCGTGTGGCGTTCGGCTCTGCATTGGGCGCCGGTTTGGATCCCCGCGCTGCTCCTGGCGCAGATCCTGGTGCTGGGACTGCGACCTGCCCTGAAGAGGCACAGCGAACTGAACGCACTTGCGCCCCAAGTGAATGAGCGCTTCCAGATCACACGCACAGAGCACGACTCCCTGGAGATGCAGAAGCAGGCCTGGGAAGATCCGATGTTCGTCGCTCGCTACCAGCGCGCCTTGAACCAGGGCCGCTAGGCGCCATGACTCCCGCGCTGCGCTGCAAGCGCGTGGCCGCACTCGTGGTCCTTGTCCTGGGCACACACATTGCCGGGGCGGCTACGGCTCAGGAGACCCTGACGGACCAAGGGTCACTGGGCGAAGGTCCGCTGCGCAACGACACCCACCTGTTCCGCTCGCCATCCGCCCAGGCGGCTCTTGAAAGGGGCGACCGGGCATGGATGCGGGCGATCGCTGGCGGAGCCCAACGAGACCTGGACCGCACCCAAGCCTTCGAAGGCTGGCGCGCCGCTCTCGTGGATTCCTCCACCGGCGACTCGGTGCTTCTGGCTCCGCCCGGATCAGACGTCAAGGGGCCTTGGCCCGACCCCCACTCCACCCACGCCCGGCGGTCCGAAGGGGTGAGCGAGGCGGTGCTACGCCGGCTGCTCTCCATCCCCGAAGGAGAGCTCGAGCTCTGGCAGGAACGGCTCGAACCCGAGGCCAAAACTCTGCTGAGCGCGACGCCCTACAGTCCCGCCCGCCTGGCCCGCATCGAGCGAGACATGCCCCTGACCCGGGCGGCCGCCCTAGCCGCCCTGCGCCTGGCTGACTTCAGCCTAGAGGGGGGCCGCCTGGAGGACGTTCGCACCTGGCTGCGGCGCGCGCGCCGGCATGCGAACGCCCAGCCCAGAGGCCGTTCCCCCATGGACGACCTGGACGCGGGCCTCGATCAGCGCGAGGCCCTCCTGGCGTCTCTGGCCGTGAGCCGGGATGAGGGTTCAGCGCCCTGGGAAGAAGCGACCGAGCTCGAGGCCACCCTCGCCGTACGCCTGGAGAGCGCCTACACCATGTCCCCCGATGTCAGACCGGTGCCCTTGGGCCGACGGGTCGCCCCGGGAGCGGCCTTCTTTGAAGACGGCTCGCTACTGGTACAAAGTCCCCGCGGCCTGGCCCTCTTCCGTCCCGACGTGCTCAGCGGAGCAGGCGGAGATAGGACGCGCCGACACCAGTATGAGGACCTGCTCACGGTACCTCCCGTGCGCCCCTTCGCCCTGCCCTCGTCCGGAGGCTGGCCCCTCTTGCCATGCACCGAAGGAATGCACGCCGTACTGGTGGTGGATCGCGGTCGAGCTGGTCGCACCGTGGGCAACATTCCCCTCTCCGCCAACGGGAACCACCTGGCCTGCCTGATCCTGGGCCCCGGCGGACAGTTGCGCTTGGGATGGCGTCTCTCCCAAGAAGGCTTGGTGCGGCCGGGCCGCGCCACGCTGCCCTGGAACGAGGCTATGGGAACGCCGGGGCGCTTCGAATTCCAACCCGGACCCATCACCGGGGAGGGTCGCGTATTCGTCCAGGCCAGAGGACTCCCCCACCCGGATGAAGGCGGCGCGTTGAAGAGCGCCGACGTGATGCTCTTCGCCTTGGACCTGGAGACCGGGGGCCTGATCTGGTCGAGGCCCCTCACACGCCCCGCCGACCTGCGCCAGCCCGGCAGCGCCATCGGAGTGGTGCCCACGACCGGCATGCCCCTGTCTCTGGCGGGAGGGGTACTGATTGCAGGAACCAACATGGGCCTGATGTGCGCCTTCGAGGCCCTGGATGGTCGTCACCTGTGGAGCGTGCGCACTCAGCGGCGTGAGGTGGGCGAGGCCGGTTGGCCGGGATCGCGGCGGCCCCTGGTCACAGAGTCGGTCGGTGGCCCCGGGGCAGTGTTGGTCGCGCCTTTGGACTCAACCCACGCCTACGCCTTGACCCTACGGCCCGGGCCCGACTTCCCACTCTTCACCAGCGTGCCCCAAAGCAAGGGCACCTTGATCGATCTGGCAGCAGGAGATGCACAGGGTGGATGGCTCTTCCTGGGTCGCGATGGCCGCCACCAAGCGCTACGGACGCTGGACCCAGAGCATGGTCTGCGCTCCTCCCTGTACCTGGGCGCTGGAGAGCTGTTCGAGGGTCCCGCTTTGACGTCTGCCGAGCGCGTTCTGGTCACATCAGACCGTGGGCTCTATCTGTTTGATCGCACGCGGGAGTGCTACCTGATGGCGGTTGGCCGCATGCAGCCCCTTGGAGCTGGCGCGGGTGGA
Organism: Planctomycetota bacterium; assembly: GCA_012959525.1. GTDB lineage: Bacteria > Planctomycetota > UBA1135 > UBA1135. Next base: position 22,158 of record DUDB01000047.1, read on the forward strand.
CGCGTTGTGGCACGGGGCGGCATCGTTGCCGTCACGGGAAGGGACACCCTGTGGGTCTTCCGCGCGCGCTGACCGGAACAGGATTGCCTGAAGCTCTGGGCGCGAGTCCAGGGCTAGCTAGGAGCGAGAGTTCTCTGAACCTCCGATCTCACGTGCATCCTGCATGACCTCCACCAACTCCTCTAGCATGAAGGGTTTTTGCAGGACACCTGCGTAGTCCTGCCCCACGACCGCGCTCATCTCCACGGACAGCTCGCCAGTCATGAACACCGTTCTCTGCGCGAGCTCGGGCTTCATCTCGCGGATCCGCTGATAGGCCTCCACCCCACCGCCACCCGGCATCCTCACGTCGAGAAGCAGCAGATCGAAGTCGTCACTGCGGGCAACTTCGATCGCTTGGGTAGCATCTTCAACAAGGACCGCGTCAGCACCCATGCGCTTGAAGGCTCGCTCAAGAAAGCACCGAATGGACTCCTCATCTTCTGCAATGAGAATCCGAACTCCCGCAAGATCGGCGGAGGAGACCGCCCGCCTCGGCCCTTGTACCTCAGGCCGCCGGCTGATTTCAATTGCCGGAAGCACGATGCGGAAGGTCGCTCCTCCGCCTTCTGTGTCGAGGATTTCGACTCGGCCACCATGTGCCGCCGCAATGGCCTGGACCACCGTCAACCCGAGTCCCGTGCCCTCTCCCACCGGCTTGGTCGAATAGAACGGGTCGAAGATCCCGCCCCGCTTGTCCATGGGGATTCCCGGGCCGTGGTCGACAACGTCCAGTTGGATGACGTCCGCATGATACTTGGCAGACACCTCTACATGCGGTTCATTTTCGAGGCCCGCGGTCGTCGATGCGTATTCGGCGTTGAGCACCAGATTCAAGAGTGCCTGGATCAACTGATTCGAGTTGCCCCGGACAATGGGTAAACGCTCGGCGATGTCCAGAGTCAACTTCACCTTGCTCGAGTGGAACTTGTGCAGCCGGGCGAACTTGTGGCAGAGCTCGGAGATGTCAATGTTGTCGGACAGATCATCGTCGACCCGCGCGTACTCCTTCAGGTCCTTCACGATTTCGGAAGCGCGTAGCAACTCGCTCTTGGCCGTTCCGATCAGGTCTTCATAGTCCGAAGCGCTTGGCTCGGCCTCATCGAGGCAGCCCAGGGCACCGGCGAGGGCATTATTGAGTTCATGGGCCACAACGGACGCGATGGAGCCCATCGTTGCCATGCGCTCGGTATGCAAGAGTTGCGGCCTGAAGGCCTTCTCCTTGCTCAAGTCCCGGATCACGGCAACGGATCTGCCCTGACGATCAGGAGTTGGCGCCAGACTCACGCCGGTGACGAATTCTCCACGACGGGGCGTATCGAAACGAATCTCCTGGCGATTGGGGATCTCTCCACCCCGCACCTCATCGAGCATGGCCTGCAGCGCTCCACCGTCAAGTCGGTGCACGAAGCGGGTGAGCGGGGCATTCTTCAAGCCACTCTCTTCCATGGAGAAGATGAGGACGGCTGCGGGGTTCGCAGAGAAGATAACACCCTCTTCATCGAGGGTCAGAATGGCCAAGGGAGAGGCCTTCCACGCATCGGCGTAGAGTTGCGATTCGCTCACCATCCGACCCCTCCGCGAATGGAGCCGAAAGGGAGGGGGCTGCAAACGTTGGATCCGCAGACCAACTTAAGAGAAGCTGGCCAACCCAGGTAGGTTTGGTCTGAATTCACGGGATGTGAATCAGCGCCCTCTACACAACCTGCGGGTTGAGTGTGTAGGTGCCGACGATGGATGCCTCGGCCAAGATGTGCCCATTGAGTGCCGGCAAGACGTCCGCGCCTGCAAAGGCCCCGTCAACCGCGCACGTCTCGACGTCGAGAGCGTAGAGAGTGAAGTGGTAGTGATGCACGAGGGTGTCGTTCCAGGGAGGGCAAGGACCGTCGTACCCGAAGTAGTCTCCACACATGTCAGCGTCGCCAGCGAACCAGCCGGTGTAGTCGTTGACTCCCTGGCGCGTGGCTTCGGGTCCGGCAGGACCTTCTTTTCCACGCGGGGTCACTCCGTCCGAGTACGCGCCAGCCTTGATCGATCTGCAAGAGGCGGCGATGTCCACCAGAGTCCAGTGGAAGAAGTCCACCCGCGGCAGATCCGCGGGAACCTCCCGACCTTCCTGATTCACGTCATCGCCCTGGCTCGGAACGTCGGGGTCGTGGCAAACAAGAGCAAACGACTTTGTTCCTTCGGGGACGTCCGACCAGGCGAGGTGGGGATTCCTGTTGCCCGCGAGGGTGACATGTGATTCTTCGTCAAAATCACAGAACGCAAATTCGGCGGGGATGCGGGACTCCGACTGAATACTCTCGGAAACAAGGTTCATGTGGGTTCTCCTTTGCGTGACTTGGACAATACGACCCGGTCACTAATCGGCGGAACAGTCTACTCCTCCCAAAACACGCTGTATATTCCCCCAGGAGGCCTCTGTCGCCCCTTTCGGCTCATGGCCAGCCCTTCGTGGCGGCTTGTCCGTGGGCGCCGACGACGGGAAACAAGAGCTCGGACGCCGAGATCGCAGGCCAAGGGCCATTTTCTGCGGTCCAGCGCAGCGCCCGCCGCCCTCCATCGGAAATCTGCACAATCGACCGTCTCGGAGAGAATCATGCAAGGCCTCACCCCGGGTCCACCGGCTCTAGGCCAGAGGCCAAGACCGGGACAAGAGCGGTTTGACTCAAACCGGACGCCCAAATGAATGAGGTGACCAGAAAGGGACTGCGACTCACAGGGCGTCTATGGACTAAGGTAGGACTCCAGGACGACCCGAAAAGACCATCCTCACCCCCTCTCAACCACCCCATGTCTGAAGCCTCCCTCGAGCGACTGCGCGCAACCCACGCGCAAATGAAAACCGAACTGCAGCGCGTGATCGTCGGCCAGGACGAGGTCATCGATCAGCTCCTGTTGGCTATCTTGACCCGTGGGCACTGCCTGCTGGTGGGTGTTCCGGGGCTGGCCAAGACCCTGATGATCTCAAGCCTCGCCCAGACCATGAAGCTGGCTTTCAACCGCATCCAGTTCACCCCCGACCTGATGCCCTCGGACATCACGGGCACGGAGCTCCTGCACATTGACCCGGAGGGTGGCGAGCGTTCATTCCGTTTTGCGCCGGGGCCTCTGTTCTGCAGCGTCCTGCTCGCGGACGAGATCAACCGCACGCCCCCCAAGACTCAGGCAGCCCTGTTGGAGGCGATGGTGGAACGCCAGGTCACTTCTGGAGGCACTACTCACCCTCTGCCGGACCCGTTCTTCGTGCTCGCCACCCAAAACCCGATTGAACAGGAGGGCACCTATCCACTGCCCGAAGCCCAGCTGGACCGTTTCATGTTCATGGTGAAGGTGGGCTACCCCAACGCGGACGAGGAGCGCGAGATCCTGAGACGCACAACGGGCGGAGCGGGTGAGCAGATTCAGGGCATCCTTGACGGTGAGGTGCTGCATGAGCTGCAGGCCGCCGTGCGCGAAGTGCCCGTTGCGGACGCCGTCTACGACTACGCCCTGGCCCTGACGCGCAGCTCGCGTGTGGGAGGCGAAGAGTCCTTGGACTTCATCGACCAATACGTCACCTGGGGCGCCGGCCCGCGCGCCAGCCAATACCTAATCCTGGGGGCCAAGGCCCACGCCGCCCTGCAGGGCCGCAGCCACGTCTCCACGGAAGACGTGCGCGCTCTGGCCCATCCCGTGCTGCGCCACCGCATCCTGGTCAACTTCACGGCGCAGGCGGAGGGGGTGGACTCCGACGCCATCATTGATCGCTTGTTGGAGCACATCCAACCTGGGGCAGACGTCGGCAAAGGACTGCCCGGACTAAGCGAGGCCGCTGGCTGAGACCTCGCCTTCGATGGCTTCCCAATTCGCAGGACTCGATCCGGCAATCCTCGACCGCCTCTCCAGCTTGAGCCTGGTAGCGCGCAAGGTCGTGGAGGGCACCCTGGCCGGAACTCACCGCTCCCCGCACCGGGGGAGCTCGGTGGAGTTCGCCCAACATCGTGCCTACGCTCCCGGCGACGAGGTGCGACGCATCGACTGGAAGGTGTACGCCCGGTCCGAACGACTGGTTGTCAAGGAGTACGTAGAGGAGACGAACCTCGCCTGCAACCTCCTGTTGGATGCCTCCGAGTCCATGGCATTCCGCTCACTCGACTGGAGCAAATTTGACTATGCCCGCTGGGCTGTAGCCGCCCTCAGCCACCTGGTGATCGGTGCCCGGGACACCGCGGGGTTGGTGGTGTTCGACGAAGGTCACCGCAGCAAGGTACCCCCGGGCAACGGGACGGCCCAGGAAGTGGCCATCCTGAAGACTCTGGAAGACAGCGCGCCCGCAGGCCCCACGGCCATCGGCGAAGTGCTACACGCTCTGGCCCCACGCCTCAGGCGCCGGGGCATCACGATGATCTTCAGCGACTTCTTCGACGAGGTGCAGACCATCCTCGAAGGGGTCCGGCGACTGGTCCACCAGGGACACGAGCCGATCCTGGTGCAGGTCCTCGATCCCCTGGAGAAGAGCTTTGAGCTGGATGCCCTGCTCAAGCTGGAAGGGCTTGAGGGGGCCGGTTCAGTCAAGATCGACCCCAAGGCCATCCGCGAGGCCTACCTGGAGGAACTCGAGGCCCACAACCGGGAGCTGGCCCGGGGGGCGCGCGCCCTGTCGGTGGATCTGATCCAGACCACGACCGACAAGCCATTGGACGCCGTGCTCTCCGCCTACCTGACCCGACGCAGTGCGCGGGCACGAGGAGGTGGACGCTAGATGTTCGAGGGCTTTGTGAATCCCGGACTCGTGATCGGCACGTCCCTGGCGGCCGTGCCCCTGTTGATCCACCTGCTCAACCGGCAGCGCCACAAGCCCCTCGCCTGGGGCGCCATGCGCTTTGTGATCGCCGCCTATCGCAAGACCCGACGCAGGGTACAGCTCGAGAACCTCTTGCTGTTGCTCCTGCGCATGGGCGTGGTTGCGCTGCTCGCCCTGTGCGTGGCGCGCCCCTTCGTCGGAGCGGATGGAGGCCTGGCACTCTTGACCGAGGCACGCCAAGACGTGGTACTGGTTGTGGACGCTTCAGCCTCCATGGGCTATCGCGAAGACGTGGAGACCATCTTCGAGCGCAGCCTGCGCCGAGCCACGTCATTCTTGGAGAAGCTGGATGGTCCACGCGGCGATCGCGTGCAGCTGATTGTCATGGGCGGCACCCCGCGTGCCCTGGGCTGGGGAGATCCGAGCAAGGCCCTGGCATTGATCCCGACCCTCTCCCCTGGCGCGGAGCGCGCCGACCTGGCGGCCACCCTCGGCAAAGTGCTGGCCATCTGTGAAGAGGATGCCTCGGGCACGGGTAGCTCCCACGTACAGGTGCGCGTCCTATGCGATTTACAGCAGGACCTCTTCGCCAGCCTGCGCGGCACCCTGTCCGCGGAAGACTCCAGCATCAATCTCGAGGGCGAGCAAGCTGCCGAGGGCTCAGGAAGTGAACCCCTGGCACGGCAGCACCTGGACAAGCTCCAGGAGTTGGGGGTGCATGTCATCGTGGAGGACCACGGGCCGGCCCCCACCCACCCGGCCAACCTCTCCATCCAATCGGTACGCACCCTGAACCAACCCATCGGCGAGAAGGCCAGGGTGCAGGTGGTGGTGCAGGTCGCCAACCACGGAACGTCTCCGCGTCCCGCAGAGCGCGTCTCCCTGAGCGTGAACGGCAACAAGCTGCCCGTTGCGCAGGTGGATATTCCCCCGCTGGGCCGAGCCGAAGCGCTCTTTTCATTCCAGGCCGAGACCCCTGGAGCCCAGGCGCTCCTGGCTCAATTGGAGGGCGACCGTCTCTCGGTGGATGACCGCCGCGCGGCCGTCATCATGGTACCCCCGGCCATTTCAGTGTTGGTGGTTAACGGCGCACCGTCGACCGACCTGGACAAGGACGGTGTCGGCTATCTGCTCATGGCCCTCGAACCCCTGCGAGGAGGGGACGGGCCGGGCAACACCCTCAGCGCTCCCTTCGCTGCCCGCGAGATCGCCCCGGCGGACCTGCTCGCCTCCAGCCTGGACCTGCGTGACTACGACGTCATCGTTCTGGCAGGAGTGGCCAGTCTGCCGGAGTTCGCCGTTCAAGCCTTGACCGAACGGGTCGCCAGCGGGGCCTCCCTGATCTTCGCCATGGGTTCGCGTCTGGCTGACTTGGAAGGCACCAATGCGCGCCTGTTCGGGGCCGACGGATCCGGCCTCCTTCCGGCGGAGCTGGTGCAAAAGCGAAGTACCTCCCGGCGCGGACGCTACTGGCGAGTGGCGCAATTCGATGAGACCCACCCGGCTCTGAGCTTCTTCGCCGAGGAGCGTTGGATGCCTCTACTCACCGAGGTGCCCATCTATTCCTTCGTGGAATCGCGCCCCCTGGAGGATGCCAGGGTGCTGGCCCGCCTTGATGACGAAGGCCAATCCCCCCTGCTGGTCGAGCGCGCCTTCGACCAGGGCCGGGTGTACCTCTGGACGACCAGCTTCCAGCGCGAATGGACGGACATTGCGGCCTCCCCCAACACCCTCGTACCCCTGGTGCATGAGTGGATCGTGCACGCGGGCAGCCGGAACGAGAGCTCCCGCGAGGCACGGCCAGCTGAGTCACTGGGCCTTGTCCTGCACGCCTTTCCGCGCTCGCCCCAGTTAGTGCGCCCCGACGGAACGGGCCGCCCCCTGGCCGAGGAGCCCGTGCAGCAGGCAGATGGCCGCTGGCGCCTGGCCACTCTGACCCCTTCCGATACAGCCCTGCCCGGTTTGTACAAGGTGCAACTGGAAGGTGCGCCAGCTGAGCCTCTCGCCATCGCCCTCGATCCGCGTGAGAGCGAACTCGAACGGATCCCGCCCGCAGCACTGAACGGCCTGCACCCCGCTCTCTCCCTCGCTAAGGCAGACGGGGGGACGTCCGGGGACAAGCCAGTGGCGCCCAGGCGCGGGGAGCTCTGGCGCTGGCTGGCTCTGGCCGCGCTGGCATTCCTGGTGGCGGAGTCCGTCTGGGGTGCTCGATTGGGACGCCGCAGGAGGATGACCGCATGAGTACGGCACTCCACTTGCCCCCTACCGTCTTGTCCAAGGATCAGGCCCTACAAGAGAGTTGGCGGCTACTTGAAGCCCCCGCACCTTGGGTCCTCGTGCTTGTGATCGCACCCTTGGTGCTGCTGACCTCCTGGTACGCCTACCGCTCCGAGTCCCTGCCCGCGGGAATCCGCAAGATCCTGATCGGCCTGCGCACGGTATCCCTGAGCTTGCTCCTGCTCGTCCTGTTTCGACCCGTGCAGGTTCGGAGCCAGGAGAACGTGCAGGCACCGGAGGTTCTGATCTTGGTGGACGACTCCGCCAGCATGCGCAATCGGGACGCCTATGAGGGAGAGCCCGAGATCGCGAACGCCATACGCGGGCTGGTGGGTACTGATCCCAAAGAGGCCACCCGGCTGGACGTGGCGCGTTCCAGTCTAGAGACGAACGTGCTGGGCCTTCTTGAAGCGGGCGGCTACGAGCCACGCCTCTACGCTTTTCATGAAGAGCTGTCTCCCGTAACCCAGCTGGACAACTTGTCCGGTCGTGGGCGTGGCACGCACGTGGGAGACGCCCTGGGCCAGGCTCTGAATGCCCACCGAGGCCGGCACGTGACGGACGTGATCGTGGTCTCGGACGGGCGCTCCAACGGTGGACCGCTGATTGAAGAGGCCGCCCTCCTGGCGCGCGCGGTCGGGGCACCGGTGCACACGATTGTCGTGGGCGACACGCGCCCGGAGCGCAACCTCGTGGTAGAGCTGGTGGAGGCCCCCACCTCGGTACTGGAGGGTGACGAGGTTGTGATTGTGGTGCGCGTGCATGGAAGGGGTGTGGGTCTGGGCAGCGCCAGCGTCCTGCTGGAGGAACTCGACTCAGATGACGGCGCCCGCACCCTGGCCAGCGAGACCATTGACCTCGAACACACGGGCGAGCGCATCGTGCTGGTCGCTCCTGCCGGCTCGGGCCAGGGCGATGCCAGCCAGCGCCGATTCCGGGTCAGCGTGCCCCCTCTACCCGAAGAACGCATCCTCGATGACAACACCCTGATCGCACGGGTCCACGTGGCGCGCGAGAAGATCCGGGTGCTGTACGTGGAAGCCCACCCACGCTACGAGTATCGCTTCCTCAAGGACCTGCTCATCCGGGCGGACGAACGGATCGAAGCGCAGATCTATCTGGCCTCCGCCACCCCGGGATTTCCTCAAGAAGCTTCACCCGGACTGCCCCGTCTGGCGCGCGTGCCCACAGAGCGCCGCGAACTCCTCGACAACTACGACGTGGTTCTACTAGGTGACATCAATCCCTATTCGATCTCTCCGGATCCGGCCGAGGGCGAGGAGTTCGTGCAGTCCCTGTTCGAGTTCGTCGAGCGTGGTGGCGGCCTGGGCGTCATCGCGGGCGAGTACGAAAACCCGCGCGCCTTGGCAGGCACTGAATTCGCGCGCTTGTTGCCGGTGAAGCTCGACCCCACCAGCGGCTTGGGTTTCGAAGGATCCACGGTCAACGAGCACCGGCCGACCCTTGAGTCGCCAGGCAACCCGCACGAGGTCGTACGCCTGCACCCGGACCTGGAGATGAACCGCGAGCTGTGGGAGGAGCCCACGGGCCTGCGGGGCTACTACTGGTACTTCCCGGTAGCCGGGGCCAAACCCGGTTCCCAGGTCCTGCTACGCCACCCCCAACAACCCCTGACCGGGGGTCCGGAACGCGACCCGCTGCTGGTGATCGGCTACCACCCGTCGGGTCGAACCCTCTTCCTGGCCACGGACGACTCCACCTGGCGTTGGCGCTATCGCTACGTGCACCGCTACCACGAGCGATTCTGGCGCAACGCCATTCGCTGGCTTGCCCTGGGCCGCCTGCGCGAGGGCGACCGCCGCTATGCACTCGAACCTCTCCGCTCCCGATTCGACCTGGACGAACGCGTGGTGCTGGAAGCCCGCGTGCTGGATGAGGACTTTCAACCCAGCAGCGCGCCGTCCCAGAAAGCGCGCCTCCAGGGGCCTGAAGGGTCACCAGAAGACCTCGAGTTGATGGCCGTGCCGGGCCGCCCTGGACGCTTCCGCGCCGACCTCAGGCCGGACCAACCGGGGAGGTTCCAAGCCTGGATGGAAATCAACGGCGAGCGCATCGCCGGAGCAGAATTCGAGGTGGTGCTCCCCTCCCGGGAGAACGCTGACCCGAGCCCCGATCCCGTGGCCCTCCAGACCCTGGCGCGCTTGACCGGAGGTCTGGCCCTGAGCGCCACGGACACCACGGGCCTAGCCGGAGCCTTCCCGGGGAACGAAGAGCGGCGTGAGCCGATCTCCTCGGAGCTGCGCGACGCCTGGGACCACTGGGGAACCCTGCTGCTGGCCCTCGGCATTCTCTGCGCGGAATGGATCCTGCGAAAGCGCCACGAACTGATCTAAAATGACTTCCGCGGATCTTGTCGGGAAGCTCCCCCCCACGATCCGGCCCAACCCCATGCACTTTGCCCTCCATCCCAACCCAGCGAGCCCGACACGCCCGGGGTGGGTCCGGGTTTGGCCTCTGTGCGCGCTGCTTCTAGCCCCGGCGGCCCTGGGCCAGGGGCAGGATGAGGACGAACCGGATGGTCCGCAGCTCGCCTTCCAGATCTACGACACACAGGCTGCAGAATCCCTGGTGCAGGACGTGCGCGATCACATGACTGCGCAGCGATGGGCCGCGGCCCTGAGTGGGCTGGACCGATTACTCAACGAACACGCTGGAGAGGCCCTGGGTGCAGAGCGCCACACCTTCCCCGGCGAGCCCTGGCGGGAGTCCCTGCATGCTGTTCACGAAGGGGCAGCCAACTGGGCTGCGCGCACTCTCTTGAGCCTGCCGGAATCTGCGCGCGATCTGTATCAGAGGCGGCACGGGGTCCGGGCGGGTCGTGCACTGCGGCAAGCCCTCTCCCATGGAGATCCCGCGGGGCTTTCCCAGGTGGCTCGACGCTGGCCCGGGACACGCCAATCCCTGGCTGCATGGTGGGCACTGGGCGACCTGGAGATCGAGCGCGGGGAGCGCGATCTGGGTCTGCAGGCCTGGTGGCGAGCGATCACCCTGGACCTGGGCCATGACCCCGGGGGCCATGGTTCCATCAGCCGTAACCCGGAGGTCTGGAAGAGCGCCCTTGCCGAACTGCAAGAGCGGGCCGACGCCGTGCCATTGGACGACGGTGTGGCCCTGCGGGTGAGGTTTGCCCTGTCCCATCTTGCACCGGGTGACGACGTGGCGGACCAGGGTCTGGAACCCGATCAGCTGGCTGGCGTCACGGCTCTCAGCAGCGACCGCGGCTCTCCCGATCCCGGCCCAGCCGTGGACACCTGGTCCGAACCACACCTCTTGGACACGAGCCGCACACACCCGTTCAAGAACAAAAGCCGGGGCAAGTACTCTCTGTATCCGGTTCGCCTCGATGATGCCCTGTACTACAGCACGAGCCGCAGGGTCCACGCCCTGGACGCCTTCACCGGTGAGAAGCTCTGGAGCGCGCCCGAGGATGGCCTGGGCTGGGAGAACCTGACGACCAACGCGGCCACCGCCTTTGATGAGGCTCTCGCCATAGAGGACAGCTTGATCCTGCCCGAGGCCAGCCGCGGCATCGTGGTGGCGCCCCTGCAAATCCCGCGGGTCTTTGAAGACAAGAACACCTACGGGGACATGGAGATCATCCGCATCGTGCCCGAACGGCGCCTGTTCGCCTTCGACGCCGCGAGTGGTGAGGCGCTTTGGAACCACTCCCCACCACCTCTCTGGGACGGAGAGTCCGGTAGCTTCCCCCACCGCATGAGTGTGGTCGGGCCACCCACCACCAGCGGCTCGCGTCTGTTGGTTCCCGCCGCCATGTTGCGCGGGCGGATTGAGTTGCACCTGGCATGCTACGACCTGCACAGCGGGGAGCTCCTCTGGAACACGCCACTGGTCACCGGCCAGCGTCCCAACAACATGTTCGGGCGTCTGCTGCAAGAATTCGTGGCCCCGCCGCCGGTTGTTCACGGCGATCAGGTCCTGATGCAGACCCAGCTGGGCGCGATGTGTTCGGTGGACCTCTTCACGGGTGAGGTGCAATGGAAGTCCTTGTACCAGCAGATCCCCTTCACGCCGGGAACCTACTACAGCGAAGGTGAGCTGCGCTCCCTGTGGCGCAACATGCCCCCGATCGTGGAGGGCACGACGGTGCTGGCCACCCCCTTTGACAGCCCGCACCTCCTGGGCTTCGATCTGGTCAGCGGGACGGTCCTGTGGGAGGCCTCGCACGGCGACTTGAACGCACAGGCGGGAATATCCAGCCGGCGGGGAGTTCTTAACGCCTTGGTCGGCGCGCAAGGGGACCGCGTCTACCTTGCAGGCAGCAAGGTAGCGGCCTTCCAAGCCCCGCGGGGCCTGGACCGGCAGGCCCCCCTCCACCGGGCGTGGCTCTTCCCGCCCATCAACCGCCTGAGCACCTACTCGCCTCTGCCGGTCATGACCCGCGAGAGAATGTACGTCCCGGGCCTGCAGGACATCGACTGCCTGGACCTGGCCAGCGGCCGGTTGCTCGAGTCCATCCCGAGCGCTTCGCGCCCGGGCAACCTCCTGGTCGGTCCGGGGATGCTCTTCAACCTCTCCACCTACACCCTCACGGCGCATTTCGAGTGGGATCATCTCCTGGGTCAGGCGCGCGAGCGGGCCCAAGCCGCACCCGGCGATCGGGACGGGCGCCACGCCTTCGCGCGTCTCCTGTTCAGCCGTGGGCAAGCGGCCTTGTTTGATCATGATTTCCACACTGCCGCGCAGTACCTGAACGAATCCCGCGAGGAGCTGCTCGCCCTAGTGGAAACCGAATCAAGCCCTGTCGAAGGAGCCTACGCCGCGAGCCTCTACACGGTCCTGATGGCCCAGGCTCGCACGCAGCGCCTGGCAGCCGATCCTCTCCGGGCCCTTCGGTTTTTGCGCGAGGCGCGGCCCCTGGCCGCGGACCGCACCGGCAAGCGCAAGGCCCTGTTGGAAGAGCAGGCCATTCTTCGCAGCCGTGACCTGAATGAGTGGTTGAACGTGCTCTCCATCCTCGAACGCGAGCACGCTGACGATCGGATCGACGTCGTCGCCCCCGGTGGGGAGGCAGGAGCTGCCGATTGGAATGGACGCCTGGTCGTGGTGGAGTCCAGCCTGGCCGCGGAGGATGCTCAGCCCATGCCGCTCGCCATTCCGGTGGGCCTGTGGGTCGCTGTGGAGCGATCCCAACTCCAGGAGGCAGAGGGGGGAGCCCTGGAACTCAACGACCTGCACCACATCTTGAGCCGCTATGCGAGTGAGCAGCTGCCTTCAGGCGGAGCCTGGGCCTGGGCCGCCGACCGAATCGGCCAGCGGCTACGGGTTGGAATGAACCCGGGCGCGGTCATCCCCGAGTATGAGCCCTTTGAAGAGCGGGCACAGGTCCTGCTGGAGAAGGCCCTGGCCGATGGAGATCGCACGGGTCTGGAGAAGATCGCGCGCCTCTTCCCCCACTCGCAGGCCGCCCGGCGGGCCAGCGATGAGCGCATCGCCCTGGTACGTGTTGAGGGCAACCTGGCCGAACTCGCAGACATCATCCTGACCCCGCTCAGCGACAACTGGTCCCCCCAGGCAGCCAGCGGGTCAGAGCTACGCTACCTCCTGCAGCTGGCGCAGGCCCTGGGCGAGAACGGCAACCTGGAGCTACGCGCGGCATGGATGAGCAGCCTTGCCCGTCGTCATCCGGCCCTCTCCCTGGACCTGAACGGTGAGGGGCCGAAGAGCCTGAGCGAGTGGGCGGCAGATCCTGCATGGCAAGCACCGGACCGTGAGCCCTCACCTGTGCTGAGCGCGACCTTCGACAGCTCGGTGGAGGCCGTCGATCAACCCTCCTACAAGTCGGTGCAGACCCTGCGGCCGGTGGGCCAGGTTCCGATAAGCCTCACCCCCCAAGCCAAGCAGGATGCGCCCCGAGCAGAGACCGTCAACCTCTACTGCGATGGTTCGCGGCTGTACGCCATCTCTAGTGACAGCGCCCCGCAGACCTACTGGCGACACTACTTCGACCGACCCGAAGCGCGGGCAGTGGACGCCCTACCCTCGCGCTACTGGGATGCGATCGCGACTAGCCCTGGCCGCGTCCATGCAGCCAGCATCGGCTCCGTGGCAACCATGGACCGCGAGACGGGCGAAATGCTCTGGCGTTGGACGTCAGGCACCCTGCGCGTGTTCGCCGTGGACTGCGTCAGCGGAGTGGTCGTGGTCCACGAGAGTACGAGCGAGCCGAGTGGTCGCTACGACTTCCGCCTGACCGGGCTCGACGCAGCCAGCGGGGCAAAATTGTGGTCCTTCCGTTTCGATCGCGACCGCTACCATGCGCGGCCCGTTCTGGGAGAGGAGCACCTGGTTCTACTGCCCACGTCCTCGGGCACCGGACGCATATTTGATCTGTTCACCGGTCGCCTGGGCGGGCAATTCCAACTGAGCCTCTCCACCTCCCCCACGGCGGCCGCGGCCTGGATCGAAGAAGGCCGCCTGATCCTGCCCAACTTCCTGCGTGGGACACGGCCTGCACAGAACCACGTGCTGGCCTTGGACCTGGACAGCGGGGAGCAAGCCTGGCGCGTGACGTTCTCGGAGACCCCCTCGGGCGACATGGAGTTGCTCAGGATCATCTCCCACGAAGACGAGCACTTCCTACACCTCTCGCCGCTGGACACCAGCGCGCGCAGCCTGCAGCAGGCCGGCCTGTTTGAGTTGAACACATCCCTGGGAGCCCTCGCCAACAGACCCCTGGCAAGGCTGAGCGGACGCGACCAGCTGATTGGACTGGAATTGCGGTCGCGCACCGTGCTTGAGACCCCCTATTTGTTTGCGATGCGTATGCCCGACGCACTGCGTTCAGAACCGCGGTTGCGAGCCCTCCATCTGCCCCACGGAGAACGCTGGTCGACGCCCCTGCCCGAATCCATGTTGCGAGCCACGGGTTCCATGCCCCTTCCGGCGGTATCTGGAAGTACAGTGGCCTTGGCCTACAAGAAGCCCACGGGTGCGCCGGGATCGGTCGGCAGGGAAGCTTCCCTGGTGTTCCTCGACCGACGCAGCGGGCAGATCCTGGCCAGCAAACCCATGAGCCCCGACATGTGGCGCACAACGGAGAGCGGGCTGTTTCTCAGCGTGCTCAACGACGCGCTGATCGTCAGCGGGGCACGCAAACTGGACTTCATGAAATGAGCTCAAACCTAACCCAGCAGCTCGTCCACCGACTGACCGTTGGAGGGCTGACTCTTGCCCTCATGGTTTCGGTCTGGCCCGACTCTGGCCTGGCACAGGACGACGAACAGCCTGACCAACAGGGATTGGTGCGCATCACCAAGGAGCAGGAAGCGGCCGTGTCCAATGGGCTGAACTGGCTTGCAACACATCAAACGAAAAATGGTGCCTGGTCAGCCAGCGTGGGCTTCAAGCTGAACAACTCCTACCGCGTCACCTCTGCCAATCGCGGGCACGTCGGTGTCACAGCCCTGGCGGGGATGGCTTTCCTTGCGGGCGGCAACCTACCTGGACGGGGAAAATATGGCGAAGAGGTGGAGCGCGCTCTGGCCTTCGTCCTCTCCTGCGTTCAAGAAGACGGCTACATCACCCATGCGGGAACGCGCATGTACAGCCACGCCGTCGCCACCCTGTTCCTGGCTGAGATCTACGGCATGACCCATCGAGATGACGTGCGGCTGAAGCTGCAGCGATCGGTGGATTTCATCGTCAAGTGCCAGAACGAGCAGGGAGGTTGGCGCTACGCGCCCCTGGCTCGCGAATCCGACATGTCCATCGTTGTCTGCCAAGTGCTGGCTCTGCGCGCTGCGCGCAACATCGGCATCCGTGTGCCCAAGAGCACAATCGACAAGGCCACCCAGTACGTGGTCGATTCGGCAGTTACGGGCACAGTCCAACCCAACCGATTCGCTCGCTACCGTAGCGACCTGGGTACCTTTCACTATCAGCGCGACGACAACTCCCGCACCACGTTTCCGCTGACCGCGGCGGGAGTCACGGCCCTGCACGGACTGGGGATCTACTCCAACAAGCTGATCGAGTCGGGCGTCGAGTTTCTCAACCGAAACATGGACACCTTCAACCGAAGCTACGGTGACCGCGGCCACTATTTCTTCTGGTACGGCCACTATTACGGGGTACAGGCCATGTACACCCAGGGGGGGAGTGATTGGGAGCGCTACTTCACCAAGCTGCGCGCCTATCTCCTGAGCCGCCAAGAGGACGACGGCTCTTGGCGTTGCTCTGAAGGGCCGGGCTCGGCGTTCAGCACGGCCATCGGTGTCCTGATCCTCGAAATCCCGTACTGCCTGCTCCCCATCTTCCAACGCTGATCCCTTGAGCCTCACGTCCCGATCCTCCTCTCCGCGCCTTGAGGCCCTGCTCAGTCGCTTGCGGGACGCCTTGGTGCGTCAGATCTGGCTTCACGGCCTGGGGTCACTATTGGTGGCCACGTCGCTCTGGCTCTTGTTCATGTACGGAGCCGACCGTTGGCTGCACCTACCCCGCGCCCTGCGCCTTCTCCATGGAGCACTCCTGGTGGCCTTGCCCCTGTGGATGGCTCGCCGCCACATCGTCAAGCCGCTCAAGTGCATCCCACAGCAGTCCGGCCTGGCGCGCCTGCTGGAGCGAGCCCACCCGGGCAGCGACGACCTGTTGGTGAGTGCCATCGAGCTCGCTCCGTTGGACAGCGATGCGCCCGGCCGAGAGCTGGTGGATCGGGTGCACAAGGACGCGGAGGGGCTGGCACTCTCCCTGAGTCCCGACCCGGTCCTGGAGCGCTCAGGTCCAAGGTGGCGTTTCTTCTCGGGAATCGCCCTGGCCGGATCCTGCACCGCGATCTTGGCGGCCAACCCTGTGCTTGCGGGCATCTTCTTCGAGCGCGCGCTGGGCAGGGACCTTCCGTGGCCCCAGAAAACCCATCTGGTGCTGGAGATACCCGCCGTGGGTCAACGCCTTCAGGTGGAGAGCGCGGGCGAGCGTGTGCTCGTACGCGCCGCCCGGGGCAGCGACGTCCCCATCCTTGTGCGGGCCATCGGCGAGACTCCCGATGAGGTCATCCTGCACTTCGACAGCGGTCACCAAAAGGCCCTGGGCTCGGGAGGTACGGACCTATTCCGCACGCTGCTGCGCTCGGTTCAGCAGGACGTGAACTTCCACGTGACGGGCGGGGATCATACGGACGAGGGCACCAGCGTGAGCCTCACGGTCCTGCAGCCTCCGGTGGTGGCCGGCATTGCCTGGGAGGTAACCCCCCCCGCCTACAGCGGTCTGGCCAAGGGAACCGTCTTCGATCCCGACGTCGAGGTGCTCCAGGGCTCGACGGTGCGCGTAACGATCCAGCCCGACCCGGCCGATGCCACGGGCTCGGCACGCCTGCTTCCCGAGGACCGGGTGCACCCTCTGGTGGCCGGAGTATTCCCACAGCCTGAACAGCCGTCCACTGAAGAGGGCCAGCCTGCGGGCCTCTCGTTCGAGCTCCTCGCCCAGCTCTCGCTGCGGGTGAGCTTCGACCTTCTCGATGGTAGTGGATTGCCCAACCCCGATCCTGGCCTGCATGCCATGACGGTCGTCGAAGATCGGCGCCCCGAGGTTTTCCTCTTGGCCCCCAGCCGGGCTGAAGTGGACGTGGTCGCAGGCGGCGCCGTGCCCCTGCACGTCCGGCTCGAGGATGACTTTGCCATCGCCGACGTTCGCTGGGATCTGCGCGACGCCGTGGACCCCGATCGCACCCTGAGTGAGGGAGCGCTCGACCCGCGCCCTATACCGAAAGATCTCTCCAGCCTGGGATCCGCTAGCCGTGACCGACAAGTGGCGCGCACGCGGTTGGAGGTGAACGAACTCTCCCCGGAGGACGTCCCAGCGGCGGGATCGCGCTGGACCCTCCAGGTGGTGGCCAGGGACAATCGCGAACCTCAAGCTGGAATCAGCCCATCTGCGCCCGTGCATCTGCGCGTCGTGACGGGCGATGAGTACCTGCGCGCCGTGAAGGACCAATTGGCACGGGCCGGCGAACGTGCAGACACCGTCTATGAACAAGGTCGCAGCCAACTCACCCTCCTGCAGTCCATTCTCGCATCCCTGGAACAGGTCACGGGAGACACGTCGCCACCCGACGGACAACCGAACTTCAGCTCTCTTCTACACGGAGCCAAACGCATGGAAGGAGATGCACGCGCACTGGCCCGGGATCTGGCCAAGGTGACGGAAGGTCTCCTGTATACACGCATTGATGAACGCGCCACGGCGTTGCTCGATGGACTCGACCAGAGGCTTGCCGATCAGACGGAGCGTGGATTTCCCACCCAGGCCTGGGCCGATTTGCACGCAGCCCACAAGGCGGGAGAGTTGGGTCAAGCCCAGCTGGCCGGAGACCTGCTTGAGATGGTGGGGCTGGCCCTCGAGGTCAGTGAGGAGCACGGAGCCCAAGCGGTGAGCCACCTTCAAGGGGCACGCGACGAACCCAAGCCCGCTCAAGTCCTGGGCCACGTGGAAGCCGCCTTGCTGGCCCAGGTGGAAGCTCAGGCCACGCTCGATCACCTGCTGGCCAAGCTCGGCGAGTGGGACAACTTCCAGTCCGTCCTGACCCTCACACGTGACATTTTGAACCACCAGAAGAGCCTCAAGCAGCGCACCCAACGGTTCGCGGAAGACAAATGAGCCCGCTTCGAATCTGCACCGCCACTCTGCTCTGTCTGTGCACGAGCATGCTGCAGGCTCGCGCCTCCGTCCCGCAGGATGACCTGACCCGAGAGCAAGCGGCCCTGGCGGAAGAGCAGCTGCTCTTGCACCGCCAGCTACTGCGCCTGCGGGAGACCATGGTGACCCTCGCCGGGCGACTGGAAGCCGAGGGCAGAGTGCACGCCGCCGAGCTTCTGCGCGCGGGCATCTCGCACCTGGACTCCCGTGGCGGAGCCACGGAGGCTTACACCCTGGAAGAGTGGATGCAGCGCACCCGCGAGGACATCCGCGCCGGCCGCACACATACGGCACTGGAGAACCAGGAGCGCATCCTGACGAACCTGGCCAGCCTGCTCGACATCCTCATGGACCGGCAGGGCCTGGAGAATCTGGAAGAGGAGCTGGAGAAGCTCAAGCAGGTGCGTGCGGCCTTGGGACAGATGGCGGACGAGGAAGCGAAGCTGCGCGAGGACACCGAACAGCTGCGCGCCGACTCGACCAACGAAGCCCAGCGTACATTGGAGCAGGGGCTGTCCGAAGCCCTGACCGAGCAGCGCTCGATCCTGGCCGCCAGCGAGCAGCAGGCACGGGCCAGCGGCGTGTTTGACCTGGAGGCTTTCCGATCCCGACTGGAGGAGTTGATCGCGGCCCAGATCATCAGCGAGGAGGTCTTTGCTGGCTGGGACCCGGCCGCACAGGAACAGCTGCGCAGCCTGCGCCCCCCACTAGAGAATGCCCGAGCCGCAGAAGCGGACCAGCAGCGCCTGAACCGGGGCGAGGAGGATCTGCGAGCGGCGGCAGAGGCGTTGGAGAGCGGAGAGCCGTCGGAGAAACTGGCGGCGGCCGCTGAGCGCGCCGAGCGTGAAGCGCGCGCCTCGGGCCGAGAAGCCGCCCGCGCCGTCGCCGAAGCGCTGGCGCAAGCCGCTGCCAACGCCGAGGCTGCGAACGATGAGGAGCAGCGCAAGGCCGCAGCCGCAGAGGCGCGCAAGGCAGCCGACGAGCTCGCAGAACAAGCGCGCAGCTCCGCCCAGGCGGGTGCCGCCGCCCGTGAGCAGGCCCGAGCCCTGGCCGCTCCCCTGGCGAGCGAGGACAACGCCGCAGGTCGTACGGCGGAGCGGGTTCAGGAAGCTCTCGAAGAACCCGAGAGCGTCCAGGAGGCCATCGATGAGTTGGACCAGGGCGTCGCCACCCAAAGCCAGACAGCCCAAGCTCTTGAAGCCTCCCAGAACCAGGGAGCCCAACAGACTCGCGCTCTGGCGCGCGAGGCGGCAAGCGCGGCAGAGCGCAATGAGGTTGAGAACGCCGAGGCGCTGGGCTCTGCCTTGAATGATGCCCAGGAAGCCCTCGAAGCAGCAGCCGAGGCGGCGCGCGAGGGTGAGGCGGAGTCCGGTGGCAAGGCCGCCGAGCAGGGCCGGCAGGCTCTTCAGCGCACCCTGTCCGAAGTCTCTAAGGCACTCGAGGAGGCCCACGAACGCGCGGACAACGCCGAGCGTGAGGCCCTGCAGGAGCGCCAAGACCAACTGGCTGAGAAGATCGATCAGCTTGAGGAGCAGGCCGCCGAGGGATCCATGGATCCCGCCTCGCAGAGCGAAGTACAAGGGTCCCTCTCTGAAGCTCAGAGCTCCATGCAGCAAGCTTCGAGCCAGATGGGATCCGAAGGTAGTCAGTCGGATGCCCAGAAGTCCCAGCGCGAAGCCATCGACCAGCTGGAGCAGGCCCGGCGTGCGGCCGAAGAAGGCATCGAGCCCCAAACCGAGGAGCAGAAGGAGCGCGCCCGGGAACAGGCGGAGCGGCAAGAGGCCATCAAGGAGATGCTCCTGGAGCTCGCGAAGCTCAACGAAGAGCGCAACTCCCCCCTCCCACAACCCAACCTGGAGAAGGCGGCCTCCAGCGCGAGCGAGGCCTCCGAATCCCTGGAAGAAGGCGACCTCAATCAGGCCCAGCAGCAAGAAGAGCAGACCGAACAGCAGATTCGTGAAGCTCTAGATGACCTGGAAGAGGAAGAGGAGCAATACCAACGCCTGCGCCAGGAGGAACTGCTTTTCCGGGTGGCGGAAGAAGTTCAGGCCATGCTCGAAATGCTTGAAGAGCAGATGCGCGCCACCCAGGAGATCGACGCCTCTCGCGAAGGCCGCACGCGCGTCAGCCGCTCCGATAGGGTGCGCCTGCGCAATACGAGCCGCGAATTTGAAGCCATCGCCCAGCGTGCCAGCCAGGTGCGCAGCGCCATTGCCCAGGAGGGCGTGGCCGTGTTCGCAGAGATTGTCCGCAACGTCGAGACCGACCTGGTGCGTATCGCCAGAGACATGGGCGAGGGCGGCGGGTACCAGAGTGGCGAGCGCATCCAGGCTCTGCAGGAGGACGTGCACCGCAACCTGATCTGGTTGAAGGATGCACTCGAGAAGGAGCTCAGCGAACGGCAGCAAGAGCAGGAGCCACCACCACCAGGTGGCGGCAGCGCCCCCCAGCCACCTCCCCCCCTGGTGCCGGACGTGGCCGAGTTGAAGCTCCTGCGCATGATGGAGGTCGAGGTGCTCGCCAAGCTGGAGCAGCAGTTGCAGTTACACCCCGAGCTGGCTGGCCCCACTGAGGAACTGGATCCCCTGCTACTTGAAGACATCTCCCGCTTGGCCTATCAGCACAATCGAATCAGTGAGCTGTTCACCCTCTTTCGAGAACGACTGGAGATCCCCGCGCCCCCCGGGCGGGACCGTAGAGAGGCCCAGGATGACTCCGAAGGGGACAATCCGGACGCGCAGGGCACAAATCCTGGCGAAGAGGCCGATGATGGGCGATGATGAACTTGAACCACGGACAACCACAACCATGAGACACTCGCAGCACGCCGCTCCCAAACGGGCCCTTCCATTGATCGCCTCCACGTCGGGACTCGCGTGCGGAATCCTGTGCGCAACGTCCTTCACCCTGGGCATCGCCCAGGAGCCCAAGCCCATTCAGCCCCGGCTGAGGGACGTGGTGGAAGCCGAGCGCTCCCCCCAGGATGAGATGCTTGAATTGTTCCACGCGGTGGAGCGCCGCATGCAGGACATGGGTTCCTACCTCCTGGACGCCTCGGCGGGCGACACCTCGCGCCTGGGCGACATGCAAGAGAGTGGCCTGGGCGATCTGATCACTGCCGCCCGACCCCAGCGCCTGGCCGCGGGCGGGATCGCAGATCTGCTCTCGGCAACGCGCGGCGAAGGCGGACGCGTGCTGGAAGACATCGATCGCATTCTAGAGATCGCCGCTGAACAAGGCGGGACATGAAGCGGCACCATGTCGGGCGACGGTCAGTCGTCCGGAAACGGTGAACCCAAGGACAGCCAACAAGCGAACAACGAGAGTGGCCGCAAGGAACAGACTCCAAACGGTCCTCAACAGAGCCCCACCCAACCCCAGGGCCAGGACAAGGAGCCGGGGACCAGCGGGCAGCCCGACAGCAACAAGGACAGCGAGTCCGAGGGGAACCAACTCGCTGCACAGCCTCAGGATGCCGTGGGTGCGCCCCTCATGGCAGTGAATGGCAAGGACCAGTGGGGCAACCTGCCCGTCCACCTGCGCGACCTGTTCCGAGCCGAAGGTGGCGCGGATCTACCTCCGCGCTACAGGGATTGGATTGACTCTTACTACCGGCGCTTGAATGAGCGCGATTCAGACTGAGTCGGCGCGGGCACTGAGTGCGACTCTGGTCGCGCTGCTGTCCCTCGCCCCGTCAGGGTTGACCGCCGGACGCCCTTTCTCGGACCACCGGGACGGAGCCCGGCCGTGGGTTCGTGACCAGGCAGGTACTCCACTCGGCCCCCAGGATGACGAAGGCAAGGGCTCCCCCATCGAGCGCCCCAGGCCGCGACCCGCCGGTCCCAAAGACCCTCTGCGACTCTGCCGAGAGCGCGGATTGAATTGGCTGGCCAAGGACGTTCTTGCCGGAGGACGGGTCTCCCTGGGAGCTACGGAACACGGTTCTCCGGTGGGTGTCACCTCACTCGTGGCCCTGGCCTTCATGGCGGGCGGAAGCAGTACGAATCGCGGACCCCACCAAGCTGCTCTGACCCAGGTCATTGACTTCCTGCTCGATCATTCGGCTGGCGATGACGAGGATCACCCCGGATACATCACCGCCCGTGGCGATGAGAAATCACGCACCCACGGCCATGGTCTCGCCATCCTGGCGTTGACCCAGGCCTACTCCCTCTCCCCCGGAAGCCCACGAGGCAAGCGCATGGCCGCTGCCATCCGACGTGGTGTGAAGTGCATTGAGAAGGCCCAGAGCCCGCGTGGCGGCTGGTATTACACGCCCGAACCCATGGACCTGCACGAGGGTTCAGTCACCGTATGCCTGCTGCAAGCCCTGCGCGGCGCCCGCAACATTGGGTTCCAGGTGGACGTGGCGGTGATCGAACGGGCTCTTGCCTACGTGCGCTCCCTGCAGGATGAGCAGGGCGGATTCATGTACTCCCATCAGCAGCCGCAGAGCTCCGTGGCTCTGACGGGAGCTTGCCTGTCGACCTTGCACGCCACCGGCGTCTATGAGGGCAAAGAGGTCGAGGAGGGCTACCTCTACGTGTGGCGCAAGCTGGCCTTGAGAGAGCGGTCTCAGGAAGAAGGGGGACGCGTGGAAGACGCGCGCTTTCCCTTCTACGAGCGCCTGTACCTGGCCCAGGCTCTGTGGCAGCACAGGGACGAAAAGGTGTTTCGGACCTGGGCGGAGCAGGAGAGCCGCAGGGTACTCGTCCACCAGGACGAAGACGGAGCCTGGCGTGACGAACGCTTCGATGCAGCGGGAAGGGATGTAGTGGGACGCTATGGCAAGGCCTACGCCACGGCCATGAACGTGCTGTACCTATCGGTACCCGAGGGCACTCTGCCGTTCTTTCAGCGGTGAAGTCCTAGCTCGCCCCACGCAAGTCTCGACGCGTGCTGGAGACTGGCGAGTGCTCGACTAACCGGCGGCTTCCCTCATCTCCATGTTCGCTTCGAAGATCGCGGCCATGAGCTCCGTTTTCTGATCGTGGAACTCATCGTCATCGGACAAGCCCTGAACGCTGCCGTACTCGGAGGCGATCCCCTCTATCGGTGTTCCCGATCTCTGCGCACGTGCCAGGTTGCCCTCGGTCTCAGCAAGCAGCCCGGTGAGCTTCCCTATCCGACGCTCCAGGACGCCGATCTCATCCTGATGGTGACGCAACCGCTCCCTCTCAGAGTTACCACGCTCGCGACGAAGCTCCTGAACGGTCAACTGGATTACTTCACTCTCCAGCGCTGAGGGAGCATCGGCCTTGCCTCCCCAAGACACGAAGAGCTTGCGCAGCTTGGCTGCCAATTCCTCATCTGCGTCCTTCGCCAGGCCGCCAACACTGCGAAGGGCACGCTCTTGTTCCGCGACCTCACGGCGACGCCCGGCGAGCTCCTCCTTTAGCTGATCCAGGGCGCTTACCGCATGCTCTTCGACTTGGGAGGTCTCCCCCTCATCCGGCGCATCGGAGCTGGCCATGGCCATGAACTCCTTCCTGGCCGTTACGGAGACACTTTCGAATTGAGCGCTCTCCGCATCCTCACCCCCGTCGTTATGCAGGGTCCGCGCAAGAAGCGCGCGGTTGACGGCTTTCTCGATCAGCATCGACACTCGCGTCAGGCTGACGGAGCGCAGATTGGACACACCGCGACGCTTGAGTTCGTCAGGAGTGGTCTGACGCGACCACCTGCGCAGGGTCTCGGCAACCGGATCGTTAGGGGAGGGTTCCATGGAAGTTGCTTTAATCTAGCTCTTGCAGCCCCTCCCCCTTGCACATTGAATTGGAAGAAATCTGGGCCCAGTGTCTCAATTCCGGACGCCTCCCGAGGAGACCCTCGATTCCCTTTCTCTTCCCCCGCTAAGATCCGTTCTCCATGAACAGCGCGCTTGTAGTGATTTGCGGTCTGCTCCCAGTTCAAGACACCATTAGCCGCCAGGAAACCCCGGCGCCGTGGGTCCCTGCTCTGGTCCGGCCCAGCGGACCGGCCTTCGATTGCACGGCCCCCCCGGACGAATCCGCATGCGGGGCTCGACGCATCGGCCGGCTCGATCCCGAGAGCCGCAAGGTCCCCCCCTACATTGCGGCCGGCCAGCAGTCCCAAGGACAATCCAGCGGCGGAATACGGTGAGTGGTTGCACCCGAATCCTGGCGCCTGTGGTTGCGACCCTACTGGTGGCCTGCTCACCGGAGGGCGCGGATCCGCTGCCCGAACCCCAGACGGTCACCAGCCAGGCAGGTGGATTCCAGGCACGGTGGCAGCCGTCGGTGGACCCCCTGCCCTTGAACGACTCCTTCGATGCCACCCTTTGGTTGAGCACAGGCGCGAACGGTCTGCCCATCGAAGGGGCCCGTATATCCGTCGACTGCCGCATGCCCGCCCATCGGCACGGCATGCTGCAAGAAGTGGAAGTCAGCGATGAGGGACAAGGTCGCTATCGGGTACTCGGACTACTCTGCCACATGCCGGGCCATTGGGTACTGCAAGTGGATCTCACCCGTGGGGCAGTTACCGAACGCGCCCAGTTTGATCTGGTCATCGAATGAAGCTCAGCCAAGGGATCGCAGGATTGGTGGTCGTGGCGGCGAGTGTCCTGCTCCTCGTGGATCGCACGGAACCGATGAACCCCGCTCTTGCGCGACTCTCCCCCCTGCCCCCTACCCCCCTAGATCCCACCAACCGCTGGGCCGACGATGCCCGTGCCGTTCGACTCGGTCACTGGCTGTTCTTCGACCCACGGCTCTCCTTGGATGCGTCGGTGTCCTGCGCCACCTGTCACGATCCAGCCTTGGCCTTTACCGATGGCAAGCCTTTGGCGGAGACGCTGGGTGTGGGTATTCGCAAGACACCGACCATCTTGAACACCGTCCACTCCCGCTGGCTCTTCTGGGACGGGCGAGCGGATTCCCTGTGGGCTCAGGCCACCGAGCCCATCGAGAATCCGCTTGAGATGGGGATGGACCGGCTGGCCCTCGCCCATCGCGTCCTTGCCGAGACGGATCTGAGGGAGGCCTATGAGGTCCTCTTCGGACCACTGCCGGAGCTGCACCGGAGCGAGCGGTTTCCCGCCCATGCGCGGCCCATTCCTAACGACCCCGGCCATTCCCATGCGGTGGCCTGGGCCGGGATGAATGAGCAGGACCGAGAATCCGTCAACCGCTTCTACGCCAATCTGGGCAAGGCTCTGGCAGCCTACGAGCGCCAGTTGGTTCGAGCGGATGCGCCCCTGGATCGCTATGTGGCTGCCATGGCAGCAGGTGACACCGAAGGGGGCGGGCACCTCTCGGCCTCTGCCAAGCGAGGCCTGGAGTTGTTCCTGGGGCGCGGCAATTGCACGACCTGCCACAGCGGGCCAACGCTCTCCGATCTCGAGTTCCATAACAACCAGGTGCCCACAGCGGATGGCCGCCCCCCTACGGACCCCGGGCGGTTCGAGGGTGCGCGACTGGTGAAGGCCAACCCCTTCAACGGGGCAGGCGCATACAGCGACGACAATCAAGGACCCGCGGCGGCGCGTGTGCGCCGGTTGAAGACGGACTCCATGGGCTGGGGCGAGTTCAAGACGCCCAGCCTGCGCAACCTCGCGGGCCGCGCTCCCTACTTCCACGCGGGCCAGATGGCTGATCTGGAGTCCGTCTTGCACTTCTATTCGACCCTTGAGGGAGCCAGCGGACAGAGCCATCACCAAGAGAACGTGCTCAGGCCTCTCCATCTGAGCGCCGAGGAGACCGCCGACCTGTTGGGGTTTCTGCTGAGCCTGGAGGGGCGCCCCCTGGACCCATTCTGGAACTCAGCCCCACCCCAACCGAGCCTCGACCGGCGCCCCTAGGGCCTCAGAGCGGTCCGAGGTCCTCGATTCCTGTAAAGACTCCGATCGCCCGGGAACATCTCTGTCAACAGATTCATCCAAGACAGGTAGGCTATGCATGAGACTGATGCGCTGATCCACGGCACGGCACCAGTCTCGCCACCAGGATCCCCCTCTACTGGAGTCACAGTTGACGACGCAGCACCTCCCCTCCTCTCGTTCACAGTCGAATACGCGACTCCTGACCCTGGCATTGGCCGTCACGGTCCTCGCCCCTCTGAGCGCCCACGATGATGACCCCAAGATCCGCGATCTGAAACCCGCCATCACGGGCCGCGGATATCGCAACCGAGCCGTGGGTCCCGGCCAACCGGGAGGTACCGCCTATTCAGCGTTCAATTCCAAGAACGTCACTCTGCAGGCGTGGATGCCCCTGAATCAGATCGACAACGCCGCCAATGGCAACGACTGCTGGGGATACACCTCACCCTCGGGACGCGAGTACGCGCTCATGTGTACGTCCTCCGGCACCAACTTCATCGAGATCACCGATCCCACCAACCCGGTGCTGGTCAAGCACATCTCTGGGCCCAACAGCCTGTGGCGAGACGTGAAGACCTTTCAGGATTTTGCCTACGCCGTAAGTGAGGGAGGAAGCGGAATCCAGGTCATCAAGATGACCAACATTGACAATGGCAACGTGACCTTGGTGAACACGATTGACGACGTGGGAACGAGCGCCACACACAACGTGGCGATCAACACGGACAGCGGATATCTCTATCGCCTTGGAGGCGACAGCAATGGGGCGCGCATCTACAACCTGAATGCCAATCCGGCCAACCCCCAGTACGTGGGTTCCTGGAACTCGCGCTACATCCATGACGCACAGATCATCACGTATGCGAGCGGTCCCTACGCGGGCCGAGAAGTGATGTTTGCCTGCGGAGGCCTGAACAATGGTTGGTCCTCCACCGGGTTGACCATCGTGGACGTCACGAACAAGAGCAACATGCAGACCCTCGACCAGGTCTACTACAGCAACCCCGGCTACTCCCACCAAGGCTGGTTGAGTAGTGACCGGAACTACTTCTACCTCGGAGACGAGCTCGATGAGGACGGGACCTTCCCCTCGACAACCCACATCATCGACGTGAGTGACCCGGCCAATGCCTCCGCCGTGGGCACGTATACCAATGGCAACACGGCCATCACGCATAACCTCTACACCGTGGGCGACATGGCGTTTGCAGCGAACTACACCAGCGGCATGCGGATCTACGATGCCAGCGATCCACTGAACATGTCGGAGTTCGGCTATTTCGACACGTCCAATGGGGGCGACGGAGCCTCCTTCAACGGCCTCTGGAGTCTGTATCCCTATTTCCCGAGTGGAACCGTCATAGGTAGTGACCTTGAGAGTGGGCTCTTCATCTGGACCATCACGGGCAACCTGCTGGATATCTCCGTGGTGGGTGGCGCGCCCACGATCCTGGATCCCGACGGGGACAGCGTCCCCATCACGATTACCGAATCGACGCCCGGCGATGTGATGGCGGGAACCGAGACGCTTCATTTCGACACGGGGACCGGCTTCACCACCGTGCCGTTGACCGATCTCGGTGGCGGTAATTACAACGCGGTCTTCCCCCCCACGACCTGTGGCGATCAGGTCCAGTGGTACCTTGAGGCCGTCGACAAGGACGGAGCCATCTATCGAGATCCGGGAACCGCGCCCGCTTCGACACACGTGAGTGTCTCAGCCGAGCAAGTGAACATCGCCGTCGACCACGACATGGAAACCAACCAGGGCTGGAGCTCGGGTGCGAGTGGAGACACAGCGACAACGGGGCTCTGGACGCGGGTCAATCCGGTCGGGACCGCGGCCCAACCTGAGGATGATCACACACCCAGCGGCCTGAAGTGCTGGGTCACGGGACAGGGATCCGTTGGGGGCTCCGTGGGCGACAACGATGTGGACAACGGCAAGACGACCTTGCTGACACCCACGATGAACCTCACACCCTACCCCGATCCCCACATCAGCTACTGGCGCTGGTACTCGAACAACCAGGGCGGATCGCCGGGGGCGGACACCTTCCGCATTGCCATTTCTGCCAATGGCGGGTCCTCCTGGACCCAGGTGGAGCAGGTCGGGCCCAACGGAGCCGGAACCACCGGTGGCTGGATCTACCACGAATTCCGCGTAGCCGACTTCATCACGCCCAGCTCCCAGGTGCAAATGCGCTTCGTAGCGGACGATGCTGGCAGCGGCTCGATCGTCGAAGCCGCCATTGATGACTTCCAAGCCCTGGACATCGTCTGCAACGTGGGACCGGGAACGAATTACTGCATCTCCAATCCCAATTCATCGGGAGGGGCCGCATCCATCAGCGCCTCGGGTTCCGACGTCGTGGCCGATCAGGACCTGACCCTGATCGCCAGCCAATTGCCCGCCATGCAGTTCGGGTACTTCCTGACCTCTCAAACCCAGGGGCTGGTCTTCAACCCCGGAGGCAGTCAAGGCAACCTGTGCCTGGGCGGTTCCATACTGCGCTACGGCATGTTTATCTTGAACTCCGGTGGCGCGGGCACCTTCAGCCTGGCCTTGGACCTCAACAACCTGCCCAACGGCCAGGGTGCGGTGCAGCCCGGTGAGACCTGGAATTACACGGCCTGGTTCAGGGACAACAACCCTACGGCCACATCCAATTTCACGAACGGCCTATCCATTCAGTTCCAGTAGCCGGAACTCTGGGCTACCAGCGCACGATGTCGGATGCCGAGACCACCATGGGTGTGTAGGGAGGCAGGTTCTCTACGTCGTTGAACATCTCGTCGTAGTACCACTTGCGCTTGGGCGCCTTGTAGATGTCCCCCCCGTAGCCCCAATCCGCGTTGGCATACTTGCTCTCCCAAGCGTTAACGAAGGACCCGTTGATGACGCAGTTCTTAGTACTCCACTTCTCGTGGAAGCGAGGTAGGTTCTCCAGGCCGCCGTTGTAGGAGCCCACACTTGTGGTCGTGTTTCCGGTCACTATGGCCGCGTTGTACGTGGTGTTCGAGGCCACGGGCAGGTTGCCCGCTGACTTGGTCCCATCCCAACTGTTTGAGAGCAGGTTCACGGCATCGGCAATCACCGCGGAGCCCTTCTTGTTAACTGTGTTGTAGTCACCGTTGATGTAGAGCGAACCCTCTGCCACGACCGTTAGGCCCGCTTCAATCTCACTGCCGTTGGTCAGCTCGACGCCGCGTGCGCTGGTCCCGGTTCCCATGCCATAGTGAGCCACGTACAGAAGGCCGTTGTCGGGCCATGCGTCCGCATCGCTAAGCAAGTCCATGTCCACACTCAGGAGATTCACGTCCCCGCCCTGGCGGGCGTCGTAGATCGTCGTCATGGAGAGGGCACCATTCAAATCGATCACAGGAACGGTGCCGCCCAACGCATCATAGACTCGGATCTCACTGGTATCCGCAGAGATGATCACCGACAAGCCTGCGCTCTGGTGGTAGTAGCCCTTTGAGTGGGTGCCCGCACCCGGCCCACGGTATGAGTATTCGTTCAAATTCGAATCGTAGAAGTAGTCTCCAACGCTGGAGGGTTCGAACATCTGGATCGATCCGATGTTGGGCGTGACGGCCTCACTCACTCCGTGATCACCCGTAAGCATGGTGTTTCCGCTCAAGGCGTAGCCGTCGGGCGCGTCCCACATTTCGAGAGCTCCAGCGACGAAGGGGAGCCATTCACCCTCGTCGGTGAAGTCTCCATCGCCATTGATGTCGTAGCCATCGGTGAAATTTGAGTCATAACCCGACTCGGTCGTAACGGGGTCCATCTGGGACTTGCTGTTCATGTCCAGGTAACTGACCGGCTCCGAGGCGTCGAAGGGGTTCTCGACCCACTGCCTGACCTGAACCGTCCCGTTCGAGTTGGTGTTGTTCTTGCGACTCCGATAGATGCTCCCCAGCGCGTGGACGTAGTTGGTATCCATCGTGAGCGTGTTCCCGCAGCCCAGATACATGTCACCGTTGCTGTGGACACGGCCGCCCAAGGTCATGGAGGGGCCGGGCTGGGCCTCCAAGTCGCCCTCGTAGAAGACGGCGAACTGGAAGATGGGGGTGGACTCTGCGTTGATCACCCGGTGCGCGGTTGTCTGCACGCGATCAAGCTGCGTCAGCGCTTCGATCTCATAGCCCGTAACGAGGGTCTGAATGCCGGCCGAGTCCGTCACTGTGGACGCACCTCCGGTAGCCGTAATCGTGTAGGGCACGCTGATGCCATTGATAACGGCCGTGCCACTGGCAGGAGGAGCGGACCAGTTGGCGATGGCCGACTGGATCGACTTCTTGGCGACCTCAACCGCTCCCTGGGCCAGGTAATCAGCCCTGACCTGTGTGCTATTCAGCTGGGACTTGACACGGGTAACGCCTGCCATCGTGAACATGACGGCCACCATGGTGGCGGCTACAAATGCCCCGAATACAGCGTAAACCAACGCTATGCCCGCTTGGCGTCTTTCGATTCCATTCGTTCCCAGAGTCTTCATCGTCTTCATCGTCTTCATGGTTCAGGCGTTCTTAAGGGCCACGACCACCTGGGTCGTGTAACGGAAGAGGACTCCACGTTCGTCGTGCCGCCTGAAGAAGATCTGCACGCGCACGGAGTTCAAGGGGATGGTCCACTGACAGGTAGCTGCTGTATCGACCTGGATGCGTTCCACGTGAGTGGCAATCGTCTGGTCGGTGGTCGGGTCGGCATCCATGCGCCGCTGCAAGCAGTTGATGCCATCGGCGCGGGTGGTCAACACGTAGCTCCACTCCGTATGCGGCCAGATAACGCCCGACACAGAGTCCACCGTGTTCTCTCCAGCAACCCAGATTCCGTCCAGGTCTGCAAAGGACTCACTCCGCATGCCATCCCCGTCGCCGTCCAACTCAGGGACACCGTTTAGATCCGTGTCCATGTCAGGTCGTCCATCGGTGTCAAGGTCAGCCGTGCGTACGAAGACGATCTCTCGGAGGGTGCCGAAATCGGAGTCTCCCGTGACAGCTCCCATCGTGGGCGGGTTGTGAGTGTGGGCCGCATACTGGAACGCCGCCTCGGCATCGTCGAAGGTGTACGGGTAGCTCTTGCCATTGACGGTTCGAATGGCCGAGGAGCCCAATTCCGAGATCATGGTTTTGACGGCTTTCTGCCCCTCAATCTGCAGCAGGGCGCGAATGCTGCCACGGCTGGTCACAAGGCTCATGGAGTTGGCACTCTCCACCAGCGCCCTGGCCAGAAGGCTCATGAGGCTGGCGGCGAGCACGACCTCGATCAGGCTCACGCCGGCGCGCGAAGAGTGAATAGAGCGCGACGTTTTCATCGCACCTTCACCGAGTTCAAGGTCACTGTTCTCGACCTGGTGCCGTAGTCACTCCAGGTCAAGGTCAGGACGATCTCCAAGGGATCGGGGATCGCCTGTCCCACAACGTAGTCGGGGTAGGTCGTCACGATGCTCTCCCCCTCCAAGTTCAGATCCTCATACAGGGCCACGGGCTGGCCGTCCTCGAAGAGGCTGCCCGCAATGGGCAGGTCGTCGGTACCCAGGGTGAGGGCCTGCTCCATGCAGGCCTGCAGGTCCGCCAGGGCCAGGTCCGTCTCACGGCTGATCCGAATGAGGTTGGACGAGGCAGCCTGACTGCTGAAGGCCCCCATGACGGCCACAAGCAGCACGCCCAGGGCCATCATAACCTCAACCATGCTAAATCCGGCCTGCGGGCGGCGGCGCCTCGAGGAATTGCCATTGATACGGGGGTTCTTCATAGGATCACCCAATGTGTCGGCAACAGGCTCCTCAAGCCGTTGCCCAGCTGTGGGAATCCTGCAGGAATGCTGAGAATGGGTCCCGAATGGAGAGCGCTCAGACCTTCGCAGCACGTAGATGACCCGGCACATAGCGGGCCCACTCCACACGCTCGAACCCGCAACTCGCCAGCCACGCCTCGATCTGAGATTTCATACCCAAGCCGCGCTCCCAATCCTCATCTCCCAACTCGAGGCAAGCCTGCGCCCCCTTGTGTCGGACCCTCAGCTCTCGCAACCCCAGCTCCCGAAGCCCCGCCTCCGCGCGCTCGACCTCGGCTAGGAGGTCCGCCGTCACCCGTGTGCCAACCGGAATGCGTGAGGCTAGGCAGGCACTAGCTGGTTTATCCCACACGTCCAGCCCCAACTCCCGGGCCCGCCGACGCACATCTTCCTTTCCCAAGCCCGCGGCGGACAGGGGCGCGAGGACCTGCCACTGCTTTGCTGCCCGCGCACCGGGACGATCGTCCAGACGATCCTCGACGATCTCCCCGAAGGCGAGGTGGTCAATTCCCTCCTCTCGGCCCACACGCACCATGGCTTCAAAGAGGGCCGTCTTGCAGTGGAAACAGCGGTCGCCCTCATTGGCCCGATAGGCCTCCTGCTCAAGCTCTTGGGTGGAGACCACCCTCAAACGCGCCCCCATGGAGAGGGCCAGCTCCCGCGCCTTCTTGAGCTCTGCACGGGGAAGAGACGGAGAATCTGCAATCACCCCCACTGCGCGCTCACCAAGGACCTCAACCGCTGCATGGAGCAGCACAGCCGAGTCCACGCCCCCCGAAAAGGCCACCAGCAGTCCATCAAGCCCGCTCAGTTTGCTCTGCAGGGCGGCCAACCGCCCCTCGTAACTCAAGCCCCCTCCGGTAGATAGAGGCGCGCCTTCTGCACGTAGCCCTCGGCGCTCTCCAGGATCGAAGCCACCTCATCGTCACGGACCTGACGCAGGATCTTGCCGGGCACCCCAGCCACCAGGGAGCGCGGCGGAATCTCAGCGCCTTCGCGCACCACCGCCCCAGCAGCGATGATGCACTCCTCCCCGATGCGCGAGCCGCCCAAGAGCACGGCCCCCATCCCGATAAGGCAACGATCGCCCACCTCAGCTCCATGGAGCACGCATCCGTGCCCGACGGTCACCTCCTCCCCGAGCACGTTGGAGACCCCGGGATCGGCGTGCATCATGGTCAAGTCCTGGACGTTGGTTCGCCGACCGACGACAAGCGGTGCATCATCCCCACGCAGAACGCAGCCAAACCAGATGGTGGCATCCTCCCCGAGAGTCAGATCGCCGGTCAGGACGGCATTGGTCGCCGCCCAGGCACCGCCCTCGACCGAAACGAACAGCCCATTACGTGGGAAGTTGCCCATGGGCACAAGCTAATTGGCCGGGAGGCCGGAAGCCAGGATGGCGATCTGCAGCCCGTTGTGGAACAGGTGGACGGCGTAGCTGGCCCAGAGGCTGCCCGTACGTTGGCGAAGCTCGCCCAACAACAGAGCCAAAGCCAGAATCGGCACGAAGCTGGGCAGGCCGTGCAAAAGGGCAAACAGCAGGGCGGTCAAGATCACTCCGAGCCTCGCACCCAGGCGGCTCACCAAGGCGGACTGCAGCAAGCCGCGAAAAATGACCTCCTCCAGGAACGGGACCACGACGATTCCAAGCAAGGCGGCCACCGCCAGGGCTGCCCCGGAAGTGTCTTCGAAGTACTCGACCACAGCCTGGCTCAGGACTTCTCCACTCCATTGCAGCAGGATCCACTGCCAGACAACGCTCAGCCCTAAGAGCAAAGGAAGACACAGAAGCCAGACCCCTGAGCCCGCGGCCCAGGCTCTCGACGCTCCTGCCAGCCCCAATCCCAAGGCCCCGGTTCGGGTCCGGGCCCACGCCCAGACCACCGCCGCCATCGCCAGATTTCCCAGAGCGGAGACCCCAAGCAGAGCCGGAAGCCGCCAAGGATCCGGAGACCCCTCGCCCGTTGGCTCGCCAATAAAACAGGCGAGCCCAACAAGGGTGCCCACCCCGTAGGCCAGGACTCCCGCGAGTAGATAGCCAAGCGAAACTGGGACTGCGGGTGCATATCCGGGCCATTGCTTGTTCAAGGGGCCGCGGGCCAGCAAAGCGAGCCCCAGCCCCACGGCGCACCATCCCACCCCGCCGAAGGGAAGCCATGTCGAGAGCTCTTCCAAGCCCGATTCGGCCTCCGAGGCGGCCTGGAGACCGCACCTGACCATCAAGAAACGCCGACGGGATCCTTGCCCTTATCTCCGCCCGCAGAGTTCGCGGCACCTGGCCCCGCCTCTTCGA
Source organism: Planctomycetota bacterium (assembly GCA_012959525.1). Classification (GTDB taxonomy): domain Bacteria; phylum Planctomycetota; class UBA1135; order UBA1135. Next base: position 55,879 of record DUDB01000047.1, read on the forward strand.
TCAGACCCTCCTCCGGAGAGGAAGCGTTGGCGTACAGGCGTCGCTCAATGCGGCCAGCGAGGTAGGCCTGGCGCCCGGCCTCGCATCCTGCGCGCATGGCCCTCGCCATCAGGAGAGGATCGCGAGCTCCAGCGATACCGGTGTTCAAGAGTACGCCTGCCGCCCCAAGCTCCATGGCCACGGCCACATCCGAGGCCGTGCCCACGCCGGCGTCCACGATCACCGGTACGTCCACTAGTTCCATGATCAGCTGCACGTTGGTGGGATTGAGGACGCCCCGGCCCGAGCCGATGGGCGAACCGGCGGGCATCACGCTGGCGGCGCCCAGGTCCGCCAGATGCACGGCCAGGCGCGGGTCGTCCGAGGTGTACACCATGACCTTGAACCCCTCACCCACCAATTGCTCGGTGGCGGCCAAGGTCCCCACGGGATCGGGCAGCAGCGTGCGCGGATCCCCTAGCACCTCGAGCTTGATCAGGTCCGTCTCCAACAGATCCCGGGCCAGGCGTGCTGTACGAACAGCGCTCTCCGCATCGAAGCAGCCCGCCGTGTTGGGCAGGACGTGGTAGCCGCCTGCCCGCACGACGTCCATCAGGCAGCGCTCCTCGGTGGCACCTGCGTCGAGACGTCGAATGGCGACCGTCACCATCTGGGTGCCACTCAGTTTGAGCGCCTCCTCGGTTTGTTCCAGCGAGGCGTACTTGCCCGTTCCCACCAGAAGCCGTGACTGCAACTCGATGCCCGCTATCCGCAGCGGTTCGTCCGTCCATTGTTCCATGATTTGAATCTCCTCAGCCCCCTCCGACCAGAGTCACGAATTCGACCCGGTCCTCTTCTTGCAGTGAATACTCGGCACGCGCCGGGCGCGGGACGAGGTCACGGTTCACCTCCACGGCCACCTCATTGCTAGCGTGTCCGCGTTCGCGCACGAGCTCCTCGAGGCACAGCCCCTTCTGGACCTGCACGGCCTCGCCATTCAGATGAATCCCTATCAGCCCTGACATGGCACCCAGGATAGCGAGTGCGGAGCCCGATGGCTCGGGGCCGCCGAACGGAACACCGAGCCCACAACCAGAATCAGTCGACCCGTAGGAAGGCGCACTTCAGGTAACTGCTCTCGGGCAGGGTCAGGAGCTCGGGGTGATCGGGGGAGGCGCCCGTCATCTGCTCCACCCAGACATCACGCCCGGCCAGATGGGCCGCCGAGGCCAGGAAGCCCCGGAAGTCGGAGGTCTTGATGTTGAATGAGCAGCTGGCACTGACCAGGGAACCTCCGGTACGGGTGAGAGCCAGGCCGCGGCGAGCCAGCTCCACGTAGCCACGCTCGGCGCCGGCCCGCTCGCGCTTGCTGCGGGCGAATGCCGGGGGATCGAGGATCACCAAGCCGTACTCCTCGCCCGCTTCTGCCCGAGCGCGAAGGTCTTTCATGCAGTTGACGCGCTCCACGCGGACACGGTCGGCGACGCCATTGCGCTCGGCGCACACGACCAGCCGTTCACAGGCCGCCTTGTTCTGTTCCAGGCACAACACCTCGCTGGCTCCCGCCAAGGCGGCTCGGATTCCGAAGAGTCCATCGTAGGCGAAGGCGTCCAACACACGCTCTCCTTCGGCCAAGAGCGCGGCCCGGCGACGGTTGTCCACCTGGTCGAGGTAATGTCCCGTTTTGTGCCCTTGAAAGACGTCCACCGCGTAGAGCAGGTCTCCGTCCCGCACTTCGATGGGCCCCGTCACACTGCCTTGCATCACTTCCGTTTGCTTGGGCAGGTTCTCGAGCTTGCGCACGGCTGTGTCTGAGCGGTTTACGACGGCGTCCAACTCAAAGGGCAGAGCCTCGCGAATCAGCTCCACGAGGAACTCACCCATGCGATCCGCCCCTTGGGTACCCAATTGCAGAACGGCCACCTTGCCGTAGCGATCCACCACCATGCCAGGAAGACCTTCGGAGTCCCCGGCGATCAAGCGGCAGGCTCCCTCAGGGTCCAGCATCCCGGCCCGGGCGCGGGTGTCCACGGCCCGCTGAACCCGTTGCATCCAGAACTCGCGGGTAGGCTGCTCCTCATCACGGGTGACCAAGCGCAGCGCGATGCGAGAGGCGTCGCTATACAGCGCCCAGCCCATGGACTCGCCGGTCGGAGCGACGACCTGCACGAGATCCCCGGCCTGGGCCGTGCCCGCGGAAATGTCATCGCGATAGATCCATGGGTGTCCGCCCAGGACCCAGCGCCGGCCCTTACCCGTCAGTTTCATGCTCGCCATGGTGATTGTGCTCTATGGGTGCCGTGGGATTGGCCGCGGCAAGACGGCCGGGACAAGGCCGCAGAGGGTAGCCGCAGGCCCTGCGACGCGCACCCTCCTCTAACGATCCGTCTGGCGGGTCAGGGCCTGGAAGCGCGGATCTTCCCTCAAAGAGGCCAGATCGGGATCCTGCGTCGCCCACGCGCGCTGACGGTTGCGCGAAGCCTCACTGGAGTGATTCTCCTTCAATTCTTGCTCGAGCATGTCGAGAGCCGAACCTGATTCACCCAACAAGGCGTACGTGCAAGCCATGTTGTACCAGGTGCGCGGGCCGGGCCGCACTCGGAGCAGGACGCGACGGGCCTCTGCCGGTTGCCCAGAGCGGGCGCGATAGCAAGCCAGCAGCATATGCATGAACTCGTCCTGGCGCAGGGCATAGGCACGCTCGTAGTACTCCAACGCACGGTCCGGCTGGCCTAGGCGCACATTGGCGTTAACCGCCAGGCTCACGAGCGCATTGGACTGCAGGGCCCGAAACGGCGCCATGGCGCCGGGACTCACCCCTCTGGATTCGAGCCGGCTCAGCACCCCATCCAACCGCTCCACCGCACCGAGCAGGGCTTCCTCCGCCAGGAGCGGCTCATCCTCGTCGGTGTAGCAGCTGCCAATCACAAGATCCGTGCGCACCAACCGCTCGATCCCGACGAAGTACCAGGCGTTGGAGATCCCCATGCGATCCAGGTCATCGCGGGCGCGCAGGGCCAAGATCCTGCCCTGGGCGGCATGGCCTTCCTCGCGCAGATCACGCGCCAGCCACAGGGCCTGGGTTGCAGGCAGACGCAGCTCGCGCCGCAGAGCATCGGGGTCGGAGCGCAAGAGGGACTGCTGAGTGAGAACCGCCTGACGCCGGCGGCCCAGATTCTCGAGGCGCTCCAGGTTGGACTCCTGAACCTCCCATCCCGAGCTGCCGCCGCGCCTCATCACCCCCTGGAGCCGGTACTGCCGCTTTTCGATCTGATCGAGTTGTGCCTCGATGATGGCCGTCAACCACTCCTTGGGGAAGGGGTCCTCCACGACGGCGGCGGCCGGGCGATCGAGCCCCTGCATGGGTTCAAAACCGGGCTGTTCATCAGGTGTCAGGGTCGCCAGGGCCCGACCCAGGCGGGCCTGCAGGTCCAGTGCCTTCTCGATTCCAAGGCCGGGCATGTTGCGCCGCGCAAACAAGAGGCGATAAGGGGAGAGTTCGGAATCGAGCAGTGAATCCCAGGTTCCCTGAGGCGTCCCCATCGCCCCGCTCTCCTTCAGCCCGGCCCGCAGGAGTTGTGTGCCCAGTTGGTTGCGGTAAGCCCGCCAGAGGCCCCGTAGCAGGTCGGCATCGGAGGGCGGAACGCCGCGCTCCAATTGAACGATCACGAGTGCCACCTCGACCAAGGCGCAGTGGAACAGGTCGTCCGCAAAGAGCTGCTGCAGTTCCGTACCACCCTGATCCCAACGGTCTGCCCGCAGGCCATCGGCCAGAGTCCGCGCCTCAATCAGGCGAGCCTCTGAGGCGTCAAGGTCGCCGAGTGCGAACCATCCAAGGCCTTCGAGGTAGCGAGCGCGCATCAGCCAGACCTTGCCCTGTCTGACCATGCCCTCGTGGGCTTGCTCCATCCGGGCAGCACCTGTGGAGAGGCTTCTCAGGCCATCACCCTCGACGTCCTCCGCCCGGGCAGCCAACGCACGCGCCGCAGCCACCGCCACCTCGGGATCTCCAGCGGGATAGAAAGCCAGCCGCGCTCGGTGGTAGTGCACGAGCACCGGATCGAGCCCCGCCCGCAGCAGGTTTCCCATGGTATCCATTGCGCGCGGCCCATCCCCCTTGTCGACCATGCGCCCGACCATGCGCCCGAGAGCATCGACAGCGGCCTGCCCGACCTCTGGGTCTGGATGATTGAGGGCTCGGACCATCGGCTCGAGCTCCCACGCCAGCGGAGGTGACTCTCGATCCACGAGCCCCAAGCCGTAAGCACCAAGCAACTCAGCCAAGACGTCCGGTGCCGTGCGCTCGGACGGGGAGGCGGAACCCAAGCCCTCTTGTACCAGAGCAGCGATAGCCTCTCTTCCCCGACGGGAGTCAGCCAGGCCCCGGGCTGCGCTGGTGCGATCCGGCGCGGGGAGCGTGCGGGCCAGATGTGCCAGGGCCGAGGTGGACTCGGCGCCATCCAGCACGCTCATGGCAGCCAGGGCCTCGGTCCGAACGATCTGGGCAGGGTCCGATCGGGCAAGTCCGGTCAAGGTGGATGTACGCCAACCGACCTCCTGGAATCCGAAGTCGGGGCGCCGACAGATCTCTATGAGCGTTCGGCGTACCCGCACGTCCGGATCGGAGGCCAAGGGCACACATGCAGGGAGGTCCTCTGGGCCGACAATCGCGAGAAGGGAGCGGGCCCCAGCCCGGCGTGCGAGGGTATCCCCCTCGGCGAAGGACTCGAGGATCTCCTGCGCGTCTTCAGGACCGGGCTCCTGGGCAGCGGCAAGCCCCACCCACGCCAGAGTGGCAACCGCAAGAAGGACGGGCGACGCTCTCACGGCTCACCGTCCTGGACGCCATCCGAGGGGCCCTCCTCGCGCAGCTTCCGGAGGCGGTAGTTGAAGGCCTTGCGCGAGAGCCCCAGGGCGCGGGCCGCGGCGGAGTGATTGCCCCTCCCCTGCACCAAGGCCTCCTCCATCAAGGTCAGGTCCATGGCATCGAGAGCGATACCGTGAGCGAGGATCTGACGGGCCAAGCGTAGGTCGGCGTCAGCTAGACCTTCCTCCAAGAAATCGAATTCGCTCGGGGCAACAGACCCGGTGGATTCCGCGCCCAAGACGAGCACGCGCTCCAGGGCATTCTCGAGCTCCCGCACGTTTCCAGGCCAGGGGTGGGCGAGCAGGCGCTCCATCGAATCCGGGCCGAGAGCACGCGCGGCCACCCCCGCCCGCGCCGCAATCTGCCCTTGAATCTCATCACACAGTCCCGGTAGATCCTCTGGGCGTGCACGCAGGGCAGGAGCATGAACCACCACGACGGCCAACCGAAAATAAAGGTCCTCGCGGAAATGGCCCCGGTCCAAAGCCTCGTCCAGCCCTGGCCCCGCGGTCGCCACAATGCGCACGTCGACAGGTACGGGCTCCGAGGAGCCCAGGGGTTCGACCACCCGTTCCTGGAGAACTCTCAATAGCTTGCCCTGGGCTTCGGGGGCCAGATCCTCGATCCCGTCCAGCAGCAGGGTGCCACCGTCCGCCCGTCGGACCCGACCCAATCGAGACCGGTGAGCGCCGGTAAAAGACCCCTCTTCGTGGCCGAAGAGCTCAGCCTCCATCAGGCTGGGCGCCAGGGCCCCCAGATCAACAACGACCAGAGGCCCCGAAGCGCGCTCGCCCGAGCGGTGCAGGATCCCCGCAGCTCGGCTCTTGCCGACGCCATGCTCACCTCGGATGAGAACGCTGACCGGGCTGGAAGCCAGGCGTTCAAGCTCTCCCAGGAATCCTTGCTGGGCGGAACTTGAGGGGGCTTCGGGAGGCGTGCGGGTCATGCTGCGGGAGGGGCAGTGTGAGGGTCGTGAGGGGCGATCCAGCAGCCCGGGAGCGGTTGACGCACGGGGGGGGAAAGCCCAGACTGTCCGGTCGCCAAGCCGCCGTACAAGTCCGTCAGCTCCCAACCCGGGCTGGAAGACGCAGGGAAGTGGGGTCGGTCCCCACTTCCTCGCATATTAACACACAGACAACCGCCCCATTCAACACCCACGAAACGGACCCTGCCCGCACCCAGGCTGTCCCCCGTTTCGCCCACCGCCCTGCCCCAGCCGCCCTCCCCAGACATGAATGGCCAAGAACTCCTGCGTTTGATCGACCTGATCCACGCAACCAAAGACATCCCCCGGGAAGTCGTTTTCCTCGGTCTGGAAGACGCTCTGGCCGGTGGCGTACGCAAGCGCCTGGGTCTGGACGAGGACCTAATCGTAACCATCGACCGCGAGAGCGGAGAGGTCACCATCGAGGACGATGAAGAGGTCTATGAGTTCGAGCTCTCGGAGCTGGGACGCATTGCAGCTCAGGCGGTCAAGCAGGGCTTCAGCCAGAAGGTCCGCGAGGCCGAGAGAGACGTACTGTTTGACGAATACGAGACCCGCGTGGGAGGTCTCGTCAACGGCGTTGTCCAGCGCTACGAAGGCAACGACCTTGTGGTCAACCTCGGCAAGGTGGAGGCCCACCTACCCAAGGACGACCGGGTGCGTGGTGAGACCTACGCCCCCGGCGATCGCATTCGCGCCATCGTAGTCGAGGTGCGCAAGGACGGAAGCCGCGTCAAGATCCTGGTTTCCCGCACACACCCCGACTTGGTGCGCCGTCTGTTTGAGTTGGAAGTGCCCGAGATCGCAGACGATATCATCGAGATCAAGCGCGTCGTCCGAGAGCCCGGGTATCGCACGAAGATGGCCGTCGTGTCTACGGACCCTAAGATCGACGGTATCGGTGCATGCGTTGGGGTGCGGGGCTCGCGCATCAAAGCCGTCATTGACGAGCTGCGCGGTGAGCGTATCGACATCATCCGCTGGAGTGATTCCCTCGAGACACTCATCATGAACGGCCTCAAGCCTGCCGTGATCCACATCGACAACATCTACCCTGACGAGGTCGCTCACTCAGCGACGGTTCTGGTGGACGAGGACGAACAGTCTCTGGCCATTGGAAAGCGCGGTCAGAACGTGCGACTCGCCAGCCGCCTGTGCGGATGGGAAATCAACATCAAGACCCGCGAGGAGTACTTCGGCAAGGAGGATGGCTCGACCCCGGAGGGTTCCTCTGAGGAGGGTGCCGCACCTGCCGAAGATGCCGCACCTGCCGAAGATGCCGCACCTGCCGAAGATGCCGCACCTCAACCGGAGACCGCCGAGACGACAGAGACCACCGAGACTGCCGGAGCGGAAATGACGGATGCCGCCGCTCCCGTAGACAACGGAGAGGTCGAAGCGTAATCCTTCCCTCTGACCTGACCCCCCGACCCTGCACACCGTGAGCGACAAGGTAAGAATCCACGATCTGGCCAAGAGGTATGGCATGCCGGGCAAAGACCTGGCAGCCAGACTGCGTGACTGCGGTTTCAGTCAGGCTAAGAGCCACATGTCCGCGCTCGATACCTTTGAGCTTATGCAAGCTGAGGGCATCCTGGCAGCCAACGGAATCACGCCCTCGGTGAGCGAGGAAGAGCTCAATGGAGGCGAGTCCGTGGGCGGCTTGAAGATCAAGCGCAAGACCAAGAAGAAAAAGGCCGAGGAGACGGCCCCCGATACGCCCTCTCCTTCGGAGCCGGAGGGCAGCCCCGAGGAGGGAGTCGAAGCTAAAGCCGCTCCCAACGACGAAGCACAAGCAAGCCCCGAAAGCCCTCTGGAAGAGGACGCTGCCGCGCCAGGTGCGCCCGGCGACGATGAAGGCGATGCCGGGGTCAAGTCACCCGCGCCAGCCCCCGAAGCGGAGGAGGGCGGTGAGGCAGAGGTCGCCGCAGAAAATCAGGATCCTGAGGCTAAGCAGGAGCCGCAAGCAGAGGACGCCCCGGCTAGCACGGGTCCGCGGGGCAAGGTCGTGGGCTTCATCGATCCGACCAAGTTCCAGACAAGCGAACGCGCTCGACCCGAATCCCGCCGCCTCAAGTCGAGGGATGACTTCACCCCAGACGTACACCCGACCTTCACACACGGAGCGAAGGGCGCCCGTGCCGCTGCCGGCCCGCGCGGTGATCTGACCGCTGCCGAGCTTCGCCAGCGGGAACAAGGACGATTCCTTCGCCGCTCAGGCCGACCTCAAACCGGGGGGCGTGGTGGAGCGCGCAGGGGACGCGGTCGTACAGGGGGCGCTGGCCCAGACAAGCTCACCACCGACTCGCCCCATGCTGGTGAGACGGTGGCCATCGCCGCACCGGTGACGATCATGAAGTTGGCGGAAGCGATCAAGCTCAAGTCCTCCCTCGTTCAAAAGCGAGCCCTCGAGCAGAAACTGGGCATGTTCACCTTGAACACCCTCCTGGACGACGACACGGCCTCTCTGCTGGCGAACGAGTTCGAGGTGGAGTTGGACATCCGCCAAGACATCTCCGCGGAAGAACAGCATCTGGCCGAAATGCACCAGAAGCGCAGCGACATCGAGGACGACAGCCTGGAATCGCGCTCCCCCACCGTGGCCTTCCTGGGCCACGTGGACCACGGTAAGACGACCCTGATCGACAAGATCCGCGAGACCAAGGTGGCCGACAACGAGTCGGGCGGGATCACCCAGCACATCGGTGCCTATCGTGTCCAGACCTCGAAGGGCCACTCCCTCACTATCGTGGACACCCCCGGGCACCAGGCCTTCACGTCCATGCGCGCGCGAGGTGCGAAGGCCGTGGACATCGTGGTGCTCGTGGTGGCTGGCGACGACGGAGTCAAGCCCAGCACTGAAGAGGCCATCAACCACGCCAAGGTCGCCAAGACTCCCATCGTGGTGGCCCTCAACAAGATGGACAAGCCCGGCTTCAACGCCAATGCCTCCATTCAACAGCTCATGGGCCACGAGCTCGTACCCGAGCAGTTCGGTGGCGCCACAGCCATGTTCGAAACGTCGGCCATTACCGGCGAGGGCATCGATGAGATGCTGGAGCACATCTTCCTCATGGCGGAGGCCGAACTGGACCTACGTGCGCACCCGACCGGACCCGCAGCCGGAGTCGTGCTGGAGGCCGAGATTCAGCAGGGCAGGGGCATCGTCGCCCACCTTCTGATTCAGGACGGGACCTTGAACCGGGGCGATATCGTCCTGGCGGGCGAGGGCTACGGCAAGGTCAAGTCCGTGCACGACGACAGAGGCCAGACCATCCAGTCCGCTGGGCCGTCTGTGCCCGTCGAGGTGACGGGTCTCGCAGCCATCCCGGGCGTGGGCGATCCGTTCTACGTGATCGAGACCCTCGCCAAGGCCAAGGAGATCGCCGGCGAGCGCGAGCGCAAGAACCGCGCAGTGGCCCTGGCGGCCAGTGGCGGGTCCCGCAAGGACCTGGACGCTATCCTGGGCTCCTCCCCCGTGCAGGAAGTGGAGGCCATCAACCTGATCGTTCGCGCGGACGTGCAGGGATCGGCCGAAGTGATCCGCCACGAGGTCGATAAGCTCAAGCACGAAGAGGTTGAAGTGCAGTTGCTGCACTCCGGCGTCGGGCCGATCACAGAGAGTGACGTGGACCTGGCCACCACGTCGGGCGCGTTGATGGTCGCCTTCCACGTGGGCGTGAATGGCAAGGCTCGCCAGCAGGCAGAGCGCAGTGGCCTTGAGATTCGACGCTACGAGGTGATCTACGAGTTGCTCGACGACCTGCATGCCCTGATGGAGGGTGCCCTCTCCCCCGAGTACCAAGAGGAGATCATCGGACACGTGGAGATTCGACGCCTCTTCAAGTCCTCCAAGATCGGCCTCATCGCCGGCAGCCACGTGATCGACGGACGAATCACTCGCAACAGCTCCATCCGCCTCCTACGCGATGGCACGGTGGTGCACTCCGGCAGCTTGGCGTCTCTCCGCAGGGAATCGGACGACGCCAAGGAGGTCCGCGAGGGCTTCGATTGCGGCATCGTGATCAAGAACTACGGTGACATCCACGAGGGTGACATCGTCGAGGCTTTCACCCTGAAGGAAGTCAAGCGCACGCTTGAGGGATCCCGCGCCTAGGCGCCCCCTCCGGTGAGCTTGACTTCGCCATCATGCCCAGCAAGAAGACGATCGCCCGGCTCGAGGCCCAGATCCTGAGGCGCGCCGCCCACTGCTTGCAGTTCGAGGTGTCGGACCCACGCATGGGATTCGTGACCCTCACGGGAGTCGAGCTCTCAAAGGACATGGCCTACGCCACGATCAGGTACTCCGTCCTTGGGGATGATGCTGAGTGCTCAAAGACCAACGCCATGCTGGAGCAGGCCCGCGGATTCGTGCAGCGCCAGGTGGCCTCCATCCTGCGCACCCGTACGACCCCCACCTTGCGCTGGGAGTACGACCCCAGCATCGCCGCGGCATCGCAAATGGAACAGCTGATCCAGGACGTGCAGACCCGAGATGAGCAGATCCGGTTATCGAACGACGGACCGGGAAGCGTGACGGACGAGGCGGAAGCCGCAGACTGAGGGTGCCAAACCCATGGACACAAACCCCGGGGGCCTTTCATTTGAACGCATCCGTGAGCTGGGTGCTGGAGCTACAGGCCGTGTCTGGCTCGTAGAGATCGGGGAACCCCTCGCGGAGCTCGGGCTTGGATCACGTCTAGCCCTCAAAGAACTTAGGACGGATGGAGCTGCACCGGGAGCTCGGGATGCGCTGCTTCGGGAAGCGGAGGTGGCCCAGCAGATTTCTGGCGAGGGCTTGCCTCATCTTGTGCATTTTGAAACGGATGAGGATGGACCGCGCCTGTTCTTCGAGTTCATCCCCGGGCCACCGCTGGATCAGGTTCTGGCCGAAGAGGGCCCTCTACCCGAACCCCAAGTGCGATGGCTCGGTGCCCGGCTGGCCGACGCTCTGGACCGGCTACACCAAGCGGGGTGGGCCCACGGGGACGTGAAGCCGGCCAACGTGCGCCTAGCTGAGAGTGGCTCTCCTGTCCTGCTCGACCTCGGTGGAGCTCAGCGGGAGGGGGATTCCCGCCCACAAACGGGCTCCCTCCCTTTCCTCGCGCCGGAACGGATTCGTGGGGCGGCCCCATCCTTCGCTGCAGACCTCTTTGCCCTGGGGATCGTGCTGTACAAGCTGGCCACCGGGAACCATCCATTTCCCCCTGCCGCCGAGGCGCGAGAAGATCCCACGGCATGGCTCGATGCTCTGGCCCCCGCCGGGGATGTGCTGGCCTCCGATGAGGTGCCCACCCTCTCCCCCCTGCTGGACGCCGTCATCATGGCTCTCTTGTCCACGACTGCCGGGGAACGCCCGGACGCCGGTGCTCTCCGGACCATCCTGGACGAGGGCGAGTCCAGCTCGTGGTGGAAAGGACGACTCGAGGAAAGCCCCACGCGCCGGCAGATACCCTCCCAGCGCAACCGCCTGCCATTCGTGGGCCGGGAGCAGGAGCTCAAGGAACTTCACGCCATTCACAACGGCGTGCGTATGGGGGAACAGGGCCGTGTGATCTGGCTGAGTGGCGAACCAGGATCGGGCAAGACTCGGCTCGTCAGCAACTTTGCCGCACAGGCACGCGCGGGGCAGAACCCGCCGCTCTATCTCTATGGCCGCTGCTCCCCCTTCGGGTCCGGGCGCCCGGGTCACCCTGTGCGCTCACTCCTGCGGCGCTGGTTGCACCTGCCCAGCCCCAGGGCCACCGGAGAGCGTGAGCGGGCACTGCTGCACGAATGGGTGGATCCGTCCACTGCCGAGACGCTCACCCTGGTCCTCGACCAGCGGTTCACTGAGCATGCACCCAGCACGGAGGCCCTGGCACTCGCCGAGTGGCTCGTGCAACTGGCGCGCCGACGACCCGTGGTCGTGTTCCTCGATGACGTCACCTTCGCGGGCGAAGAATCCCTGCGGGTCATTGGCCTGGTGGCAGAACGCCTTGAAGGGGCCGCCTTGACCTTCATCTGCGGCCTACGCAAGGGGATCGAGCCAAGCTGTCCGGCGGCACTGGAGTCCTTGCGCACACGCCTGGACCTGCAGGAACCCGTGCCGCACATTCGGCTGGGCCCCATGGATGAAGAACACGTGGGCGATTGGGTGGAGGGCGTATTCCACGCCTCCGCACCCCGACAACGGCTTACACAAGTGCTCTCTGAGCGCAGCGGAGGATCGCCCGGAGCCCTACGGGAGATCCTCCGAGCCATGCAGCAAGCGGGACAGACCCGCGAACACACGTCGGGCGAGGGGCTCGAGCTCCTCGTTCCTCCGGCCGAGATCCCGCGCTCCAAGGGCATTCGTCAGCTGATTGCGGAGCGCTTCGAGGCCCTTGACGCCCAGGACCAGCACTGGCTCCAGCGCCTGGCCGTGGTGGGCGGCACCATCGAACGCCATTTCCTGTTGCTGGCTTTCCCGGAGAGCAGCGCTGGTGAGATTGATGCCATCCTCGGTAGGTTCGCGCGTAGCGAGTGGCTGACCCCTTCGGGGTCACGCTACCGGTTCGCCAGGCCCGTCCTCCGCGAGGCCATCTACCGGACATTGAGCCCGGATCGGCGCAGAGACCTCCACGCCGAAGCCGCCAGAGCCCTGGCACGACTTGCCGAGGAGTCTCCCCGGGGAGGCTTAGGCATCCAGCGGGCCTTTCACCTGCATGCTGCCCGCGAGTACGACTCGCTGCTGGAGTTGACTCCCTCCTTACTGCGAGCGGCCAACAAGGCGGGCCGCGCTTCCCAAGAGCACACGCTGGCGAGTTGGGCGCTTGAGGCGCTGGGGCAGCCGGCGGGCGACGGCGATCGGACCTCCCTCCGCCGGGAGCTGCTGCAGTCCGCCTGCGATGCTGCACACAGGTTGGGGCGCCGCCAGGACCTGGAGCAGTGGCTAGATCAATTGACTGAACTGGACCTCGACCCGGCGAGTGATCCAGGTGGAGTGGGACACATCTACGTGCTCCACGGGAGGCACGCCATGCACACGGGCCGCTTCGGGCTGGCGCGCGGGATGCTGCGCAACGCACAGAAGCTCTTTGAGGAGGCTGGTGACCGCCCATGCGAGGCGGAGGCATTGGTGCTGCTGTCCGAAACCCAGTTCGAGGTGGGCGAGCTGGAGGCCTCCCGCCAGCTTGCGCGACGGGCCGCAAAGCTCAGTGATGCGCCCGCCATTCAGGCCAGGAGCACCCTTTGCTCCGCCCGATTGGCGCTGCTGCAGGACCGAATCGAAGAGGCCCTGGCTCTCGTCAACCGCGCCATCGCCACCGTACGCCCCCACGCGCGAGAGCCCAAGCTACGCGCGGTATTGGTTCGTGGGCACATTGCCCGGGCTCGCATCTACTCTGTAGCTGGCCGCCACCGGCGTGCCCAGGCGGCCCTTACCCTCGCGCGCCGAGGCGCCCAACACCTGGGCGATCATCACCTCACGGCAACGGTGAACGACCTGCATGGCGCCTTGTCACTCTGGAACAATCAGCCGCGCGAAGCGGAGATGGCTCTGCGTGAAGCGCGCCTGTCCTGCCAGGAGAGCGGCAATCACCCTGCCGAGTTGAAAGCCAACTTGCATCTCGGCGTCTTGCTCCTGGAGCAGAACTCCCCCGAAGCCGGGCCACTACTTGAGCAAGTCGCCCGATCCAGCACCGAGATCGGACAGCATCGTTTCCAAGCCTTGAGCCACGCCCTGCTGGCTCGGGTCCAAAGGCAGCTGAAAACGACGACCGCCGCTGGGGAAGCCGATCGACACAGTGCCAGGGGCCTCGAGTGCATGGAGCGCGGAGTGGAACTCCCGGACCGCATCGTCATTGTGGCCACGCGCGCGCTCGTCCTGAACGAGATGGGACGGGAACCTGAAGGGGAGCGCCTGATGTCCGACCTGAAGACTCACATGGACCGGGTCAATGCCCTTATCGCCGACCCCGTCTTGCGCCGCCGCCAGCGGCGGAGCAGCCGGGAGCTTCTCCTCACGGCCTTCTCCCCGGACGGACCGATCTATCCCCGGGCTCGATCCAGGCGAGAGCCCACGGGCTAAGCGTGCCCCGCTTCGGCCCGCGATAAGGTCCAATTGTTCTCGAGCTCTTATTGCTAATGAGACCTACTCGCAATAAAGTCTCCGGGCCCGAGCTTTAATTCCCCGCTGCGCCGCCTCCAAGTGTCTCCCCTCCCTTATTACGTCTTCCTACTTCAGGCTGCCGTTTGCGCAGGCTCTGACGTTCATTTGTCGGCCAGCCCGCTGGAGGACAGAGGCCGGAATCACTGGGTTGAGCGCCGCTGCAGCGCAATGGGTACGGGATTTCGCATCGAGATTGCGGCCCCCACTCGGGCGCTGGCTCTGCGCGCCAGCGAGGTGGCCCTGCGGGCCGTCGAGGACTGTGAACGGCGTCTCAGCACCTGGGAGGGCAATCCCAACGGGGAACTGGCTCGCCTGAATCGCGCCCCCGTGGGAGAGGTGGTGACCCTCAGTGAACCCCTGGCACGGGAGCTGAACCAGGCACTTGCCTGGAACCGGAAGACCAGCGGTTGCTTCAACCCGGCCGTGGGTGCCCTTGTCGCCGCCTGGGATCTGCGCGGAGAAGGCCGTCTACCCTCCGGGCCGGACCTGCAAGTGGCCTTGGCCCACTCGTCTCCGGCGGGGTTCAGCCTTCATGGGTCCCACGCCACCCGGACCTCACCCGGCCTGCTCCTTGAAGAGGGGGGCTTCGGCAAGGGCGCGGGCCTCGACGCGGCCCTGGCCGCCCTCCAGGAAACCTCCATGACGGCGGTGCGCTTGGACCTGGGAGGCCAGTGGCTGATCGCCGGCACTTCCGCCTCGCCCGCCCCCACCCGCTTCGCCGTGGCTCATCCCACCCACCGCGGCCGGTCGGTGCTGCATCTCACGATGACCAGCGGCTCGGTCGCCACCTCGGGCAATTCCGAGCGCGGCATCGTGGTGCAGGGCCTGGCCCTCGGTCACCTGCTCGATCCTGCTACCGGCCGACCGGCGCGCGACTTCGGCAGCCTCACCGTACTGGCCCCCACTGCATTGGCCGCCGACGCCCTCTCCACCGGCCTGTACGTCATGGGGCCCGAGAAGGCCATCGCGTGGTGTTCCAGGATGGAAGGCATCGAAGGTCTCGCCCTGGTGGTCACGCCGGAGGGCCTGCGCGCCCTGGCCAGCCCCGGCCTGAAGGAACGCATCGAGCTCTGTCTTCCTGGGCTCGCGATCGAATTTCCCGTCCCTCCCAACGCCGATTATCAATCGACCCGATGAGTTCTTCCCTCCCGCTGGTGAGCTGCGGGCTGGCCGCCGCCCTCTGCGCGCCCGCACCGGCCCAGGACAACCCGAGCATCGCGGATCTGCAGGCCCAGCTCGATGCTCTGACCCTGGACTTCGAGAATCTCCTGCTGCAGGACGTCATGCCCGCACCGGGAGAGAGCGTCCACGGGCTGGGTCCGGCGGCATCTAAGGTCTACAACGCCCGGTCCGGGCTCTCCATCGGCGGCTACGGCGAGGCCCGCTACCGCAACTTCGGGTCCACCACACCAGACCAGTTCGACTTCCACCGGGCCGTCCTCTACTTCGGCCACAAGTTCAGTGAGAAGTGGGTCCTGAACACCGAGATCGAGCTGGAGCACGTCGAGGAGTCCTACCTAGAGTTCGCCTACCTCGATCACCTGCACAGCGAGGCACTCAACCTGCGCGCCGGCCTGATGCTCACGCCCATGGGCTTGGTCAACGAGATGCACGAGCCCACCACCTTCCTGGGTTCCACACGGCCCCTCACGGAGAGCTACGTGATCCCCAGCACCTGGCGTGAGAACGGCCTGGGGATCTTCGGCAGGCGCGGGGACCTGGCCTACAAGCTCTACGCCATCAACGGCATGGACGGCAGCGAGGGTGGCTACGGCGGGACCAAAGGCCTGCGCGGAGGGCGTCAGAAGGGTGCCAAGGCCACCGCCGAAGACGTGGCCGTCGTGGGCTCCCTGAGCTGGACACCGACCCCGGGCCTCGCCCTGGGACTCTCGGCCTACGAGGGGGCCGCTGGCCAGAACGCGAGCGAGGGCGACATGGACACGTCCATCTTCGAGCTTCACGCCGACTATCGATCCGGGCCCTTCTGGGGCCGGGCCCTGGTGGCCGACGCCGGTGTGCGCGACCGGGCCGACGGGGACATGAACCTGGGCGGCGGCTACCTGGAGGCCGGCTACGATATCCTGGCCGAGAGCGAGACCCAGTCCCTGTATCCCTTCGTGCGCTGGGAGACCATCGACACCGACGTCTCGGCCGGTGGTTTCGAGGACGACGTCCTGACCGTGGGCCTGCACTACCGGCCCATCGACCAGGTCGTCTTCAAGCTCGACCACGCCACTTTCCAGGACGGTACACAGGACGACGTCTCCACGTTCTTGATCGGCTATGTGTTCTAGACCAACGGCATTGCGGTTTATGGCCACGGCCATTTGTCTGGCGGCCGCTCTGGCCGGCTCCGCCCTCGCGGGAGGCAAGACCTTCCTGACGAAAGAGGAGGCACTGGCCCTGGCATTTGAGGGCTGCAAGATCGAGCGTACGGTCGAGGTCCTGGACCTCGACGCCCGCAAGAGAATCGAGAAGCTCTCCGGCTCAGCCCAGGAACGGGGGATCGCCTACGCGTACACGGCCAGCAAGGAAGGGAAGTGTGTGGGCACGGCCTACTTCGACGTGCACCGGGTACGCACCATGCGGCAGGTCCTCATGGTGGTCGTGGATCCGGCGGGCAAGGTCCGGCGAGTGGAGCTGCTGGCTTTTGCGGAGCCCGCGCAGTTCATCCCCAACTCCCGCTGGTACGGGCAGTTTGTGGGCAAGGCTCTGGATGAGACCCTCTCCCTGAAGCGGGACATCAAGGGCGTCACCGGCGCCACGCTGACTGCGCGCGCCACCACCCAAGCCGTGCGCCGGGTGCTGGCCATTCACGCGGTACTGAATCCGGCACCGCCGAAGAAGGCCCCCACCAAAAAGCAACCAAGACCGCTTCCCGGGGTCAGACCCGATGGGACCCCATGAGCCGCGCCGAAGCGCGCTTCACGCATCTGGCCGTCGCCGCGACGGGAGTCACGGGGTTGGTCTACGGCTGGCTGCGCTACTTCGTGGAACCCGTTGACGAGTTCGCCCTGGTCAACCACCCTGCCGAGCCCTTGTGGAAGAACCTGCACATCCTGCTGGTACCGCTGCTGCTGGTGGCCTTCGGCCTGGTGTTCCGCGACCATGTCTGGGCCAAGTGGCGATCAGGCGCGCGCCCCCGGCGAAGGACGGGCTTGATCCTGGCAGCCTTGTTCACGCCCATGGTGTTCTCGGGATACCTGCTACAGGTCAGCGGCGACCCCCTATGGCGCCAGATCTGGCTGGTACTGCACCTGATCTCCTCCCTCGTCTGGCTGCCTTTCTACGCGATCCACCAACTCACGCGTGTCTAGTGCGTTTCGGGAGCGGTCGCCTCCACCTTCCCCGTACTACGTGGGTCGGGGCGGCGTCCTCCGAAGGCCCTCTCCAACAGCCAGCCGATCCGGTGCCAGGATAAGCCCGTTGCATGGCGCTCGCGAACGGCCCGCCAGTCCCTGCGCCACAACTCACGATCGGGATCGTAGCCCCGAAAAAAGCGGGCCGCATCGGATCTGGACAAGGACCGCCCGTGCTGCTCATCGCGCCTTGCCACGTGGCGGTAGAGGCGTGCCAGATTGGCTTGCCGGTCGCTCTCGCTGAGCTCGGGAAGGCGGAAAGAACGGTCCAGGTCGATGATCCAGTAGGAAGGGGGTTCGTTCTGCAACGCGCTCAGGTTGACGAGGATGTTCCCGGGCTGGAGGTCCGCATGGGGACAACCGTGAAGGTGCAACTCGCGCACCAGGGACCCCAACCGCTCCATCATCTTGTGCCGCGCAGGTACCGGGACCTCGCCCCGACGCATGGCACCCAAGACCCAACCCAGATCAATACTCTTCTCCACCCGCCGCGTCATCACATCCAGCTGCCAGCCGCCGCGGTCCTTGAGGGCTCGGGCCGCCACGACACGCGGCGTCTGGATTCCCACACGCAGAAGGGCGTCCGAGAGGATCAACTCACGGAAAGGGCGCTCGGCGCTCAAGAAACGGTCGCCGGTGAGCCAACGCAGGAGGCCCCCATGGCTGAAACGACGCACAAGGAGGTCCTGGGCCTCTTTAGGAGCCGCAGGACCGAACTGGTAGAGAGGCCGCCTGCCCGCAAGATCAGAGGCCACCAGGTCACCATCCTGGTCGGGACCGTAGCCAGCCTCGTGCAAGGCGCGAGCAGAGTCTGCGTGGACGGCCAGAATCCCGCGCGGGGTCTCCTCCACGAAATACCCCGAGGGCAAATCCTCAAGGACCGCCAGGGAGCTCATGGGCAGGGGACGGCAGAGGACCTAGAGAATGCCGGCTCCAAAGCCGGCTCCACTGTCGGAGGGCTCATCTCTCGCCGGCGCCGGCTCAGGCTCGGGCTCCGGCTCCGGCTCGGGCTCCGGCTCGGGCTCCGGCTCCGGCTC
>DUDB01000047.1:74284-113658 GCA_012959525.1 Planctomycetota bacterium
CCGGCTCGGGCTCGGGCTCGGGCTCGGGCTCCGGCTCTGGCTCTGGCTCTGGCTCCGAGTTCGCCATTCCAGATCCAAAGCCCGAGGGAGAGTCAGGGGTCGATGCCTCCTCCTCGACGGCTTGCTCTTCGGCGGACTCGACCGCTTCCTCTTCTCGCTCAGAGGTATCCCTGCCCCCACCAACGCGCGTTCCACCGCCTCGCTGCCTCGACCCACGCTCATCACCACGGCCAGAACCGCCGCGGTGCTGCCCGCGTCCGCGACCACGCCCCTCTCGCCGGATGCCGTCTTCATGGATCTCGCCCACCTCGATGAAATCCACGCCGATGTCCTCTGCCAGGAAGAGGGCCTCACGGTCGTAGAACTTGGAACCACTCTCAGCCGCCTTGGACGCATGAACCTTGATGACCGCGTACTGGGGTGCGGCGCGGCGGCCCATCTCCTGGGCCTCCTCGTAGGTGAGTGCCAGATGCAAGAACGCACGACGCCCGCCTCGAAGTCCATCCTCCTCAGCACGACGAGCGTCCCGACTGCCGACCCCTACGAACAAGAACTCGGGCGGATCGGTGCTCTCGCCAGGGTCCACGGGGAAGGAGTGTCCGTATAGAGCGCGAATGCGCCCGTCCTCGATGGCGTAGCGACTGCGACCGCCGGCGTCGAGAGCCTCTTGGACGTCCGACTCCTCGATGTCCTCGCCCAAGCGATCACACAGGGCGGTGACGACCTCGCCCAAACCCCCAGCCCCGTGGCCGTCCAATTCCAGATCGAATTCCTCGGGACGATGCCGAAGCATGTAGGCCAGGGAGCGGGTGATTCTCTCGGTCAGAGTGCCTTGGGTCATGGGTGCAATCGGGGCCACGCGGGCCGCTGCGGGTCATTGGGTAGGGGCGGGGGTGGGGATTCTACTAGGCTCCGAGCCAAGCCGCCACGCTACCCGGAGGTGATGGGCTCCAAGGGCCCGGTTTCCCCCTCCGTACGGGAGATGATGGCCGCCCCACAGGAATCCGACCAGACGTTGACGCAGGTGCGCAGCATGTCCAGGGGACGATCGACGGCCAATAGCAGGGCGGCACCCTCAATGGGTAAGCCCAGAGCCGAGAGGATGGTGAGCATCATGACCAGTCCCGCGGAGGGGATCCCCGCCGCTCCCACGCTGGCCAGGAGTGCCAAGACAACGATGAAGGCCTGATCCCCGTAGGTCAGCGAGAAGTCGCTGATCGACGCGTAATACTGGGAGAGGAAAATCACGCCGATGCACTCGTACAGCGCCGTGCCGTCCATGTTGATGGTCGCACCCAGGGGCAGGGTGAACGAGGTCACCTTGTTGCTCACGCGCCCACGCTGTTCGACCGTGCGCATGGTCACGGGCAGGGTCATGCTCGACGAGCTCGTGCTGAAGGCCGTCATGATGGCCGGGGACATGGCCTTGAACCACAATCCGGGCCGCATCTTGCCCACGAACTTCAGGAGCAGGGGCAGGGTCAGGGCCGAGTGTATCAGCAGGGCCAGAGCGACGGTGAACATGTAGAGCAGGAGCGCCTTGAAGGGCGCAAAGCCCGTGGCCGCGGTGACCTTGACCAGCAACGCGAAGACTCCGTAGGGCAGCAGCTTCAGGACGCCCTCCGCCATCTTCATCATCACCTCAAAGAAGCTCTCGAAGAGCTCCCGGATACGCGTGCCGTGGGGTTCGGCGGTCTGCGTGATGAAGTAGCCGAGGAGCAGAGCGAAGAAGATGATCGAGAGCATGGCCCCGTTGTCCTGCAGAGCCGAGAAGATGTTGGACGGGATGGCGCGCTTGATCACCTCCACGAAGCTGTCGTCCGTCCCAACGCCGCTCTCCGTGAGGGCCGAAAGGCCGAGGGCCGCACCATCTCCGGGCCGAATGGTGTTCACAAGGAACTGACCCACAAGGATCGCCAGCAAGCTGGTCGCCAAGTAATACGCGAAGGTCTTACCCCCCAACCGTTTCAGGTCTTTCATGGTGCCCACGCCAGCCACCCCCGCCACGATGGAGGAGAGCACCAGGGGAACGATGAGCATCTTCAGCAGGGCGAGAAAGATGTCCGCGGCAAACTTGAAGGGGGCGATCCAGGCCGCGCGTGCGCAGTCGGGATTCATGCTCAGAGCCAGAGCCTTGCCACCCTTGAAGCGCAACTCGCCTTGGGGTTCGCTCTCGCCAGCTCCGAGAGCTGGCAGGAACCAGATTACTTCACCGTTGGAGCTGCGCTCGAGAACACTACCCGGGGTCTCGGCAGCCTTTTCGGGGGAGGCCAAGGCGACGATCTCCTCTTCGGAGCCGCCACGCCCGAGGGCCACCGCGCGGTATACGTCGCCCGAGGCCATTCCCGCCCGAGCGGCGGGGCCCCCAGGGGTGACGGACCGGACCTGCACGCCACTCGGATGGGCGGCGAACTCCGCACCGGCCCAAGCCGGCGCCGGGAGAGTCCACTGCATGACAAGCCCCACCAGGACCCCGGCCACCATCCACACAAGCACCTTCCAATGATCACTCATCGTCGCAGGGTAGCAGGACGCACTCGGGCGATGCCAGAGAGGGCTCCGGAGCCTCGCTCAGTAGCGCCGCAGGGTCGAATCGACCTCTTCGGCCCAGCGCTCGATGCCCCCATCGACGTTGATCACGTCCTGGAAGCCGGCCTCGATCAGGAATCCCGCCGCCTGCGCGCTGCGGATGCCGTGGTGGCAGAGCATGGCGTAGGACCCGGCCGGGTCCAGCTCCGTGTGGCAGCTGGCGAACCCGCTGAGCGGAATGTGAACCGCGTCTGGCAGGCAGCAGATCTCCAGCTCCTCGCTCTCGCGCACGTCCACGATGGTGATCTTCTCGCCGGAGTCCAGGCGCTCCTTCAACCCGCTGGGCGTGATGCGCTGCATTACTTCCGCGCCAGGGCCGGCAGGTCGAAGTTCTCCGGGATGGGCACGCCCAGGGACTCTAGGACCGTAGGTGCGATGTGCATCACGCTGACGCCATCTGCTGGAATCTGGACCGGCTTGCTGCTGAAGAAGATGCCAGTGACTAGGTGCGGGGAGTTGGACGCGTGGTCCCCGGACCAGTTGTTGCTGTTGTCCTTGAACATGGGGCCCGGCACGACCGCACCCGCCTCGTTCTTCACCAGCTTCAGCTTGCCCGAGACCGTGCCCCAGGAGGCGCGGTAGTACTCGGCGAATCCCACCTGCATGTCCGCGCAGGGGTAGTCCGCCCTGCCCCACTCCTGCGGCCCTTGGTAGAGATCGTCCATGATCGCGTAGTCGAGAACTACCTGCTGGGGCTCGTCGAAGGGCGCCTCCTCGGATCCCGCGTCGCGCAGGGCCACAAGCTTGGCCCCGATCTCAGCCAGGAGCGCCTTGGCCTCGCCCTTGGGCACGATCCCGCCCCTCTCGCGCCCTTCCATGTTCACGTAGATCATGCCCAGGCCCAGGGAGTAGGCCTTGGTCTTGCTCCAATCCGCCGCCAGGAGCGCCATGTTGTTGTTGGTCTTGGTGTTGCCCGGCTTGAGGGTCAGGTAGCCCTCCGACTCGAGCCAGTTATTCACTTCCAGGCCGCGCCGGTAGCTGGTGAACCCGTGGTCCGCACAGAGCATCAGGGTGTCAGCGGGATCGAGCTTGGCCAGGATCTCACCCACCGTCACATCCATTTGCTCGTAGATGGCGGGGACGATGTCCTTCAGCGCCGTCGGCTTGCCAAAGAAATCCACCACGCGCGCCGACTCCTCGGGATCGTGGAAGGGGTGATCGGGGTCGTGGTACTTGTACATCATGTGCTGCACCCGATCGGTGGTGCTGAACACACTGAAGAGCACGTCCCAGTCATCGCGATCGAGCACCGAGTGGGTCAGGCGCCTGCGCCACTTCATGGTGAACTCGACGTCCTCCAGAAAGACCTCCACGGGCAGCTTCTTGTCTTTGAGCTGGTTGGTCATGCAGGACCAACCGAGGGTCTCGTAGGGGCCTCCGGCCCAACCGGCGAGCTCGCCGGCAAAACCCGCGGGCTGACTGACCTGCTGCCAGATGGGAGGGTTCTCCGGGTCAATGTCGAAGGTGTGCAGGTAGACGGTGATGACCTCCCCAAGCTCCATGACGCGCGCACGCGTCAGACCGCCCGCCACAAGGCCGGGAGCCAACTCGAAGGGCAGCCTGAACCAATCGGTCCACCCCCCCTCCACGGCAGTCTGCGTGTCTCCGTTGATCGTGATCGCCAGCTCCTCGCCCCGGCGCTCCAGAGTCATGGGCAAGCTCACGCGATGATCGTGGGGAGCACTCTTGAGCCCCTTGAGCTCCGCCTCCAAGGCCTTGCGCTTGTCGCGCAGCTCCCCGCCAGTCTTCCAGCCCAGATCCGGGCTCTTCAGGGACTCGTTGATCTCCGCAATCTGCGCCTCAAGGGGCGCCTTCTTGGTGAAGTTCACCGGCCCGTAGACGGCCGTCACGATCTTGCCACCCCGCTCGTCCACTCGGAAGGTCGTGCCCGTACCCGAACCCTTGGAGTCCACCCACCCCTTGGGTGCGCGGTGTACTTCGGTGTCCTCGGTGGTGTAGATAAACCAGTTGCCATTGCCCGCCCCACGCACGTCCGGCAGGCCCAGGCCAGCGAGAACGCGCGCTCCGGGAACCGTCTCCTGATCAAAGGCCAGGGCCGCGTCGAGCACGATGGCGCGCTTGCCGCCCCGCGCTGCGATGTCCCAGAAACCCGGCTGTGTGACCGCGTTCTTGAATACCTGTGGAACCTCGTAGGTGTTGGAAGCCAAACTGTCCGACGACCCACCGGTGCTTCGGTCGGCCATCCAGGTCATGCCCGCGTAGCCACCGGCCAGGCTGATCAGCACCGACAGTGCTACCGCCAGCTCCAACTTGACCTTGAGCAGACCGCGGAGCACGAACATGAAACCCAGCACGCCCGCAAGAGTCACCAGTAGCCCCATGGCCATGTTGGGCTCAAAAGGGAGGGACTCGGCTGCCGCCACAAGTCCGGAGACCAATGCGCTGGAGGGAATTTCGATCACCATGTCTTCCTGATAGATGTGCCCGAACGCGGGCATCTGGGTACCACTGGTGTTGCGCTTGATGAAGCTGGGTACGCCGTTCTTGACCGGGTTGGTGCCCGTGTTAAGGGCGGCCCACCCTGCGGCCGACTCAGCGGGGTTGGTGGAGATGAGCGGCGCAAAGGTTCCGCCCTTCGCCAATCCTGCCAGATTGGGCAGGCGTCCCTCATCGATCATGCGCCTTGTGGTGCGTGAGTCGGCACCGTCAAACCCGACCAGAACGACACGGCCCTCCTGGGCGGCAGTTTCCGTCGAAGCGCCTCCGGCCGTGACAGGTAGCAGCGCATTGAGAGCGACAAAGGCGCCCAAGGCGAGGAGGGCTCGAAACGGGCGCTGGCGGGGGATGAAAAGGTGCTGGGTCATGTGTCTGGGCAATCCCCTACGAGAGGCAAGGGGGGCTATGATGTCGGGCCCGGCTCGCGCTGCCCGCGAGAGCAGCCCGACCGGAAGGAAGGCGTCGCATCCCGGCGCTCCTCTGTGGAAAGCAGCGGCCAGGTCGTCCCAGGGATCTACCCATGGGGTAGGAAGACTAGGCAAGAACAACGAACCATGTCAATCGACCGATACGAACCCCACCACGCACCGGCGAGTTCATTTTTCCGCAGGGCGTCACTCCCTCCCGGCAGCCTGGGCACCGCAAGCCCTATTGGCCGGAATACCTCCTCCCCAGCTTGCGGAAGAGTGTGCGGTTTCAGCAGGACGGGCCTATTGATGAGCCTGTGCCTCCTAGCCTGCGGGGGCCTGCTGGTCGGCATTGTGCTGTTTGGTAGATCAACGGATGAGCCTAGGAGCGGGTCGGGTCCGAGCTCGGCCGGAGTGAGTGCGCAGACCGATGCAATGTCCGCGCCACCCAGCTCCACCGGAGATCTGACACCGATTCCCAACGGGGGCATCCAGGTCGGCCTCCCCATGGAGTGGAAGAAATACGAAAAGACCTTTGATGGGTCCTGCACGATCAGCGGCATGATCGAAGTGGACCCGGGCGTCGAGTTTCCCGCCCAGTGGCGCCTGGTGATCCAGCCCTCCCAGTTGGCGCTCGGCCGCGACCGGGCCACCGAACGCATCGTTGAGTTCCAAGGCGCCGAGCGCACGTTTGAGGAATTCGACCTCCCCATGGGTGGCTACAGGGTGCACGTCGAAGCTGCGGCGATGAGCTGCCGGGGGCAGGAGGTAATGCTCTTCAAGCTGAAGGGGTTTGAGAACCTGCCCGGCAAGAACCACGCGCATCTGCTGCTCAAATTGATCCCTGCCGGAGTGGCGGAGGGAGTGGTGCGAGACTCCGATGGCGTGGGCGTGGGCAATCTTCCGGTGTTCATCCAAAACCAGCGTGATCGCGGCCGGCAGAGCACCCAGACGAACGGATCTGGGTATTGGCGCATAGAAGAGGTCATCGAGGATCCCTACCTCCTCTCTCTGGGAAACATCGATCGACCACTCATCGAGGCTCAGGCCTTTGGAATGGTAGGGCCGCGCTACACACATCCCGACCTGACCATCCCCCGCACGCGGACTATCACCGTGCAGGTGGTAGACGAGAAGGGGGCGCCGGTGGCCGCGGCACGCCTGCGCGGATATGGACAACCGGCGGGGGTCATCGAAGTCTCCAGTGAAGTGGATGGAACGGCTCAGATTCCCTTCCTGCCCGACGGCGAATACACGCTGCGGGGCGAGGCCCGCGGGGAACTGCAGGGCGTCACCGTCTTTCACGTGGGAGAGGACTCTCCCAGCCGGGCCGTAACGCTTCATCTCACGCGGCACCGCTAGAGCTTAGAAGCCGCGCGGACCAGCCCACAGAGATATCGACGCTTGGGGAACTCCAATTCAGACGGCCCACAGCCCGCAGCGGGCGCTGCGCCTGCCCGTGTCCGGGACGTGCTGCTGCTGGCATGGCCCTCGGTCCTCTCGTTTGTCTGCAACAGCGCCTACCGGGTCAATGATCAGTTCTGGGTCCAGGATCTTGGCGCAGAGGCCCACGCGGCATTGGGTCCCTGCACGTTTCTGCTGACCTTCAACTTCGCGTTCTACTTTCTGGCGGTGGGCGGTTCTCTGACCCTGGTTGCGCGTTGCACCGGAGCCGGCGATCGAGCCGGACGCGATGCGGTGATTCGCCATGCCCTGCTGCTGGCCACGTTCGTCGCCATTCTGGTCGGTATCGTGGGTTTCTCGAACATCGAGTTCCTGACCGGCGGCCTCGGCTTGGTCGGCAAGACGGCAGAGTTCTCCCAGACCTACCTCGGGATGATCTACGCCGTGACGATCCCCATGGCCCTCGCGCCGGTGGTGAGCACGACCTTTGTCGCCATGGGAAACACCCGCCTACCCCTGATGCTGCAGCTCGTGGCCGTGGGCTGCAACTTCGTCTTGAACCCGGTTCTCATCTACGGCTGGGGGCCGATCGAAGGCATGGGAATCGCGGGCGCGGCCCTGGCCACGGGGCTCTCACGTGCGGTCAGCGCTGGGCTGGGCCTGTTCTTTCTCATGCGCCTCTACTCCGTTCGGCTCTTCTCGTTCCAGGGCCTCTCGCTCCAGCGATTGAGCCAGATCGCCCGCATAGGAATGCCCTCGTGCCTCTCCATTGTGGTCTACGCCGGAGTCTACTCTGTACTACTACGCACGACCTTGAGCCCCTTGGGGGACGCTGTCCTGGGCGGACTGAGCATCGGTTTCAACGCCTTCGAGGGAGTGGCCTTCCCCTTCTTCCTGGGAATAGCGGTGGCCGGGTCCTCCCTTGTGGGCAGGAACCTGGGAGCCGGGTGTCCGGAAGGGGCGCGGCAGACCGTGCGCAGCATGCGCATTCTGGCCCTGGCAACCGGAACCCTATTCACGCTGATCTTCTGGTTCGCGGGACCGATCATCGTGCCCCTCTTCACCGATAACCCGAGCGTCGCGCGGGAGGCCATCCGGTACGTCCAGATCCTGGCCGCCTCACAACTCTTCGTGGCCTATGAAGTCATGCACGAGAAGACCCTCCTGGGTGCGGGGTACACCGCACCGCTCTTCCTGGTCAGCGTGCCCGGTAATATCCTACGCCTGCCCCTGGCCTGGTTCCTGGCGACCCACCTGGGTCTGGGAGCGGCGGGAGTTTGGTGGGCCATCAACTTGTCGACCGTGCTCAAGTCCGCCGTCCTCGCCGTAATTGTCCAGAGGGGTCGCTGGCTCCGATTTCGTCCGGAAGGGGTGGGTGCTGGAGGCTGAGGGAGAGTGTTGGATGCGTCCTCCCGGCTGCGTACACTCCACAGACCATGGCAAGCCAACCCCTCATCGATTTCGAGACCCTGGACCTCTCCCAGACCGTGGTCTCCCGGACGGAGCTGGACCAGTACCTGCGCCAGAGCGGTCGCTTTGCCATGCTGGACGGCGTTCTGCATGAGGACGTGGAGGGCCGCCTGATGGTTGGCTACAAGGACATCGCCAGCGACGACTGGTGGGCCAAGGATCACATCCCTGGGCGCCCCATGTTCCCAGGAGCCCTGCAAATCGAAGCTGCCGCACAGTTGTCCGCTTTCGACTACTCAGCCCACCGGGTGGATCAGGCGGGAGATGGAACCCAGGCGGGCAACTTCGTCGGCTTCGGCGGGGTGGACAAAGCCCGCTTCCGGGGGCTCGTGGAGCCCGACTGCCGGCTCATCCTCTGCGTGCACCTGCTGAAGTGCTCGCGGCGCATGTTCCGCTACCAAGCTCAGGGCTTCGTGGACCGGGCCATGGTCTTCGAGGGCGAGATCCTAGGCGTGCTGGTCTAGCCCGGAGGCTGATCGGAACAGGGCGGAGCCTCGGCGGCATCCAGGCCGCTGCCGAAGGACACGGGCAAGGAACGGCTGGGAGCCACCCACTCATTCTCGCCTTCTTCGTCCAAGATCCCGAGCACGTCCAACTGCAAGCACTTGCAGGTCACACCCCCCAGTAGCTCCCCCAACGAGGGCTTCGTCTTCTCGCCCTCTCCGGAGATGGCCTCTTTGACGTAGGTGCCATGCTGAGCGAGCACGACCAGCTCCCAGCACCCGCCGTCCGCAGGCTTCAGCTCCTGAACTTCGATCCAGCGCTCGCGGATCAGGTCCGCTCGGCGGTGAGCCACGCGGGAGGGGGTACGCTGCGCCAAGGGAATGCGCTGGCCCACAAGGTCCGCAGCGGTCTGGGGATCCACCTTGCCCTCGACCTCGACCGAGGCACTGTAGCGCTTGGCGTGCTTGCCCTCCTTGAGGACTCGCACACGGGGCTTCTCAGACCAGTGCAGGCCCTCGATTTCGATACGCCCTTCATTGCGTTGGTTGATCAACTGTTCAGCCTCGGCCAAGTCCACGTCCTGGGTCTTGGGGCTGAGCAGCTCCAGAATGAAGGGGCGCCCGCTGCCGAGCATGCGTACGTCCATGTCCTCTCGTCCCGCGCCATGGAACTTGTGCTTGCGCGTGCCGAAGGCCTTGCCCAGAACCCAACCCACCAGTTCCTGGACTGAATCGCGGGTCAACTTCCCAAAGCCCTCGCAGTAGGAGCACTTGCGGCGGCGCCGGGGATGCCCCTTGCACTCGGGACACCAAAAGATGGTCTGCGGCAGGTCCCGCACGAGCTTGCGGTAGCGTCCTTCGAGGTAGACCTTGACCCGGGGTTGATTCTGCTCGCGGTGACGCATGGCCCTTCCTTCGGGCGAGGGGGCTGTCGAGCCCCGAACGACTGGAACGTTCTCGTGGACAATATGACCACGATGGGTAGGCGGGAAGGATAGCAATCCCGCGAGGGGCATCAACCTCCGCGGGAAGGAACTACAAGGCCAGGGATCTCTGGGTACCTGAGGCCGTAGGTGACTACAATCCTCGCCGTCTGGCACTCTCCCTCCGGCCCCACCATGTACCCCATCCTCTTCACGGTTCCCTACTTCGACTTCCCGATCACGACCTTTGGTCTGATGGTCGTTCTGGGGTTCATCGCCGGATCACACCAATTCGTGAAGATCAATCTCCGCTACACGACCAACCCCCAGGAGTGGCAGCCCCGGTTGGACGCCGTGCCCATGTGGGTCTTGGCTGGCGTCATCTTGGGCGCGCGGCTGATGTACGTGATTGTGGAAGTAGGCCAGGGTACCCCAGTCGGCCAACGCTTCGTGGACAACCCCTTGCGCGTCCTGTTCGTTCACGAGGGAGGACTGGTCATGTACGGCGGGGCCTTTGGCGCAATCCTCGCCGGGTGGTTTGGTACTCGCAAGTATGGCCTGCCGTTCAAGCAGTGTCTGGACATCGGCTTGTTGTGCGGGTTTCTGGGGTTGGCTATCGGCCGAATCGGATGCCTCCTCGTGGGAGACGACTTCGGGAGTATCGTCCCCGAACACTTGGCACACCTGCCCTTCCCCATCACCCTCCAGATCCCCGAAACCCTCCGCGAGGGCAGCCTGTTCGGAGCGGACAACGCAGGTCAGATTCTCTGGGCCACCCAGCCCTGGATGAGCATCAACGGCTTGCTGCTGTTTGGAATCGGCAACGTGCTCCTGCGCCGCCGGCGTTATGTGGGCCAGCTGAGCCTGCAACTACTGAGCCTCTACGCCATCAGCCGCTACACGATCGAGAATTTCAGAGGGGATTCGATCCGCGGCCTTTGGTTCGACGGCTCCATCTCCACGTCCCAGCTCATTTCGTGTGTGGTGTTCGTCACCTGTACTGGGCTCTTACTGCGTCACCGTGGCCGCACGGACGCCGGCGCTCAACCCCCGCCAGCGACTGATTCCAGCGAGACCGCATGAGCCACCCCTCTCGGGTTGTCGCGGGCATCGACGAGGCCGGGCTGGGGCCATTGTTGGGGCCGATGACCGTGGGTTGGTCGGCGTTCCGCGTACCCCGAGGAGAGGTCAACCTGTGGGACGTGTTGAGCGAAGTCGTGACGGACTCCCCTCGCCAGGACAGTAAGAACCTTGTGGTCGCTGACTCCAAGCGCGTCTTCTCTCGCAATCCCCGTGGGGCACGCCGTTTGGAATTGACGGTCTTGGCGTTCTTGGACCAGCTCGACGCTGAAGGGTGCGGACCGCGAACTCCGAGCGAGCTTCTTCAGTTGCCCCCGGCAGACCTTCAATTGTCCGCAGGCGCTTTGGCCCGCCACCCTTGGTACAGCAAGCTCCCGGAGTCTCTTCCGCATGCGGTGGATGAAGGCGTTCTCTCCATACGCTCTGGCAAATTGGAGCGGGAGATGAGCCGATCCGGAGTCAGCTTTTTGGACGGTGGATGCTGCGTGCTCCCCGCAGGAGAGCTGAACGACTCCTGGCAGGCCACGGGCAACAAGTCTCTCTCCCAGTGGCAAGTGTCTGGCCGCTTGCTCGAGCACTTGTGGGAGTCGTTTGGGGAAGGGAGCCTCTCGGTTTTCGTAGATCGAATGGGTGGGAGGAGCCACTACGGTCGCTGGCTCTCGAACCAGTTCCCGGCGGCGCGCGTCCAAGTGCGACAGGAGTGCAGCCCCATGAGCGAATATGTCCTAACCCAGGAGGTGGGCGGAAGTGAGCGACGCATGCGGGTGGTTTTTGCTGAACGCTGTGAGGAGCGCTCCTTTTCCGTGGCCCTGGCCTCTTGTTTCGCCAAGTACGGCCGGGAATTGGGGATGAATGCCTTCAATAGCTACTTCGGTGGGCTCCAGCCGGGGTTGAAACCCACAGCGGGGTACACAACGGACGGACGCCGATGGCTGAAAGATGCTGAGCCAGCACTGTCCTTGGCAGGTGTACCGCAAGGTGTGCTCATCCGGAACCGATAGAAAAGGGACGATGAGTGTGAAACCGAACAATAGACCAGGTCGTCTCGGGAGCTCTCCCCTGGGTGGGTGGGGGTTAGGGATGGTGCCCCACCACGAGGCTCTGCGTGCCCTGGCTTCCCCCACCGCGGAGGTGCGCTCGTGAAGCTCGCCATACTGGGCGCTGGCGTCTCGGGCCTGAGCTTGGCTCGCACCCTCGCCGAGGGGGGATTCGATCCCACAGACGTCACTCTCTTCGAAGCCGCTCCCGTACCCGGCGGCCTATGCCGATCCCGCACGGTGGATGGCTTCACTTACGACGTTGCCGGTGGACACATCCTCTACAGCAAGGACGCGGAGGTCATGGACTGGATGAAGGCTGAAGCGGGTGGCCCCTCCGCCTTCACCTCGTGCGAGCGCAACACCAAGATCCGCTTCGAGGACCGCTGGATTCACTATCCCTTCGAGAATGGTCTCGGCGATCTCCCCCCGCAGGCCAACTTCGATTGCCTTTCGGGTTACGTAAAGGCCTGGCATGAACGCTCGGTCTCCAACTCCACCGCTCCCGACGATTTCGGCACCTGGATTCAATGGCGCTTCGGCAAGGGCATCGCCGAGCACTTCATGAATCCCTACAACGAGAAGATATGGAAGCGCCCCCTTACGGAAGTCAGCAGCGACTGGGTGGCGGGGCGGGTGCCCGATGCCCCAGTAGAGGACGTCATACGATCCGCGGTGGGCATTCGCACGGAGGGCTACACACACCAGTCCTCGTTCTTCTATCCCCTCAACGGTGGATTTCAGGCCATCACCGACGGGATGGCTGGACGCATCGCTGACCGTATCCGACTCAACACTCGGGTTGAGTCACTGCAGCGAACGCCATCCGGGTGGGACGTCAATGGCGAGTCCTTTGACCTGGTGGTCTCCACCTTGCCCCTCGATTGCTTGCCCTCCTTGGTGGCGGAGATACCTGGTGATGTCGCCGAAGCCATGCAGACCCTGGAGTTCAATGGACTGGTGACCTATCTCGTTGCCCTGGATCGGCCAGAGCAATCGGACCTCTCATGGATCTACCTACCCCATGAGTCCCAGGGGCCCGCCAACCGCGTGACTTACATGTCCGGATATTCGCCCAACAATGCACCGGCAGGAAAGAGCTCCTTGCTGGTCGAGATCACCTACCGCGGTGGTGCTCCGGTTCCAGCCCAGGCGCTGGAAGGCGAAACCCTGAAAGGGCTGGAGTCCGCGGGCCTGATTTCCTCCTCCGATGTCCTCTTCTCCGACCGTGCTGAAGTATCCCACGCCTACGTCGTCTTTGATCATGACTACAACGCCCGCCGCGAGGCCATCTTCCGCTGGATGGATGAGATGGACCTGATCCCGCTGGGTCGCTTCGGCCGATACGAGTACGACAACTCGGATCTGTGCGTAAGCAAGGCCCGCGCTCTCGCTACGGAACTGCTGGCACGCGCGGCTCGGGGTTAAACGCGTCTAGGATGACGCGATTCAACGGGAAAATTTACCGGCCCCGCGTACTCCAGTGATCAGGCCGACTATGGTGCCCAGGGGTAGAAGTCTGGTCCCCGGCACTCCGCAGTAAACGGCACCCAGCGCAGTCAGCCACAGCCGTCGGCTGCCTTTTAATCCGAGTTGGCCGCCGACCCACCAACCCACGCCAGCACCGATAGGAAAACCTAGCTTCCCCAAGCCCAGGGGGGTGATGAGGTCTGCAAGATCGACCACAAGGCCGGCGAGGATGGGTCCCGCCGATCCCCGGAACGCACCCCCCGCAGGAGAGTGCAAATCGGGTCGGGCACCCTCGGACGGTTCCGGTCGTTCGACTTCGACTTCGATGACCGTTGGATCTACTCGCTCAGACATCCTTGAGAGCTTGTATCAGGGGAGGCACGGGCGCCAAGGGAGAATGGAAGAAACATCCCTTAGCACGCCCGCGTCCAAGAACTGCATTGGATCGACTCCTCAAGAGGACTATCTTGATGGAGGTTCGCCGCCTGCCGCTCGCACAGTGAACCATCCAAATGGAACCCTCCCGGCGTCCGAGTTCCCGGTCTTGATGACTCACGTCTAGCCGGTGTTTTCTGATGACAACAACACGCTCAACAACCCAGGCACGGTCCGGCATTGCACGGCCAGCGATCTGGATCGCATTGGCCCTCCTCGGCAGTTGCAACTCGGGTGGCTCGTCGAGTTCCGGGTCAAACTCCGGATCTGACTCGGGTCCCACGGGACTTCTCTACCCAGATCATGAAGAGCGTCAGTTCGTCAATCTCCCCATGGACCCGTCTCTGCCCACCTACTCGGGGACAGTAGACTCCTTTTCCGTCACCCCCAGCTTGCCCCAGGGGCTCACGCTGGACGGCCTGACCGGTGTGCTTGCAGGCACCCCCACCGCCTCGATTTCAGAATCGCCTTTCGTCGTCACCGCGACTGGCCCGGGTGGATCAACTCAGATCACGCTGCAGTTCAGAGTCCATGACGCACCCCGCTTCCTTTACAGCACGGGGCCTCAGGACACCGACCTGTCTGCCTACGCCGTCGGTGCATCCGAGAGCGATCTTGGGTTCGGACCCATTCAGGGGACAGGGGCACTCACCCCGGGTCCTGAGCAGATCACCTTTCACCCCGGGAACAACTTTGCTTTCGTTCCCAACCGCGGACTTCCGGGACTGACGGGAAGCGTCTCAAGCTACTCGGTCAGTTCTTCATCGGGTCGCTTGAGCCACCTTGGCGAAGTCCCCTGCGGAGAGGGACCACGTCGACTCGCCCTGAATCGCAGCGGGAGTACTGCTCTCGTGGTCACCCACGAGGACAACCGCCTCTTCAGCTATGCGGTTGATGCATCCACCGGCCAACTGACTGACCTGGGTGACGTGCTCACCAATACCGGGCCGACCCAAGTTGCGGTAGACCCGCTCGGACGCTTCGCCTACGTGCTTCACGATCAATCGGCGGACATCACCATTCACCCCCTCGACCCGGTCACGGGGGCTGCTGGGCCCATGACTCAGGCCATCAACTACTGGGTGACCCCCCCCTCAGACATTGCCATCAGCAGTTCGGGGACGATCGCCTACATCGCCTTCGCAGGCGAAAACTCGCTGCAGACCTTTCAGATGGATCCGATCGATGGGTCGCTGAGCCCGTACGCTGCGATCACGCTCCCCGACGGGCCCCGGTCCTTGGCGCTATCCCCCTACGACGATTTCCTTTACGTGGCCTGCGAAGGGGACGACGTACTCGAGGTCCTCGAGTTGGACCCGGCCTCCGGCCATGTGACTCAGTCCACTTCAACTCCCACTGACGATGCACCGGTCCGGGTCACCTTGGATGACACGGGGCTGTTCGCGTTCGTCCTGCACTCCGGCGCGCACACGATTCGCTCGTTCACCGTTGATCCGACAACCCACGTTGTGTCGGCGGGAGCCACCGTGCGAGCCCGCCCGCTGGCAACCGACATAAGCGTGTACCAGGGTGAAGCGCCCGCACAGCCGCGAACGGAGTTTCTCTACGCCCTCGGGGGGAGCACCGAGGACTTGAGCGGGTTCAAGTTCGATTCCTACACCGGCCAATTGACACCTATTTCCGTGGACTCCCTCGCAGGCACCGGCCCAACGGACCTGATCGTGGATCCCTTGGGCCGCTTCGTCTTCGTGGCGCACCAATTGAGTGCCGAGCTGTCCGTCTTCCAGATCTCACCGGGATCTGGCAGCCTCTTTGAGAGCCTTACGCGTACGTCTCTCTCCGAGCCCCCGGCAGCCCTTGGCGTGGATGGAGGAGGGCGCTACCTGTTCGTCGCGCTGCCTCAGAGCGCACAGGTTTTGGCCTTCTCAATCCACCCGACCACGGGCGAGTTGGACCTGCTGGATGCCAGGCCAACGGGTTCCGGGCCGAGCGCTGTCAACCCGGACCCAACGGGCCATTTCGTCTACGTTTCCAACACCGGGGGGGCGAATGACTCCCTCTGCTCCTACCGCTTCGAAGGTGGGCAGTTCGTGTCGGGACCCCAGTTCATTCCAGCGCCGGGCTCCCCCGGGCCGGTCCGATTCTCACCCTCTGGCGAGCGACTGTACGTAGCCCTTGCTGGCTCCAACCTGATCGTCCCCTATCTCATCCACCCTGTCTCCGGAAGCCTGACCCTAGAGGCCTCTGGTTCCGCGCCCGCCAAGGGCAACACCCAGGTGTTCGAGCCCCATCGCAGCGGAGCCTATGGGTACTCGGCCGCTACAACGTCAAATGGGGGGATCGGGGAAATCAGACGCTACTCCATCGACGGCGCTGGCGCCCTAGACTTTGTGGAGGCAACACCGAGCGGAATAGGCCCCGTCACGCTGCGGAGCGGGCCATCAGGGAACTACCTCTTCGTCCTGAACGGCTCCAGCGATGACCTCGACGTTTTCGGCGTTGATGCCCCCACGGGCAACTTGACGCGTCTTGGCACCTATCCTGTGGGCATGGATCCGATCGCGCTGGACCTCAGCCGGCGCTGGTAAGGCAAGCAGGCCCAAACGCTTGGACTGGCCGGCGATTCCAAGGGCCTGAGTCGCTAGGCTTGGGCACCGGCGAACAACGCTCTCCACGCCGTCGCCCACTTGCACATCGCCCTGGCCATCCTTGTCGTCCTCGTCTTCTGGACCCTCATGGTTCAGGGACAGGATCGAATCACGGGCAGGCCCTTCGCGACACGAAGCCCCGTTCGAGCGCGGGCGGGCATGGCTGCCACCTCCCAGCCGCTGGCAACGAGCACAGCCCTTCAGGTGCTTCGATCTGGCGGACACGCCGTGGATGCAGCGGTGGCAGCGAATGCAGTCCTGTGTCTAGTCGAGCCCACCGGAGCGGGATTGGGAGGGGACCTGTTTGCCATGGTCTGGGATGGAACGAAGAAGGAGCTGCACGGCATCAACGGATCCGGGCGCTCGCCGCGCTCCCTAACCCTTGAGCGCCTCCAGCAACAGGGCTCCATTCCCCCTCGAGGGGCCCTCAGCGTGAGCGTCCCTGGCTGTGTGGACGGGTGGTCCCTGCTGCATGAGCGCTTCGGCCGACTTCCCTTCGCAGATTTGCTGGCGCCCGCCATCGACTACGCCAGGGGGGGATTTCCCGTCTCCGACGTGATCGCCCATGAGTGGGAACGGAACGTCCAGGCCCTCTCCGCATTTCCCGGCTTCTCCGAGACCTTCACGCTCGCGGGCCGTGCCCCTCGGGCAGGCGAAATCTTCTCCAACCCACGCCTCGCCGACACCCTTGAACTCCTAGCCCATGAGGGAAGGGATGCGTTCTACAAGGGCCGCCTAGCCGAGCAGATGACGGGCTTCATGCAGGAGCATGGCGGGTTCCTGGCGTTGGAGGATCTCTCTGAGCACAGGGGTGAGTGGGTCACCCCCCTGTCCACCACCTATCGAGGGGTAAGCGTCTGGGAGCTCCCTCCCAATGGCCAGGGCATCGCAGCGCTGCAGATGCTGAACGTGTTGGAGCATTTCCAATTGGAAGACATGGGCTGGGCGAGCGCCGATCACCTGCACGTCTTGATCGAGGCCAAGAAACTGGCCTTCGAAGACCGCGCCAAGTTCTACGCGGATCCGGCATTCACACAGATCCCGATCGAGGAGTTGATCTCTAAGGAATACGCGGCAGACCGAGCGCGCTCCATTGACATGGGTCGCGCCCGCATGAGCCCTACGCCCGGGGACCCCGCCGCCCTCGAGACAGGCGATACGGTCTACCTCTCGGTCGCTGATGAGGCGGGCAACATGGTTTCTCTGATCCAGAGTAACTACCGGGGAATGGGGTCCGGCATGACCCCGCCAGGGTTGGGCTTCGTACTTCAGAACCGCGGTGAGTTGTTCTCGCTCGATCCTAGCCATGCGAACGTCTTCGCACCGGGCAAGCGGCCCTTTCATACGATCATGCCAGGCTTTGCCACGTGTGGAAGCGAGGCCTGGCTGTCCTTTGGCGTCATGGGTGGTGCGACCCAACCACAGGGGCACGTACAGGTTCTCACCAACCAACTCGACTTCAGGATGAACGTCCAAGAAGCCGGAGATGCGCCGCGTGTCATCCACTGCGGATCGAGTTGCCCAACCGGTGATGCTGCTACTGGGAGTGGCCGGGTCTCCATTGAGAGTGGGGTTGCCGCCAGGGTGCGCGAGTCATTGGTGCGTCGAGGTCACCTGATGGAAGAGGCCCCTGGGCAATTTGGCGGCTATCAGGCCATCGAGTGGGACTCTGCCACAGCGAGCTACTGCGGCGCTTCCGAAGCTCGCAAAGACGGCCACGCCGCAGGCTTCTGAGCCGAGCGGGACGCCGCGTCTCAAATGGAGACACTCCCGAGGCGGATCCCCAGAAATGTAGTGGCTCCACTGCACGACCATCACCTTCCGTTGTTGCATTTTATAGGAATCTGCATAATGGAAACTCAGGCCGTTCCAAGGCTCGCCATGCCCTCCACATCCACTCCTATTACCGCTGCCCTCCTCCTGTTCCTCGGAGCATGCTCTGGTGGCGGGGGCGCGCCCGGCCCAGGCAGTGGTTCGACCGAACCTCCCTCGAATCTCTCCTATCCCGGTGCAGAGAGCTACTACTTCCTTGGAACCGCGGATCTCACACTCGCCCCCACGATCACCGGGCAGGTCGACCTCTGGAGGATCGTGCCCGCGCTGCCCACT
Source organism: Planctomycetota bacterium (assembly GCA_012959525.1). Lineage (GTDB taxonomy): Bacteria > Planctomycetota > UBA1135 > UBA1135. Next base: position 92,718 of record DUDB01000047.1, read on the forward strand.
GGAGTCGACATCGACACCGCAACGGGAATCATTCAAGGCCCTGCTACGGCCGTTAGTCCAACGACCACATACAGCGTCACCGCCAGCAACGATGCTGGGAATGTCACGGCACAATTGACCTTCAGTACGGTCCGAGCCGCAAACTGGGCGTACACGGCCAACATCATCGACAACACGATTTCGGCATTCGCCGTGGAGGCATCGACCGGCCTCCTGCACTACGCCGGAAACTACAGAGACTACGCAGCGCGCCAGGGCCCACAAGCAGTCATCGCGCACCCAACGTTGCCAGTCATCTACGTGCCTAACCTGTGGAACGCCTCCCAACCCAGTGACCTCTCGACGTTTGCCGTCAATCAGAGCACGGGTGCCTTGTACCCCCAGGATACCGTCAGCCTCGGACCCTCGCCTCACTTCATGGTCATCCACCCTGACGGGCGGACGGCTTACGTTGCCAACCACGGATCCGACAGTGTGCGTGTGTTCAGGGTCGATAGCTCCACGGGGTTACTCACGTTCCTTGATAACGCGGCCACCGGAGACGGCCCAAGCGACTTGGCCTTGGACCCCGAGGGACGGTTCGCTTTCGTGCCCAACAACCGGGACGATTCGGTGACCGTGTTCGCAATCGAGTCGAGCTCTGGATTACTGATGGAGCCTGGAATCACAGTTCCAATGGGGGGCAAACCCTCGAAGCTGAAGAGCGACCCCCAGGGCAAGTTCCTCTTCGTTCTTCTTGATGACACTCAGCAGATCACGGCTTGGCAGATCAACCCCACGACGGGTGGCTTGACTCTTGTGGATACGGAATTGGCCTGTGCCTCACCAGCAGCCATCAGTGTCCATCCAGATCAGCCCTTCCTGTACGTCCCCAGCCTCACGACAGACTCCGTCTCCGTGTTCGCCTACGACCGCATGACGGGCGACGTGATGCCCTCCCCATACGTGCTTGAGGTCGGCTCCCAGCCCAATGGGTTCACCCTCGACGAGTCCAACCAGAGCGCGTACGTGACCTGCAGCGGTAGCAAGGACGTGTTTGTCCTAGACATGAGCGCCCCGGCGCAACCCACCGTGCGCGATTGGAAGCGCGGGAGGCGCTCCCCCCGTGTCCTTGGATTGATCCACGGCGGGACGCCGCTGGTCCCCCGCGCGGAGGGCTTGTACGTCCTGAATGATGGGGACGACTCCATCTCAGCGTTCGACGTGGATCCCATTGACGGCTCACTAGTAGCCATCGAGACGGAATGGATGACCGAGCTCGGCGCCTCCAGTATGGCGATCGACCCCCGCGGGCGTCACGTATGCGTCTGCTACGCCATTTCCAACACGCTCCAGATCTACTCGATTGATCATCATGATCGAACGCTCTCCGCGGTGGGGCCTCCCCACCTACTGCCAGCCACGCCAGCGAAGATCGTCCTGGATCCCCTCGGAAACCACGTCTACATCAGCTATCCGATGGGGAGCATGCTCGAGTCCTACGCGGTGAATTCCAACACGGGTGAACTGCGCTTCACAGCCACGGTCGGACCCCTGGCTCAGCCCGACTTCATCGCCATCGACCCCACGGGCCAGTTCCTGTACCTATCCGCCGAAGGCGCATCGAAACTGCTGGGGTTCCGAATCAACAACGGCCAGTTCATAGCTCCGCTCGGAAACCTGACCACCCCGGAGGGAACGACAGGCGCGCTGCTCAGCTTTTCGCGTCGCGCCGACACTCTCTACGCCGTGCTAGACGGATCGGGACTTGTTCTCACCTGCGCCATTGATGCCACCCTTGGCAAGTTGACCCCCCTGGGGCAACCCACCAGCACGGGTGGCCCGTCCCTCACTTTCATTTGCCATCCCTCCAAGGACCTGGCCTATGCCCCCCTCGTCGACCTCACCAGCAACGGAGAGGTCGGACACTACGGGCTGGATCCGTTTTCCGGCCAACCCTCTCACCAGGGTTCCTCCTCCATCGGCTTGGAGCCGGTGGACCTGGGCTTTGACCCCCTCGGCAACTTCCTCTACCTCGCGGATCGCGATGGTGGCCAGGTCACCGTATTGAGGGTCGGCCCGGACGGCCAACTGACGGAAACGAGCTACTCGCCCGCAGGCAGCAACCCACTGCAGTTGCTCATCCGGCGCGGATTCTAGGGCAGGCTGGGGCCCGTAGTGCCGAGCCCGGGAGCCCAGCTCCCCCGGTGTCCCTTGCCCCAAATCTACCGGGCACGAGAGCGGCCCGCCCCCTCCCATCAGGGAGAGAGCGGGCCGCTCAGCATATCGGGATCTGGATCGCGACGAGGCGCTCTCAGCGCTGACCGGCCTTCTCCGCTTCGTCCACAAGCAGGGCGATCATGTCGTCGTCCATTCCGTGGCCCTTGTATCGGATCTTGCCCGTGTGGTCGATCAGCAGCATGGTCGGGTAGCCCTGCACTCGGTACATCTCGGAGATGGGGGCCGCGTTCGCTCCCTGGTAGGCACTGATCCAGGTCAGGCCGAATTTCTTCACGCCATCGCGGTAGGTCTTCTCGTCATCGAAGCTGTTCACACCGACGATGGCGAAGGGGCGACCGTCATAGAGCTCAACGAGCTCGCGCAAGTGCGGCATCGCACTGCGGCAGGGGCCTCACCAGAAGCCGTAGAAGTCCACCAGGACAGCCTTGCCCCGGTAGTCAGACAGCTTGAACTCATGGCCATCGATGGTCGTCGCGTCGAAGTCGATGGCGATAGCGCCTTCTGAGATGAACTTGGCCTCGTACTCGGCCAGCATTTTTTCGCCCTCAGCGGCACGCTCGGCATCTTCTGAAGCGCTGAGCACCTCGCCCAACTTGACTGTGATGATCCCCTTGACCGATCGCGAAGCCGTTCCTTTCAGGAGGCGTCGTAGGTGCCCCACGACAAACTCGTCGCCCACTGTGTTAGCATCCAATGCCAAGTTCGCAATGGCAGTACTCAGGTAGGCCGCGTTGTTCTCCATCTTAAAGACGCGGGCATAGCCCGTCCGCTTGAAGGCGGCGAGGTCCCCACCCTTGACTCCACCCTTCTTCGCATTCTCGATGAGCCACAGAGTGGCCTGCCCATCGTTCTTGCCGAGCTCTTCGAATCGAGGCCAGAAATTGCCAATAGGATGATTCTTGCGCAGACTCTTGCGCTCCTTCAATGGAGCAGTCTCAAATGCCTTCTGATGGCGCGTCACAGCGGCCTGGTACTCGGCTTTCAGCGTCTTGTAGTCATCCAACGACCCGTGACCCAACAGGGTGGTCGCCAAGAGGATTGAAGAAGCAATGAGGATGATCTTGTTCATGGATCGAGCACGAATGTGGCGTGCAAATGGAATGAAGGGAAGGGGCAGGCAAAATACCTGAGACCGAGTCTAAGCAATCCAAGACTGGCTGGTATCGGGTCCGAAGGACCTTCTTACCTGTCCCCTACGGGAGGCCCCCCGGGGCCGTCTACTCCTTGGGAGCGGGCCGCACCCAATGGCGCGAGGCTTCTTCTAGGTACTCACGCAAGTCGGCAACGGCGACCTTCTCCTGCTCCATGGAGTCCCGGTGACGCACCGTGACCACGTCATCGCTGAGCGTGTCCCCATCAACGGTGATGCAGTAAGGCGTCCCCACCTCATCCTGCCTACGGTAGCGGCGGCCGATGGCTCCCTTCTCGTCATAGAAGGTGGCGAGGCGCGCCCTGCGCAATCCAGCCTCGATCTCCTTGGCCTTCTCAGGCATGCCGTCCTTCTTGACCAAGGGGAAAACACCCACGGTGATGGGCGCTATCTCGGGGTGGAAGTGCAGCACCACCCGCGTGTCCTTCTCCAGTTGCTCCTCTTCGTAGGCGTCGACCAGGAAAGTCAGCGCCATGCGGTTGATCCCGCCAGCGGGCTCGATCACGAAAGGCGTATAGCGTTCCTTGGTCTGCGGGTCGAAGTACACAAGGTCCGTCCCCGAGGCCTCCGAGTGGCGGGTGAGGTCGAAGTCGGCGCGATTGGCGATGCCCTCAAGCTCGCCCCAGCCGAATGGATACTGATACTCAATGTCCGAAGTGGCCTTCGCATAGTGCGCAAGCTCGGTGGACTCGTGATCGCGAATACGCAGCTTGCCCTCATCGATCCCCAGGTCGACGTACCAGCGGTAGCGCGCCTCGCGCCAATACTCGAACCACTGCTGGTCCTCGCCCGGGGGGACGAAAAACTCCATCTCGGCTTGTTCAAACTCGCGTGTGCGGAAGACGAAGTTCCCGGGCGTGATCTCGTTACGGAACGACTTGCCTATCTGGGCTATTCCAAAGGGTGGCTTCTGACGCGCAGACTCGAGGACGTTCTTGAAGTTCAGGAAGATCCCCTGGGCCGTCTCAGGCCTGAGGTAGGCCACCGAACCGCTCTCTTCAACGGGCCCCAGAGTGGTCTTGAACATCAGGTTGAATTCGCGTGCCTCGGTCAGCTCCCCCGCGCACTCACCCGGCCGCTTGCTGGGCTTCTCGGGGCACCTGGCGTCCTCCAGCTTGTCAGCGCGGAAGCGGCCCTTGCACAGCTTGCAGTCCACCATCGGGTCGCTGAAGCCGCCCACGTGCCCTGAGGTCTCCCACACCTTGGGGTGCTGGATAATCGCCGAGTCCAGTCCCACCACATCGGACCGCTCGACCACGATGCGGTTCCACCAGGCGTCCTTGACCCTTCTCAGGAGCTCCACACCCAGGGGGCCATAGTCGTAGGTGTTGCCCACTCCCCCGTAGACCTCGGAGGCCTGGAAGACAAAACCCCTGCGCTTGCAGAGGGAGACGATGACGTCCATTTGGGAAGCGGGTTTCTTGGCCATGGTCTGGTTCGGGAGAGATGCAGAGGGGACGGGGATCGGGAGTCTACCACCGCACCGGGGCACCTCCCAACGGCACGGGGCCCTATAATCACGCCCGTGAATCCGACCCCTCTCGCTGCCCAGCCCCACCTTGAGTGGAAGGCCCCGCTCGCATCGGATGCCTACCGTGCCCCTCTCCGCTCCCGCCTCGTGGAGCTCGAGGGCAAGGTGGCCGAGGGGACAAGGATCACCTCCGAGGAAGCGCTGTACCTGCACGACCACGCCGACCTCCTCACCCTAGGCCGCATGGCGGATGGCGTGCGCTCAAGACTGCACCCCGATCCGGTCGTCACCTACATCGTCGACCGGAACATCAACCCGACAAACGTCTGCATCACCGATTGCGGGTTCTGCGCGTTCTACCGTAGTCCGGCGGATCCCGAGTCCTACGTACTCTCGCGGGAAGAGATCTTCACGAAGGTCGAGGAGACGGTGAACCTGGGAGGGCAGCAGCTGCTCATGCAAGGCGGTCACCATCCCTTCGTGCTCTCGGACTGGTGGGTCGAGCTCATCCAGGACATCGGCGCGAAGTTTGACATCAACTGCCACGCCCTCTCGGCACCGGAGATAGACCACTTCTCGCAGGTGGAGAAACGCCCCGTCGAAGAGGTCATCGCCGATCTGATCCAGGCGGGCCTAGGTTCTGTGCCAGGAGCCGGAGCAGAAATCCTTGTGGAGCGGGTACGAGCCATCATCGCTCCCAAGAAGACGTCCACCGATCGGTGGCTCGACATACACCGCAAGATCCATGAGGCCGGCCTGCGCTCCTCTGCGACCATGATGTTCGGCAACGTCGAGACCGCCGCGGAGCGCGTCGAGCACCTTGAGCGACTGCGCGATCTCCAGGATGAGACCGGAGGCTTCACGGCTTTCGCCGCCTGGAACACCCAGCCCAAGGGCGTTCCGGAGGAGCACAAGTACCCCGTAGCCACGACTCCCGCCCTGTACCTGCGCATGCAAGCTCTCGCGCGCATCTTCTTGGACAACTTCGAGAACATCCAAACCAGCTACGTGACCCAGGGCATGCGACTGGCCCAGGTCAGCCTGCGCTACGGAGCCAATGACTTCGGGGGCACCATGATTGAGGAGAACGTGGTCTCGGCCGCAGGCTGTTTCAACCTCTCGTCCATCCAGAAGGTGGAGCACGTCATCAAGAGCGCGGGCTTCCAGCCTCGGCAGCGCAACTCCTGGTATGGAATCGTGGATGAGCGACACGGGGACCCGGCCTTCCCCGCCAATCGTGAAGAGGCCGCCACGCACCCGGCGGCCCGCCATCGCAAGCGGGAGGGCACTCCGAGCCTCGGCTGAATTCCATGAGTAGCCCCACTCCGCAACTCCAAGACTCCCTGCTGCAGGGCGCCCTCGCCGCTGGCATTGGCGCCCAGGCAGAGAAGGTCTTTGCCGGCAAGCGCCTCAGCCGAGACGACGGCCTGGCCCTCTACGCCTGCGACGACATCCACCTTGTCGGCGGACTCGCCAACTTCGTTAGGGAGAGGCTGCACGGCGACCACGCGTTCTTCAACGTCAACCAGCACATCAACTACACGAACATCTGCAACAAGCTGTGCCGGTTCTGCGCCTTCCAGCGCCTGCCCGGTCAGGAGGGTGCCTATGTGATGAGCCCCGAGGAGGTCGGCGCCAAGATCCGCGAATGTCTGGATGAGCCCGTGACCGAGGTGCACATGGTGGCCGGCATCTACCCCAAGCTGCCCTACGAGTACTACCTCGACATCCTCCGGGCGGTAAAGGACGTCCGACCCGACATCCACATCAAGGCCTTCACCATGATCGAGCTCATGCAGATCGCGGTGCGGGCCAAGAAACCACTGCAGGAGGTGCTGCCCGAGCTCATCGAGGCCGGGCTCGGCTCCTGCCCCGGTGGCGGCGCGGAGGTCTTCGCGGACCGCGTGCACCTCGAGGGGTACCACCTGAAGAACACGGGCGATCAGTGGATCGAGACGGCGCGCACGGTCCACGAGGCGGGCCTTAAGTCCAATGCCACGATGCTGCATGGACACATCGAAACGGTGGAGGAGCGCGTCGACCACCTCGACCGCCTGCGCCTGCTGCAGGATGAGACCGGTGGGCTGCAGTGCTACATCCCGCTCTCGTTCCACCCGGAGAACACCGAGTGGTCCCACCTGCCCGGCCCCACCGGGCTGGAGGAGCTTCGAGAAATCGCCCTCGGGCGCCTGATGCTGGACAACGTCCCGCACATCAAGGCCTACTGGATCATGCTCGGCATCCCCATGGCCCAATTGGCCCTCTCCTACGGTGCCAACGACGTGGATGGAACGGTCGTGGAGGAGCGCATCTATCACGATGCGGGCGCGACGACGCCCCAAGCCGTGGAACGTTCCGAACTCTTGCGCTGGATCCGCGACGCGGGCCGCATCCCCGTCGAGCGCGACACGATCTACAACGTGCTCTGGTCCGAGGACGCCCAGGCTCAAGCCTCCTGCTCTACGGACGCCGAAGCCGCGACGACCTCCTAGATATCTCCGAGCTTCTCTGCGAAGGAATCGGGGTCGGCGTCGAAGGCCTTCTTGCAGTTTCCGCAGCAGAATGCCACTGACCGGCCCTTGTACTCGCTGGTCACGGCAGCGTCGACAGCCTTGCCTGACACTGGGCACAGGGCATTCAGCTCTGGCGCCTCCTTCTTGAGCCCCAGGGTCTCCAGGAACTTGTCGGGAGCCGCATCGAACGTGGCCTTGCACTTGTCACAGCAGAAGCCGACGAGGTCCTCGCCCGCCTTCGAGGTGAAGCCCGCTGCTATGGGTTGGCCCGACACGGGGCAGACGTCGTTCACAGGACCCGCATCCTTGAGGCCGAGCTTGACGAGGTGAGGGCCGGGGTCGGCCTCGAAGGCCGCCTTGCACTTGGCACAGCAAAGACCCACCTTCTTGTCCCCCACGAGGACGACGAAGGCCGCGCTGACGGCCTTGCCGGTGATCGGGCATTCGGTGTTGATGGCGGCCCCGCTGGCAATCTCCGTCACGACAAGCTCCGCCCCGGTGTTGACCTTGAAGGCCGGATGGCTCGCCTGGAACACCTTGGCGGCCTCCGGTGTCACGTCCGTTCCCCACAGATAGAGACGTTCCAAGGACGGAAGCGACGCCAGGTGCTTGAGCCCGGCATCGGTCACCCGCGTGCCATACAGATTGAGTGAGCGCAGCTCGCCCAGCTTAGCGAGGCTGGCCAAGCCAGCGTCGGTGACCGCCGTTCCTGAGAGGTTCAGGCGCCGCAGGGCTCCAAACCCCGCCAGCTTGCTCAAGCCCGCGTCCGTGAGTTTGGTCCCTGCGAGGTTCGCCCAAACCAACATGGGCTCGAGACCGGCGAGCAGCGTGACCTGCCCATCCGTTCCATCGCCGCGCGACAGGCTGAGGTTGACCTCGAGAGCATGGTGGTTTTCCGCGATCAGGTTCACCCGCACTCCGGCCTTCGCGCAGGCCGCAAGCGCCCTGTCTCTGGCGGCGACCTGTTGTTCGCTCAGCTCCGGCAGAGCCAAGGGATCGGCCTTGGCCTCGGCAACGGGTGGTTGCTCCCAAGCGGCCCCTTCTTCGATCCAGGTGCGCAAGGTAGCAATGTCCGCATCACTCAACTTGTCCGCCTTCTTGGGCATCAGGTCCGGATCGTCCGCATCGAGCGAGATCAACTCGATCACAGTGCTCTGGTCCGGCTTGCCTGGGACAATGGGAATGAAATCCTCATCCCCTTCAAACAACCCCTCGCGCATGTCGAAGCGAATATCGCCCTTCTGCTTCTTCGGGCCGTGGCACTCAATGCAGTTGGCTTCAAGGATCGGATAGACGTCCTTGAGGAAGTCCACGTCGACGGGAGCGGGGGAGGCTAGGGTCAGGCTGAGGAGTGTTGAGAGCATTTTGAATCGTGAGGTGTGGCGGTGGATTCCAATTGTAGGGTGCCGTCCCAGGCTGGGGCACTCCCAATCACGCCTGACCCGTTCCACCTCACAAGCAGGCCCCGCGTGGCACGGCATTGTCAGGCGCGGTATGGTGGAAACGCACGATGGCTACCCTGATGCACCACCCCCTCGCCCTCCTTGTTCTCGCCTCCCTGGCGGCCTGCTCCCCGGATCAGGCGCCCGAACCGGAGAAGGTGAAGCGCCCCAACGTCCTCCTGATCGTGGTGGACACCCTGCGCGCCGACCGCGTCTCGGCCTACGGCTACGGGCGCGAGACCACGCCCGTGCTGGACGAGCTGGCCGCGCAGGGAGTCCTCGCCGAGGACGTGACCGCCCAGTCCTCCTGGACCAAGCCCTCCATGGTGTCCATGTTCCAGGGCCGCTACGTCACCACCTATCGTGACGTGTTCTTCGAGGACACGCCCACCCTGGCCGAGACCTTTCAACGGGCGGGCTATCACACCCTCGGGATCGTGGGCAACGGCCTACTGTCCGAGAAGGCGGGGTTCGACCGCGGCTTCGATCACTACGAATCGCGTAGCAAAAAGGAGGGTAGTCACCCGGCCCGCGAGGCTGCCGAGCTGATTGGTGACGCCACGGCGCCCCTGGAACTTGCGACCGAGAGAGGCACGGGCGAAGAGCACGCCCCCTTCTTCGCCTACCTGCACCTGATGGATCCCCACGGACCCTACAAGGCGCATCCTGAGTGGGAGCAGCAGCTACCTGTGAGCGCGGGGGCCAACCGATGGGATTTTCAAACCCAACGACGGGCCTACGAGGCCAAGCATTCGGGCGCAGCGGGTAATACCGGTGCCTGGCGGGAGATGGCCGAAGACATGGCTCGCTACGACCAGGAGGTCTACACGTGCGACGTGTACATCGGGATCGTGCTCAAATTCCTCGAACAGCGCGGCGCCTTGGAGAACACCATCGTGGCCGTGGTCTCCGATCATGGTGAGGGTCTCTGGGATCACGTGGCCCCGCCCGATGTCCTGAATCCTGCGGCCGCGCCGCGGGATCACTTTTTTCGACCCCACGGAAAGGTCCTCTACGAAGAGCTCGTGCGCACCCCCATGATCCTCAAGGGGCCCGGTATCCCGGCCGGGCAGCGCATTGATTCTCCCGCGGAGAACGTGGACCTGTTTCCGACCCTGCTGGAGCTCTGCGACCTGGCGATGCCCGATGGGCTCCACGGTCAGAGCCTGGTACCCGCCATGCATGGAGAGGAGACGGGACGCGAACACGTCTTCAGCTCCGTCGACATGTTCTGCAGCAGCGTGCGCTCTCCCGGGGCCACGGCGGATTGGAAGCTGATCGTCCCCACCGAGCACTACCCGGCACGCGAGATCGAGCTGTTCGACATCCGCACCGACCCCAGCGAGCTGCAGAACCTGGCCGCAGCCCGACCCGAAGTGGTCGCCCGCCTGCGCGCCACCCTCGACGCCTGGACCGAAAAACACCCGACCCAGACCAACCTGGGCCAGCCCAAGGATGATCAGACCCTGGAGGACCTGAAGGCTCTCGGGTACGCGACCGGGGAAGAGGAGGAGGAAGAGGATCAGTCGGACTGACCCCGCCCGATGTTCTTGGCGGTGCGCAATGCGACGGGCAGCAGGACGAGGTTCGCGATCAGGAGCAGACCCCATCTGCCGTAACGAACAGGGTCATCCATCCATCGGAACAGCAGGCAGCTCGAGAGCAGCACGGAAACCGCAACGGACCCAAGTGCAATGCGATCCGTACCCGCAAGGCGAGCCAAGAGAAGCTGCACGAACGGCAGCGCCGCGAAGTAGTGCGGCCAGCTGGGACTCAGGACCAGGGGCAGGCTGAGCAGAAGCAGGGCGAACGCCAGCAGTCTGGCCGTCACACCACCCTCCCCCATCAAGCGCGCGCAGGCGTTCAGCACGAACAGCGCCGCCGCCCATCCGATCGCGGCGCAGGCCTGTAGGCCCCAGCCCGTGAGCCCGAGCCAACGAGCAGCGGCGGACGGCAGGCTCTGGTTATTTGGGGCCGTGAACCACTCCCCACCCAACCCAGACTTCTCGGAGATTCTCGAGGCCACCGCTTCATAGAACGCGACCAGCGATTCGAAACCGACCTGGAAGCCGGGCAGGATCGACAGCCCGACCCATGTGCCAAGCCCCCAGCGCAGGCTGCGCCAGTCACGGCCCAGGAACAGCAGCAGGAAGAAGACGGCCGGATAGAACTTGATCGCCGCGGCCAAGCCGATGCAGGCGGCCCCGAGGCGCCGGTCCTGCAACCCCGCAGCGGCCACGACAAGGAGCGCGAGGGTCGTGCTGATCTGACCCCAGTGCAGGTTATGGGCCAGGGGAAACGAGAGTGCCCCCAAGAATACGTAGAGGGGTAACCACCATTCTTGCGCACCTCCACTCACCCCGCGGACCCATCGCCAACCCAGGACCAGCAGCAAGGCGCTCGCCATCAACTCCCAACCAAGCCAGACCCACGATGCCGCCTGGGGGCGCAGCATGGTGAAGGGCTGCAGGAGCCACGCGAAGAAAGGGGAGTAGAAGAATCCGGCCACGGGTTCAGGCCCGGTCGCGAGGTTGTATGTCGCGGGCAGGTAGACGCCCATGAAGTCTTCGAGAGCCCCCTGATTGAAGTCCACCGAGGAGGAGAACACCTCGTAGCTCCCCTGCCAAAGGATGCCGTGCACTCCCGCGGCCGCCAGAACGGCCAGCAGGATCTGCTTCAGGTGGGAGCGGTCCGGGGTACCCATGGTCTGTTCTATCTTGGCAACCCGGGCGGTCGGAAACAGCCTTGCCGATGCAGGGGCGGGCTCATTCCCCCTCGAGCACGTCTCCCTGCCGTCGCGCATCGTTGCACAGCGGCAAATTCCAAACCTCCAAGTCGGGCGGAGGGGTGGCGAAGCGCATGGGTTCCTTGCGGGTCGGGTGCTCAAAGCCCAAGGCCTGGGCGTGCAGGGCGATGCTGCGGTCGGGAAGGGGATCAGCCGCGCCGTACTTCAGATCCCCGAGCAACGGAGAGCCCAGGGTGGCCGCCGCCACGCGCAGCTGGTGGGAGCGACCGGTAGCCGGGCTGAATTCAATCAGGGCCCGGCCCTCATCCACAGCCAGCTGCCGCCACCGGGTCACGGCCTCGCGAGCGTCGGGGATACCCTCTGCCACAACGCGCACGCGGTTGGCTTCGCGGTCTTTGTGCAACCAGTGCTTCAGGGTTCCCTCCTGCTCCTCGGGCGCACGGCCCATGATGCCCCAGTAGGTCTTCTGAACGCCTGTCTCTGCGAACTGGGCGGAGAGGCGCGCGGCACCCTTGGAGGTCCGCCCGAACACGACCACACCGGACACGGGCCGGTCCAGTCGATGCACGACGCCCAGGAAGGCGCGGCCGGGCTTGTCAAAGGTCACCTCGACCCAGTGCCGGGCCTGATCGAACAGGGACTCGTCGCCGCTGGAGTCGGGGACGATCGGAACGCCAGCGGGCTTGGCCACCACGAGCAGGTGGTTGTCGCTGTAGAGCACATGCAGGGCGCGATCCAATTCACGCGCCCCCATGGATCCCCCGCTGCCACCGGACGCACAGACCCGCGGGGAGAATCCTCTCCCCGTCACCCTCGCTCAAGACCAGCTCTCCGGCTTGGATGGATTCGGGTCCCTGCACGCCCAGGTGCTCTTCCATCAAGCGCGCCATGGAGATCGCCGAGTAACCCACGGCGTAGGCGGAGAGCACGCACAGGGCACGCTCTTCGAGCAAGGGAGCAACGGCCTCCAGTAGCGGACCGAGGTCGCGCTCCAGCTGCCAGCTCTCACCTTTGGGCCCGCGCCCGTGGTGAGGCGGATCCATGAGCACGGCCGCATAGCGCGAGCCGCGTCGTCCCTCGCGGCGCACGAAAGCCAGCGCGTCGTCGCACAAGAGGCGCAGGGAGTCGTCCGGCATGGAGCTCGCCGCCAGGTTGTCCCGGGTCCATGCGATGGCCTGCTTGGAGGCGTCCACGTGGGTCACCGCGTAGCCGGCCTGGGCGGCGAGGATGCTGGCCGCGCCGCTGTACCCGAACAGGTTCAGGAGTCGAGGCGGTTCGTCCTGCCCGTCGCGGAGAGAGTCCGCCGCTTCCTGGACGAAAGCCCAGTTCGTCGCTTGTTCGGGAAAGAGCCCCACGTGCTTGAAGGCGGTGGGCCGGATGAGGAAGGTCGCCGCGCCGTGGGCACACTCCCATTGAGGGTCTTCCCCTCTGGCATGGGCGGGGGCGTCGGGTGAAGGGTGGAAGCTCCCCCCCCGGTCCGACTCGCGCTCGAACACCAGGTGAGCCGCCTCCCACTCCCGCGGCCCGAGCCTCGGGGACCAGAGGGCCTGGGGATCAGGCCGCACCAGGGTCACATCTCCGAAGCGTTCCAGCTTCATGCCCGCTCCGGAATCCAGAAGCTGGTGCCCGTCCAGGGGCGTGGGTTCGAAGAATGAGGGTCTCACGCCGATCATTCTAGCCACACATCTGTGCGCTGCCTCCTACACTGCACTTTCCCGGTCGCGATCGGGCTCCACCCCACCCCCACCCCAGCGAGGCTCCCTTGCCCCAGGTCAAACATCTCGGCGTCTTCCAGTTCAAATCCGAGGTCACAGCCGAGGAGATCGACTCCTGCATGGACGCCCTGCGCGGCATGGTGGGCCAGATCCCCGGTCTCGAGGAGGTGCTCTGCGGTCCCTACTCCAGCCCCGAGGGAATGAACGAGGGCTACACCCACGGCTTCGTGATGACCTTCGAGAGCCCCGAGACCCGCGACGCCTACCTGCCCCACCCCAACCACGAGGTGGTCAAGGATCAGATCCTGCCGCGCCTCGAGCGGGTCGTCGTGTTCGACTTCGACGTCTAGGTCACAACGGACCCACAAGCCATGCTCCTCTACACAGCCCTCGCCTTGTTACCCGCGTGGTACCCCCTTGCTCAGGACGAAGGTCAGGGCATCGACCTGTTCGACGGTGAGAGCCTAAAGGGCTGGGACATCGGCGAGGGTGAAGAATCCTGGTGGCGGGTGCAGGACGGATTGCTCACGGGCGGGTCGCTCGAGCGGAAGGTGCCGTACAACACCTTCCTGTGCACGGAGAAGTCCTTCCATAATTTTGAGTTGAACTTGGAGATCCGCGTGGTCGGCACGGAGGGCTTCATCAACTCGGGCGTCCAGATCCGCAGCCGCCGCGTGGAGAACAACCATGAGATGAGCGGCTATCAAGTGGATGCCGGTGACGCCTGGTGGGGCAAGCTGTACGACGAATCCCGCCGCAACCGCGTGCTGTCCGAATCGGCTCGCCTGCAGGAAATCTGGGACTCGATCCGCGACCAGGACTGGAACCAGTACCGCATCCTGGCCGAGGGGCCGCGCATCCGATCCTGGATCAACGGGATCCCCGCCCTCGACTACACCGAGACGGACCTGGAAACGCCATTGGATGGCCAGCTTGGTTTCCAGGTGCACTCGGGCGGCAAGGCCCTCGTCCAGGTTCGCTCGGTCAGGCTCAAGCCCCTGCCCGATACCCCGGGCGCCATGACCTGGAGACGCTTCGACAAGATGCGCTCCCTTGCGACCCAGGGCAGCGCCCCCATCCAGACCGCCGCCGAAGAGCTGGCGGGCTTCCACCTGCCGGCGGGCTTCGAGATGGAGCTGGTGGCCTCGGAGCCCTCCATGAACAAGGTGGTGGACCTGGCCTTTGACGACGCGGGCAAGATGTGGGCCGTCACGGCGGTGGAGTATCCCATCGATGGCAACGAGTCCTCAGAGGCGGCCGAACTCTACGCGCGCGGGGGACGGGACACGGTGCTGGTCTTCGACGAGCCCTGGAAGCCCGGGCCGCATACGCCGCGCGTGTTCGCCGATGGCCTGGCCATCCCCCTGGCGATCCTGCCCCGGGCGGGCAGGGATGGGGACAGCGTGCTCATCGGGATGGGCCCGGACATCCTGCGCCTTGAGGATCGTGACGGGGACGGTCGAGCCGACCAGCGCGAGGTGGTCCTGACCGGCTTCGGCATCCAGGACTCCCACCTGCTGCCGCACCGCTTCGTGCGGGCACCCGGCGGATGGGTCTACGTCGCCCAGGGCGCGTTCAACTCCTCGCAGGTGCGGACGACCCGGGGGGACGTGGTCCCCTTCAACAAGTGCAAGGTGGGTCGGTTCCAGTCGGACGGCAGCCGCTTCGAGGTGGTGAGTACGGGCCTCAACAACGTCTGGGGCTTTGTGCTGGATCGGCTCGGCGACAAGTGGATCCAGGAGGCCAACGACCTGGGCTATCCCCTGGTGCCCTTCGAGCACGGCGCAAGCTACCCGGGAATCGGCAGCCATCGGGCACGCCCCCACTCACCCTGGCGTCCGGCGCTGGCCAAGTTCCGCATGGGTGGCACGGGGCTCTCGGGGCTCGCCCTCTCCCAGGATCGCGGCGGGTATCCGGCTCCCTGGGATGAGACCTTCTTCCTGGCCAATCCGATCCTGAGTTGCATCCAGACGATCCGCGCGGAGCGCTCGGGGGACGAGCCCAGCACCGTCGCTCTGACACGCACGGCGGACATGGTCATCTCCGAGGACAAGAACTTCCGCCCGATCGCCATCCACTTCGGACCCGACGGCTGCCTGTACGTGGTGGACTGGTACAACCCGATCATCTCCCACAACGAGGTCCCGCGTAATCATCCCGACCGGGACAAAACCCACTCCCGCATCTGGCGCATTCGACACGGGTCCCAAGAGTACTCGGCACCTCGGGACGTGGTGGCCGTGGCCGACGCGGACCTGCCGGCCCTGTTGGACGCGTCGAGCACCTGGGAATCCCGCGCCGCCTGGCATCAGATCGCCGACCGCCAGGCCCGATCATTGATTCCAGAGCTGGAGCGCATGGCCGGAGACGACACGGTCCGCACGGCCGCGCGTGTCTTGGCTCTGTGGTGCCTGGAAGACCTTGAAGGGGTGCGGCTGGCCGCGATGGAGCCGCTGTTCCGGTCCGCGGAGCCCGCCCTGCGCAGGGAGGCCGCGCGGCTGTGTGCGGCTCTGGATTCGGAGGGCCTCGACTGGGAGGTCGTCCTTGGCTGGGCGCGGGCCGAACCGGATCCGCGCGTGCGGTTCGCGGCGATCGAGGCCCTGGGTTCGGTGGCGGCCCTCGACGCGGGCGGGGTCCACCTGCTGCTTGGAATGGTGCGCGATACGGGCGAGGTCGGAGCGGGTTCCCTGGCGGCCAGCGACCGCGCCTTTGAACGCAGCCTCGTGCGCGTCGCCCTCGAGGGCCAAGCCAATGCTCTCGCTACCCTCCTGGATGGGGACGCCGACGTCGCCGAACCCATGCGCTGCCTCGCGGCCCTGTGCATGGGTGGTCGGGATGGCGCCGAGCGATTGGGACAGGAGATCACGCGGGCCAGGCGTTCGCCCAGCGCGGAGGAGTACGGGCTGATGTCCCAGCACGCCGAGAGCGAGGTGCTACGCAAGACCATTCGCGCCTGGTGGAGTGAACCCAGGACGCGGCTATCGGGTCTGCGCATGGTGATCGACAATGCGGGTCGCTGGAACGTCGATGCCATGCGGCCTGCGCTGACCGTTGCCCTGCGCGAGTTGGTGCAGTCCGAACCGCGGGCGGAGAGCCGGGACCTGTTACTGCGCGGGGCGCGGACCCTGCGGCTCGGGGAACTCGAGCCCGACGTGATCGGACTTCTGGACCAGGGGGACCACGACGCCCTTGCCTGCCTTCAGGCCCTGAGCGAGTTGGGCTCGCAGGAAGCGGGTCTCTTCTTCGAGTGGGCCCAGGCCAGCGTGCCCGCATCCCAGGCGCGCACGGTGGCGGCCACGGCCCTGGCCCGCATCTCCACGGACGAGGCCTTTGAGCTGGCGCTCGAGTTGTGGCCCTACCTGGAGCGGGCGACCAAACGCGAAGTCCTCGCCGCCTTCATTACCCAGCGCGCGGGGGCGCTGCGCACCCTGTCGGCACTGGGCCGCGGAGATCTGCCGGGTGACGCCCTGAGCGAGCGCGTGCTCGATCGCATGGAGCAGCACCTGGGAGAACGGGCGGAGCTGGACTCCCTGCGCGCGGATCTCAGCCAGCGCCAGACGCCGGTCCTGACCTTCGGGGGGGCCGGTACCGACTTCATCGACAGCAACCTCAAGATTTCGGGACCCTTCACGGTGGAGGCCTGGGTGCGGCCCGAAGGCGGCATATCCAACGCCGATGGCCTCCTGTGCCAGCCCGGTCGTTTCGACTTCAACTTCGCCGTCGGGAAGCCGCGCCTGTGGTGCGGCCTCGAACTCGGGGACGTGATCATCTCCAAGAAGAAGCTGCAGCCCGACGTGTGGACCCACGTCGCCTTGACTCGGGACTCGGAGGGCCTGCTCTGCCTCTACCTGCAGGGTGAGCTCGACCAGACGTCGACCCGCGCCACACAACCGGAGTTCGAGGAGCTTGACGTGGCCCGCACGACTCCCGGCGGTGGGATGAACGGCAACGTGGCGGGCTTCCGGTTGTGGTCCAGCGCCCGCACGGCGCAGCAGATCGCCGACGGCCTCGGCCTGCGGATGGAGGCCGATGACCACCCTGACCTGACGGCCGTGGTACCGACACGCTCCACCCTCTCATCCCACGAGGCTTTCGGAGCCCTGATCAGCGACGGCCCCCCCACCCTGACCACCGAGGAGGCGCGCGCCCAGAGCGAGGCCTTCGCACAGATCCGCAGCCTGGCCCGGGCCGACGGTGATCCGTCGCGTGGCAAGGAGCTGTTCGCTCAACATTGCCTTGCATGCCACCGGGTCGCTGGCGAGGGCACGGACATCGGCCCGGTGCTCGACGGCGCGGGAGCCAAGGGCATCGAGGGTCTGCTGCGCTCGATCGTCACACCCAACGCGGGGGTCGAGAGCGGCTACCGAACCCTTGTGGTCGAGACCGTTGAAGGAGAACTGCTCGAGGGCTTCCTGGCGGGCGAGGACGCGAACTCGATCGTTCTGCGCCGCAAGGACCGCGCCGACTTGAAGCTGCCCCGCGGCGAGATCCTCTCCATGCGTTTCGACTCCCTCTCCCTCATGCCCGAGGCCCTCCTGGATCCACTGGAACCCGAGCAGATCACAGACCTGTTCAGCTACCTGATCGGACTCTGAGGCGAACCCCATGCAAGCCCTTACAACCCATCGATCATGAATAGGAACCGTGCGCTCTGGATCCTCGCTACGATCATGGTAGCCCTGATAACCGTGACCCTTGTCACCTCCTCCAATGGTCTGGGTCAACTTGAACAGCACTTGGCCGAGCAAGGGTGGGAGGAGAGCAAGCTGACCCTCATGGCAGGGGGCTACTCAAGCTACTTCCTCCGCCAGTCTGCCCATGGAAGATACGCGTCGTCAGACCCCACGCGCCCCGGAGAAGTGACGGTCAAGATCGAGCGGCCCACACCATTCCATGATTGGAGCGTCACCACGTACCGCCACGACCTGGGCGATACCTGAATTCAGCGGAGAACTTGGCGTTGATGGGGCTCCTGCTGAGTTAAGTGCGAGCCTCGCCCCGCCAACAGACAAGTCGCTAAACTGGTGTCAGAGAAGGCCGCTGGAGCCTTTCATGGAGCCATGATCACTAATCACCCCCTGTTGCTGGTCGTTGTGGTGTTCACCCTCGCCACGCCCCTCAGTGCCAAAGCAGGCCTTGGCCCGCGGCAGGTGAGCGAGGCCGGCGCGAGTGAGCCCGCCCGGAACGTCGAAGACGAGGCCCTAAAATACTGGCCACAGTGGCGGGGCCCTTCGTGGAACGGCGTAGCGCCACAAGCTGACCCCCCAATCACTTGGAGCGAAACGGAGAACTTGCGTTGGAAGACGCCCATCGAAGGCAAGGGCTACGCGACCCCGGTCGTCTGGGGCGATCGGATCTTTCTGCTGACGGCAATCACCCTCGACAAGCAGATGCCGGTGCCGGACGTCATTCCCGCCGACACGCCGAACATAAATGAGCACCCCCAGGTGAAGGGTTCGTGGAAACCCCAGAGGTTCGTGATCGTGTGCCTCGACCGGATCACCGGAGAGGTGCGCTGGAGCCGAACCGTTCACGAAGCGATGCCGCACCAGGGGCATCACAATAAAGGTGGCTTTGCTTCGGCGTCACCAGTGACGGACGGCGAACACGTCTACGCCTATTTCGGTTCATTCGGGCTCTATTGCTACGACTTTGAGGGCCAGTTGGTATGGAAGCGCGACCTGGAGTACCAGGCGATGGAGGACTCATTGGGCGAGGGCAGTTCGCCCGCGCTTTCGGGGAACGCGCTCGTGATCGTCGTCGATCAGGAACGGCAGTCCTACGTCGTGGCGATCGACAAGCGGACGGGCCAAGACATCTGGAAGCAGAATCGGGAGGAGACCTCGAACTGGAGCACGCCGCGCATCTTCACCCATGCGGGTCGTCGCCAGGCGGTGACCAACGGGAGCACGGTACGGTCTTACGACCTGACCACCGGCGAGCTGCTCTGGCGATGTGATGGACACACCGCGGGTGCGATACCCATGCCAGCGGTCGGCCACGGCCTGGTATTCACCGCAAGTGGTTGGAGGAAGGACATGCTCCAGGCGATCGCCTTGGGCCAGCGTGGCGACTTGACCAACAGCGAGAGCGTGGTCTGGACACTGCGACGAGGTATTCCCTACGTGCCATGCCCGATGCTGTGGGGTGAGGAGCTCTACCTGTTGGAAGACCAGACCTTCTTCTCTTGCCTCAACGCAACGGATGGAGCACCTCACTACCTTAAACACCGTCTGCCCGGTGGGCTCAACTTCAGTGCCTCGCCGGTGGGCGCGGCAGACCGCATCTATTTACTCAGCGAGGAGGGCCGAACCGTTGTTCTGCAACGCGGCCCACGATTGAAAGTGCTAGCGGTCAATGACCTGGACGAACGGTTCCATGCTTCGCCAGCCATCGTCGGCGAGGCTATCTATCTGCGAGGCTTTGAACATCTGTATTGCTTCGCGAAATCTACCCGTTGACCTGGCACGTCATGGCTTGGTAACCCCCAAGCGCTTCCGTCTACCTGATCGGACTCTGAGGCGAACCCGAGGCAAATCTCGGAGCCTGTTCCCAAGCAAGCTCTAGTAAGTTCCTGATTCTTGGGAGCTGACGCCAACTCAAGCTGGAATGTGCATCGGACTTCCAATCCGGTGTTTGCTGATTCGACGCCTGGGAGCAGTGGCTCTCGAAGTAGGCCCTGAGCCGTTCCCAGAGGGGAAGATGGTGCGTTGATTGAGTGGTGTTTCATCAACTCCTCCATGCACTCCGGATGCAGGTTGGTACCCTGGCCCACTGAGTGCACATTTCCCTTAACGAGGAGCAGTGATGGAGGACATGGATCAGGACGCGAGCGAGGACATCGGTTGTGGCCCTGCCTTCCTGATCACCTGCACGATCTCTTGCCTTGTTGTGATCCTCTTCACGGCCTGCGCCGCGCCGCCCCCGTCCAGTACCGGGATCCGTGGCGAAGACGATTCTCCTGGTGGCTCAATCCGGATCTCCCACGCCCTTGGGGGTTCGAAAGAAGAGGCCACAAGCTACGGCCTGCGAGTCGAGATCGATGGCGGCGACGGCGAGGCTGTCGAGACACTTGTGGGAGGACAGGTCGTGCGGCTCAACGATGTCGACTTCGCCGGTCCGGGGGACGTCCGCCTCGGCTTCGATCACCAATTCATCGGGATCAGTTTCTATAGCTCTAGGCCCCTGAACGGTTTCGAGCTTGAAGGGGAACTAGGCTTCGGACGCTCGACGCTCGATGCCAGAGCTTCTCTGGGAGCGCTGTCGGAGTCCGCGGAGTTCCAAGGCTCGGGCTTCTATGCGGGTGGTTCTGTGTCCTACCAAATGGACTGGCCCGCGCTTCTCTTCTACAGACTGCGTGGATTCCAGGGCAGCGCAGGCGGCAACGTGAGCACTTGGGAAGCCCAGCTCGGCGCCAGCTTGAGTATCAATCAGACCATGGCCGTATCAGCGGGCATGCAGGGTTGGAACTACATGCTAGAACCGAGCGGCGGACCTCCAGCTCCATCGGATCTCGACTTGACCCTGAACGGGCCCTTCCTGAGGCTCGAGTTCTCGTTCTAGAACCGGGCTCAGAATTCAACAAGCTCTGCAAAGTGACTGACCCGCGCCCACGGGGCGTTCTACCTGATCGGACTCTGAGGCAAACCCGAGGCAAATCTCGGAGCCTGTTCCCAAGCGAGCT
>DUDB01000047.1:113725-262778 GCA_012959525.1 Planctomycetota bacterium
GGTCGTACTGATCCACGACCTCAGCGGAGGTCAACGAGTCTGGTCACGAATACGGAGCCTGCGTCTATTTTCCAGGTCGAGTCAAACGTGGTTTCATACGGGGCACCGGCGGCAACAACTCCATTTTGAATGCAAACGACGCGGCCGAAATACTCAAAATACCCAGGGTCCGGATTGTGAATTTTGGTGTGCACATTAGAGAACTCCGAGCTGCTTGGGTCGGCATCAAAGATGTAGGCCGTTCCGGACTTCCATATGTTGAAACCGGGTACTTCAAAGTCCTCCCTGGGTGAGGCCATGGCGGCGAACTGCCCATCGAGCGATACGCAACGCCCCAGTTCCATGGCATGGGGATGGGTATTGGGTGGTTGAAACTCCGTGAGCAGAGTGGAGAACAACACGCTGGCGGGATCGGCATCAAACAAGTATGCCGCGCCGTCATACCGGCTCTTCGGGAACCACGCCGCATCATGTTTTGGAGCACCCACCAATGCCCTTCCATCGCTCATGGACACGCTCTGACCGAAAAAGTCACCCGGGGCTCCGTTACTTGGCGCAAATTTGGTCAACTCGAGGCCGAAGTTCGGACTGGCTGGATTGATATCAAACAGGTACGCGGCACCAGTGCGACCCCCAGCAGTAGTAGCGCTCATTGCCCCAATTAGGGCCATTCCGTTAGCCATGGAGGCACCGGAACCGAACAAGTCATTCGGTCCTCCATCGGAGGCCGTGAGCTTTAGCAGCATCTGTCCGAAAGTTGGACTACTGGGATCTGCGTCAAAGAGGTAGGCCGCACCAGCGTCGAGACCTCGATCATCATCCCGAGCCGCACCCAAGAGCGCCAACCCTGAGTCAAGGTTGACGGACCAACCGATATTATCTCCCACGTCGGCCCCTGCAGGGGCAAACCACATCAATTCCGCTCCAAGGGTAGAACTGGAGGGATTCGCGTCAAACAGGTAGGCGCCTCCGGCATTGGCCGCCAGGGCATCACTCAACCAGGCCCCGATCAAGGCCAAGCCATCGTTCAGGGAGGCCCTATTGCCGAAGCTGTCACCAGCCTGCCCATTCGACGCTGTAAATTTGATCAGCTCGTTTTGGATGCCGGAATTTGGACCGGTGGGCAATTCAAAGAGGTAGGCAGAGCCTGAGCCGCTACCACTGTCGTCATCATCACGTGAACCCGCAAGCACGCAGCCCGAGTCGACGGAAACGCTCCATCCAAACTTGTCGTATGAGGCCAAGTCTGACGGCAACAACTGAACCGTCTGAGCACTACCCAACGAAACAAGCGCAGGAATGGCACAGCAGAAGGCGGGTAGGGTTCTCATTCCATAATCCTACATAGATTTATCCAGAGCGGAGAACTTCGCGTTGTTGGGACTCCTTCAGAGCTGGTTGGAGCTAGATGAAGGGACTCCAAGCAGTCCTTGGTCCAAGCACCTGCATCAATAAAAATAATCCCTCACATGAGGGCACCAGCTCTCAACCGTTCCTTGTCAGTTGCTACCTGATCGGACTCTGAGGCAAACCCGAGGCAAATCTCGGAGCCTGTTCCCAAGCAGGCTCGCGTAAGTTCTTGATTGTTGGGGACTTGCGTCAGCTCAGGTTGGAATGTGCATCGGATTTCTAATCCGATTGGTTGGACTGACCCACGACCTCCGCGGAGAACTTCTCGTTGATGGGACCCTGGCTGAGCCGAGGGGATACGTGAAGGGAGGGCTGTAGGACGAGGACCTAAGAGCAGTTCCAAACAAAGAGCCGGCCCCTGGGAGCCGGCTCTATTGGATCAGAAGCACCGAATCGGGTCGGGCTCGTTTACGTAAACGAACTCAGCCGTTCACCGTGCACTTTTCTTTCTTGCTGGAGCACTCGGCTTTGCCAGCAGCGGGCTTGGCCTTGGCCTTGTCAGCACAGCAGTCCGACTTGGCGGCGGCGGGCTTGGCAACAGTCTTGGCGGCGGCGGGGCACTCGCCACCAGCGGCGGGGCAATCGTCGGCGGTTTTCTTGGCAGCGGCCTGGGCTTTGGCTTCGTCGGCGCAGCAGTCCGACTTGGCGCCGGGCTGAGCCGTGATCACCTCACGCCAGGTGACCGGCTTGGCCGTAGCTTTGGCCTTCTGGTCGCAGGAAGCGCCGTCACAGGCTTTCTTGGCGGCAGCGGGCTGGGCCTTGGCAGAGTCACAGTGCGTCTTGTCGCAGGCGGCCTTGGCGGCAACGGCCTTGGTAACGGCGGCCTTGGCGGCGATGGGGCAGCCATCAGCGGCCTTCTTGGCGGCGGCCTGGGCCTTGGCACTGGTCGCGCAGCACTCGGTCTTCACCGCGGCCACTTTGGCCTTGGCTTGATCGGCACAGCACTCGGACTTGGCGGCGGTAGCGGCCGGCTTGGCCTTCTGATCGCAGGAAGCGCCGTCACAGGTCTTCTTCGCGGCAGCGGGCTGAGCCTTGGCCTTGTCCGCGCAGCAGTCCGACTTGGCGGCGGCGGGCTGGGCCTTGGCACCGTCACAGTGCGTCTTGTCACAGGCGGCCTTGGCAGAAACGGCCTTGGCAACCGCGGCTTTGGCAGCGATGGGACAGCCATCAGCGGCCTGCTTGGCGGCGACCTGGGCCTTTGCACTGGTCTCGCAACACTTCGTCTTGGCGGCAGCGGGCTTCGCTACGGCAGGCGTCGGGTGAGGACAATCACCACCGGCAGCGGGGCAGCCATCAGCAGCTTTCTTGGCGGCAGCTTGGGCCTTGGCCTTGTCAGGACAGCAGTCCTGCTTGGCGGCGACGGGCTTGGCCACGGCCTTGCCGGCAGCGGGGCACACATCACCAGCGGCGGGGCAACCGTCAGTGGCTTTCTTTGCCGCAGCTTGAGCCTTGGCCTTGTCGGCGCAGCAGTCTTGCTTCGCAGCAACGGTCTTGGCCTTGCCATCCTGGGTAGAAGCCACCTTGGCGGCCGGGCAGGTGCCCTTCGCCCCTTGGGCCGGACAATCCTGTGCGAATGACGGGGCTGCCACGAGCGAGGTCAGGGCGATTGAAAGGAGGAGATTCTTCATGGTTGGGTTCGGTGTCGTAAACAGATAGTCCGGGACGGACCCGGGGGGGGATTCAGGTGGTCGGGCCGGGCGTCCGGCGTGTGAGCTGCTTGGGATCCAAGAAGGTAGAAATCACAGCAAGACCCACTCTGGGCCGTACCGGAAGGCTGCCTTAGCTCCATACTACGTCCCATTCCCCCCCCAGAGTTGGGGCATCCTTGCAAAAACACAAAACTAACGGCCGTCAGCGTCCCAGGACCGTATCGAACTGGGTATCGCAGGTGGCACACGGGCAAAATCCGATCCGGGCAACCCCCGCGAGGGAAGTGCATAATGGACCTCCTCCGCCAACTAACCCACCGTAAGCAGACAAGCTACATGTACCGACCCTCAAGAAGACTGGTTCCCGCGGTGGCCCTCACGGGCCTGATCTCCGCCGTGTTGGGGCTGGACCACCTGCGCACGGACGACAGTGACCCCCTGGCACTGGCCCAGTCCGTCTCGAGCGCCTACCAGCAGCTCGCCGAGGAGGTCGGCCCGGCGGTGGTGCAGGTCAAGACCTATGGGACCGTCCGCTCGCGCCGGCGCAGCCTGCAGGAAGGGTCTGGAGTCATCATTCGATCCGATGGCAAGACGGGCACGGTGGTCACCAACTACCACGTGATCACGGGCGGTGACCAGTTCCGCGTCTGCCTGACGGATGGACGCGTGCTGGAAGCCACTGAAGTGGGACATGACAAGGACACCGACCTGGCCGTGCTCTCCATCAAGGCCGAGCAATTGACCACCGCATCACTGGCACCCGAAGCCGAAGCCAGAGTGGGCGAGATAGTGCTAGCCATGGGCAACCCCATGGGCCTCGGACACACGGTGACCTCAGGCATCGTGAGCGGTATCGGACGCTCGGACCTGAACATCGCCTTCTACGAAGACTTCATCCAGACCGATGCTGCCATCAACATGGGAAACAGCGGTGGGCCCCTCATCAATCTGAACGGTCAGGTCCTCGGCATCAACACCGCCGTAGCCATCACCAAAGATGACAACGGCCTAGCCTTCGCCATCCCCAGCCGGATGGTACGGCGCTCCGTCGACGATATCCTGCGCTACGGCGAGGTGAAGCGCGGCTACCTAGGCGTCGAGAACCACAGCTCCTGGCGCGCCGGGTCATTGGTTGATGCTGCGAGGGCAAAGGGCTTTGAGGGTGTGAGTCGCATCGCCATCTCGCGGGTCACGGCTGACTCTCCCGCCGACCAAGCCGGGCTGGAGGTGAATGACATTATTCTGACCATTAATGGGGTGCGCATTTCTGACCAGCGCAGCTTCCGCACAGCCATCGCCGACGTCGCCCCCGGCGATCGCACGATCGTGGAGGTCTGGCGCTCCGGGAAACAACTCAAGCTGCCCGTGATCGTCGCCGGGCGCGAGTAACTGGGCGAAGCTCGAACCGGTGCAGGTGCGCCGTGGCCTCGGGCCTGCTAGCTTGGCCCCGTGAAGACTCCCCTGAGAGTGGGCACGGTGCCCTATCTGGTCGGCCGGCCCCTGGACCTGGGGCTAGAGGACGAAGAAGGCATCGAGCTGCGATACGAGGTTCCAGCACTGCTCGTTGAGATGCTGCGCGCCGGCGAGATCGACGTGGCACTCGTCAGCTCTATCGAACTATTTCGCCGGCCGGGGTACAGCTACATCGAGGAGGTCGGGGTGGCGGGGCGCGGGGTCGTGTCCAGCGTACAACTGTTCCTGCGCAAGGCGATCGAAGAGGTCCGCAAGGTGGCGCTCGACCCGTCCAGCCGCACGGCGCGCACCCTGACCCGCATCCTGCTGGCCGACGGACCGGCCCGTTCATTCGAAGAGGTGGAGGGTGGCGCCGACCCGCGCGAGGCGCCCTGCGACGCCTGGCTGCGCATCGGCGATCCCGCGCTGCGAGAGTGCCACGGCGAAGGTCTCGCCCATTGGAATCCCTCCGAGCAATGGTCCCTGCAGACGGGTCTGCCCTTCGTGTTCGCACCCTGGATCGTTGGACCGGGGGTGAACCCGGTCCCGCACCTTCCCGCCTTCGAGCGCGCCGCCGAACGGGGCCAGGCGGCGGCTTTGGATCTCGCCCGCCAGGCCGCACGGGAATGGGATCTGCCCGAGGATGTCTGCGAGCAGTATCTCGCCCGGGAGTGCCTGTATCGCCTACCCGCCGAGGAGATGGAGCAGGCGCTGTGGACCTTCCGCGACCGGGCCGCCGCCCTAGACCTGTGCGACGCGGCATTGGAGCCCCGAGCCATCGCGCTCTGAGCGGCCAGGCCCACCGACCTGTGGGCCACTCGTTGCATTGTGAGGGCGGGAGCCTTAAAACGCATCTAGGGGGGCCGGGGATGGTTGCGGCCCCGACTCCATACACGCCTCGCCGGATGCACTGATTTGACCAGCCCTGAAACCCTTTTCGACCTGGAGGACACCGTGCCCAAGAAGTCCTCTCGGAAGGCCTCGAAGAAAACCAGTCGGAGCGCCAAGGCCCCGGCCAAACGCAAACCCAAGAAGAGAGAAGCCGCCGAGGCGCGGGACATCTCCGTGGCCGAGTTCTTCGAGAAGAACCGCCACATGCTGGGCTTTGACTCCCCCACCAAGGCCATCCTGATGTCAGTCAAGGAGGCCGTGGACAACAGCCTCGACGCCTGCGAGGAGGCAGACATCCTGCCGGAGCTGTGGGTGGAGATCGATCCGGTCAAGGACAAGGTCTACCGCATGGCGGTCGAGGACAACGGGCCGGGGATCGCGGACACGCAGATCGGGAAGATCTTCGGCAAGCTCCTGTACGGCTCCAAGTTCCACAAGCTGAGCCAAAGCCGGGGCCAGCAGGGCATCGGCATCTCGGCGGCGGGCATGTACGGCAAGCTCACCACGGGCAAGCCGGTCGTGATCCGCTCCAAGAGGAAG
This sequence comes from Planctomycetota bacterium, assembly GCA_012959525.1. Taxonomy (GTDB): domain Bacteria; phylum Planctomycetota; class UBA1135; order UBA1135. The sequence continues at coordinate 119,668 of DUDB01000047.1, forward strand.
CGCCATGACGCGGTCGAGTACATCCTGACCATCGACACCGCGCGCAACAAGCCGGAGATCCACTCCAGCGAGAGCATCAAGTGGCCCAAGAAGACCCACGGGACGCGCGTCGAGATCGAGATGGAGGCCACCTACAAGAAGGGCATGCGCTCGGTGGACATGTACCTCAAGCAGACCGCCATCGCCAACCCGCACCTGACCCTGCACTATCGTTCGCCCATCGGGGAGGAGATCACCTACGAGCGCAACACGCGGGTCAAGCCCGAGGAAACGATCGAGATCAAACCCCACCCGCACGGGGTGGAGCTCGGACGCCTTATCGCCATGCTCGGCAACACCAGCTGCCGCTCCCTCTCGGGATTCCTGCGGGAGGAGTTCTGTCGCGTGGGCTCGACCGTGGCCAAGCGCATCATCAAGACCGCGGGCAGCAACCTGACCGAGAAGTCCTACCCCTCGCGCATCGCGCGGGAAGAGGCCGCAGCGCTGTACGAGGCCATCGCCGAAACGAAGATCTCCTCTCCCCCCAGCGACTGCATCGCCCCCATCGGAGAGGACCTGCTCCTGAAGGGCCTGAGGAAGGAGTTGGAAGCCGACTTCTACGCCACGGTTACGCGTCCCCCGGCGGTCTACCGCGGAAACCCGTTCCAGATCGAGGTGGGCATCGCCTACGGCAAGCCCGGCGGCGTAGGCCTGGAGCTCACCGACGGCGGACGGATCCAGAAGAAGTCCAAGGCGGAGCGCTCCACCGAAGAGCTGGTGGCCAGTGCGGATGAGCCTGTGCGCGTGTTGCGCTTCGCGAACCGCGTCCCGCTGCTGTACCAGCAGTCCGGCTGCGCCATCACCAAGTCGGTGGTGCAGACCAACTGGCGCTCCTACGGCCTGTCCCACCCGCGTGGCGGCCTGCCCATCGCCCCCATGGCCCTCATCATTCACATCGCCTCGGTCTGGGTGCCCTTCACCTCGGAGTCCAAGGAGGCCATCGCCTCGTATCCCGAGATCATCAAGGAGGTCAAGCTCGCCCTACAGGAGTGCGGCCGCCAGCTGGGCATCCACATCCGCAAAGGCAAGCGGCTCAAGCGCGAGTTCGAGAAGCGCGAGTACATCGAGAAATACATCCCCCACATCGGACTCGCCCTGCAGGAGATCCTGGGCCTTACGAACACGGAACGCGACAAGACCGTCAAGACACTCGAGGACGTGCTGCACCGTTCGCGCAAGTTCTAGCTCCTACCGCCGCGTCACCCCCATGGAAGAACTCCACTACTACCTGCTGTTCCTGTTCGCCTGGGTCTTTTTCCAGAGCCTGTGGATCTCCAAGCTTTCCAAGGCCGTCGCCGCCCTGGCCGAGAAGGTCGGCCACCAATAATCAGAATCCTGACCCATGGCAAAGAAAAAAAAGAAAGCGAAGGCGTCCAAGAAGGGGGCCGTGGCCACCAAGACCAAGCCCAAGAAGCGCAGGGGCATGGACGCCGATGATCGCAAGACGATCAAGATCATCGACAGCACGGCAGAGCGCGTGCAGGCGTCCATTGTACGGCGCATCCTCCCCGAGCTGAAGTTCCCCGTGCGCTCGCTCGCAAACGTCACCTACAGCAAGGCCATCGGCTACCTGGCCCTGGGCAAGGGTCGCAAGGCGCGCGCCCTGTCGGTCAACACCGTTAAGAGCTTCGCCCAGACCCTGCGCCTCATGTCGCTCTCCAAGGAGATGATCGAGAACGACGACTTCGCCACCAAGCGGGAGGCGTACTACATCTCCAAGAACTGGGGCGATGCCAAATTCAAGGAGCAGCCCGAGTCCGACGCGGTGATGGATGACATCGAGGCCCTCGCCTCGCTGGAGGGGGTCTCCCGCGAGCAGTTGCGCTACCGACCCGAAGAGCACGGCGGCGCCCTAGCTGGCGAACTTGTCGTCATCGACCGCGACAAGCAGACGGGCAAGGAAATCCGCATCGACTGCACCCAGATGGGAACCGGGGCCTACTCCATTCCCAGCTCCGTGGAGCACCTGGAGTTCGAGACCAAGGCCAAGTTCATCCTGGCCATCGAGACGGGGGGCATGTTCAACCGCCTCAACGACCATCAGTACTGGCGCGACGCCAAGTGCATCCTGGTCTCCATGGGCGGGGTGCCCTCCCGCGCTCAGCGGCGCTTCGTACGGCGCCTTTCCGAGTCCAGGAAGATGCCGGTTTACTGCTTCGTGGATTGCGACCCCTACGGCATCGCCAACATCTACCGGACCCTCAAGGTGGGTTCGGGCAACGCGGCACACATCAACCGCTTCTTCTGCGTCCCCAATGCGCGCTACATGGGGGTCACGCCACAGGATATCGTGGACTTCAAGTTGGAGGACGCCACGCACCCTCTCGCGGCCGTCGACCTCAAGCGAGCCAAGGACGCGCTCAAGAACGACCCCTTCTTCCAATCGCACGCGCCCTGGAAGAAGGCTCTCAAGCTTCTGCTTAAGATGGGCGTCCGCGCCGAACAGCAGGCCCTGGCCAAATGGGGACTCAACTTCGTGATCGATGAGTACCTGCCCAAGAAGCTCAAGGACAAGAAGGGCTTCTTGCCGTAATCGGGGTTGGGGGCTGTATCCTCGGAGCATGACGCACACACGCCTAGCCTGCTCCAGCATCCTCATTCTCGGATGGGTCAGCGCCTGCCACCAGGCCCCCCATCGTGCAGCCGTCCAACATGACGGGCGCCCAAACATCGTCTGGTTCATGGCGGATGACCTGGGCTGGGGAGAGCTCGGCTGCTACGGACAGGACAAGATCCGTACCCCGCGCATCGACCTGTTGGCGGCGGAAGGGATGCTCTTTGAGCAGCACTACTCTGGCGCCCCGGTATGCGCCCCGGCACGCTGCGTCCTGATGACGGGCATGCACAGCGGCCATGCCCACGTGCGCGGTAATTTTGAGATCGGAGGCTGGGGCGACGATGACGGAGAGGGGCAGCTACCCCTGCCCGAGGGAACGGCGACGCTGCCCGGCCTGCTCCAAGCAGCCGGCTATTCCACCTGCGCCGTCGGCAAGTGGGGACTCGGTGGTCCGGGCACGAGCGGCGAGCCCAATCGCCAGGGATTCGACCACTGGTTCGGCTACCTGTGCCAACGCCAAGCCCACAACCAGTACCCCACCCATCTTTGGCGCAATGGTGAACGCGTCGACCTCGAAGGCAACGTGTGGAAGAACCTCACCGGCAAGCAGTACGCCCACGACCTGATGGCCGACGAGATTCTGGGCTGGATTCGTGACAATGCGGACGGCCCCTTCTTCGTCTACGTGCCCTTCCACATCCCTCACGCCGCCATCCAGGTGCCTGAGGACTCCCTCGACGAATACGACGGTGCCTTTGACGAGGACCCGCCCTACGTAGGGGACCAAGGCTACTTGCCCCACCCCACCCCTCGTGCAGCCTATGCCGCCATGATCACTCGCATGGATCGGGACGTCGGGCGGATCGTCGACCTCCTGGATGAGCTGGGCCTACGCGACAACACACTGGTGGCCTTCAGTAGTGACAACGGTCCCACTTTCAACGGTGGGACGGACTCCACCTTCTTCGAGAGCGCCGCTCACTTCCGAGGGCTGAAGGGAAGCGTTTATGAAGGCGGTCTTCGGGTACCCCTAGTGGTCAACTGGCCTGGGAAGGTGCCTGAAGCGTCGCGCACCCGACACCTGTCCGCCTTCCAGGACGTGATGCCCACATTGCTTGAGATCGCCGGAGTGCCCGCGCCCGATAATCTAGACGGAATCTCGTTCGCACCCACCCTTCGCTCCGAAGGCGACCAGCGGGAGCACGAAGCTCTGTACTTTGAGTTCCCCTCCTATGGTGGCCAGCAGGCGGTGCGCGCGGGACGCTGGAAGCTCGTTCGACGCCAGCTTCTCAAGGCAGAGCCCACCATCGCCCTATACGACATGGAGGCCGATGAATCGGAGGCCGTTGACGTGGCCTCGCGCCACCCAGGAGTCGTAAAGCGATTAATGGGCATCGCAGACCGCGAGCACCAGCCCTCGGAACACTTCCCGTTCCCCGCCCTCGACTAGGGGGAAGGCAACCCGAGCGGAGTCCGCTCCCCAAGCCCAACTCCAGCAGAAATGAATCGGGGCCGTCCCACTAGGGACGGCCCCGATTCTCGTTGTCTTTCATCCGGCCCCACGTTCAGTGGGGCTGGGCCTAGCGCTTGGTCTTGGCCTGGCCGGGTGTTGTCGGCTTCACTTTTTTGGAACCGCGCGGGTTGAGGGTGATCTCCGGGAAGATGGCCGTCTCCACTTCAATGGATACGTTGACAGCCTTGGATTGGCGCACACCACCGGTGTACGTGAGGTATTGGGTGCCTCATCACGATTCGGGGAATCGCGCTTCCTTGATTTCTCGGCCACGCTCGGCGTCGGCGATGATGATCTTGGGACCCTTGCCTCGGGGTTGGAAGTCGTAGTACTCCTCACCCGCGGATCCGAAGAACTTGAAGTTTGATTGCACGGTGACCTTGTCGTCCTTCTGCTGGAATGAGAACTCGCCGGTGACGTCCGCGCCCCACTCGACGGTTGTTTCTCCACCGGCAAACACGGCAAACTTCTGCATCGAGCCAGACCGGATGGAAGCCGAGGCCGAGCCCTTCTCAACCCGCCCGCTAACAAAGCGGTAGGTGCCGACGGGGACTGCAACGCCCTTTCGGAAGTTAGCCACGCAGAAGGAGGTGTCGCCGTCCTGGAAGACCGCCGAGGTGAGCTTGCCCTTGGACTCGAAGTCGCCCACGGCGTTGAGGATGCCGGTCTCGCCATTGAATGGAGCCACGCGGACCTCCGCGCCGTCTTCGGTCACGTCAAAGTGGTAGAGCTTGCCGCCTATGAGCACGACCCTGGACAGAAGCGAGGCGCTCTTGTTGCTGCCGATCACCACGGCGTCAATGCCCCAATCCGAGTACTTGCCATTCCCGTCCTGGTCAAAGACGTGCAGGGTCTGGCCCGCCACGTTGCCTTTCATGCTGGAGCCGGTCGTCCATTCGAACCGCTTGGCACCCGTGTTCCGCAGGCGTACGGAGTACTTGACCAGCTCGCCCTCGGCGTTCTTGGAACGCAGGGTGACGAAGCCGGTGCCGCGCACGGTCACTTCGCAGTCACCGTCGGCGTTGGCGTCGATCTCGAGTTTGTTGGTGCCTGAGATCTCCGTTTCGAAGGTTATCCCGCCGGGAAGCTCGATGGCTTTGTCGGCGTTGTGCCACCGCTCGGCGGGGAGCACGAAACCCCAACGCTCATGGGCGCTGTGCTTGAGCTTGTAGCTCTTGGCGGTTGCCTTCCAGTCGGCACTCAATGCACCTCCCCCGTCACCGTCACCGTCACGGGCCGACGAGGAAGCCACTAGGACCACAAGGGCCAGGGTGGAGAGCGTTAGTTTTTTGGATATCCGATTCATGGTGATCTCCTGTAAGAGACTGTCACTACCTACGAGGCGCCGACTGTAACCCCCATTGTGGGTCGATTCGCCTCGAACGGCCGAGGAAAAGCCGATTCCGAGGTATATTGTTCGGCGCAAACAGCTTCATTCCGGTCCCAGGGGGGTCACACCGTCCCCCTACTTCACCCACGCGGACCGGGCACTATTCACCGCGTCCGTCCAGAGGTCCACCAGTCATGCTGAGTCTCACACTCGCCATCCTCCTCGCTCCCCTCTCTTGCCAAGCGCCCTCCATCCTGAGCGCCGTCCCAGACGATGCGAGAGCGGTGGCTATGTGCTCAGACGTGGGTCTGCTACGTGACCGCATGAAGGGCAACCGCTGGGCCCAGTTCCTGCAGACCAGCACCGGGCAGGACCTGATGATCAACTCCCTCCCGGTAGGAGGCGGCACCAGTGAGTTCGACAAGATGACCGAGATCGCGTTGGCGCTGAATGGAGAGTGCGTCATGTTCTCCAGTGAGACCCTGACCGGGTTCCTGACCACGCCACCCACAAACGCGGAGGCCTTGAAATCCGCCATGGAGGCCTGGCTGCCCAAGGACGGCGAGGGATACAACCACGCCAGCCAGGTGATGTTCGGAGCCCAGGTGGACGTCCTGGCACGGAACAGGTCAGAGTTCGATGCTGGCTTTCTTGAGCCGTCCGGCGATGCCATCGCCTTGGTTCACCATCCCCTGGCATTCGGGCTGTTTACGGCTGACGACGGTGAAGAACTCCTGGCGGGTCTGAAGTCCAGCCTCTCGGGCCTAGGGACAAGCCACCGCTCGCCCCTGGTCCATGCTCTAGTAGCGCGCCGCTCACAGGTGGGCCATGCGGGACTGATGGAGTTTCTGGTCGACGCCTCCCAGACCATCCACTCCATGGTGGACGACTTTTCGCCCCCAGGGGTCGCCCTCTCAAGAGAGCAGGTCCTCGGGAAGGACTCCTGCGACCTGTACCTCAGCTTGGACGTGCAACTCGGCACCCGGCTGGAGATGCGCGGCCTATTCAGCGTCCCGTCAGGGACCCTGGCCAGCCGCTTCGCCGACTGCATACGCCCCCTGCCCATGGGGCTCGCGGACTCCATCCCCCACGACTCCATCGCCTTCACGGGCTTGGGGCTCGATCTGGCGGCAGGGATCGACCTGGGCCGCAGGGTCCTGAAGGAATTGAAGGCGGAGGAGGCGCTGAACACCCTGGAGCAGGGCCTGGCCACGGGCAAGGCCATGACGGGCGTGGATCTGGAGCAGGCGTTTATCCAGCAGCTGACCGGCCCCATGGCCGTCGTGTTCCTGGACCCGGGTGACAGCACGGAAGTCGATGACCTCTTTGACCTCCCGTTATTCTTCATGGAGGGTCTCGGCAACGGTGTCCTGTTTCAAGAGGCGTTCGAGGAGCTCATTCCTCTGGGCGAGCAGTTGATTCAACTGGACCTGAGCGACATACACGGCGTGGACGTCTACCAGGCGAGTGACGAGAACTTCGGCCTCGCCTTCCTGCCCGAGGCATTCGTGTTCGCCCTGAACAGCGATGCTCTTGTACGCGCGGTCACCGCGGCAGTCGGCAAGGAGCAGAACAGCGAGCCGGGCCGAATCTCCGCCACACTCATGGCCAACCCCGGGGTCTGTGGACTGGCGACCACGGTGATGTCTCCCTTCTGGCGCTCCATGATGGACGGAGACGAGGATGCCCTGGGCCTGGTGGAAGGCGCCCAGATCACCTCCACCCTGCGTCGCGTGGCGGCCGGGTTCGAGCTTCATCTGATCGCCCATTAATGGCACGCCCCCAATCCTCACAAGCCATGCTGAAATGGATGGCCAGCGGGCTGGCCCTCTGCCTGCTCCCCGGAGCCTGCCAGAATCCGACGCGGTCCGGAGCATCGGGCGGCCCTCCGAACGTGGTGGTCATCCTGGCCGACGACATGGGCTGGGGAGATCTGGAGTCCCAGGGGGCCACGGGCTTCTCCACGCCGCAGCTGATGCGGCTGGCTTCCGAGGGCACGCGCTTCCTGTCGGGCTACGTGCCCCAGGCCGTGTGCACGCCCTCACGCGCCGCCCTTTTGACGGGCTGCTACCCCATGCGCCTGGGGCTGGGCCAACGCGTGCTCTTCCCCTACTCCACCCACGGTCTGAACCCCTTGGAGGAGACCCTGGCCGAGTCCCTCGGGCAACGGGGCTACAAGACGGCCTGCATCGGCAAGTGGCACCTGGGGCACTTCCCCGAGTTCCTGCCCCTGAGCCAGGGGTTCGATGAGTACTTCGGCATCCCCTACTCCAACGACATGGATGCCCACTACTACTCCCACAATGATTTTCAGGCGCCGGACCTGCCCCTGTACAGGGGCGAGGAAGTGGTCGAGCGCAGTCCCGACCAGTCCCTCTTCACCCGGCGCTGCACGGACGCCGCGATCGATTTCATCGAGCGTCACAAGGACGAACGCTTCTTTGTGTATCTGGCCCACCCCATGCCCCACCGCCCGATCCACGCCTCCGAGCCCTGGCTCGGATCGAGCGAGTTGGGGCTGTACGGAGACGTCCTGCAAGAGCTCGACGATTCCGTCGGACGCATTCTTGACGCGTTGGCGGCTCTCGACCTTGAGAAGGAGACCCTGGTGGTCTTCACCTCCGACAACGGCCCCTGGCGCCGCGAGTCCACGGGCGGTCTGCGTGGCAAGAAGAACACCACCTGGGAGGGGGGCGTTCGGGTGCCCCTGATCTTCCGCCTGCCCGGGCGCATCCCCGCGGGCCGAACGAGCCAGGCACCCTTCGCATTCATGGACCTCAAGCCCAGCATCGAAGCCCTGGCGGGCGGCCTCAGCGACGTCGCCAATGATGGCCGCGACCTCTCCGCTCATCTGATTGGAGGGGCCGATCCCGAGGAGCACGTGCTCGCGTTCTACAAGGACCAGCGCCTGCAGGCCCTACGCCGGGGTCGTTGGAAGCTACACGTGCACCGGCCCGAATGGAAAAGGCAGGAGCACGCCCCCCTGCTCTTCGACCTTGAGGTCGACCCCGGGGAGTCCAACGATCTGGCTGCAACCGAACCCAGCGTGGTGGCGCGCATGCTGGAGGATTCCGCGCGCGTGCGCATGGACTTGGGTGACGTGGGGCGCGGGATTAGGGGAACCGGAATCCGGGAGGCCGGCCAGCACGTGGTCCAACCTCCCGGAGAAGCTGCTTCAGATTCCTGAGCCGGACTACTTCTTGTCCAGGGTCTCCTGGAAGAAGGCCTTGTAGCGCGGCTCCGTGGTGACCTCGAGGCCTTTGGCGGCGTAGTGCTTGGCGCGCGCGGGATCCTTGGCGAACTCCGAGTTCCAGTAAGTACCCAACAGGTAGAGGCTCTCGGCAGTACCTGCGTCGATACTTGCCGCCGTTTCGACGAGGGTATCCAGGTGGACCAGGGCGGGCACGATGGCGGTCTCCTCCGTGACGCCCTCCATGTAGGTCAGCACCGAGCGGGCGTAGAGGCCCGATCTGTTCTTGGGATCCAGAGCCTTGGCTCCGGCAAGGGTGGCCAGGTCCGCCTGACCTACCGTGTTCAACAGATCGATGGCCCTGGCCTGATCCTTTGCGGTCAGACTCTTCCAGTTCGCCTTGAGGGGGGCGGCGAGGGAGCCGGCAAACGCCGAGTCCCCGCCCTCCTTTTCGAGGAGGTTCAAGATGGCGATCAACGCCTTGGCGCGCGCCTCGCCCTCGGCCTTCTCGAAGGCGTCCAGGCTGTCCGTGACGGCCTTCAGGGCAGCCAGGCCCTTGGTGCGAAGCTCATTGACGTGCTTCACGTAGACCTCCGGTCCTCCCGGCTCATAGCCGGTACGCCCGTAGACCAAGCCGTCAGGGGTCATCAGCAGGACGGTCGGGTAGCCCGAGATGGCGTGCATCTGGGCCAGCGCCGCGTTGCGCACGGGGTTGGGGACCTTGGCCTTGACCGCTTCGGAGTTGGGGAAGTCCAGCGAGACCAGGATGTAGTCCTTGATCATCGGAGTCAGAAACTCGTCGTGATCAAAGACCTCGTCGTGCAAGCGGATGCACCAACCACACCAGTCGGACCCTGTGAAGTCCACGAACAGGTGCTTGCCCTGTTGCTTGGCGAGCTGAACGGCCTCGTCATAATCCGCGACCCAGTGGTCGCCGGCCGTGGCCAAGGAGGAGGTGAATACGGCGGCGAGAGCGAGAAGTGTCGGTTTCATCTGATGAATGTGGGCGCTTGGACTTGGGCAGAATGTGCCGGGCATTGTGGCGCAGGGTGGAGTGCGTGACGAGACGACCCGGGAGATCTTTACCCCTCCTAGCACCTGAAGCGGCTAGGCCAAAGGCTCAAAGAGGGGTTCCATGACCTCCCGCAGGTCCTCCGCCAGTTGCTTACGGTTGGGAGCCCAGATGGGCTGTTCGGCGATCGTAAGACGAGCGTGGCAACGCCACAGCCCGAACAGGCCCCTGAAGTGCCTCAGCGCGCTGCGATCTGAGGGCCAGGTGAGGGTCTCGGTTGGAGGCGCTGCTCCCGCGGGCGATGTGTAGTGAATTAGCGCGTAGTGCACGGGTCGCTCAAGGCTTACGGCGGGCTGCAGCAGGGATGGCTGAAAGGGGTGCAGTCGGTCGCCGGGACAGATCCCCCCTTCCAGAAAGAGGAGGACGTTCTCGCCGTTTGCCATGGCTGCCGAGATCACCTTGTTCACCTCGCCAACCGCAGTCCTTCTGGAGCGATCGATCAGGATAGTTCCGATGCCGGAGATGACCCACCCCACCAGCGGCCAGCTGCCCAGCTCCGCTTTGCCAACAAAGCGCCCCCCGGTCGCCGCAGCCAACACGAAGATGTCCGCCGTGCTGACGTGGTTGCAAACCAGAAAGTAGGGCGATCGAGGAACCTGGCCCACGATCTCCAGGCGCTCGCCGCAGACCCACAAGACGCTGCGTCCCCACATGGCCATGGCCCAACGCCGACACACGATGCGTGGTCGAGTCCAGAACAGGGTGATCGGAGCCGCGATGAGCAGGAACAGACCCGTGATCAAGGTCACAAGCACGACCGCCGGGGCCCGGATGACGAACAGGAGACTGGACACGGCCGACAGGGTACACCACCGATCCCACGCCATGGACCGCCCGGATGAGCCAGGCACGCCAGGAGCGGTGAACGGATCTAGTGCTGGTGGCCGCCCGGGCCGTGCACGTGACCGTGCTCGAGCTCCTCGGAGCTGGCTTCCCGCACCTCGGCGATCTCCACCTCAAAATTGAGGGTCACGCCGGCGAGGGGATGGTTTCCATCCAGGCGCACCTGATCCTCCTCGACGCCCACTACGGTGACGACGTGCATGCCGCCGTCGTTCTGGGCCTGGAATTGCATGCCCGGCTCGATATCCACATCTTCGGGCAGCTGGGCACGCGGTACGTCCTGGACTATCTCCTCGTTCCGATCCCCGTAGGCGTCCTTGGGCTCGATACGGACGCTCAGCTTGTCACCGAGCGCCTTGCCTTCGAGCTCGCTCTCGAGTCCGGGAATAAGGTTGCCGTGACCATGGATGTAGGGCATGGGTGTGCCCTCCTGCGACTTGTCAATCACCTCCCCCGCATCGTCCTTGAGGGTGTAGTGAATGAGTGCAACTGCGTTCTTGGTTATCTGCATGGCTAAGCATTGGTTTCTGAAGCTGAAGGGAGCGAGTGATTGGAGCGCAAACGAGGCCCGATCATCCTCGCCATGTCCGACTGGCCGTCAAGCGAGGGGCCCGAAAACAAGTCCTCTCGTGCGCACCGTCGTGTCAGACCGGCTCTTCCGTGGGTAGGGCCGCCAGGAGTTCGAGGGCGTGGTCCTTGTGGCCCGCCTGACCCCGAGGCCAGCGCAAATAGAGAATGCGTGCCTGAGACCCACTCGTCAGATTGACGCGCAGAGTATCCCAGAACCCGGGGCCCGTGGCGTCGCGGCCGTAGTGGCGCAGGTGAATGTAGGGGGCATCGAACTGGCCCCAGTCCAGGTGCCCCGCATCCACCGGGACCGTCTTGCCCGCCAACGGCAATTGGGTCACGTCTTCAAAATGGATGCCGTTGAACTGTGCCTGTACGACCTTCTTGGCTGTCTTGGAGGAGAAGAGCGCCAACGCCGCCTCGGCCGGCGGCTGCCCCTCCTCGGCAACGGGGATCGTTGACCAATCGAAGACCTGCTTCTTGACCTTCGCCTTTGTGAATCGGATCTGCCAGCCAGCGCCACTCTTGGAGGGCAGCCAGCGTGGCGCGTTGGCTTCCTCGGATGAGCGGTCCGGATCACGAAACAGGACAAGTTGTTCGCCCGTGGCAAAAGACACCGCCCGGACAGGTTCTAGGCCGAAAGGCAGGCCACCATCGATACCGAAGCTCGCCGACAGAAGCGAGGCCGCATCAGTGTCGCGAGCCGTCGGAAAGAGGGCCATGACCCCCACGCTCAAGATCATCATCAACCCCAAGCCCATAACGATAATGCCCCCTAGAGACTCACGTTCGGGGCCTTGGGCGGTCTGTTCAACAGAAGGGCTGCCGGTCAGGGAGGTGTTCTGGTTCATGGGTCAATCAGATCCCGGGGCGGAGCCGATCTGAAAATGGTCCAGAAAGGCAATCACCTCTGCTGCGGTCAACTCGTCAATGTTTACGCCGCTGACTAGCAGCACAAGCATGGCATCGGGATCGGGACTGGGCAACTCAACAACGACGGTTGGCCCATCCCCTCCACGGCCCCCCAGATATCCGCCCGGAGGGATCGGGCTCGAGTTGGGATCTTCGAGGAAACCCACCCCCAGGGATTGGCCCTGCACCTCCAGATGGGACAGGGGCTCCTCGGAGTCGGCAGCCTCCCAAGGCTCCGAGACCGCGAGGAACGACCCCTCCTCTGCAGGTAGCCGCATCAGGATCCAAGCCCGGGCATCATCCTGAACACGGTCCACATCCGTCAGGTCAGGTGCGCCAGGATCGGAGTCCAGTAGAAGGTAGAACTCGAAGTCGAACAAATCTAACTGCAAGCCGAAAACCAAAGTCAGATCATCGGGACGCTCGGCGAAGGGCAGGACCCCCTCCAGTTGCGCCCACTGAAGTTCCCTGTCGGTACTGCTGCTCACCTTCTGGTAACCCATGCCCGCGATGACGGCTAGGACGATCAGGGGCATTACGCAGCCCAAGAAACAGCACGCGACCTTGGGCAACTGACTCTTTTTCTTCAGCTCAGAGATGTCCCCCCACTCACGCCCACCCTTGTCGTCGTTCATTTCTCCCATGCGTAGAACCCCTCACCGGACTTCTGGCCCAACTTGCCCGCCGCCACCATCTCCCTGAGGAGCGCGGGGGGAGTAAAGCGATCGCCGAGCGTCGAAGCCAGGTACTCGGCAATGGACAGTCGCACGTCAAGACCTACCAAATCCGTCAGACGCAGGGGGCCCATGGGGAATCCGTAGCCCAAGGTCATGGCCTTGTCGATGTCCTCAGCTGAGGCGACGCCGCTCTCCACCATACGGATGGCCTCCATGCCGATGGCAATACCCAAACGTGATGATGCGAAGCCCGGCGTATCCGCCACGTCGATGGGCTCTTTGCCCATGCGCCGAGCCAGATCCATGGCGCACGTCACGGCCTCGTCGCTCGATGCGCCCGTGCGCACCACCTCGACCAACTTCATAATGTGTACGGGATTGAAGAAGTGCATGCCCACAACACGTTCGGGCCTGGAGCAGACCTGCCCAATCTCTGTGATGGAGAGAGACGAGGTGTTGGTGGCCAAGAGGGCATCCGGTGCACTGAGTTCGGATAGGTCCGAGAAAATCGACTGCTTGAGATCCATGCGTTCGGGAGCCGCCTCGATGACGACCTGGGCGCCCTCTACCGCAACGGAAAGCTCACTCGCACCGGTAAGAGCAGCCAGAGCCTGAGCACGCGCTTCCTCATTGACCTTTCCCCGAGCCACCCCCTTGTCCAGATTGGCTTGAATTTTGGCCAATCCCGCGTCAACCGCATCGGGTGCCACGTCGAACAGGCGTGATTCGATCCCGGCCATGGCAAGTACCTGAGCGATGCCGTGGCCCATTGTGCCCGCGCCGAGAACGGCGGCGATCTTGATGTCGGATGCTTGCATGAAACGGAGGGGAGCTAGGGCCTTCAGGATCCTGGAACGAGAACGATTTTTCCGAGCACTTTCTTTTCCTCGAGCAAGCGGTGGGCCTGGGCCACCTCGCTGAGAGGCATCACGCGATCTACAACCGGAGAGAAAATTCCCTCGGCGATGTTCTGGACGATCTTGGGCAGGGCACTGCGAGGCCCCATGGTGGATCCGAGCACGGACTGATTCTTGATGAACAGGTGCCGCAGAACCATCTCCACTTTCGCACCAGCCGTAGAACCGCAGGTCACAAGCCGCCCCTTGCGCGCCAGGCAACGCATGGATCCCGACCAGGTCGCAGCCCCTACGTGTTCCACCACCAAATCCGCCCCCTTGCCCCCGGTCCATTGGTGGATCTGCTTGGGCCACTGTGGGTCGTAGTGGTCCACGACCTTTGTCGCCCCCAACTCCGTGGCCAAGGCAGCCTTCTCAGCGCTCCCAGCGGTCGCCATCACTTCGGCACCCGCGGCACGAGCCACCTGGATCGCCGCAGAACCCACACCCGAGGATCCGGCCAGAACCAACACCCGCTCCCCTGCTTTGACTTGCCCGCGAAAATGGACCAAGCCCCAGGCCGTCAGAAAGACCAGCGGGGCCGATGCCACCGCCTGCACGTCAATACCATCGGGGAGGGGATACATGTGGGTCGCCGGAAGGACGGCGTATTCGGCATCGAAGCCGTCGCAATGCTCACCGCGGATACCGTAGTCGTCTTCCAGATGATCGAGCTCGTCGGGATCGACGCCCGGCCTGGCCGCTGCGGGGGCGCCCAATCTGTAGCCGGGCTCTAGAAGCACGGATCGGCCAACCTCCAGAGCGGGGGCGTCAACACCCTCTCCGCAAGCCACCACCTCCCCTGCACCATCGCAGCCGGGAATTCGTGGCAAGGGAATGTCAAGACCGGGCATGCCCCGGCGAACCCATAAGTCGAGGTGGTTGATCGACACACCGAGCACCCGCACCAAAACCTCCCCCGGACCGGGCTCGGGGCGTGGAATGTCCACAACCTGAAGGACGCTCGGGTCTCCGTGCTGTGCGACGTGGATGGCTTGCATGGTTAAGAGATCTACTGACCGGTGAAGTGGGGAGAGCGCTTGCCCTTGAATGCGTCAATCCCCTCGGATGCGTCGCCGCCCAGGAACAAGCGCTGCTGCAGCTCGCGCTCCAAAGCGAGACCCGATTCCAAGGGCAGGTCAGCGCCACTCTGAACAGCGCGCTTGATGAGGCCGATAGCACCGGATGCCGCCTCAGGAGGAGTAAACGTCTTGGCCCAATCGAGCACGGCCTCCATGAACTGCGCCTCGCCTTCGGCCTCTATCTGGCGATTGATCAAACCGAGCGCCTCGGCCTCGTCGTAGTCAAAGGTGCTGCCTTCCGCCATCAGGCCGATGGCTCGAGAGGATCCCAGGAGGCGCGCCAGACGCTGCGTGCCTCCGGTTCCGGGAAGGACACCGAGCTTGACCTCTGGCAGACCACACTTGCCGGAGCCCCTGCGTGCCACGCGCAGGTCCGCGGCCAGAGCCACCTCCAGTCCTCCGCCAACGCAGTGCCCGCCGAGGGCAGCGATCACCAGCTTGGGCGTGTGCTCCAGGCGCAAGAGCGTCTCGTTGGCGTGCAGGCAGAAGGCGTACTTGAAGCTGGGGGTGATCTCTCCCAGCATCCCGATGTCCGCACCCGCACAGAAGAATTTCTCCCCTTCACCCGCCAGCACGATAACCGCCACATCGTCATCGAACCGCGCCCGCAGGATGGCCTGGTCGAGGTCCAACATCATCTCGTGGCTGTAGCCGTTGGCCGGTGCATTGCACAGCGTTATCTGTGCCAGACCACCGCCCGAGGCGTAGGTCACCAGGCCATTGGCCTGGGGTTCAGGTTTCGACAGGGGGGGGCGGGCATCCATGGGTGGGTCCTCGTCGGGCTCCGGGCCGGTAGCTTGGGGGCAAGCGCTCTGCATCAAGCGCCTGTTGCTCGGCGGAGAGCCTAACCCATCCTCACCCGCTCCCCCATCCCCGGCAGCCTTCCCGCTGGGTCCTTTCGAGGGCTACTCGGTCAGTACAAAGCGCGAGGCCATGGGCGGCGTCACGGGCTCGTTCCCGAACGCAGTCTCCA
Source organism: Planctomycetota bacterium (assembly GCA_012959525.1). GTDB lineage: Bacteria > Planctomycetota > UBA1135 > UBA1135. Next base: position 135,319 of record DUDB01000047.1, read on the forward strand.
GCAGATCCCGAAGCAGTATGGGATTCACCTGCCGACCTGTCCCCTCGGTAAAAGTGCCGTAGTCATCCCCACCGGCGGCGAGGAAGGAGTTGGTCACCACGCGGTAGGTCTCAATCGCGACGAGAGCCTCATCGCCCACCACCACCTTCCCAAGCTTGGGCCTCTCGTCCCCGGGAAGCAGGTATAAGGTCACACCACTGACCTCGAGGCCCGAGTGCCCTTGACCCTCCACCGACCGTCTCAGGAGTTTTTCCAGCTGCGCACCCGTCAGGTCCATGCTGACCACGTGATTCTCAAACGGCAGGACCCGGAACAAGTCTCGGCGCGTCACCTCGCCCGCTGGCAAGTCCGCCCGCAATCCCCCTCGGTTATGCAGAGCCACGGTTGCCCCGGTGTGCTCGCGCATGACGTCTGTCACGAGATTGCCGGAGGCAGAGGATGTGTAGGGGTCGAGGCCGCGCATGAGCGGATCACTCAGGGAGCCGACCACGACCCCCATGCGGCGCTCGCTGGCTAGCACCAGCTTCTTGCACGCCGCCTCAAGGGCGGTATTGCGATCTGCGTCCTCGGGATCGGTCAGCAGCTTGATCAGGCGGGACTGGGCGCGCACCACAGCGTGGGACTCCGGATCCAACCAGAGGTCCACGCGCCCTAGCGTCGTTGCTTTGGCACCGGTTTGAACGATCAGAGTCTGGCCCTCGATTACTCCCGCTTCCAGCCGAGTGTGGCTGTGCCCGCCGACGATTAAGGCTAGGTCGGGATGGGCCCGGGCCAAGGCGCGGTCACCCTCCACGCCCAGGTGGGTCATAGGAATCACTAGCGCCCCGGCTGGCTCAGCCTCCTTGCGCACGCGGGCCAGAGCGCTTGCCGGGGACTGCCAGGTGAGGTCCCGGGTGGACGCGTGGGTCATCTCCGGGGTGTGCTTGGTGAGCAGACCCACCAGCAAGATTGGAATGCCCGCCTTCTGCACCAGCTTGTGCGAACGGACCCCGGGAAGGTACTCGCCATCCGGCATGAGTGCGTTGGCAAGAAGAGCCGGGGGCCGCAGCGCCTTGAGGTGCCCGAGGAACACGTCCACACCATGGTCGAATTCGTGGTTGCCCACAGCCATGGCGTCGTAGCCCATGCGCAGCATCACGGCCGCTGCCTGGCGCCCATGCTCCAGCCGCCCTTCGGGTGTGCCCTGGGTCCAATCTCCCCCATCCAAGAGGAGCACCTCCGCACCAGCCTCCTGAGCCTCGCGGCGCTCTCGGCGAATGGCAGCCGCCAGCCGTACCAGACCGCCAGCGCGCGGTGGATCGGGATCATCCAACCAGGTGGCGGGTCGCGGCAGCACCTGGCCATGGACGTCGTTGGTGTGCAAGACCACCAGGTGGACCCACTCGGAGTCTTGGCTCGGGCTGGCCGACAGGACACCAGCCAGGGCGAGAACGGCGGTCCCCAGCAGGCACAGGGCGGGACGCCTTTGGACAGATTGAAGGGCAACGAACATGGGGGGAGCACCGGGATGCTCCCCCCATCTTGCCCGGACTCGGCCGACGACGAAACAGCCCTCAGGCTGCGTCGCTCACCTTTTCAGCTCTCAGCGAGCCTTGGGCAGCCACTCGATGAACTCGGCCTCCAGGTTATCGAGCTTGGGATTCACGCCACTCAGGGGCATCCCATAGAGTTCGCTGAAGATCTGCTCGAGGCCCTCGGGATCGTTGTTGAGAGCCATGTCGCGCAGGAGACAGGCGAAGGCGTCGCTGGACTTGGAGGCTGAACGCATGCCCTTGATGCGAAGCCAGTGCATGAAGCATGAGCGGTAGGAGCGCAGGAACTCCAACTGATCGCCGAAGAACTGCTGATCCACGGGGGCTCCCGAAGCTGCGGCACCCAAGAAGGGGCCACGCACCTCAAGCCGTTCACGCTCACTGTCGTTGAGCAGAAGGAACACCCCTCCGAAAGGATCCGAGCCGCGGCGGCGCTTGGGCTGCTGGAGAGAGCGCTTGAGTGCGCCGGTAAAGTGATCGGCACCATGGCGGTCACGCCACCGGCTATCGGCCAGGTTGGGAGGCAGGATGCCGCCAGAAGGGTTGCCGCCAGGCACGAACAGCTCGCGGGCGGAGGTCCGACGGGCTCGCAGGTCACCATCGACCCGCGTGTTGCACTCACCGAACATGTCAATCACCAGATTGACGGCCAGGGAGCCCGCCAAGGAGGGCGGAACGCTCTCGCCGTAGTAGTTGGCGAACATGGAGTTGGCCGCGAGCTGCACGATCTGCTGCTCCATGCCGGTCTCGGAGCGGTAGTCCATGCTCATTCCCGAGCTGTAGTCGCTGGGGCCCCTACCGGTTGCGGCGAAACGTGTGGAGAGGATCTTCACGTTGTCGATGTAGGTGTGCGTCCAATCGACCGCGCTGGCCTGCCAGAACGTGCCCTGGTGCGCCGGGTACAGCCAGCCGCCGAAGGCGAGAAAGCGGCAGAAGTCACCACGGTCAGGAAGCAAGACGATGGGTTCCCGCTGGCCGTCTTCGCGCTGAAGCCCGAGGGAATCACAGCGTTCCATCGATGCGGCGAAGCGCGCGCTCGCCTTGGTGATGGTGCTGCTGGCGCGCGTCGCGGACAGGATGTCCAATTCGCCCGCCTCGATTTTCTTGGCCATGCGAGACAGGTCCCATTTCCCCGCCCACTTGGCCAGGGTCTTGGCATCGCGCAGGGCTTCACGGCTATCCACGCTGACTGCCTCCGTCCATTCCAGCCACTCGGCCTGGGCCAGGGAGAGAGCCACGACCAGCCGCTGATAGTGATCCAGGTCACTGGCGCTGCGAACGGGGAAGTACAGATCGAACAGACCCACCGCGGTGTGCAGGTAGTTCTGCTCCAGCAGCTCGGGCAGGCTGACGGTGTCCGGGGAGGCCTCCGGTATGTTGTGATCCACCAGGAAACGGTCCGCCAGGGCACCAAAGTCCGGACCCTGGGCCATCTGCGGCGCCGCTAAAGGGCTCGCCATAGCAATGGAACCTGCGAGAAGGAATGCAGCGGGGTAGTGCATGACAGCTAGGGGCGGCTGGGATGAGCCGCGCGGGGATGCGCTGGGGGGGGGCAGCTTGGGTTGAGGGCAGTGGAGCGGGGAGGAGTACTTCCGCTCTGCCTTAGAAGCCGACCGACGGGCTGAACCGAACGCCTTCTTCGCCCCTCTCCCCGAATTTGCTGACACGAGAGTGCACAGTGTCCGTTATTTACGCTCCCTGTAGGATATTGCATTCTGGAGACCGGGATATTTTCTAACCCCCTTTGCGGCCCTCACCAGCGACTCCTGGATCTTGGTGCCCCTATCTATTTCCGCCTCGAAGTCAAGATACGATGGTGGGCCCATGTGCCCTCACCTGCCAACTTCCCCCGAGGAAATGCGCTCTCTCGGCTGGGAGGCGGCCGACGTCCTATTCGTGAGCGGTGACGCCTACGTGGATCACCCGTCCTTCGCGGCGGCCCTCCTGGGCAGGCGTCTGGCCGCGGAGGGCCTGCGCGTCGCCATCCTGGCCCAGCCCGATTGGCGCAGTGCGGAGCCCTGGCGCGCTATGGGTCGCCCACGGCTTTGCTGCGCCGTCAGTGCGGGAAACATGGACTCCATGCTGAATCACTACACGGCCAGTCGCAAACGCCGCAATGAAGATGCGTATTCACCTGGTGGGCGCATCGGTCTGAGACCGGACAGAGCGACGGGTGTCTATGCCCAGCGCTGCCGCGAGGCCTTCCCGGGAATGCCAGTCATCGCCGGCGGGGTCGAGGCCTCCCTGCGGCGGGTAGCCCACTACGACTACTGGGCGGATCAGGTTCGCCCAAGCGTCTTGGTATCCAGTAAGGCAGACCTCGTGGGCTACGGCATGGGAGAGGAGTTCCTAGTCCACGCCACTCGCAGACTGCAAGCGGGAGAGAGCATTGAAGATCTGCGTGACATGCGCGGAGCAGCCTACATGCTTGGCAAGACCGAATCGCTCCCTGATCACCCCTTCACGGAGCATCGCGGCGATGGACGCACAGTGGAGCTCCCCAGTTTCGAGCAGGTTCGCGATGACTGTGAGGCCTTCGCGCGAATGACACGCCACGTGCACCTCGAAACAAACCCCAAGAACGCGCGTCGCCTGACTCAAGCCCATGGGGACCGAACGGTCGTCATCAATCCCCCACGACTCTCCCCATCCGAGGCTGAACTCGACCTCGCCTACGATCAGCCCTTCACCCGCATTCCGCACCCCAGCTACAGCGAGCCCATCCCCGCACACACGATGATCAAGGACTCGGTCACGATCATGCGCGGCTGCTTCGGGGGCTGTACGTTTTGCTCAATCACCCTGCACCAGGGCCGCGAGATCCAAAGCCGATCCGAGGCCTCGATCCTAGCTGAAGTAGAGTCCGTGGGCAGGCACCCCGACTTCAAGGGCACCCTCAGCGATCTGGGGGGGCCAACGGCCAACATGTATCGCATGGGATGCTCCAAGCCCGAGGTCGAGGCTGTCTGCCGACGCCTCTCTTGCATTCATCCGACGGTCTGCAAGCTGCTCGATACCGACCACGGCCCCACCAAGGAGCTGATGGCCAAGTCCCGGCAGGTAGCCGGAATCAAGCGTGTCCACGTGGCCTCCGGCGTACGCATGGACCTGGCCGGCAAGGACCCCGAATACCTCGAGGATCTGGCCCAGCACCACGTGGGCGGACACCTAAAGGTCGCCCCGGAGCACGTCTCCCCGTCGGTGCTTGAGCTCATGAAGAAGCCCGATGTGGGGTCCTTCGACGAATTTGCCGAGGCCTTCGACGCAGCCTCCAAACGGGCCGGGAAGGAGCAGTACCTCGTCCCCTACTTCATCTCCGGACATCCGGGGTCAGGTGTTGAGGAGATGATTGAGCTGGCGGTTTTCCTCAAACAGCGAGGCTATCGCCCACGACAGGTGCAGGACTTCATTCCGGCGCCCATGGACATTGCGACGTGCATGTACCACACAGGCCTCGACCCGCTCACCATGACGCCGGTGAAGGTCGCCAAGCACCTCCGTGATCGGCGACTCCAGCGGGCACTGATGCAGTTCTTCCTGCCAGAGAACCATGACAAGGTCAGGCAGGTTCTCCGGGAATACGGGCGCGAAGACCTGATCGGTTCGGGGCCCGAGTGTCTTGTCCCCAGAGGTTCCAGTTCGGGGAAAGGGAACCCACGCACACGACGCAGTAGCCCCAAGCGTGGAAGCGACTCCAAGCGTCTGCGCTGATCTACTCCTCAGCGACCGAGGAAGACATCAACCGGTGAATGCAGCGTCGGAGAGGTGCTCGCGCTTCTCTTCCACGTCCTTCCAATCATCCGCATCGTCGAGGGGATCCTTCTGCTCGCTGATCTCAGGCCAGATAGCTGCGTACTTGACATTCAGTTCCACGTACTCCTCCCACTTCTCGGGTACTTCCGTCTCCTCGAAGATCGCCTCGGCCGGGCACTCGGGGACACACGCACCACAGTCGATGCACTCATCGGGGTTGATGGCAAGGAAGTTCTCGCCTTCCACGAAGCAGTCGACGGGACAGACATCCACACAGTCGGTGAACTTGCACTTCACGCAGGGCTCGGCGACGACGTAGGTCATGATTGGCGTGGATCAGAAGATCCTGAATGGGGGCTGGAGTTGGGAGAACGCGCTGGCGTCCGATGAGTATGGGGTGAGCATAGCGGCCAAGGCCCGCAAGGGCGAGCCCCTGAGCCGCCCGGGTGGGTGCTGAGGGTGTCCCTAGCCCTCGGCGGCCACGGCGAGGACCTGAACCAACCGCGGAATATCGGAGGTCGGCGTCGCGCAAATGGCCACCCGCAGGGCGCCGTCCATTGGGACGACAAAGACCCCCTTCTCCCGTGCCCGGGCAGCGGTCGCGGGCGCATCCTCAGCGAAGACGGCCACGAAGAACCCACCTTCGTAGCGCGGCGTCTTCAAGCCAAGCTTTCCCGCCTTCTCATTGAAGAGGGCCACCCGCTCGCCGAGTAAGGTCTTGGCCCATTCACGCTCGCGGGCTACCCGAACCTTCAGCTCGGGGTCGGTGAGCAGTTCGGTCACGGCTAGGAGTCCAGCATGGTTGCAGTTGGACCACACGCCACGGCAGGAGTAGGACAGGGCATTCGACATGCGTTGCCTCTCCTCAGGATCAAGAGTCACTCCCAGCAAACCGCCGACGCGGGCTCCGTACTGCAAGAAGGACTTGGAGGCGCTCCATGCCACGAGCAAGGTGATGTGCTCCGCGATGGCCTCCATGGGAGCGATCCAGCGGGCAGCCTGACCATAGTGGGCGTAGGCCAGGTCGAGCATGAAGGTCACTGGGCCCTTCTCGCTGGCTTCGGCCAGAATAACGCTGACCCCTTCCCACTCCCTTGAATCGAGAGAGTAGCCGGTGGGGTTGTGGCACGGGAAGTTGAAGATGATGAGGGCCCGTCCCTGGCGCTCCATCAACTGGAGCAGACCGTCACGCATGGCCTCCAGGTTGAAGGTCCCGTCCGATGAGAACATCTCGAAGGTCTCCACCCCACGTCCCGCATGGTCGGCAATGATGCGGTAAGGGCTCCAGTAGTAGCTGGTCGTGAGGAGAGCCTCTCCGGGCTGCACATAGTTGACCACTGCATGGTGCAGAGCGCCCGTCCCACCGGCGGTCGCCACGGCAACGGCGCTGTCGGCCAGAGTGCTGGTGCCGAACACGTCGCGGATCATGGCGGCATTGAAGGTCTGGTCTCCCGCGATGGGCGCGTAGGCCGCAGCGGAACGGGCCGGGACGGCCGTCAGGGCATCAAAGACTGACGGCATGATCGCTAGTGCCCCGTCGTCCTCGGTGAGTACCCCCAAGGTAGCGTTGATGACGCTCTCCCCCTCAGCCGCCCGGCGTTCTGCTTCCGTATTGAGCGCGAAGATTGGATCGTCACCCGGACGTTCGGAGGCGCTGGGAATCAGGCTGGACATCGGGGACGCGCTTGTGGTCTGGCTCATGAGGGCTCTGGAAGAGGTCAGCCTATGATAGGCACTGGAGGCTCACGCCGCCCCTGGTTCCTCACCGAAGCGGGGAATATCGATCCCGCCTTGCGAGAGGTACGACCCCTAGCCGTCCTCGGCTTCGGGAGGCCGCCAGCCCGTCAAGATCCAAGCCGCGTAGGCCTCGCGGGCATCCAGGGAACGTCCCGAGAAGCAGCGATCGTCCCAATGCAGAATCCCACGGAGCGCGAGGAATCTGTCGAAGTACCGCATCGAGACTCCACGGCCGGCGATGAAGTCCAGGCAGAGGCCTAGGGAGAAGTTCAGTTCGGGGTGGGCGGGCGCAGCGGCCAAGCCCTCGCGGCCGGAGTTCACTGCCAACTGGTAGCGATCGGTGGCCCGCACCCCCCCGATCTTGCCACCAATCCCCCCCGTCGTTCGGAAAGGGATGAGCAGTTCCATCTCGCGACTCGAGCGCGCCCCCTTCTCCCAAGCCGCCTGGCGCTCAGCCAAGGCAGCCACGTGCCGCAGGTCAAAGCGGGGAGTGAACAGACCTTGCTCCAGCATCCGAGCCGACTTGCGAGCCTCTGCATCCAACACGGCCACCAGGGCCGATGTCCGGGCCGCATCCCCCACCGTCAACGCTGCGGCCAGATCAATGACCTCCGCAGAGTCCGCGTGAGAGGAACCCACGGCAGGCTGATACAGGGCCTCCAAGTCCAAGCGCAGGGCTCTCAGGCGTGCCGCAGCAAGGTCGGCCTGGGAGGCCAGGGTATTCAGGGCTGGCCCCTTCTCCAGGCCGGCGAGCCCATGAGCGTGGGCGGTGAAGATCCGCAGAGTGCCGGGTAGCAACACCAGATCCAGTTCGACCCCCTTTAAGATGTGGGCGCGCACCCGAAAGCGATCGTCGGCCACCATCCGTGCGAAAGCCAAGGCCTGGGTCCTAGTGTAGAGCTTGCCGGGCGACTGGAGCAGCACGCCGAACTGCTCCGCCAGAGCCTCAAGCTCCCGGCCTAAGGCCGGGTCGGCCATGGGGGGACGCGCCCCGGGCTCGCCAGGGGGCAGCAATTCCAAGTAGCCCAGCCGTTCGTACCGCCTGTGCGCGAGGGCCACGAAGATCTGAACCTGTGTCGCGCTCTCCAGTAGTCCGCCCACGAACTCCAAGTCCGCAGCAGCCTTGCTGCGAATGAGTCCCGTCACGTCCTCCTGCTCGGGAGAGGTGCCAAAACCGCGTGCACCATCGGGGGCCAATTCCCAGGGGGCCTCGGTAGGAGGTCGCTCCGGCTCCTGGAAGAGATCCGCAACGGGTAAGACTCCGAGCAAGAGCAATGCCCCGAACCTGCAAGCGAGACTGCTTCGAATCGAATCGTGGGCGAGCATGGAAACTGGCGGTGGGTCACCCAGGATAGCACCCGAGCCAAGCCGAGTTTCGCCTGCCCGGACCGAGCCCGGAAGGGGAAAACGGGGCGGCCTAAGCGAAAGGGCCGCCAACGCCATCGTTGCCGGGGTCAACCGCTGAATCCCCAGGAGCGGAGTAGCCGGCGGTAGACTCGCCCGACACGTTGTCGGAGAACCGCACCGACGGTCCGGTCAGATCAAAGTCCCAGTTCAGCGGACGATCGGAACCCTGATCCGTAGATGCGTCCTCAGCCTGTACGGCCTCTGGCGTGGGAGGCTCGGTGGGGAAACGCACGTGCAGGGGCCTCGAGAGCTCCGGTCCGGAGTCCTGTGGCCAGGGGGTACCGTAGGTGGCAGCTTCCGGCATGTGGGGCTCAGGCGGCAGAGGGCGCTTCGGCCCCCCATCATCTGAAGGCTCGGGGGCCGGCTCCGGCCTTCCCTCGGGCTTGGCACTTCCGCCTAGCCATTCTTCTTCGCTGACCTGTTCTTCTGGCGTCGAAACCTCACCGACCGGAGCGTCCGCAGCCTCCGGGTCGGAAGCCGACATCTCAATGACAAGCTCCACGCTAGCGGGATCTGGTTCGGCGACCGCTGCACTGGGCTGAGGCTCCCAGAACTTTCGCGCAGGCGCCGGATCCTCACCGGAGGGCGACGGAGCCGATTCACCCCAACGGTGACTGAAGGAGAGTGAGACCGAGGAGGGAGGCGGCTCGGAATCCGGCGCATCGATCGAGACGGGTGCGTTGGCGGTCACCTCGGGCATCACCTCGGGCATCACCTCAGGCATCGGCTCAGGCATCGGCTCAGGCATCACCTCGGCCATCACCTCGGCCATCGGCTCAGGCATCGGCTCAGGCATCACCTCAGGCATCACCTCAGGCATCACCTCGGCCATCGGCTCAGGCATCGGCTCAGGCATCGGCTCAGGCATCACCTCAGGCATCACCTCGGCCATCGGCTCAGGCATCGGCTCAGGCATCGGCTCAGGTGTCAGTTCAACCTGGGGTTCTGCCGCACGAGCGAGGTACTGCGTACGCCGAGCGTTGGCGTAGCTGACTCCCAAAATCTCCGCCAGGATAAGAGCATCGACCTCCACCACATCCGACAGGGACACGATATGCGCACCACCCAAAGTGGAGATCATGGCCTCGTCTAGACCATCGAAGTCTCCCGCGCGCAGAGCAGGGGCGCAGCTCGAAGCGTCCTGATTGCACCCGGCCTCTTCTGCTTGATCTTCGTCCATGGTGCCCGAATCCGCACTCAAATCCACGGGCCACAGAGGCTTGGATTCGACCCCGGGGCTCACCTCGGACGCGGCCTCGGACGCGGCCTCGGACGAGGATACGGACGAGGATACGGGCGAGGACACCGAGACCTCCGCTGGGCTATCGTCCGCACCCGCCTCCGCATCGTCCGACCAGTGCTCGAGCACCCGGCCGAGAATGGCGTAGTCACGCTGATCCAGGAATCCCTGGGTGGTGACCTGGGTCCTGGGTGCCGCACCCGGATCCGGAGTCGAAGCCGGTCCCGTGCTGACCGGCGGAGCCTCCTCCGCATCGTCCAGGATTCCATCGTCCAGTCGGGCGCCCAAACCACGGGCTTCCTTCAAGAGGCGCCGAGCCACAGCCGGCGGCACTTCCAACAGAGTAGCCAGATCGGCGGCCCCAAAGGCTTCGATCGACTCCAGGGAATCGCAACCAGCGCGGCGTAGGCGCTTGAGCGTTGCCGGTCCATCAGCGTGCAGTGTGCAGAGGAGGGCGAGGGATTCCATTCTGGCTCTCTTAGGTTGGAGGGTGGTGGATGGAGACTTGAGGGAGAAGACTGAGAGAAGCGGAGATATCAGTGGGTGCGGAGGCGTTCGCCGGGCTCATTCATGCCCAACACTTCCCGGTGGACTTCACCCATCCGGACACCCTCTGAAGCGGGTAGGTCAACCTGCTTGTCCAGATAGACCTCTTCAGCCAAGGCGGCGAAGTCGGCGGCAGCCCTGGAAGCAGGAGCGTGTTCCTGAATCGGCAGACCCACGGCAGGACTTTCCCGCAGGCGCACACTGCTGCGGATGACCGTGTCGTACATGGCCCCCGTGAAGCGTCCGTGCAGAGCGATCAACAGCTCGCGAGCGAAGCGCGTGCGTCGATCGAACATGGTGCCGACAACGCGAATGCGGTAGACGCGATTCTGGCGCTCTGCAGCGTCCTCGAACACCTGCAGGGCCTGCAGGGCACCCTGCAGAGCAAAGGCCCCCGTCTCGACTACCAGCATGGCGGTGGTGCTGGCAAACAGGGCGTTGGCGCACAGAACACCGTCTGCCCGTGGCGGACAGTCAACCACGACCCATCCATACCGACCACGCAGGGATTCGAGCGCGACCCGCAGGCGCTGCTCGGGGTGCAGAAGCCGACCGGAGATCTCCTCGAACTCACCTAGATCCAGGCGCGCGGGAAGCAGATCGATCCCTCCCGGGCAAGCGACGATCGCCTCGCTGGCCTGGGCCTCGTCCAAGAGAACCTCGACCACACTGGCCTCGTACTGCTCGGGTGCCTGACCCAGCGCAAGCGTAGCGTGAGCCTGGGGGTCGAGGTCCACAAGCAACACGCTCTCTCCGCGGGCCGCTAGGGCACCGGCTAGATTGACAGCGGTAGTGGTCTTGCCACATCCACCTTTCTGGTTGACTAAGGAGAGAACCTGCATGGGAAAGCGGTGCCCCGGCGTGAAGGCCGGGAGGGAAGAATACGGAGTTTCAAGCGGTGAGGGGTATTCAGCGCAGACCCCCAGGGTCGCACTCAGACTCGCACGGGCTACCGAAGGGCCCTGCGCGCCTTCTCGTAGAATGCACTAGTGGTACGGGCGTGATCAATAGGCCCCCAGTCGGCCACTGCGGCCAGGGAGGTGGCGGCGGGGCTGGTGGGGTAGCTACCCACGACCGGCTCCCTGCGCTGGACGCTGCTGGAAACCGCCGGATCCGCTGGGACCCAACCCACGAACTCGGGGCTGTGCCCGAGAAACCGCTCGGAAACGGATCTAAAACTGTCCCAGGCCGCGTTCGCCAGCTTCTCATCCGGGGCCCGGTTGACGACCAGCCCAACGCGGATGCCCTTGTTCACTGCAGTGGCACGCTTGTAGAGGGCGTACCCGTCTGAAAGAGCCGTCACCTCATGGTTGGTCACCAGCAGAAGGGTGCTGGTAGCCGCCAAGTGGGCCACGGTGGAGTATCCAAGGCCTGCCCCGTGGTCGATCAGGACCAGGTCGAACTCGTCTTCGAGGGGCATCAGGGCCCGGAACAGTCGGTCCAACTCGCGCCGGGTGGGATTCACCAGGGACTGACGGCCTACCCCCCCAGAGAGAAGCTTCAGGCCGTGAGGCCCCTCGCTCAGGGCCTCACGCGCCTTGACCTGCCCTTGCATCACGTGACCCAAATCATGGGTGGGAGCCATACCCAGTAGCAGGTGCGCGTTGGCCAGGCCCGCATCGAAATCAACCAGCAGCACCCGCTCCCCGCGACGCGCCCTGTGGACGGCAATATTGGAGGCGATAATGCTCTTGCCCGTACCGCCCTTACCACTAGCGATGCAGACCACGCGCGCGGCCGTGCGGCCGCCTTGGAACTCTGCCGTTGCATCAGGGCGACGGAAGGAACGGAAGCGCTTAAATTGGAAACGGCTAAGCATGATCAGAGCCTCCCATCATCGTAAAGGCGGAGCACAAATCAATGCCCGACATGGGACGCCGTGCAACAATCCAGTGGCACACCGAACTTATGGCCACTCAATTCGAGTGGGGCCGGGTCGCCCCGTCCGGGAGGCCCGCTCGGAGGTGGCGCTGCAAGACACGACGGGCCTGGTCGAACCACTCCGCGCGAAAGATGGGATCATCATGATCCAATAAGAAGGTCGAGCGATAGGGCTCTCCTTCCACGCCTCCAATCGCCCCCATCAGGTCGGGAACCTCCTGCAACCGCTCGGGGTGGCCACTCTTGGCAAGTGAGAGAAACTGGCAGTAGTGCCGCGCTTCGTCGGCGATCACGCCCCGCATCCAACGACCAAAAGCCGGGCCCAACGCGTCGTACCAGGCCAAGCCGGCGGAATAGGCCCTGACCGTGACCCACTCGTCGTAGGCGGCCAGGCACAGGAAGGCGAATTCGTCGTCGAGCCAAGGCTCCAGGTGGCTGAAATCAGCCTGGCGCACTCCCAGACCGAGGTCTTCACTCCCCCCACAGGAGAGGTACACCCTGCGGGCAACCCTGTGGTGCTGAGATTCGTCCGCCTCCCAGTCGGCCTCAACGCGCCAAAACGCCTCGGACCAGTGCGCCCCCACGCGACGCAAGTGGGAGCCGAGCAGACGCGCGTCGTACTCGGTCAGCAGATCGTCAAGCAGCAAGGAGGACAGGCGCCCGCGAACGGACTCCGGCAGGGCCCCGAAGTAGGCCCCGGCTTGGACGGCAATATGCCCCTGGCAGCCGGACTCCAATGCCTCACCGCGATTGCGAACCAACGGTCTGGTCAACTGAGCTTGGTGGACTCACCGATGCGGTGCAACTTCATGACATTTGTGCTGTTCACAACACCGGGCGGAACTCCAGCCACGAATACGACCTCCTGGCCGACCTCCGCCATCTCGCGCACCACAAGCATCTCGGCCGCCATATCGAACATCTCCTCGAGGCTAGCCTCGCGCCGGAAGAGGGCCGGGCGCACGTGTCCCAGGATGGTCATTTGGCGTACGACTCCCAGGTTCGGAGACAGGCCGATGATCTCGTTCCCCGGGCGATAGCGCGAGATCAGCCTTACGGTCCCGCCCGACTCGCTAAAGCAGATCACCTTGTCCAAACGCAATGCCCGAGCAACCTGTGCCGCTGCCATGGCGATGGACGTTCCAAAGGTCGCGTCCTTGGCATCGAGCTTCAAGCGTGGCCGACGTCTATAGCGCGGAGACTTCTCCACAGACATGGCGATCTCTCGCATGGTGTTCACGGCGGCTACCGGATGGGCTCCAATGGCCGTCTCTGCGGAGAGCATGACCGCATCGGTACCGTCCAAGACGGCGTTGGCCACATCCGTCACCTCCGCCCGGGTCGGGCGAGAAGAGTGAACCATGGATTCCAACATCTCCGTCGCAGTGATCGTGAACTTGCGCGCATCTATGGTGCGCTCAAGAATCATTTTCTGCAGGCCCGGCAAGTCGGCAAGTCCGATCTCCACACCGAGATCTCCGCGGGCCACCATGACCCCGTCTGCGGCTTCCAGGATCTCGTCTAGGTGGTCGATGGCCTTACGGCGTTCGATTTTGGCCACAATGGCCTGGTTGGCAGCTAGAGAGCGCACGTGCTCGATCTCAGCGGCATGCCCCACGAAACTGACTCCGATGAAGTCCAACTGATGGTCCACGGCAAACTGAATCCACTTGCAGTCCTCTTCGGTGGGGACCTGATATTGGACATCGGAGTCGGGGAAGTGAACGCCCTTGCGGTCCCCTATCCCCCCGGCCCGGGTCACCCGCGCCTGGACGACCTCGCCGTAGGTCTTCTCCACGACCAACTCCACCTGACCATCAGCCAGGGACACCCTATGGCCCGGGTCCAGCGCCAGGTGAATGTCCGGGACATCCAAGAGGACCTCGCCGGCGAGAGCCATGCCAGCTCCGGACCGCAATCGCACCGACTCCCCCTCCTCCAGATCCACGAGGCCGTCGGGGAAGTTGCCTGTTCGCATCTTTGGCCCAGGCAGGTCACCCAGAATGCCCACGGGACGCCGCATGCTCTGGGCCACCTGTCGAATCGTCTCGATTCGGGCCTGGTGCTCCTCCGGCTTGCCATGGCTAAAATTGATGCGGGCCACACTCATGCCCGCAGCAACCAACTCACGGATGCGGTCTTCGGATGCGGGGCCGATGGTCGCGACGATCTTGGTGAAAGATCGCGGCTGCTCGGGCACGGGATCGCATTCTGGGGCTCGCTGAGGTAAGTCTGCTGGCATGGTCCGTGGGTTCATGGGGCCTGTCAGGATAGCGGGTGGGGAGTCACGATGCAGGGATCAGCGCTCAACCGGGGATTTCTCCACAGAGAAATGCCATTTAGGGGCACCAATTCCCTCAGATCTACCACCCGTGCAGCTTTGAGAGTGGTATCAATGGTGTGAGGGGCACGGTTTCGTCCGGGCCCCGTCGGGTTCTTCGTTCTATTAATTCAATCGGGCCGTCCCATGTCCTTACATCGAATAGGGAGCACACGTAGGGCCGCACCGTCCTCGACGACAGTGCTGCTATTTGGCCTTGTGCTTTGCCTGCTGCTATATGCGTTCTAGCCGCTCTTCCCTGAGCAACCTTCAACCTTAACTGGGACCTTGTGAGTCCCCCGAGTGTCCTCGCAGCGCTCCCCCAATCGAGAAAAGTCCGGAGTGCAAGTCACTCCGGCAGCGAGTTGACGACGTCGTCGAGACTCGGAAACTGCCCTGTCTGGTGCTTGGAGTACACCAACCGGCCGTCGAAGGACACATCAAACACGCCGCCCCCGCCGGCGACAAGTTCCACCTGTACGTCTTCCAGGGAGGACTCCAACTCAGCCGCCAAACTGGCGGCTTGGGGTCGGTAGTTTCATTCGGCGCAGTACTTGATCTTGATGCGCATGCCGTGGGTGGGTGGTGGAATTCCAGGGGAGGGAGAATGGTGCGGTAGACCGATCGTAGTGGATCTGCCAGGCAATACATACAGGACCGCCCTTACGAAGAGATGCAGGGGGGCACTTCCTGAAGAGGCCACCGACGCGTGGCGCACAAGCTAAGGTAGGAACTCCAGAGGTCTGGTGTGCGTCCCTTACCCTGCAGGCCATTCGGAACCCTCAACTCCCATCCCCATGAAAGTAACCCTCCCCCTCGCACAAGCCCTCCTGGGCGTCACGCTCATTGCTGGAGCACAATCGCAAAACCCCGAAGAGACCTCCGCACCACGTATGGACGGCCTCCAAGCTTCCCTCGCGGATTGGCGTGGCGAGCACGGTCCGGAGTGGGCCATGCGGACAGACCGCGAGACGGGCTACATGGAAATGCTCTATGGCGGGGAGGCTCAACCACGACGCTCGCCCCTGCTAGGGGATGAAGACGGTTGGATCGCCCTGGCCAAGGGGTGGGTGGCGGACACCGTGGCTCTCCATGCCATCGACACGGCGGAACTGGGAGAGGGTAAGTTCATGTATCTGCCCTTGGGTATGGCGCGCGGGACGGACAAGATCAGCGTCTCCTTTAAGCAGTCCCTCGGTGGCCTACCCGTGGACGGTGGACGCGTCAACGTCCTCATGGACACCCATGGACACCTTCTGTCAGTGCACTCGACGGGCGCACCCGTGACACAGGGTCTGGCCCAGTTCCCAGCGATCAGCGGCAGGGCGGCGCAGGGTACGGCGCGGCTTGCGTTTGAGAGCAGCGAGCGGGTTCCAGCCATGGACGTGGGCCCGCCCCTTCTACGCTTCGCTCAGGTGAGCGAAGCGGGACGAAGACGCGCCGTCCTTGCCTACTCGGTAACCGTCACCAATGCTCATGAACCTCTTGGGTTCGAGTACACGCTGGATGCCATCACGGGCGAGGTTCTTGAGCGTGCAACCACTGTCCACTACTTGGACGTAACCGGAACCCTGGTGAGCTGGGCCACGCCCGGGACGGAGGCGGACCACTCGGGCAACCCTGAGGTCCAGATTCCCATGTCCTACATCAACCTCTCAAGCTCGGCAGGGACTGTTCAGACCGATCGGTTCGGGAATTTCACCTTCCCCGGAGTGACGACTGCCCTGAACATAACGGCGACCTATAACGGCACTTTCAACAACGTGAACAACCAAGGGGGCGGGGACTACTCCGTCACCTTCAACAACGTACAACCCGGCCAGCCCAACACGCTGGCGATGAACCCCTCCAAGACGGAGTACGTCACGGCCGAAGCCAACTCCTATCAGCACATCAACACCGTGCGCGACTACATCCGTGACACGGTGCCCTCCGACAACACGGCGGACTTCAAGGCGACATCCAAGCCCAACATAAATTCATCCTGCAACGCCTTCTACGACGGCAGTTCCGTCAACTACTACCGCAAGGCCGGGTCGTGCAACAACACGGCCTTCTCATCTGTCATCGCCCATGAGTACGGCCACTGGCTCAACTCGCGCTATGGCACCGGCAACGGAAGCGATGGCATGGGGGAGGGAAACGCGGACGTCTTTGGCATGTATACCTACGACGACCCGGTGATCGGTCGCTATTTCTCCACGAACGGGGGCTATGTGCGAACGGGCCTGAACACCCGCCAGTACTGTGGAGATGGCAACGGAGGCTGCTACGGCAGCGTGCACAATGATGGCGAGGTCTGGATGGGCGCAGCCTGGAAGGTGCGACGAAACCTGAAGAGCACCCTGGGAACCAGCCTGGGCGGGGCAACCGTCAACGGCCTGTTCGTCAACTGGATGAACGCCTACAACCAAAAGACAATCGACTCGATCATCGAGATCCAATGGCTCACACTTGATGACGACGATGGAAACATCGGCAACGGCACGCCCAACTTCACGGACATTGACAGCGGTTTCCGCGAGCAGGGATTTCCGGGCTACGACCTGGACATCCTGCAGTTCACGAACGTCACCGACCTGCCGGACGTACCCGCAGATGCCGGGCCGTACGACGTCAGCGCCGACGTGGTCGCCCTGCTCAACCCGCCCGTAGTGGGCGTCGATATCCATTATCAGGTCAATGGCTCGGGGTACCTGACCGTCGCCATGGCCAGCACCGGCGGAGACGGATTCGCGGGACAGATCCCCTCCCTCGGTGGAACGGGCTTTGTGGAGTACTACCTCTCCGGCTCCGATAACAATGGTCAGACCGAGACCTATCCCTCTGGTGGGGCAACCGCCCCGCTGGACTTCGTGGTCGGCGTCGAGCAGACCCTTGCCGCCTGGGACTTCGAGGCGGGCAATGACGAAGGCTGGATCGGGGGACTGCCTGGTGACGATGCCACCACAGGTCAGTGGGAGCGGAACGACCCCAACGGGACCGCCGCGCAACCGGCCAACGACACGACTCCGAGCCCCGGCGTCAATTGCTGGTTCACCGGGCAGCAGGCCTCCTCGGACCTGGGAGGGAACGACGTGGACGGCGGCACGACGACGCTCCTCTCCCCCGTGCTGGACATGACCGGCTTCAGCGGAGTACGCGTCACCTACCAGCGTTGGTACTCCAATGATGAGGGCAGCTCTCCCAACTCGGACACGTTCAAGATCGGCCTCTCCAACGATGGCGGAGCCACCTGGAAGAACGCTGAGACCGTTGGTCCCACGGGGACCCAAGCGAGTGGTAGCTGGTTCTCGGGCGGCTTCATCGTGGACAACATCCTGCCCCCCACGGCACAGATGCAGATTCGGTTCCGGGCCTCGGACCTCGGGTCGGGGTCCATCGTCGAGGCGGCCATTGATGACGTCTCCATCACCTACCTCGACGCGGGCTGCGCCGCGCCCCAGAACTACTGTGTGGGCGCCTTGAACTCCCTCGGGCTGAGCGGCACGATGCTGGTCTCTGGCTCGCAGAGCATCAGTGACAACGACTTCACCCTCATCGCCATCAACCTGCCGTCGACCACTTTCGGGTTGTTCATCTACTCGGACACGACCAATCAGGTCCCCGTGGGAGATGGCTTCCTGTGTCTGGGAGGGTCCATCTCCCGCCTGCCCGTCACGCAAAGCGACTTCCTAGGCCAGATGACCTACAAGTTGGACTTCTCCAACCTTCCCGGCACGGGCCCCATCAGTCCCGGCGATACCCGGCACATCCAGCTCTGGTATCGGGATGCGGGGTTCGGGACCTCCGGCTACAACTTCACGGACGGGATCACGGTCCCCTTCTGCGATTAGACACAGGTTCCACAGATTCTTTCGGAATTCCGTGAGGGGATCTGAGGCTGCCCAACGCATGCAGACCTGTCAGGTCGGCCATCTGGGACCTCCCCCGATTCATTATTTCACGTCGACACCTCCTTGCCGTGCCCCACAGGGCGTGCGGGCGTCCTGAGGCCAAGTCCTCTGCCCCTGCCGGCTTCCTTTCCCCAGTTCACCAAAAATAACCCCCGAACCCCCCATGCGTACACGAACACTCATTCTAGGTGCCCTCGCGGTCGCCGCCCCCATCCTGGTCGGCTCCAAGCCGAGCGCCACCAAGCTCACCTTCTCCCCTGCTGCGGGCTCTTCCCTGACGAAGACCTTCTCCAACTCCGTCGAATTCGCCCTCGACGACATGAGCATGCTCATGAACGGCGAAGAGAACCCGATGATGCCCCAGATCGAAATGGACATGGCCATGGAGAGCGCCGTGGCTGTCACGGACACCTATGACTCTATCTCTGATGGCAAGCCCACGAAGCTGACCCGGACATTCGATGAGATCTCCACCGAGATGGACATCTCCATGGTCGTGGACGCCATGGGACAGGTCCAGGAAGAGAACCCGACCGGATCGGGCTCCTCCGACCTCGAAGGTGAGACCGTCGTCTTCACCTGGGACAGCGACGACGATGAGTACGTCGTCAGCTACCCCGAGGACGAGGGTGACGAGGACCTTCTGGAGAACCTCGTCGAAGACATGGACCTGCGCGCCCTCCTGCCCAAGGATGAAGTCAGCGAAGGCGACAGCTGGGACCTGCCCCTGGTGTCCCTGATCGACATCCTCGGCCCGGGCGGCGATCTGAAACTGGACTTCAACATGGACGGCCAGGAAGTCAGCGGTGGCCCGCCCCCGGAGATGATGGTCAACTTCCGTGAGATGATGGGCGACATGCTCGAGGGTGAAGCCACCGCGACCTTCGCCGGCATGACCGAAGTGGACGGCGCGAGCCTGGCCGTGATCGAGATCGAGATTGAGATCGACACCGCCAAGGACATGAGCGAGCTCATTGAGGAGCTCATGGGCGAAGAGATGCCCGAGGGCATGGATTTCAACCTCGACCGCGTAGACGTGGAGTTCGCCTACGAGGCCTCGGGCCAGTGCCTCTGGAACGTCCGTGCCGGCCACGCCCACTCGCTCTCCTTGGAAGGCGAGGCCGCGATTGCCTTGGACATGGAGGTCAACATGGATTTCGGTGGCCAGTCCATGGCCATGGAGATGTCCATGGAGATGTCCGGCGAAATGGCAACCGAGATGGAGACTGAGTAGTACTCGACTCATCACGAGCATTGGGCTGCCGATAGGTGGCCCGTTGATTGGGGAGCCGCGTTGCAGAACGCGGCTCCCCTCATTCGTGGTAGATTCTGCCATGCCTCTCTTGCTGACCATGGCCTTCCTGTGCGGTGCACTGCACGCATCCCAAGACGTGCAGGCCCGGGCACAGGAGCTCATGGACCAGGAGGATGCTCCCGGCGCCGTGACGCTCCTTGAGCGCCACCTCAAGCTAGAGGAGGGGAATGCCCAGACCCTGGAGCTGTTCGGCCGCGCCCTGAGCGAGGTCGAGCGCAAGGATGAAGCGGCCTACTGGCTCGGCCTGGCACGCGAGCAGTTCGAGCGGGCCAATAGCAAGAGGGATCTGTCCCGGGTCGAGAAGGCCCTCGCGAAGGCGGATCCCTTGGCCAAGAAGCGCATAGGGTTCATGATCGGACTCGTCCGTGACCTGACACGCGCTGGAGACAAGCTCGTCAAGAGCGGTCAGATCGAGCGCGGGCTGCAGCTCTACCGTCAAGCACTGCCCTTGGCCGAAGGCAAGGCCCGTGATCAGCTGGAATTGGCCATAGAGAAAATCGTCAGCGCCAATGCCAGCGTGGACTTGGACGCAGCCGGCACCGGATCCGCCGAAGAGGGAGGAGGCGAGCTCCGTGAGCTCGATACGGATCACTACCGACTGCGGTGCAATCTCGAACAGCCTGTGATTGAGCTGCTGGGGGTAACGCTCGACGACCTGTTCGCCAACTACGTGGAGATCTACTTCGACGGCAACGCCAAGCGTGCTCCATCTACCCGCCCCACCGTGCGCATCCACGGAACCTGGGAGGACATGGCCGCCCTGTGGACGGACGGTGAACCGTCTCCCGGCCTGGGAGGTTGGTGGTCCCCGGGGAGCTTGGAGATCCACACCTTTGATGGACGCACCCGCGGGGGCAGCCTGCAAGGGACACTGGAGACTCTGTTCCACGAGGGCAGCCACCAATTCATGAGCGCTTTCGTCAAGGGAAGCGGAGTGCCCACGTGGCTCAACGAAGGTACCGCTTGCTTCTTCGAGGGTGCCCAGGCCATGACCGACGGCCGGGTTTTGTGGCCGGATGTGGCGCGAGGACGCCTCTCCACCCTCACGAATTTCCTGTACCAAGACAACGGTCCGAAGCTTGCTGAAGTGCTGGCTTATCCAGGCCCCGGGTCCTATCCGGGGAACTTCTACTGCTTTGGTTGGGGCCTCGTGTACTTCCTGCAGCAGTGGGAAGACCCCGAGACCCTGCGCTACGCCTACCGCCCGCTGTATCGGCGCTACCTGGATGAGTCCATGGGACACCCGGCCCAAAGCCTGCAGTTGTTCGAGCAGATCATCCTCGGCGAAGACGACCCACTGGGCCATGCGGACCTGGCCGCTTTCGAGAAGACCTGGAAGGACTGGATCCTCAACACGGTGCAGCCCTTCCACCTGTCCCTGGATCAGCAACAATTGGAGCGCAGATCGGCCAGGGGCCAACGCTACCTGGAAGCCGCTGCGAGAGTGTCGGGCAAGCGCAAGGCCCCGGTGAACGAAGAGGAGCTGCTGCGGCGCGCTCTGGGCGACCTGGAATTCGCTCGAGCACGCATGACCGAGAGCGGCAAGCTCAAGGCGGGTCCCCTGCTAGACATGGTGAACGTCCTGGAGGAACTCGACCGCCCGAGAGCCGCAGCCACTGTCCTGGAACAGTTCCTGGATGCTGTGGATGACGGGGAGTTGGAGCTCTCCGTCAAGGAGTACGAGACAGCCAACCGTAGGCTGGAAGGACTCGATCGGGGCAACCACGCTCTGCGTTCGATGCGCTCCAGGATGAAGACCCAGTACAAGCGCATGCATGGTCTGCTCACCCAGTACCGGGAGAGCGATCCGCCCTTGACCTTGCGCGCTTATACCTACGCGAGCCAACTGAACGACGTGTTTGCGAACTTCAAGGACTGGTCGGATGAGACCGCCGCGCTTCATTCAGCCGCGCAGGAATCCGGTCTGATCCCCGGCAAGCTCACCGCATTGACGGGTCCTTCTGAGCAGTGGATGAGCATCCAATCCGATGCACCCAAGCGCTTTGCGGTGCTGGACGACGGATTTGAACTGGCATCCGTTCAACCCCACGGACGCATTCACAAGGGCGTGGACTTCGGAGCCGACTATGAGCTCCGCGGACGCATCACCCGCCTCGGTGAAACGCACCGCGGGACGGCCCACGGCCTGGTGGTGTGCGGTGCGCCGGAAGGTGACTGGTTCTGCGTTGGAATCGGCCATGAAGGAAACGTACGCATGTGGCACCTCATCTTGTCCGCACCGGGGAGCACACGCCTCAAGCCAGCGGGCAAGATCGTCCTGGAAACGCCCATCCCCGTCGATGCCCAGCCGGTCCTGGGCGTTCGGGTGTCGAGCGATGGAAGCCTTGAAGTCTCCATTGATGGTGACCTCGTAGGCAAGGCACAGATGGGTTTCACCACCCATACCAAGTCCCACGTGGGAGTCTTCGTTCGTGACGGTGAGATGCGCGTGGACCAACTGGTCGTCAGCGACTGAGCTCCGGTCCGGCTACTTGACGTCAGCCAATTGACGCATGATCTCAGCCTTGTCCCCGACAAGGACAAGTACGCCGCCATCTACGCCGTCCAGCGTCTTCGCAGCCGCGTTCAGATCCGAGGCCTCCAGTGCGCGGGCCAGTTCCAATTCTTCGGCGATGCTCTCCACTGTGCGCCCGAACCTGCAAAGCTCTTGGGCCGCATCGAGGATTGAGCCCAGCGTCGCAAACTCCTCGATGCGCGACGTGCGCTGTGAACGGCGTGCCTTGTTCAGTTCTTCATCATCGATATCCCCCGCGCTGAGACGCTTGAACTCAGCCAGGAATTCCCTCACCCCCAACCCCGTGTGCTGGGTCTCGACCTGAGCTGACGCGATCAGGTAGCCCACTGGAGGCGCGTGGACGAGAGTGGCACCCGCTCCATAGGTGATAGCCTTGTCCATGCGCAGGTTGGCATTCAGCCGCGAGGTGTAGGTCCCACCGAGAATGGTCGTGACGAGCTCTCGCGCATAGCGGCCAGGAACCGACTCGGCGGGCGCGGGTAGGATCCAACGAATCACGGTCTGGGTCGCTCCCGGACGATCGACGAACACCAAGCGCGGGCCGCCCGTCAGAGGCGTGGGCATGGGAATCGTGAACACACGGCGCTCGTCTCCACTGGCAAGACCAGCCCAGCTGCCCAGGACACGCTCCAATGAGTCCCTTAGGGCGGCGGGATCCAGGTCCCCGGCGGAGAGGATGCGAACGCCCTCGGGGCGGAAGAGATCCGAGAGCCACTGAGCGACGTCGTTCAAGAGCAGGGGCTCGACCGTCTCCGGGGTACCGCCAGAGGGGTGAGCGTAGGGATGAGCGGCGCCCAGGAAGGCGAGGTCCCCGGCCAACCGGGCTTGAGCCATGGGGTTCTCGGCCTGCACGCGGAGGGTCGCCAGATGCGCGCGCTGTACGCGCTCCCAGTCAGCCGGGTCCAGCCGCGGCCGCAAGAGAGCATCCCCCATCAGGTCGAGAGCCGCGTCCAGGTGGCGCGCCAGGACTCGCAGATGCAGCGTCGTCTCCAGGCGTCCGACGGCCACGCTCAGATCGGCTCCCAAGCGCTCCATCGCTGCGGCGAATTCTCCGGCATCGCGCTCGCCACCCGCCACCACAAGCATCTGCCCCGCCAGATGGCCCAGACCTCCCTTGCCCGCGGGATCCTGGGCCGAGCCGACAGGCAAGACGAGGCTCAGCTCCACGAGCGGGATCTGATCTTGAGTGAACACTTCCAGAGCGATGCCGTTGGAGAGCTCTAAGCGTTCCGGCAGAGGGGGTGAGAACTCTGGACTGGGTCCTACCTCAGGCATAGTGGCCAAGGGGTCATCGAGTGGGGTCGCCAGAGGCACGACGCGCA
Organism: Planctomycetota bacterium; assembly: GCA_012959525.1. Taxonomy (GTDB): domain Bacteria; phylum Planctomycetota; class UBA1135; order UBA1135. Next base: position 158,804 of record DUDB01000047.1, read on the forward strand.
GAATCACGCGGCCCTCTTGCCCGAGCACCTTCCGCCCCCACTCCACGCAGCTGTCCACGGTGGCGTTGCGGTAGCGATCGAGGTCGCGCTTGAATGAATCCGGCTCGCCAAAGTGAAACTGATTGCGATTGAGCAGGTCCGCCTTCTCCTCCACGGATTCCAAGCGGCGCAAGAACTGTGCTTCCATCAGCGCCTTTTGGCGGTTGAGCCCGTCTTCGCTCGGACCGTCGGTCAGGAACTCACGTACCTCCCGCTCGATGACGGCCTCGACTTCGTCGAGGCTTACACCCGGACGGGCCAAAGCTGAGATAATGAACTCCGAACCCAGAGCCGAAGAGCTCTGATAGGCCTCGACTTCCTCTGCCAGAGAGGATTCCACGATGAGCGCCTGGACCAGAGGGCTGGACACGCCGGCGGCGAGGAGTTCGCCGATCAGGTCCATTGCCGCATCTCCCTCCGTAAGGAAGGGTGGGCTGGGCCAGATGATCTCTGTCCTGGCAAAGGGCACATCATCGGTGAGGGTGTGAACGCGCCGTGAGTCGAGCACCACCGGAGGAGCACTCACGTGCCGCACGTCGTCTCCGCGGGGAACGGCCCCGAAATAACGCTCGATGCGCTCGCGTGTGGCCGCCGTATCGAAATCCCCTGCCACAACCAGGCAGGCGTTGTTGGGTACGTAGTAGCTGGCGAAGAACTGGTGTACGTCCTCCACCGTTGCAGCCACCAAGTCGGCGTGGGAGCCGATCACGGGGATGTGATAGGGATGATCCGGAGGATAAACGAGCCGCTGGAAGGCCAGATCCGCCTGGCCATAAGGCACGTCCTCGTAAGACTCGCGCCGCTCGTTGCGCACAACGCCCCGCTCATTGTCCAGGGTAGCCTGATCGATGTTGGGGCCAAGGGCCTGCATGCGATCCGCCTCGAGCCACAGGAGGGTGGGCAGGAGTTCGGATGGCCCGATGTCGTAGTAGTTGGTGCGGTCCTGGCTCGTGGACGCATTGTTCCAACCCCCGCCCGCCTCCATCAGATCGTCAAAACTCGATCCGGGAGCCCTCTCGGTACCGCGGAACATCAGGTGCTCGAAAAGGTGAGCGAAGCCACTGCGGCCGGCTTCTTCTTCCTTGGCGCCGACCCAGTACCACGTGTTGACGGCAACTTGGGGCTGGCGGTGGTCCTCGTGCAGGATGACGGTCAGGCCATTCTCGAGCTGGAAGCGCTCATAGGGGACTTCTTGGGCCAGGGCGGACGCGGACGCAGCAAACAAGATGACGGGGCGGAGCCACATAGGTGAGGATTGATTGGGCCGGTCGGGGCACGGATCTAGTTCAAGATGAGAGATGGACACGTGACAGCAGCTTCCATCTTGTGCACCTCGCTTAGGTTCACCTCCAAGAGGCGGAACCCCTCGTCGGCGAGCCTCTCATTCGTCCGGGGGTAGGCCGAGGAGCAGATCACGCGCTCACCCACCGCAAGGACGTTGGCCCCGCAGGGTTCGCTGGGGTGCGCCTCGATGATACCCGAGTGCTCCACTCGCGAGAGATTGAGCCAGTCCCGATGGATCAGAATGCGGCCATCGGGCAGCGATGACATGGCACTCTTGAGGTGCAGGCACCCGCCGAGCTCCACCGCCTTGACCCGGTAGCCGTGGTCCAGCACCAGATGCGCGAGCTCCTTCAGGCCCGCATGGTTGGTGCGCCCCCCCTGGCCCACGTACAGCACACCATCGTGCAGGCATACGTCACCCCCGTCGAGGGTGCTGGGAGCTTCCATGGTGAGGCAGGTGCGTAAGGGCTCCAAGATCTTGGCCATGGGCTCGACCTCGCCAACTCGAGAGGGAGCACCTGGCCGGGTCAAGATGGCCACCTCGTCGAGGACGATGGCAGTGTCCTCCACGTAGACGCTGTCGGGAAACTCGGGGAGAGCCGGTAGGGTGATGACGTTCAATCCCGCTACGCGCAAGGCCGCCACGTAGCCAGCGTGCTGCTCCGCCAGCTGGCCTGGGTCAACGGCATCGCGCTCCTGATAGGAGAGTTCACAGGCGGAGAGATCATCCCCCGGCTTCCGTACGATGGCTGTGGGACCAGGCATCACTCGAAGAGCGCATCGAGGCTGATGGCGGATACGGCGTGGTAGCCGGGCCTCGCCCGGCTGTAGATGGCCTCTGCACGAGCACGCCCCTGGGGCGTGGCGCACAGCTCCTCGTAGAGTGGCATCAGAAACTTGCGACGACCCACAGTCATCAGGAACTGCTCCAAACGCTCGTCAGCATTCGGGTAGCCCTCTCTGATCGCGAGCCGCAGCCAGGCAAAGAGGATCTCAGAATTGCCGTTCGAGCCAAAACCGAACGTCTGGTCCAGCTGCCCCATGGACTGGGCGCCGATTCCCTCGGGTAAGCCGTTCAGGAACCTCAGCCACTGGCCCGTTACCCACCCATCACAATCGAGCTCGGCGGAAGGGCTCCCCGCTGCGAGGCGCTGGAGTTGTCCGTCTACCTTGGCCAGGGCATCAGACACAGGCCGGGGTGCATCGGCGGGAAGCCCCGGCGCATCGAGCCACTCATCCAGGTCCATCTGTGAGGGCAGGTCAGGGAAAGCCCCCAACAAGTAATCGCGCCATTGATCCGTGCTACGGGATTGGAAGGAGCCGGCACGGAACCACTCCTCCAGGACGGGATCCAGAGCCTTCCGCCCCACGCATTCCTCCACGCGCTTCAGAAACAGGGCGCCCTTGTTGTAGGGCACACCGCTGAATCCATCGTCGGGGTGATGCCCGGCCAGATCGATGTTCAGCACGGTCTGCCAGGGCTCCAAGGCTTTCAACTCCTGCTCCAGATTCTGCCAGGCCAGGAGGCCCTCCATGTTCGCGCGCTCCTGCCCGTAGAGTTCCTCCATGATCCGGCCCTCGCAGTACACCGTGAAGCCCTCATTCAGCCAGAAGTCCCCCCAGGTGGCATTGGTCACCAGATTGCCCGACCAGGAGTGAGCCAGCTCGTGGGCGATGATCGAGACCAGGGATTGATCTCCGGCGATTGTGGTCGGCGTAAGGAACGTCAGGGTGGGGTTCTCCATACCTCCGTAGGGAAAGGCAGGAGGTAGCACGAGCAGGTCGTAGCGGCCCCATTGGTAGGCGCCGAACAGGCCCTCCGCGCATTGAACCATGCGCTCCACGTCGGCAAACTCCGCGGCTGCCGAGGAAAGGACACCCGGCTCGGCCCAGATTGCGCAGCGCTCGGACACGTCATGGGAAGCAAGGTCGCCGCAGGCCAAGGCAATCAGGTAGCTCGGGATCGGATTCTCCATTCGAAAGCGCCACAGATCCGTTGGCGTCGCGTCCGGAGATTCCTCCACCACGGGCGTGGGGCCATTGCGCGAGCCGGCGCTCATGAGAACGGTCATGCCTCGCGGGGCGCGGATGGTGGCGTCATAGGTGGCGCGTACGGCGGGTGAATCCTGAAGCGGAATCCACGAGCGTGTCAGGATCGCCTGACCCTGGGTGAACAGGAACGGCTGCCGCCCCCCATCTGTTTGGGAAGGTGCCAGGAACTGCAGGGCTTCGGCTCCCGGACCGCTGCTGTAGATCACCGAGATCTCCTCTTCCTCCTCGAGAAGTTGAATGGTCAGCGCGCGCCCCAGACGCCCTTGCTCTTCCCCAAGAGTCCACTGGCGCTCCCCACCATCGGAACCGCGCACTGCCTCGATCACGAGTTCATGGGTGTCAAGGATCAGCGCCGCTCCAGTATCGATGCGCTCCAAGCCCAGCGTCGCGCGGCCGTGGACGCGCTGCCCCTCAAAATCGAGGTTCAGATCCAGGCTGACATGCTGCACGCGCACCTGGTCCGGGCGGGCCAGGCTGTGGGCATCCACCGGAGCGGACACGGGCTCGGGAGCACACGCGAGAAGAGCCGCAGCCGCGAGAGTGAGTGGTGAACGGTGAGACATGCCAACCACAATCCTCTACCAGACCCCTGCTGTAAACGCCAAGGGCCCGGGAACGGCGAGATCGGGGCCCCCGTGCTACTTTGGAGGTCTCCCCGTCGCACGCCATCCTCTCCACCCAAAAGACCCTGCGATGATATCCAAACGCGCCTCGGCCGCTTTCAACCTGCTCGCCCTTCTGGGAACCGCCCCCCTCGCTGGGGCTCAAGACGGGGAGCGGGCATTACTGCTCGTGGACCCGTCCAATCCCGAGTCCCTCTACGTGGCCAATCACTACGCGGAGAAACGCGGGATCCCGCCCCAGAACATGATCTTCATGCGGCCGGGAACGACGGATTACTCCAACTTCGTCGCGACAAACATGCAGGGATTCGTGGGAGAGCTCGCCAACACAGGGATGGCCGCTCAGGTCGATTTTGTGGTCGTACCCCCCAGCGACAACTACTACATCTCGGCTCCGGGCCTGGTCACGGATCAATGTTCGCCCGTCACCAGGTTCACGGTTCCCGGCGCCTATGGCCTCTACCGGCAGTCGGCGGACATCCAGGCCGGCCTGCCGATCAACACGCCCAACCACTTCTTCAAATCGATCTATTCCGGCAACGCCTTCGATTCCGAGCAGACTTACTACTTCGGAGTCCCGAGCTCGAATGCCAATGCGGAGAGCTACCTGATCCCGACGATGCTCGGGTACACGGGCACCAGAGGGAACACCTTGCAAGAGGTGCTCGACATGATCGACCGCAGTGTGGCGACGGACTTCACCGCGCCCCTGGGGACGGTCTACTACATGGAGACGACGGACAGCGCGCGCTCCAGCCCCCGGCACGACAAGTATCCGCTGGCGGTGGACCGCCTGAATATCGCGGGTGGCGCCGGCCAGCACCTGCTCTCGGTGCTGCCCCTGGGCAACCACGACTGCCTGGGCGTCATGACGGGCTGGGCCAGCCCCAGCATCTCCGATCCCAACTTCAGCCTCCTACCGGGCTCCTTCGCTGACCACCTGACGAGCTACGCGGGCAGCTTCTGGACAGGCTCCCAGACCAAGATGAGTGCCTGGATCACCAAGGGCGCGAGCGGCACGGCGGGCACCATCGAGGAGCCTTGCAACTACTCGGGCAAGTTCCCGCACCCCCTGCTGCACGTGGCCTACTACAAGGGCGTCACCCTCGGAGAGGCGTGGTTCCGCAGCACCGGGTTCATGCCCTTTCAATCCCTGTTCCTGGGCGATCCTCTGACGCGCCCGTACGGCAGCCCACCCTTCGTGGACCTGCCCGGTGCCCCTCAGAATCCGGTCTCTGGCACCATCGTCCTGTCGCCGGTGGCCTCGGGCACGGCCCCGGGCGCTAGCATCGCCAAGCTGGACCTGCTGGTGGACGGCGTACGTCTGGACACGGCGGACGGAGTGGGCACCTTCACCCTCGACACGACGGAGTTGACCGATGGTTGGCATGACCTGCGCATCCTCGCCACGGACAGCAAGATGCAACGCAACGTCGGACGCTGGGCGGGCAGTCTGATCGTGGACAACCTCGGGGCCAGCGTTGGTTTGACCACGGGTAATTCGAGTGGCGACCTGGGCACATTGTTCGGATTCATGGTCAGTCCGACGGGCCCCGCCAAGGTCGTCGAGACCGTGCTAATGCGTGGCCACAGGGTGGTTGCTTCGGCATTGGGTCCGAACACCAGCTTGGCGCTGCATGGGCAGGTCCTGGGAGCGGGCGGTGCCGTGATTGTGCAAGCCGAAACGCGCTACGCCGATGGAACACGCTCGCGTAGCGCACCTGTCAGCCTCTCCATCGCCTACTCGGGTACGACCACGGGAAGTGCTCCGGGGGTCTTCTCCTTCAGCAAGCACGTGCGCAACGACTCGCCATTCCTGCTCGAGCTCCCGGTCAGTCATCCGGACGATCCCACGACGATCAACACTACGGTGCTGACCAACCCCTCCCAGTCCACGAATCTGGGCGGCGTAGGAAAGTGGCGTGTGTTCCAGCCCCAGGCGGGAGCCAATGGCACGGACACCTTGACCTTCCAGGCTTCGGGCCCGGGCGGAGCCTCTGGCGTGGCGACGGTGACCCTGTATTACGACGACCCCAACCCCTGTCCCCCCGGGCTGAACTACTGCGTGGGAGCGCCGAACTCCGTGGGCGCGGGAGCCACCATGGGCTACACGGGCAGCACATCGATCCTGACCAACGATCTGGTCCTGACCTGCGACAACCTGCCCTCCAGCCAATTCGGCCTGTTCTTCTTGGGCCAGGGTCAGACCCAGAACCCCGTGGCGGACGGATTCATGTGCATCGCGAGCAACCACGTGCGATTCGGGGCGCTCCAGATCGGCCCCACGGGGCAAGCAAGCATGGCGGTGGACCTGTCCAACCTCCCAGGCTCGAATCAGGTCTTGGCTGGAGAAACCTGGAATCACCAGTTCTGGTACCGGGACCCCGGCGGCGGGCCAGTGGGCAACAATCTCTCCGACGGTTTGGCCCTGGTGTTCTGCCCATGATCGGAACCCGGCCCTAGAAAGGACGCGCGGTGCATGCTGGAATACACCCATGCCCGACCCCTCCACAGCGACAAGCACCGCGCCCAGGCGTTGCTCCAACTGTCAGGCTCAGTTGCCGGACACACCGGTATCGATCTGTCCCTATTGCGTCATGCCCGTGGGGGATGGAACTGAAGGCGAGCAGAAGGAGAGCAAGAACACCCCGAGGCTGGCCAAAGTGCGCGAGAGCGATGCCTTCGCGGAGGCAACAGGCATCGCTCCCCCAGAGTCCCCCGCATTCCAGCAGGGTGCGCGTTTGACGGGTCTGGCCTGGACGCTGGCGGCCTATGGAACGGCCTGGCTGGCCACGGACTGGCTGTTGAAGTCCGTGGATCTTTGGTCCATCCCGGCGGGTGGCTTTGTAGTCCTACTCGGCATCATTCAATACGTGCGCGGCATGCGCTTGCGAAAGCAGGCGACGAGCCAAGAGCTACTCTGTCGCCCGGCCGTGATTCTCTCTCGGCGTAGCGAAGTAGAACTCAGTGGATTTTCTGGGAGCACGACCTACTTCTTCGAGCTTGAACTCAAGGATGGGGTGATCGCGGAGTTTTCCTACGCCGGTCGAGGGCCGAACGCTGACGTCTACACCAACAACCTCTCGGGCATCGCCTACACCCGCGGTTCAACCCTGTTGGACTTCAAACAGGTCCGTACCTGAAAGCCCGGGATAGGATCAGAAGCCGGTCGTGATCCCGAAATAGACTCCCACGCTCTCCGCGAGTTGCACCTCACCACCCGCGGCCCCGCCGTGGATGCGGGTGTAGATCGGAACGCGACTCTGCAGATTCAGGGTCACTCCTTTGCCGACATCCCAGGTCAAGGTGGGCTTGAGGGACACCTCAAAGCGGCCCGTGTTGGGCACGCCAAAAGTTCCCTCGGCGGTCCCCCCCGGCCCGACGATGTCGTCCCCGTCGAACCGGTCCCTACCCGCCCACAGCCACTCACTGAAGAGCGCCGCGGTCAGGCGCGTGTCCTCGATGTGCCGGGCCGGGCCGATATCGAGGGAGCCACTGGCGGCCGTGCGGTAGTCGTAACGGTTCTCGGTAAAGGGCACCCTGAGTTCCAGTCCACCAAACCACATCCACCCCGAATCGAGTCGGTACAGGGCCTGCAGGCCGAAGTCCGGATCGAAGGTGCCCGTTCCCAGTTGCAGGTGGCTGTGGTTGGGGACCTCGATTCCCAGGTCGTCGGCCGCCTCATGGTCCAGGTAGGAGGCGGCCGTGAGCCTGTTGACATGGCCCGTGGGCAGGGAGAGTCCCAAACTTGCGGAGAGCAGGAAGTTCTCGGCGTGGGAGAAATAGCGCTTGAGCGCCAGGCGCACGTCGCCCATGCCCTCGGCGGTCTCGTTGCGATGGTGTTCGTCCGTGTGGGTGACGCTCGCGCTCAGACGCTTGTAGGGCACGGCCAAAGAGATCTCCGTGCGATCACTGGTGGCGTAGCGACCGATCAGGTCGGTGCGGAACAAGTAGAAGGCCGCGTCCCCGTGCTCCGCCGCCGCGGGGTCGAGCCCCTGCAACTCATCAAATGAAACGTAGTCGTCGCCATGAACGAGTCGGGTTAGAGGATGGTACTGAGAGGTCACATCCAACAGGAAGCGCCCCTCTTCCAAGGGCCCGTCATACAGCGAGCGTCCACCTGTGATCTCTCCACCGGAGAGAATCGGGCTTGCTCACCCTGGTCATTGGGCCTGGGCCACTTGGGTGGCACCCAACAGGGCGGTGGTCAGGACGGAAAGGAACAGTGAACGGCGCATGACAGTATGTAGGATCTTGGCGTTCGCAGTCATCTTCCTCAAACCCTCCCCACTTGAAGTTTAAGCTCGGCATCGCACTTCTGGGCCTGTGTGCCCTGGCCGCCACGGCCGTCTTCATCGCCCGTTCCGGTGCGGGCTACTCCGGGACGCCGTTGGAGCAGGACTGGATCGAGTTGCAGACCTGGGGCAGGGGCATTTCTTCGGGAAGCGCCCAGGGGCCGAACCTCGAGGAGGCCGCAGGGGCCTGGACCGCAGCGCAACAGGCGGGTGTAGACGCCACCACTGAACTCGCGCGCTGCCGGGAGTTGCTGGCCAGCGGCGCATACACCGTAGCCGGTAGACCGTACGCGGGCCTGGGCGTCATGGAGCTTGGGCAGCAGGTTCTGGACTCGGAGGGATTGGATTCCTCCGGCTTGGGGCAGGTATTGACCCTGGCCCGGCGGCTGCAGCGCGAAGGTCCCCTGATCGGGTTCATGGTAGGGATGAAGTTGACCCAGCGGTCCATGGAACTCTGCCGCTCGAACCCCGCTCTTCTGCCCACCGACCTGGACTTGCCCGCGCCACAGCCTGGCGAGTTGTTCTCGGCCCTCTGCCGTGACTTCGTGCTGAGTTCCACAGCCCTCAATCCTGGCGGTGCAGAGGCCCCGGACGTCCTCTCCCTCCCGGATGCAGGCGGGAAACATCTGATGGAGCATATGCGTGCCACTTACATCGACATGGCTCGCCTGTACCTTCCCCTGCGTGACCACCCCGAGCGTTTTGGGGAGGTGCCCCCGCCCGAGAAGCCGGGCTGGTTCGTTCGGCTGCGCGCAATCCTGCTCGCCAGACCTGCCGACATGAAGCGCACCCTGGCTCCCCTGCTGGCCATCAACATGGGAGCCTACGGGAAGACCTGGGCGCAACTGGTGGCCGACTGGTCGGCTGTCCTGAAACCCTAGCCTCCCCCGACTTCTCTTGTGTGCGGACAGAAAGCCCTTGCCAGGCGGGGATTCAGGAAGCGTAGACCGCGCCGGAAGCCAGGAGCGGGTCGACCCCGGGGTCCTGGCCCTGATCGGTCAGGGCGGCTCGCAGGGCGGCCAGGCACAGGCTGACGCTGCGGCGCGTGGCGCCCGCGCCCATCAGGCCGATGCGCCACGTGTTGCCCGCCATGGGTCCCAATCCGCCGCCGATTTCCAGACTGAACTGATTGAGCAGGAACGCGCGGGCGCGAGGATCATCTATGCCGTCGGGCACGGCCACGGCGGTCAGGGGGGCTAGGCGTTCCTCGGCCGCGACCCGCGGGGTGAGGCCCATGGATTCGAGGCCCGCCACCAGAGCGCGCGCGTGCAAGGCGTGCCGGGCGATGCGCTCCTCCAGGCCCTCGACCAGGATCAGTCGCAGGGACTCGTGCAACCCGTACAGCATGTTGATGGGCGCCGTGTGGTGATAGGCGCGGTCACTCCCCCAGTAGTTGGAGATCATGGACAGGTCCAGGTACCAACTCTGTACGGGCGTCTTGCGCTCGGCCAGAACGGCGCTGGCGCGCGGGCTGAAGCTGATGGGCGACAGTCCCGGGGGACAGGAGAGGCACTTCTGGGTGCCCGAATAGGCCGCGTCAATGCCCATGTCATCCAAGTGCACCGCGTGGCCGCCCAGGGAGGTCACGCAGTCCACCAACAGGAGAGCATCGCACTCGTCGGCCACGGCACGAGCCACAGCGAGATCCTGAAGCACACCCGTAGAAGTCTCGGCATGAACGATGCAGAGCAGCTTGAACGACTTCCCCCCCGCCCCCGCCCGCAGCTCGTCCTCGCTGAAGGAGCGGCCCCAGGTCTGCTCAACGGTGGTGACCTCGGCCCCTGCACGCCGAGCCACCTCGGCCATGCGCGTTCCGAAGACCCCATTCACGGCCACCAACACGGGATCGCCGGGCTCGATGAGGTTGACCAGACAGGTCTCCATGCCTGCGGAGCCCGTACCCGACATGGGGAAGGTGAGCTCGTTCTCCGTGCCCATGACTTGGCGCAGCATGCTGCGCACCTCGTCCATGATGACGAGGAAGGCCGGGTCCAGATGCCCCAGGGTCGGGCGAGCCAGAGCCGAGAGCACGGCCGGATCGATCACGCTGGGACCGGGGCCCAACAACACGCGCTGGGGAGGATGGACTGAGGAGGGCAGGGTCATGTCGGAATCGGGCATGGAATGTGACGGGGTGGAATCGGGGTCGGTGATCCGAGTAGTCGCGGAGACTAGTGAAGCAGATGCTCTTCGATCAAGCGCCATTCGGTCTGGCGCGCATGCCAGCGCTGCTCCTTGTCGCGGATACCGTGCCGCGCCTGGGGATAGGCCATCATGCTCCATTCCGTCTGCCCCGCCCGCTGCAGGGCGTAGGCCATCTTCATCATGTTCTGGAAATGCACGTTGTCGTCCATCACACCGTGGTGCATGTGCAAGAAGCCGTGCAGGTCTCCGGCCCGCTCAAGGCAAGAGGTCTCCTTGTATCCATCCGCGTTCTTTTGGGGCGTGGCCATGAAACGCTCGGTGTAGATGGTGTCGTACAAGCCCCAGTCGTAGACCCCCCCACCAGCGATGCCCAGGGCGAAGCGGTCGGAGGCCACAAGCGCGTAGGCGGACATGAACCCACCATAGCTGTACCCGGTGATCCCCACCCGCTCGCCATCGGCCCAGGGATTGGCGCATAGCCAGTCCACGCAGTCCTCCAGGTCGCTCAACTCCATGACTCCCAGGCGGCGGTAGCACTGCCCGATGGCCCACTGCCCCTTACCGCTGGCGGTGCGCACGTTGACGCGCATCAGGATGATGCCCTGCTGAGCGCGAAACTGATCCCAGGCGCTCATGCTCCAACGGTTGCTCACGCTGGGGCTATCGGGGCCCGAGTAGGTGTCGATGAAAACGGCGTGGGGCCGGGTCTCGTCAAAGGGCACGGGCAACATCAAGGCCACGTCGAGGGGCGTACCGTCCCGTGATTCGACCTCATGCAGCTTCCAGCGACCCAACTCCGGCCCCTCCTCCACTACCGGCTCGGAAGCTTGAGTGAGCACCTTCAGGATCTCGCCCTTGGACGAACATAGCCGCACCTCTTCAAGTTCATCGAGGGAGGAGACGCGGTCGAGGAAGTACTGCCTGTCTTCGGAGAAGGAAAGGGAGTGGGAACCGGGCCCATCGGTAAGTCGAGAGACCTCGCCTCCCTTCAAGCTCGTGGAATAGGTGTTGCGATTCACCGCCCCGTCCATCGTCGACCCAAAAGTGATCCTCTCGGCTTCGACGTCAACGTGGGCCACTCCTCTCACCGCCCACTCACCCTGGGTCACGGCTCCGATGAGCTTCCCGTCCGGGCGATAGCGGTAGAGATGGTTGTAGCCGGTGCGCTCACTCTCCCAGAGGAAGGTCTTGTCACCGATCCAGCGGGCCGAGGGCGGACGATTCACCCAGGAATCAGACTCCTCGTGGATCAGCAATCTGTCGCTCCCATTGCGAGGGTTGTAGGCACGGAGGTCGCACTTGGACTGGATTCGATCCTGCACCATGTAGTGACAGACTCCAGCGGGTGTCCAATCCACGCGCACGACCAGCGGCTCCTGGCCTTCATAGGAAGAGAGGTCCGCCCAGCGCACCTTGCCCGTTTTCGTATCCGCGATCCCCAGAGTGGTCACCGGGTTCGGATCCCCGGCCTTGGGGTAGTTGACCTCCTCGGGGCGTACGCGGTGGGTGCCATCCTCGATGTGGTCCACAAGCGTGAAGGAGTGCACGGCTGACTCGTCGAGGGCCAAAAAGGCCACGTACTTGCCCTTGGGGGAGAGCCAGAAGCCCTTGAACCGCCCACGGCCGTAGACCTCCTCCTGATAGACCCAGTCCAGCTTGCCATTGAGGAACTCCGGAGTACCGGTGTCTGTAATCCGCACGAGCTTGTTGTTCCCGATCGTGAAGACAAACAGGTCGTTGCCCTGCACGAAGCCAGCCACCGATTCGTCGTCGGAGAGATCCATCAGCTCCAGCTCACCAAACTTCTCGGTCAGGCTACGCTTGAGCTTTGTGGTCGAGACGCGGTCCGGTTCTTCCTCTCGCTCCACCTTGGGCCGTGGCTCCGGTTCACTCTCTTCAAGGGTGGCCGGATCGAGCCAGCGGGTTTCCTCATCGCGCCCAAGAACCAGGTGGCGTCCATCGTGAGCCCAGCGCACCGATGGTGCCCTGGCCGAGAAGGAGGGCGCCTTGGCACGGCCGGAAGCTTGCTTGAGAGTGAGCCCCTGTGCAGCTGCGGCAGGTTCCTGGGCACAGGTGCAGGGATGGGTCCAGATGCCGGCCAGAAGCAGAAACGCGGACGAGCGAAGAGACTTGCGGAGCAGATGAGCGGGAGAGATCAATACGGTCCTCGGTGGAGACAAAGGGCGCGTATCCTAGCACCGCTGCAACCGAACCGTCTGTGCTCACCCGGCTCCCGCCCTCAGTTCGAGCCCTTCTGCATCCGCTTGAACTGTTCGAAGGAGTCCCCCTGAGGGCGCTTGTCCACCGAATGGGGAAGGGGCGCATCGGGAGCGCCGCCTTTCTTGGGGGGCGACGATGCCGCAGGTGTGACCGACGATCCCTCGTTCAACAGGTTGGTGAGCCCGTGGCGGTCCACGGACCGGTGTAGGGCCTCATCCGGACTGACCTTTCCCGACTGAACGAGCTCCGCCAAGGAGTCGTTCATGAGTCGCATCCCGGCCTTGCCACCCATTTGCATCTGGGAGGTAATCTGGTGCGTCTTGCCCTCGCGGATCAGGCTGGCGACACCGGAGTTCACGAGCAGGATCTCCAGCGCGGCACAACGGCCGCCACCCACCTTCTTGCACAGGGTCTGCGCGACGACACCCTTGAGAGACCCCGAGAGCATTGTCCTGATCTGCGCCTGACGGTCCGCGGGGAATTGATCAATGATGCGATCCACCGTGGAGGCCGCGGTGGTTGTATGCAGGGTCCCGAAGACCAGGTGTCCCGTCTCCGCGGTCTCAAGGGCGATTTCGATCGTCTCGAGATCTCGGAGCTCCCCCACCAGGATGATGTCCGGGTCCTCGCGCAGGGCCGCGCGCAGGGCGCGCTTGAAGCTCTCCGTGTGTCCACCCACTTCCCTTTGGTTCACGAGGCAGCTCCTGTCTGAGTGCACAAACTCGATGGGATCCTCGATGGTGATGATGTGTTCGCTGCGCGAGGCGTTGATGTGATCGATCATGCCCGCCAGGGTGGTGGACTTGCCGCTGCCGGTAGGCCCGGTGACCAGCACGAGGCCCTTCGAGAGGCTGCACAGGTCCATGACCGATGCGGGCAGCCCGAGCTGTTCAACCGTCAGTATCTCGGCGGGGATAACGCGAAAGACGCCGCCAGGCCCCCGATTGTCTTCGAACAGGTTGGCGCGAAAGCGCGCCAGATCCTCGATCTCATAGGCGAAATCCGTGTCGTGCTCGCTCTCGAATTGCGCGGCGTTCGCTTCAGGCGTGACCTCGAGCAGAATCTGGCGCATCTGATCGGGGGTGATGGCCTCGCACTCCTCGATGGTGACCATCTCCCCGTCAATACGCAGGACGGGCTTGCGGCCCGAGGTCATGTGCAGATCGGAAGCACCCACTTCCACCATTCGATTAAATAGAGAATCCAGCCACGCCATGCCTAAGCTCCGTTCGCAGATCGGGGGCCTTTAGGCCCCGTAAACACTCCTCCGTGGACCGTCGGCGACGGCCCCTTATCGACCCTTTTGTCGGCAAGCGGAAAGCGGGACTGAAGCCGCGCCTGAATTCACTACGCCCGATTTGGCCGATGAGGCCTTGAACGTCCGTGCAGGCCCAAATCGGGACCCATCAGGAGGGGTCTTCGCCCTCGTTAAAGAACTGCCCCCAAACCTCACGAGGAGGCGCGGGCGTGAGGAGGCTGCCGATCACGAGGCCCCCGATCGATGTCAGGACGGCGGGAAAGGTGGGTTCTTGCAGGAAGGGGTGGAACGATCCCGTATCCAATCCACCGTACGTCCACAGAATCGTCACGCCCGCCCCGGAGACGATCGAGGCAACCGCGCCGGTCAGAGTGGCGCGCTTCCACAGGAAGGTAGCCAGTAACGCCGGGGTGATTGAGGCACCGTAAATGAGGTAAGCGGTGTAGGCCGCGTCGAGAACCGTCTCAAACTGACTGACAAGCAAGAGTGCAACGCCACCGAGTGCGATCACGAGGACGCGACTGATCAGCAGGACGGTGCGTTCCGGTGTGTCTGGTCGCATCCTCTGGTAGACGTCTCGAGTCAGGTTGGTCGCTGGAATCAGGAGGAACGAGTCCGCCGTGGAAACGATGATCGCCATCATGGTGGCCACGAGCAGCATTCCCAAGAAGAGCGGCACTTTGCGCGCAATCTCGGGAATGATCCCCTCGCTCCCGCTCTTACGGGACCCGTGGATAGATCGTGCAATTCCCTGAACCTCCTCACCCTCGCCCGAGGCGGCAAAATTGCTGGCGTTTGGGCCGTCTAGTAGTGCTATGGCTGCATCGATCTGCTCGCTCGTGAACGGGTCCATCTCTCCGTCTGGTCCCCGCCTATCGGTAAGCAATTCGATCCGCTTCTCCTGCTCCTCCTGCTGCACGATCGGCGAGAGAACTTTTTTTTCGACGGCGACACTCCCCGCCAGACCCAGGAAGCCAACCGCCGACTCAAGAACGACTACTCCGACAACCCAGAACAAAACCGCCTTGCGCGCCGAGCCCCCGTCCCGCGCACTGAAAATGCGCTGATACATATTGGCGTCACCTAGGAGAAGGAGCATCGTCGGCACGAAGAAGCTCAATGCGAGTACGGGGCCGGAGATACCAGATGTTCGTTCGCTCGCCCAGTTGCCCCACAAGCTCCACTTGCCCGCAGCCTCCGCCGCAAGATAGACCTCGTCGACGCCCCCAACTGCGTCAACGATCCAATACAGCGCCCCGAGAACCCCGAAAGTCATCAGCACACCGTTGATGACGTCGGTGTAGACCACCGAGTACATACCCGCCAGTACTGTGTAGGTGATGGCAAATACTGCCGTGACGACAATCCCCATTTCAGGCGTGATCGCATTTTCGGAGACTATGGAGAGAACCTTGCCACCACCCTTGAACTGATATGAGACGATCGTCATGTAGGCGATGACCGTTGTGATCGTCGCCAGCACCGCTGCCGGTGCTCCGTAACGCGCCTGAAAGATGTCGGGAATGGTGACCTTTCCGATGTTCCGAATGCGCCGCGCAATGAAGAACACAAAGGCGATGCCAATCCAGGCACCGCCGCTCGACCAGAGGCCCGCAAGACCGTTGCGGTATCCCAGACCCGCCCCGCTGAACAGGGATCCGCTACCAATCCACGTGGCGAGCAGGGTACCGACGAGGATGTACCAGGGCAGAGTCCGCCCCGCGACCATGAAATCCTCACTGTCTTTGACCGACCGGGCCTTGTAGATGCCGACGCCCACCAGGGCCAACAGGTACAAGCCGATGGAGAGGATGTAGGGGTCGGAGAGCAGGTCGAACATGGGGAGGTGGGTGGTCGAGGTGGAGGGAGCGGGTTGGCAGTGTAGCGGGGGAGCGCTCCAGCCTGTGAGAAACTACTCTGTGACCATGGATGAGCGCGCAGTGGACGGGGGAGCGGCGTGGAGCCGAGCCGAGGACTTCGCCACCCTGTGCGAGTTGGGGGCCCGCTTTGTCGAGGGCCGGGTGGACTCCTTTCCCGGCTGGGGTGCAGATTCCACTGACGAGGAGAGCGACGGCGTGCAGGATGTCCTGGCGGCACTGAACCGGGCGGGATTCCTCACCCTGGCTTCTGGCCGGGGCGAGCCGGACCGCGAGGGAGCCGACGGCCGGGTCGAGCGCCGACGGGCCTTCGTGCTGGGATTTGCCGGGGCGGGCCTCGTGCGGCGCTTGAGAAGCCTGGGGGACGGGCTCTGGGTCCGGGATTTCGAGGCGCGGGAGGTTGGAGGCGAGGCCATACCCGTAGGCACCCGGGGGGCCGACGTGTTCATGGAGGTGGGAAGCGGTGCCGGAGGCGTGGAACTGGGGATCTTCGAGGGAGCCGTTGGCGAGGGGGCACTGAAGGAGCTGGAGGAGAAGCGCTACGTCGTCCTGGCGGGGATGGAGTGGGGAGAAGACGAGGGATTCTGGGCGAAGCTGAGAGCAGAATTGTCGCCAGGGTGAGAGCTTGCCTGCCGAACAATCCTCCTGGACTCACAGTCCGCGCCGCCTCCCGTACTCATTTGCCCCCCGAGCGACTCCATGACTACACCGACCACACCCGCGCCCTCCGGCGCCAGGCACGTCCTCACCCTGGCCGCCCTATGGGTTGCGGCCGGGGCCCTCTTCAAGCTCTTCGCTGGAACTCCCGCGGATCTGCCCCCCACGATCCAGGAGTTTCCCCTCCTGCGCCCCGCGTGGAGCTTTCGCCTGGCCATTGGCATTGAGCTGTCGATCGTCATCCTGGCTTTCATGCGACCGCGCTGCGGAGCCAAGCTGCTCGTCCTGATGTTCATCGCCTTCGATCTGCTCCTATTGCAGATGATGCGTAGCGGTGACGCGAGCTGCGGCTGCTTTGGTTCCAAGGTGCCCATCGAGCCCTGGATGATGATGGTCATCGACTCGGCGCTTCTGGCGGGCCTCGTCCTACGCCGCAGCTGGCGGGTCGGGCCCGAGAAGTGCGGGTCCATCGTCAAGCTCCTGCCCTTGTTCGCGCTTGTTCTCATCTACCCGTGGTTCAAGTTCACCGAGGCCAAGGTCACCGTCACGATCGACGAGAACACCGGAAAAGAGACTCTGGTCGTCGACACCGAGGGAGCCGACTGGCACCACTTCACCCCATCCCAGTGGGAGGGGGAGATGATCCACGATCTGGATCTGGTCGGGTTCTTTGAGGATCCGAGCGTGGTGGACATGATCCCCCCGCCGGCACACGTGATCCTCTATCGCCTCTCTTGCGAGCACTGCAAGGAGCACTTCGAGAAGCTCTTGGTGACGCCCATCGTCGACCGGCCCATTGTGCTCGTCGAGATCCCCGAGAACGAGGGCGACGAGGTCACGGACGTGGTCAGCAGCATCAAGCCCCAGGCTCTCCTGGAGATCAAGCTGAAGTCCATGCCCCGCGGCTACGGCATCACGACCCCGGTCACCTTCGATGTGGACGATCTGTTCATGGTGAAGAACGTGACCGAGCACTCCGAGTAAGCCTGCAGGCCGTTGGGCGGGGCTTCGGAGAGCCATCCGTTGTGCTCTTGGGATTGGCGCCAATAGGATCGGTCACTCCTCACCGCCCCCCACACACACATCTCCCAAGGAGTCCCTCCATGGTCGCCCTCGCATCCCTTTGGCTGCCCATCCTGCTGGCGTCCGTTGCCGTCTTCTTCCTCTCCTTCGTGCTGCGGATGGTGTCCACCCATCACCTGTCGGATTTCGACAAGCTGCCCGACGAAGAGGCCGTCCGAGACGCCCTGCGATCAGCCGGCGTGGGCGAGGGTCAGTACGCGTTCCCCCACTGCGGCAGCTTCGCGGACATGAAATCCGAAGCGTTTCAGGCGTCCTGGGCCGAAGGTCCCACCGGCATGCTGTACGTCTGCCCCAAGGGGCCCTGGACCATGGGCAAGAGTCTGGGCCAGTGGTTCGTGATGACGCTCTTCGTTTCCAGCGTCGTGGCTTGGATCGCAGGGCTCGTCATGGCGCCCGGTGCGGAGTGGAAGGCCGTCGCCAAGGTCACCGGCACCATCGCCTTCATGTCCTATGGCTGCGCCGAGATCTGTGTCCCCATCTGGAAGGCCGGCTCCTGGAAGGTCTGCCTCAAGGAGCTGTTCGACTCAGCGCTCTACGCCTTTGCCGTGGCCAGCGTCTTCATCTACTTCTGGCCCGGAGCCTGAAGCACCCAACCTCAGGGGGCTACTTCTCTGAGACCATATACGCCAGCCAGGCGTCGCAGTTCTCGCCAACGGGATCGGGGCTGAAGATCCCATCCCCCTCGGTCTCGTCATCGGGGTCGGTGCCCTCGAAGTAGCAGGTGACCTTGGAGAACCCCGCTTCGAGCAGGATGTCGCGCAGTTCCGTCAGGTGCCAGAAACGCCAGTCGTAGGTGAAGGCGTCGGTCATCTCCGATCCATCGCGAAAGCGGAAATGGATGGAGCACTGGTAGCGACCTGTGCCCGGCTCCCAACTCTTCTGGTCCCAGATGTAGTCGAACGCGCCATCGATGTCGCGTACCTCTTCCATCTCGTTCAGGGCCTCGGGACCGCCGTACAGGTCCATGACCATGATCCCGTCCTCGGCCAGGTCCTCGCGGGCCGATCGCAGGTAACCCAGCAGCTCCTCGCGCTCCTTGAAGCCCCAGTAGGAGAAGTTGGCCGCGATGGTCACGTCCGGTGCCTTGTCCGCCGGGCTACGCACGTCTTTCTCGTGCCAGGTCATACGAGCGTCGCGGTCCTCGACGCGATCGAAGTTCTTGCCCTTGCCCCACTTCATGGGTTCGGGGTCCAGGTCGAAACCCTCGACGGTGTTCTTCGGATCTCGCGTCAGGAATTCCGCCGCCAGGTTCGCCGTCCCACAGAAGTCCTCGCGCAGGTGCAAGGGCTTGCGGCCACGAATCGTCTCATAGGCCTCGATCAGGAAGTCCACGTCGGTCTCCGGTGAGTTGACGGAGCGCTGGTAGAGGTCGAAACGGTTGGCCGTCCCGGCCGAGAGGCGCCGATCCTTCTTGCGTGCGGGTCGATTCTCGCTACTCGAACTCTCCTTGTGGAGGTGCGTCCTGTGCTTGGTGCTACTGGCCATGGATGGAATTGGGTTTCAGTTCGATTGCGGTTGTGAGGGCAGGATCTTAGCGAGGAAAACGCCCCCTGGGAACAAAACGGCGCCGAGTGATCCCATAAATCACCGTCGCCCGAGCTTGGGCTCGCCTTCGTTCCAGGCGGGTGTGACCTGGCCGCTCGTGAGCAGACGCGCCGCCTCCAGAGCCGCCTGGCCGCAGCGCTGCATGTGCTCAAAGTTCAGGGTGTCCACCTCGTCCGTCACCTGGTGGTAGTTGGGGTTGTCCCCTCCAGTGGAGAGGGTCTGCCCGACAATGCCCTTCTTGACGAAGACAATGTTGTCGGAGCGCTCGAAGAAGTTCTGCTCGGGCCGCATGTCGGGGCCCACGTCGAAGCCCGCCGAGACGAACAGTGGCCCCAGATTCGTGCGCTCAAAACCGGTCAGCCAGACCTTGCCCACGCCCCCGGCCAGCTCGTCCGGCATCCCGAGCATCTCCAGGTTCAGGTTGCAGACGATGTGCTCAAGGGGCACCGAGGGGTTGTCGGCGTAGTAGTAGGTGCCCCACATGCCCATCTCCTCGGCGGCACAGAACAGGAACACGACCGTGCGGGCGGGGGGCGGGCCCGAACCCAGGGCCTCAGCCAACTCCATGAGGACCGCACACCCACTGGCGTCGTCGTCGGCTCCATTGCGGATCACGTCGACGCCCTCCTCGGCCTCGCCACTTAGCAGGCCCACATGGTCGAAATGCGCGGAGAGGACGATGACCTCGTCCTTCAGGTCGGGCCGCTCGGGTGTCCCAACACCCTTCAGTACCCCCACCACGTTGCGCTCAGGGGTGGGCCGGCGCTGGCCCGACAGGCTCAGCTGCAAGCGTTCGAGCTTGCCGTCCCACAGATCCTGGGCGGCCGGCCCCATGACAGTCAGCACGTCGGGCTTGTCCTCTGCCGCGAGCCAGGCACGCTCCACCCGGGGTCGGGGCAAGCCCCGGGACTGCCCGGTGCGTGTAGGGCGCACGCGGACGATCAACCCAAAGCCAACTCCATCCTTGAAGCCGTGGTCCTCCAACCAGCCAAAGCTCTTACGGCGCGAGGAGTGCATGACGAGAGCCACGTTCGGGTCGGCCTCGCTGGGCAGGTCTTCTTCCTCCTCCACCACCACGGTGCGCAATACTGCGGTGGAGTTCGGATCGCCCTGAATACTGACACTGAACTCGACTCCCTCTTCGAGAGTGTGGGCCTCCGCTTCACCTGCGCTCCACATGCTCAACTGAGGGGGGCCTTCGAAGGCGGTCGTCAGTAGGGGCACACTCTGGAAGTAGCTCTTGCCCTGACCGGGCTGCACGCCCGATCGTTCCAAGCTGCGCGCAATGTAGGCGCTGACGCGTGCACTCTCAGGCGTCGCGGTGCCGCGGCCCTTGAGCTCATCCGACGCGAGGAACTCTAGGTGATGTCGAAGGGAGGAGCGGGAGACCTCGGGATCCGCCTTGGGAAGAGGATCCTGGACAAGAAGAGCGAACGGCAACAGGGCGGCGAGAATCATGATCAGAGTCTACTTCAAGTGCTCAGGCCCGGGGGCGGCGCACGACCTCTAGCGAGCGAGCAGGAGCTGGTTCGCTTGAATAACGGAGTCGACAACGTTGGTGTGTTCGTAGAAGTCGACGGAGACGACGTTCGGTCGGAGGCCCTCCTCCATCCACTCTGGAATCCACTCGCCGGGGAGCTCGAAGAGGGGCTGACTCAGGGAGCGCAGTCCCCCGCCCCTCATGAAGCCCCCTAGGATGATCGTCTCGAGCTCCGGCGTGAAGGTGAGGTAGGCGCACTGGAACCTGTCGCGGTCACGTCCACGCAGCCTCGAATCCAGGCGACTCCGGAGCGCCTCGACCTTTCTGGAATCGGTCCAGACGCTGTCGAGCAGGCGGCGGTCCCTGTATTCGGGCTCGCGCGCGGCGAATTCCGAGTGACCGACGATGCAAATGAGGGCGCGCTTCGCTGACCAGAGGTGTCCGAGGGTCCACTTCTTTGGCGACGCCACCTTGGCAAAGAGGTGGTCTCCGAGGATCTCCTGGAGGAGCTTATGGAGCTCATCATGCGCGCTCACTCCTGGCATGGCCTGCAGGTCGAGGAGAACGGGCTCGCGTGGTTCGTCCCGGGCAAAACGGCGCACCCCCATCAAGGCCTCGTCCAGATCGCACGAGACGAGGCCGTGGACCAACACGAGCCGATCCTCGAAGTGAGCAACACGCAGGTCGAGGTAGCGAACGCCGCCGCGGAGCTGTGCTTCCAAGGTCTGGTCTTGGGTCTTCGACCAGACCGAAGCGATGTCCCCAACCTTGGAGTAGGCTTCCGGCGCCCCGGGTGCAGGCGGGGACGATGCCGTGATCGCGTAGGACCCCGAGTCGTGGGTGCCGGGAAGAATCAGGTCGACGACACGCGTCTTCGAATGTTCTGCGTAGAGCTCTGCGACCCACGCTTCGCGGGAGGTCTCTTGCGCCCGCTCATGCTCGCCTTGGAGCGCCCCCTGGAAAGAGAGGATCGTGAGGAGACCTGTGGTGATTAGTCCCATGGGCAGAACCAGAGGCTACATCGATGAACGGGCGGGGATCACCCTTCGGGTAGCTTTCCTATCCCCCGAGTTGCCCACCCCGAGTTGCCCACCGAGAGAGGTCAGGCGAGAGAGGTCAGGCGAGAGAGGTCAGGCGACGACGTCCCGCAGGGTGTTGAGCAACACCTCATTGACCTTGGGGTCGCGCACGTGCACGCGCACCTGACCTTCCATGTTGCGCGGGACACTGATGGGAGGAGTGCTACGCTCCTCACCCTGGTCGAATGCTCGACCCAAGGCCGTCCCGGGGGCCAATCTGCGGTTCACTTTCCGGGCCAGATCACTGGGAGAATCCACTGCCAGAAGAATCCAATCCCCGACGGAAGGCATGGTGCGCACTCCAGGAATCGTGGCCAAACGGGAGGAGAAGCGGTCTTTCTCTTCGTGAACTTCGTAGGTCATCTTGGCTGGAGGTTGGGGCTGGCAGGGTCCAGCAGCTCTGCTGAAGGTCGCTACCAAGCGCGTCCGGGGAACATCGACGAAGGCGCCCAGAATGGGTCTCGACCAAGGGCAGGAACCCCCGGCGAGTCGAGGTCAACCGCCCGAGAACCACCCCTGGTGGGCCTGCCCACCCGCGTGTCCTCCCATAAGCGCCTATCCCCTAGTGCCTTTCCGCACCGGTACCCTATGTAGTATGGGCACCTCATTCAACCACTAACTGGAAGGGCGTTCCCGCTCGGTGCCGATGGGGAGGAGAATCCGAGATGGGCAGCCGGAAGATCCAGAGACTCCGAGGGCGCCCATCTCGCCCCGAGGCGATCCGATCCCCACAATGGCTCCATGTCCGCAGCCCTCTCCCCCCCCCTGCAAGTCCGCGTCCCGGGCTCCACCTCAAACCTCGGCCCGGGCTTTGACTGCCTAGGCCTGGCCCTCTCGATCTACCTGACCGTGGAGTGCCTCCCCCGTGAAGGTGATGGTATCGAGTTGGGCCCCTGCTCAGGAACTGCAAAGTCCTGGCCGGGTGGCGAGGACAATCTCCTGATCCAAGCGCTGCGGCGAGGACTCCAGGGCTTCGAAGCGCGCACACCGGGAATTGAACTGCGGGCCCACTCCGAGATCCCGGTGGCCCGAGGGCTCGGGTCGAGCGGCGCCGCCATCGCCGCGGGCCTCTCTCTGGCCCGCGCCCTGGCTGGTGAGAATCCGGATCAGCCCCCGGGCCCGGACGTCCTACAGTGGGCACTGGAAATGGAGGGCCACCCGGACAACTCGACCGCTTCCCTGCTCGGCGGCTGCACGCTGGGCGTTCCCCTGGCCACCGACTTGCGCGTGGTCCAACAGGAATTCCACCCATCCATCGGAATTGCCCTGGCCTGGCCTGCAACCTGTCTCACGACTGAGGCGTCCCGCAGCGCACTTCCCGATACGCTCCCTCACGCTGACGCCTCGGAGAATCCCAGACGCCTGGCCCTGCTCCTCGAGGGACTCCGCAAGGGTGATGCACAGCTCCTGCGGGAGGGCCTCCTGGACCGTCTGCACGTGCCCTACCGCCTGCCCTTGATACCGGGAGGCAAGGCTGCCATGGAGGCCGCTTGCCGGGCGGGCGCGTACGGTGCCACGATCAGCGGTTCCGGCTCTGCACTGGTATCCCTGGGCCCCAAGGACCGGATGGAAGCCGTGGCGGAGGCCATGGCGGCTGCCCTGGATCCCGGTGGAGCCCCCGCGGAAGGCAAGGTCGTGGAGATCGTCCGGGGCTTCCCCCGGGTCACCATCCTTTGAGCCGCAAGCCCTAAACCAGAAGGGCGTCCGATCCCCCGGGGTCTCCTCCCACGCGCCCCTCCTGCCCAGGCTCCCGCGCGGTGACACGCAACCAGTCTCCGTTCTGGAGGACGACAGGCACTCCGGATTCAAGCTCCACGGCAGGCATGCCGCGAGCCTGCAGCAAACTCAACAGATCCTCACCCAAGAGGCCCGCTGCACAGACCACGGCCACGGGACACACGGGACCAGCGGGCAGCAGATCCGCCAAGAACAGCTCGTCGCTCACCAGCAAAACCGTGCCCGTGCCTGGCGGGTGAAGGGCCGGCGCAGCACGACGCTCGTCCAAACCAGCCAGCACGCAGCGCCCCACGCCCGCGAGGCGCCTCGCCCGTCGGCGGGGCTGGGGGTCGCGCACCAAGTGAGCCACCCGCTGCGCATCGACCAAGACCTTGTGAATGGCAGAGCGCACACTCAGGTGCTCCGTCATGACGAGAGATTCCACATCCGCAACCCAGACTGCATCACACAAAGCATGGATGTGCTGGTTCACCAGGACCAGAGCCTGGTCAGCCGGGCCAAGATCCTCTGCCACCAGTGCATCCCGAGCATTCTTGGCTTCGGTGAGAGCGCAGAGCAGGGCGTGGCGAAAGGTGTTCAGCTCGCGTGCCACGCAACCCTGCTCAATGCGCTCGGTGGGCGAGGTCCAAGTCTCCCGCCCCACCCAGAGGGCACGACCAAAGGTGTCACCGGCACACAGGCTACGGCCGCTCAGGTGCTCGGCCCCAGCGCCTCCCCCCCACTCCAAGGTCACGCACCCTCCACGGCCGAGACCAGAGCCCGTACCCGATCCACGTCCACGGCCTGATGAACGTCGCCATCGTGCTTGAGCGCGGTCCCCACAATCAGCCCGTCTGCCCAACCAAGGCACTGGGTGGCGTTGTCGAGGGTGCAGCCCGATCCCACCAGGAGTGGCGTGCCCGGCCCGACGGCCTCGCGCACCGTCTCCAGATCCTGCAGATCCGCAGGTGACCCGGTCGCCGAGCCGCTCACCACTAGGGCATCGGCATGGCCGCGGTGCACGGCATCGCGCGCCGCGTCGGCAAGGCATGCAGCGCCCACAGGTACAGCGTGCTTCACGTGCACATCCGCCAGGATCGGCGTCTGCAGCTGCAAGCGCTGCCTCTCCCGAAGGGTATGCGCCGCTTGCCCCTCGACCAGACCCTGGTCGGTAACCATGGCCCCGGAGTGCACGTTGACGCGCAGGAACGAGGCACCCGTCGCCGCGCACAAGCCTAAGGCTGCGCGTGCGTCGTTACGCAGGACATTCACCCCCACGGGCTTGCCCTGAGCCCGGTCGATAACCGTACTCAGGGCTAAGGCGAGGCTGGCGATGGTCTCGGCAGGTACGTGGTCGGGGAAGAAGGGCGTGTCGCCGAAGTTCTCGACGATGATGCCGTGGCAACCGCCAGCCACAAGGGCATCGGCATCCTCACGCGCCCGCGCCAGCCAACTCGCGCCGGACGGGGCATGCCCGGGAGAACCCGGAGTGGGCAGGAGGTGGACAACCCCGATCAGGAAGGGGCGTTGGAAGGGGAGGGCAAGCATGCGGGCGCTGGCGAATGTACCAAGGCCGGGAGGCTGAATGCAGAGCCTATATTCCGGGCTCGAAACGCAGAACTGGTTCAGAGGCACAGAATCGGATACGTACAGGCCATGGCCAAGGACTTTGAGGCAAGCGACCCCCTTCAATTACTCATGCAGGAGTGGGCCCACATTTCCACCTGGTTCTGGTCCCTGCTCCTGGCAGCTGCCCTTTGCTTGGGAGTTGTGCAGGACCCCGGCATCAAGACGCTTGGTTGGGTCCTCCTGGTCTCTGCCCTGGGCCTACCGCTGCTCAAGCTCGGCCCAACGCTGATTATCTTGGCCAACGAACTCCGCAAGCACACCGGCAAGCAGGCTGAAGACTCGCAATCGGATTCAGAGGATGGGCCCGAAGCTCATCAGTTCCGACGATAGACGATCAGGGTCAGATCGTCGGGCTTCCCGGGGATCACATCAGACCCCTCGGCCATGCGCTCCTCTGCCAGCGCCACCAGCGTAGGGCCCGCAAGCCGCGGGGGTGCGACGACGAGAATGTCCACCCACTCCTCGGTGAGCATGTTGTCAGTCAGCCCATCGCTGGCGATCAGGAGCGTGTCTCCCGGCTCCCAGGGAACGAACTCACTGCGCTCCACGCGCATGGACTTCGCCCCCACCATGTTCGAAATTACGTGCCTATCGGGATGTCTTAGGGCTTCGAGTTCCGTGAGCAGGCCCGCTTCCTGCGCGTAGCCCACGGGCGAATGAGAAACGGTTCTCAGCTTGGGAAGCCCATCGCGATCCACCAGGGCGACAATGGAGTCGCCGACGTGGCTGGAGGAGAGGCCCTCGGCGGAGAACTCCACGAGCGCCAGAGTCGTCCCCGCCCCCACCCCCAGATCCATGATCGACTGGTTCACACCTTCGAGAGTGCGCTCAACGGTGGGGCCCAGCTCATCGCCCAGTGCAGGTGTCAACGCCCCCAGAGCGCGCACGAGGATTCCAGAAGCTTGGTCCGCACTCGGTTGTCCGCCCAGACCATCGGCCACGGCAAGCACCCCCTGGGTCCCACCCCAGGCCACGGCAGCGGCGGCGTCCTCGTTCGACCTGCCCTTGCCGGGCGCCGGAGCAGAGTGCACAAACAGATCTCCACCCTGGAAGGCGAGATGGGTCGAGGAGAGCCCGTCGCCCTCAGTCACGACGAGTGGAAAATCCGAAGAGGCGGCAGTCATGGCAGTAGCCAAATACTGGCCCCGAGGGGCCAGTCATGGACCCCAAAAAACGCTGAAACCCGAATCAAACGCAAAAATCCTAGCCGTGGAGCGCGTGCTGTTGATCGAGCCAGGCCCCTACGCTCTCAGGCGAGGATGGAGCCAGAGATCGGATTTGAACCGACAACTTCTGCTTTACGAAAGCAGTGCTCTACCATTGAGCTACTCTGGCTTGTTTTGGAGGAGGGAGCCCTCGGACGCCCCCGTCAGGGACTCTAGAGGAGTCCGTGGGAATCGCAAGCATACAAGTGGCCTCCCCCGGCCCAATCGGATTCCTGGGGAGGCCACTAGGTCCTTGAAGTGGGTTTCTGGGGCGTGAACCCCGAACCTCTTCGCTAGATGTCGCCGACGAGGCCTGCGCGCTCGCTACCGGTGAGGCTGGCCAAACCAATGGCCTGTGCTGCGGCAGTGCGCACGCTGAGAGACGCGTCCGAAAGGACCACGGCAGCCAGCCCGCCAAGGGAATCGCCACCCACGTCATGCCTGCCGAAGATTCCGGCCAAGGCACGACCAGCTGCGGTCCGAGCGGCGTCGGAGCGACTCTCGTCCGTGACGACGGCAAGGATGGCCTCAGCCTGGGCCATGGTGCCGGCACTCGCCAGAGCGCCCAGGGCAACGATGGTGACATCATCGGCACGGTGGCCGATGGGCTGGGCCAAACCACCCAGGGCCGAGCTGATGTCGGCACCGGAGTGTGCAAGCGCACCCAGGACCGCAGCGGCGCGACGGGACAGGTCGTCGGCTCGGGCGCGGTCGCCGGTCAGTCCGGCCTCAAGAACGGCGTCCAACTCGGAGAGGTCGGAGAGGTCACTGATCACTCCACTGACCCGATCAGAATAAGCGTCTGCCGTGTCCGCGTCGGAAGAGACCAGGAAGATGGGCGTGTCAGAACCACCCAAGCTGGCAGCGGCCAGAACCTGATCCACGGTCATGCCGCCGATCTGGTCACCGACGACGATGGCGTCAAAGCCGCTGACGCGGCGCAGGAGGCTGATGCCTCCGGCTCCCGTATCGCGATGGTTCACGAGCACCCCGGGTCCAGCGATGGAACCGCTGAGGCTGTTAGCGCGATCCGCGTTGCCGTCGATGACGGCCACGAGGCGCATGATCTCACGACCCGTGGCGTCGCCCAAGGCGGACACGAGGGCGTCAGAGGCACCGCTTCCGGTACGAGCGGCGATGGCTCCCATGGCCACGGCGGCCTCGCCGCGGAGGGATCCATCACTGGAGCCGAGAGCCGCTTGGAGACCCGCGGTCCCACTGCCGGCACAGGCGCTCAGGACCTGGGCCAGGGCGGCACCCGTTGCGGGATCGTCGGCGACCACGCACCAGTGCAGAGCAAGATCCAGCGCTTCAACACCACAGGAGGCGGCGATCATCGGACCACCGTCAGCGGCTCCCTGGTGATCGCTGATATCTTCACCGGAATCCGCTAGGCGGTTCAAGCGTGTGGAGACGTCCACGGCGGCACGCGCAATACCCGCAAGGGCTTCGGTGCTGGTGGAAGCCTGAGAGAGAGCGGCCATGTAGGCCCGCTTGGACAGTGTGCTGTGATAGATGGAGCGAGGAGTGGCGGTGCCCGTGAGGCCACCGTCTGCCCAGGACCAAGTCACGTCGCTGTAGTCGAAATCGCGCAGGACGTTGTCCCGGCGGTAGTAGTAGTCCTCACCCAACATCAGGTACTGGGCCTGGGAGGAACCACTTGCCCCGCAATTGGAGGCGGCCTTCGTGGCGGCGCGCTGAACCTTGCCGTCGGCATCCGTGCCGGCAACCAGGCTGAGAGCGGCGGCGGCACGGCCGTCACCGATGTGCCCGAGCACCATGGCGACGTTGGCGCGCTGGTAGGCATCGCTGGTGTTGAGGGCTTCGATCAGGGGCAGGACCACGTCGGAGTCCATCTGCGTCAGCGAGTGCATGGCAATGACGCGCCAGTCCTCGTCCGCGGAATCGGCGAGAACGCGCACAAGACGAGGAACGGCGTACTCTCCGTGCTCGGCGGACAGGGCACTGATGGCGGCCCGACGCTCGGACGAAGTCGAGGCGCCCTTGAGCGTGTCAACCAAGCTGGCGATGGCATCCGCATCGTTGCGACGCTCAGTGCGTCCCAATCGCGCACGGTCGAGGAAGCGCTTGGCGACGAGCTCGAACTCGCCCCCCTCCACCAACATGTCGAGGAACAGTTGTTCGTCCGTGCTCTTCCAGAGCTCGTAGGCGGCGTCGTTGCTGGGGTCGCTCGCCAGCGCTCGTTGGAAAGCTTGCAAGGCCTCTGCCTTCTTGCCTTCCCTGAGAAGGCTGACACCCTCCTGGAAATCATCGGCGGCGTCTCCGCTCAGAACGGGGGCGGGGGCAGCGTGGACGGGGCTTGTGAAAGCCAAACCAGTGATAGCCAAACCAGTCAGTGCCACACAGAGGCTCGTGGTCTTGCCCAGGTCGCGGATCAGAGCGAGGGTCATGTCGATTCCTCGAAGGAGGGGAGGTTCTTGGGGGGGAGAGATTCCACCCCGGCCTGGGCCAGCTGAGTACAGCTGGCGGCCCGCAGAGGTGGGTGAACGTGAGAAGGATTGAAAGCCGAGGCCACTCTGGACCACCTCACCGCACGCTGGATCCCGGCAGCCGGATTGGCTTGGGAACCCAGAGACTAGGGTCAGGAGGGGCAAGGGTGGGTGGCGGAATGATAACGGGACCGGCTTCAGGGTCAAGGGAACGCCCCAGGACAGGGTCTGGCCGTGGGTCGTGAGTCTGGCTTGCACCCGGCTCACGGGCCCATCCCGCGCGATGCCCTACCCCTCTGAGATGGGGGTGGTTACAGGCCCAGGCGCCTGGATCCGGACCGGGAATGGGCTGGCCCCGGGCTCAGCTTGCCCAGGACCCGTCCCAAGGCCGCACCACTGGCCTCAGGGCGAGTGACGCCCTCCCCCATGGCCCAGCGCGCGGCCAGGACAGCGAAGAGGAGCCCCTCTCGCCCGTCCGGATCCACGCCGGCGTCCCCACTCGGGGTCACTCTGCAGGCCGGGCTCCGGGCTGCCACGGCATCCTGCAGAGCGTCCATCAGAGTCCCGTTGTGCACCCCCCCACCGGCCACCCAGAGGGTCTCGGGCAGAAATGGCAGGGAGCGGTCCATCTCCAGCCCCACGCACTCGGCCACGAGCCTCACCCCAGTCGCCAGAAGATCCTCCGCGGAATCCCCCGGCCCTCCCCAGGACTGGATCCAAGCTTCACCAAAGGTGTCGCGCCCCGTGCTCTTGGGGGGGGGCTCACGGAAGAAGGGGTGGCCGAGATGAGCGGCCAACACGCCGGGCAAGATGCACCCTCTCCCTGCGGCAGATCCGTCCCGGTCCATGGGCTCTCCCAGGTGCCGCCGCGCCAGTCCGTCCAAGAGAGCTCCGGCGGGCCCTGTATCGAAAGCCAACAACTGCTCACCATTCAACCAGGTCAGGTTCGCCATGCCTCCCAGATTCAGGACGCACAGCGGCTCGGGTTGTCCGGCAAACAGGACATCGTCAGCGTAGCCCGACAGGGGTGCACCCTGACCGCCCGCTGCCAGATCAGCCTGGCGGAAGTCGCTCACCACCGGACAGCCCGCCTCCTCGGCCACGAAGTCGCCGTCACCCAATTGCAGACTGGCCGGACCTGAGGGCTCGGCACCATCGTGGTGATAGACCGTCTGGCCGTGGCTGCCCAGGAGATCCAGGCGCAGGCCCGCAGCATCACAGACCTCGCGCACCGCACGGCCGAAGGCGCGGCCCAGATCCCGGTGCAAGAGAGCCGTCTGTCTCAGATCCTGGGGCTCGCCGTCGAGACAGGCCCGAACGCGTGAGGCCAGGTCGTCGGGCCAGGCTTGAGTGCAGTGGATCTCAGCCTCCAAAAGGCGCAGTTCCCCACCCTCCAGACCGAAACGCCCAACGGAGACGTCAATCCCATCGGCAGACGTGCCCGACAGGACACCACCGATACGGGCCTCGCCCAGCTCCAATTTGCGTTGTATCTGGTCCATTTAACGGAAGGGGCGCCCCCGGGTCGTTGCCCTCAAGCGGGCAGGGTACGAAACTGTAGCCATGAACACGAAGGACAAGAACGGAGAGGGGCAGCGGGCGGCGATCCTCGTAGTGGATGACGAGGGGGACATCCGCCAGTCCCTGGAGATGCTCCTCACCTATGAGGGCTACGAGGTGTGGACTGCCAAGGACGGCAAGGAGGCCATCGCTCGCCTGGATCGGGAATCCGAGGAGGGGCGCTCGCCCGCCCTCGTGCTAACGGACCTCAAGATGCCGGGCCTGGACGGACTGGGCTTGCTCGACGCCATCCAAGAACGGGAACCCGCGCCGCCCGTGATCCTGATCAGCGGGCACGGAGACGTTGCCATAGCGGTGGACGCGATGAAGAGAGGAGCGAGCAACTTCCTCGAGAAACCCCTGGATGAAAACCGGGTCCTCGTCACGCTGCGCGCCACCCTGCGCATGCGCAAGTTGGCCGCGGAGAACACGGGCCTGCGTCGCCAGCTCACCAACCGCTGGGAGATCATCGGTGCCAGCGCGGCCATGGAATCGCTGCGCGAACAGGTGCACCGCGTCGCTCAGTCCGATGCGGCGGTCCTGATCACCGGAGAGAACGGAACGGGCAAGGAGATCATCGCGCGCAACGTCCACTACCTGGGCGCACGAGCAACGGGCCCGTTCGTGACGGTCAACTGTGCGGCCATCCCCCACGAATTGGTGGAGTCCGAGTTGTTCGGGCACGAGAGGGGTTCGTTCACGGGCGCGGTCGAGAGCCGCATCGGACACTTCGAGGCGGCACAGGGAGGTAGCCTGTTCCTGGACGAGGTGGGCGACATGCCCCTCGATGCCCAGGCCAAGGTGCTACGTGCCCTGGAAACCCACGAGATCACCCGGGTCGGCGAGTCCAAGGCCCGCCCGGTCGATTTGCGCGTGATTGCGGCCACAAACACCGATCTGCCCCAAGCCGTGGAGGCGAAGTCCTTCCGCATGGACCTCTTCTACCGCCTCAATGTGGTGCCCTTCGAGGTACCGGCCCTGCGGGACCACCGGGAGGACGTCGCCTCTCTGGCGGAGCACTTCCTGGCCCAGATGGCCGAGCGCACGGGCCGCGCAGCTCTGGCACTCAGCCCCGAGGCTGTCCAGCAGCTCATGCAACACCCATGGCCGGGCAACGTACGTCAACTGCGAAACCTCTTGGAGGGTGCCGCGGTGTTCGCCGACGGTGGAGTCATCGGGCTACAGGAAATCGAGCACATGCTGGCCGCTGGCCCATCTCTCGCCCCGCTGCCCAGCGCACACGACTCGGCTCGAGAGGACCCCTACGAAGCGAACACCTTCGAGGAGTTCAAGAATCTCTCCGAGGCGCACTTCTTCCGCATGCGCCTGGAGCGCAACGAAGGCAACATCAAGCGCACGGCCGAAGAACTCGGTATGCAGCGCAGCCACCTGTACAAGAAGCTGGACCGCTACTCGCTGCGCTAGAGAGGGCCGGCGCCCGAACTCACTCCGGCAGCAGAGGCACCCGCAACATCATCCCTTGCTGGAGATCATCCGGCGAACCCAGCACGTCACGGTTGGCCTCGTAGATGTCGTCACACCGGTAGCCCTTGCCCTCGCCATAGATGCGCTCGGCAATCTTCCACAGGCTCTCGCCCGAGGCGACCTCGTGCATCAGGTCACCGGCGTTGTCGCTCGTCACCGGGACGAGCAGCACCTGCCCCTCCTGAATGGCGAGGACGCCCTCGTTGTTGCAACGCAACGTGTGCGCATGCACGGCATCTCCGTACAGGCGCTCGGAGAGGCTGACAAAATCCTCTCCGGCCCCGGCCGTGTAGAGCATCATCTGCGGATCAAACGGGTGGTCCTCTAGCCCTTCCAGGGTCACCAGATCCCAATCCTCGGCAATAACGGCTGGGGCACTGGAAGTCGGCGGCATGGGGCTCTGCTCGGCCTCAGGAACCTGGACCTCGGCGCTCAGGAGGGGCGTGACTGCCGCGCTCGGCGTCGCCTCGACCGCAGAACCGGGTTCGGGAACCCGCCGCCCACGGTTGCGTGGATTGACCTGCGGTTGTTGCAACACGCTGCCGGGTGCACCTGCGTTCACAACACGGCCCCCCCCCGCCTCGGGCGACTCCCCACCCAATCCCCTATCCAGCGAGACCGCCAAAATGGAGACGATGACGAAGAGAACTCCTAGAACGACGATTTTTTCGACCTTGCCCATCCTGCAACCCCTGTAAGAACTCGTGAGAGCTGTTGGAGCTTGTTGAAGCTCGCATGTGTTTACGTTTGACCCGAAAGAGGTGCCGCATGAGCGGAGGCTCAACTTGCTGCACCGAACGCAGGATCCCGACCGGCGGGGTACCAAGTCAAAAAGAAACTGGGTTAAACG
Organism: Planctomycetota bacterium; assembly: GCA_012959525.1. GTDB lineage: Bacteria > Planctomycetota > UBA1135 > UBA1135. The sequence continues at coordinate 191,336 of DUDB01000047.1, forward strand.
CAGGGCGAGGAAGGCGATCCCTACCGAACCTCATTCCCAAAAGGGGGAAAGAGGGCGGGCCCGATGAACCGTTCCAAGGCAGTGTTGCCTACGAGCGGTTCGCGGAAGACACTACTGCCGCATGGCGTTTGTCGCCTGGTCGCCCATGGAGTTACCCCACACCGCCCAATCTGCAGCGCACGCACCCTCGCGGCGCGCCTGGATCCTGCTCGCAGTGGCGACCCTGGCTCTGCAGTTCGGCACGTGGATCAATCTCGAGGGCTACCAGCTCGCCGACTCCGTGGAGTACATGGAGCGAGCGCAGGCCGTGGTGCGCAACCAATCGGTGATCGACTCCCAGCAGATCCGCTCGTTCGGGTTCTCCGCTCTGCTGGCGCCACTGTTCCTGGCTGCGGATCTACTGGGCATTGAGGACCTCCAGCCGGTCGTCGCAACGATCCGCCTGCTGCAGATGGGGTTGGGCCTGCTCCTGGTCCTGATCGCCGTGCGGATCGGAAAAGCCCTTGGAGGGCCCTGGACGGGATTCGGGGCCGGTTTGGCGCTGGCCACCAACCCCACGTTTCTACGCTTTTCGATCTCCCCAGTGGCAGGAGTGAGCGCCGCCATCTGCGTGGGCCTCGGGGTCCTGGAGCTACTCGAACCCCCCGACAAGAAGCGCGGAAAGTGGGCGGGCCTGTGGCTCGGCCTTGCCCTTTGGATGGCCTACAAGACGATCCCCATAACGGCCGCCCTGGTCCTGATGGTGATCCTGCGTGAGCGCCGTCGCAGCCTGGCGATCCTGCGCCCCATGGCACTCACCTTCACCTTGGCCGTGATCCTCCAGGTGGCCATGGACCGCGTAGCCTACGGGGCGTGGGGCGCGAGCCTGGTGGCCTATCTGGGTGAGAACGTGCTGGGCATCCTGGCCCGCCTCGCCATTCAGCTCGGCAAGGCGAACTGGGCCGACAGCATGTACCTCTGGTACTACTCGGACGTATTCACCGACCCGCTGACGACGAACCGCGTGCTTGCAGCCGCTCAGGACCCCACGTGGTACTGGACGAACCTGTTCACCTTTGCCGTACCTCCTGTCGTCCTGCTGGCTCTGGTCGGAGTGGGCCGCGCACTGCTGCGCGCCACCTGGACGTCCAGCCTGCTGCTGGTGGCGGGAGCGCTGAACATCTACCTCTTCTCCCAAAAGGGCGCCAAGGACTTCCGCCTCTGGCTGCCCTTGTTACCCATACTCGCGCCTCTCGTGGGCTGGGGACTGGACGCCGTCCTGGAGGCCTGTCGCGGGAGGATCTCCAAGAGATCCCTGGCCGCTGCCACCCTCATCGGGACGGCGCTGCTCTCGGTGAACGCCCAGGACAAGGTGAACACCCGCAAGTTCGGCGGGTTCTGGCGCGCCATGGACTACGTGCGAGAACAGGTGGACGCCGGGTACAAGCCCATTCCCTTCATCGTCGATCACTACGTCGACGAAGAGACCCATGCCCTCAATCGAGGTCGGGTCCGGGTGGCCAGCGCCTATCACTGGAGCGTGTTCGGTCGCGAGGGGCCGGATCTGAACCTGATCAAGCTGCCCAATCAGCTGGACGGTTGGACGCATCTGCCCCCGCAGGTGCAGGCGGATAATGTGATCCCAGCCCTGGACCGGCTGGACTGGTTGATCGTCCACGGCCCCCTTCTCACCTCAGGGGGCCATGAGACGCTGATGCACTTCGTGAACTCCTGGTACACGGTCGAGGCCATTTTCTGGGATCCACAGGTCCACGAGAGCATCGGGCCCGTGTACGTCCTGCGGCACAAGCGCGACCAGGGCTTCGATCCGACACGCCCGACCTTTTACGAGCTTCTACGCGGTCCCCGGATGCTCGGCGCCCGGGATCTCTTCGGAGTCCTTGAACAGATCCTGACCCTGCGCACGCCCGCGGGCCAACGTGCCCTCACGTACTGGATCGCCGAGTGCGTCCGCCAAAGGCTAGGGTTCGGCGATCACATGCGTCTCATTCGACCGTCCCTGAACGAGGAGCTGTGGATACTGGGATCGACCTACGAGACCATGCCCGGAGATGGGCTGGGTTGGTTGACGACCTACATGTTCGTCTGGGCTCCCATGCTTGCGGACTACAGTTTCGTGGATCGGCTGACGACGGTCGGTGCAGGCCCTGACGCACCAGTGTGGGAGAATCGCCACCTGCCCGCCTACGGGGTCAAGCGCATCAACACCCTGGGTTCGGGCACGCTGGTGCGCGAGAGTTGGCCGGTACTCGCCAGCGCGAATACCGGGGACTGGGCGAACCTCGGCCCCGCCATCGGTGGCTCCTATCGCGACGGGGAGGTCATCCCGGTGGAGCACTGGACCGGGGCCTTCACTTTCTTCTGGGCCTGCGACGAGTGTGGCAAGGAAGCCTCCCCCGACCCCACAGTGCCTCACAACTGCAATGGAATCCTCTGGCCTGGGCCGGGAGCCCACATGGGCGTCTCAGGAAATCTGAAGCGGGCGCGATTCGGCAGCCAGAAGTTCACTCGCGACACACCCCCGGAATCACGGCGCGGAGCGGCGGCAGACTGGCGCTGGAGCGAAGATGGGTTAACGAATGTGGGACGGTTCTTTCTGCCCGTCCAAGAGGGCCCCCACTTCGAGAGGCTGAAAAGCGCAGAGGAAGCTGGGTCGCCCACGGACTGAGACCCGATTGAAACCGCCTTGCGGTGTCACCGCGGCGTTTTGGAGCCGGACGCCTTGAGGCTCGGAGGCCCTGTGGATAGAGTCCGCCGAAGCCGGATTGCCCATGATTGGGGTGGATTGGGCCCACGGAGAGCCATCGCCCCCACCGTCTGCATCATGTACTGCATCCCAAGATCAACCGCGGCCAGAACCCTCCTCACCCTCGGCGCCCTCACTCTGGGCCTCTCCTGCGCGGGCAATACCAAGCGCGCCTCCATGCCGGAAGTGTCTGGCCATCCCACGAATATCACTTTCAGGGACTATCGCAGCGGAATCGTCCTGACACTCATCAACGACAGCATGTTGGTCGAAATGAACGTGGCGGGAGAGAACGTCACCTTGCGACGGGCAGCCTATCACTCCCAACTCGACCGACCGGCCAGTGCCAAGGTTACCGATGACGTGTACGTCGCAGGTCTCCTGAAGGCCTTCGACGAGTGGGGTTATTTCGGGCTGGCCAGCGCCGGGCTGGCACCTGAAAGAGCAGGTGAGGCAAGCAGCAGCATTGAGGTTTCCAAGGACGGCCGCAGCCAGCACATACTCTTCAGCGCCCGGCTTTCCCGCTCGAGCCAAGAGGCCTATCAGGACTGCAACAAGCTCTTCAGGGAGATGCACAACCGCGTCGCCCAGTGGCGCTCAGCCAGTTCGATTCCGACGGTGACCACCAAAGTCCGCGGGCGGTAACGCTACACATGAGTTCAGCGAACCAGGAGCCTGGATCCCAACAGGGTCCGCTGCGCGTCCTCGCTGTCCTTCCCGCCCGACTCGCCTCGACGCGTTTGGAGCGCAAGGTGCTCCTGGCCGAAACAGGGCTGCCTCTTTTCGCGCACACCGCCAGCCAAGTGAACCGCTGTGATGCCATCAAGCGCGTCTTGGTGGCCACCGATGGCGAGGAGGTAATGGAATGGGGTACGCGCCTGGGCATCGAGGTGGTCATGACCGACGCCGATCACGCCAGCGGGACCGATCGGGTGCAAGAAGCCGTGGAGCAGCTAGATGAGGCCTTTGACGTGATCCTGAACGTGCAGGCAGACGAGCCCGACGTGGAGCCCGAGGATCTGAGGCGACTGGTGCGCGCCTTCGAGTGCGAAACGGTAGAAGCAGCCACCCTGGCCACCCCCCTGCTCTCGGCCGACGACCTCGCCTCCCCCAACGTGGTCAAGGTGACCCGGGACGCACAGGGCCGTGCCCTTTATTTCTCGCGCGCGCCCATCCCTTGCCGCAGCCATGCGCGCGACACCGATCGGGCGCCGGCAGGTGCCCCCCTGGCCCTTCGCCACGTGGGGGTCTACGCCTACAGACCCGCCGCTCTGGCCCGTTTCTGCTCTCTCGAAAAGGGGGCCCTGGAGGTGGCCGAGAACCTGGAGCAACTGCGCTGGCTCGAAGCAGGGCACGCCATGACGGTGGTGGACGCCGAACACACCCCGCGCGGGATCGACACACGAGAGGACTACGACGCTTTCGTCGAGCGCCACGGGCGAGCCCACCCGACCCCAACCGACCCACCCATCGCACCCATCGCACCCAGAATGGAATCACCGTGAGCGCTTCGCGGCCCGGAACATTAAGCTGCCTGTGGGGCCTTTTCACCCACACCCTCCTCCTCTTCCCTTTCCCTATTCGAAAACCGATTACTCGATGACCAAGCACATCTTCATCACCGGCGGAGTGGTCTCAAGCCTCGGCAAAGGGCTCACCTCGGCCGCAATCGGCATGATTCTCGAGCGCCGCGGCCTGAAGGTCGGCATGCAGAAGCTCGATCCCTACATCAACGTGGATCCGGGCACCATGAGCCCCTTCCAGCACGGCGAGGTCTACGTCACCGACGATGGCGCGGAAACGGACCTGGATCTGGGACACTACGAGCGATTCACCCACGCCAAGCTGACTCAGTCGAGCAACTTCACTACGGGCAAGATCTACTCGACGGTGATCGCCAAGGAGCGCCGGGGCGACTACCTCGGGCGCACCGTGCAGGTCATCCCGCACATCACCGATGCCATCAAGGAGGCCATCCACGCGGGCGTGGGTGACGAAGCACCCGACGTACTCCTGAGCGAGTTGGGCGGAACGGTCGGCGACATCGAGGGACTCCCGTTCCTGGAGGCCGTACGTCAATTCGCATTGGAGCGGCCCAAGGGCGACGTGCTCTTCGTGCACCTGACCCTGCTGCCCTTCCTGCGCGCCTCGGGTGAGATGAAGACCAAACCGACCCAGCAGTCGGTGGGCAAGCTGCGTGAAATCGGCATCCAGCCCGACATCCTCATCTGCCGCACCGAGCAGCCCATGACCGAGGAAATGCAGCAGAAGATCAGCCTCTTCTGCAACGTACGGCTCGACAAGGTAATTGAGGAACGCGACGTGGACTTCTCGATCTACGAAGTGCCCGTCAACCTGGTCAAGGCCAACCTCGATCACCTGATCGCTGAAGAACTCAACCTGCCGGCGGAGGAGAGCACGGACTTCACCGACTGGCTGGCCATGCTGGACGACATCAAGGCCACGACCGAGGAGGTGGAGATCGCAGTGGTCGGCAAGTACATCGAGCTCCACGACGCCTACAAGTCGATCTATGAAGCCCTCTCCCATGCGGGCATCTCGAGCCACCGCAAGGTGCGTATCCGCAAGATACGCGCCGAGGACGTGCTCGATGACGGCGTCGACCTGCTGGATGGCGTCAACGGAGTGCTGATCCCCGGAGGGTTCGGGGAGCGCGGTCTGGAGGGCAAGATTCGCTCCATCGAGTGGGCGCGGGAGAATGGTGTCCCGTTCTTCGGGATCTGCCTCGGGATGCAATGCGCGGTGATCGAGTATGCCCGCAACGAGCTGGGCCTTGATGGAGCCCACACCCTCGAACACAGCCCGCACAGTCCTCATCCCGTGATCAACCTGATGGATGATCAGGAGGGGGTCGAGAAGGGCGGCACCATGCGATTGGGCGCCTACGATTGCGAGGTGACCGAGGGCAGCCTCGCCCATGACTTGTACGGCACTTCGGAGATCAGCGAGAGGCACCGCCATCGGTTCGAGTTCAACAATGCCTATCGGGATGCCTTTGACGCTTCGGCCATGAACCTGAGCGGCCGCAACCCCGACCGAGACCTGGTCGAAATCGTGGAGCTCCCCGGACACCCGTTCTTCCTCGGCGTGCAGTTCCACCCCGAATTCAAGAGTGCGCCCCTCAGCCCCCACCCGATCTTCCGTGGCTTCGTCGCCGCCGCCGTCAAGCACGCAGAGGGCGCCAACAATCACGACCTGCTGGAACAGCCCAGCCTGGCATGATCCCTCCTTCTGATCCCAACGCCGCGATGGGGGCAGCCTCCGAGCAGAAGGCCGAGGACGTCCCCCTGCCGGGAGGAGATTTCCGCATGTTCATCACGCGGCTCTCCTACCAGGGCATGCTGTGCCTTGGGGTGATGGAGAACCCAGTGACAAAGACACGCCAGGTCAACCTCGACCAGGCGCGCATGGTCCTCGACGATCTGATCATGCTGCAGGAGCGCACGTCGGGAAACCTGGACGCGGATGAGGCGGCCCACATGCACAAGATCGTGGGCGATCTCTCGCACCTGTATGAACAGGTCGAGTCCAAAGGCCAACCCAAAAACCCGGTCGACTAGCGGTAGGCGGGAAGGTCCGTCAGTCCGTGGCCCACGGCCAGGGTGTGGATGTCGTGGGTTCCTTCGTAGGTGATCACGGACTCCAGGTTCAACATGTGGCGGCCCACCTGGTACTCCAGGCTGATGCCGTTTGCCCCGAGCATGTCGCGGCAAGTGCGAGCGACTTCCAATGCCATGTGTACGTTGTTGCGTTTCGCCATGGAGATCTGGTTGGGTGTCACCTTACCCTCGTCCTTCAGGCGCCCGAGGCGCAGAGCCAGGAGCTGGCCCTTGGTGATTTCAGTGGCCATGTCGACCAACTTCTTCTGCGCCAGCTGGAATCCAGCCAGAGGCTTGTCGAAGACGATGCGCTGCTTGGAGTAGGAGAGGGCCTCGTCAAAGCAGGCGTATGCCGCGCCCAAACCACCCCACGCGATACCAAAGCGCGCGGAGGACAGACACTTCAAGGGAGCCTTCAAGCCAACGGCATCGGGCAGGCGCATGGAATCAGGAACGCGTACGTCCTCGAGCACCAGTTCGGAGGTGATGGAGGCCCGCAGGCTCCACTTGTGCTTCTGCTCGGGCGCGCTGAAGCCCGGCAGATCCGTCGGCACGACAAACCCCCGGATGCCCTCCTCCGCGCGTGCCCAGACTATTGCCACCTGGGACACCGTGCCGTTGGTGATCCACATCTTGCGACCATTCAAGATCCAGTCGTCGCCATCCCGACGGGCCGTGGTGAGCATGCCGCCGGGGTTCGATCCGAAGTCCGGCTCGGTTAGGCCAAAGCAACCGATCACTTCGGCGCAGGCGAGACGTGGAAGCCACTCACTCTTCTGCTCCTCGGAGCCGAAAGCCAAGATGGGAAACATGACCAGGGAGCCTTGCACCGAGACGAAGGATCGCAGGCCTGAGTCGCCCCGCTCAAGCTCCTGGCAGATGAGACCGTAGCTGACGTTGTTCAGGCCCGCTCCGCCATATTCTGCGGGAACAGTGGGACCGAACACCCCGAGCTCGGCCAGCTCGGGAATGAGATCCGAGGGGAAAGTACCGTTCTCGAAGTGCTCCGCGATGACCGGCAGGAATCGATCCCCCACCCAGGAACGCACGGCGTCCCGCACCATGCACTCCTCCTCGGAGTACTGATCCTCTGTATCGAAAAAGTCGAGTTGGGTGAAAGCGTCCATATGTGACCCGGCTCCGTGGTCGGGGGGATAACGAGGGAGGGGTCCGTGCGATGGTCCAAAATGGCCGCCAGGGGTGCTCCCGGGAGATATGGGTGGATTCTAGGCGCAGACCCCCAGGGTGCAAACCTGTGCACGTAGAACCGCCCCCACAGAACTCGACCGAATTGTCCTGATTCGCCCTGACACGCGTGCCTAATCCGGCGCAGAATCTGACCCCATGCCTCGCTACACAGTCACCAGCGCCCTGCCCTACGCCAATGGACCCATCCACTTCGGCCACGTGGCTGGGGCCTATCTGCCTGCCGATCTCTACGTGCGCACCTTGCGCATGCTGGGAGAGGAGGTGGCATTCATCTGCGGAACCGACGAGTACGGGGTCGCCATCACCCTGGGCGCAGAGAAAGCAGGCGTGCCCTACGACGAATACGTGGCCGGTTGGCACGACACCATCCGCGGCACCTTCGAGGCCCTGAGCATCGAGTTTGACATATGGTCGGGAACGAGCCGCTGTGCAGATCACACAGCGACGGCACAGGAGTTTTTCCGAACCCTCGACGAAGCTGGCTATCTAACTCGCCGAGAAGTCGAGCAGCTGTACTGCGCCACCGACAACATGTTCCTGGCTGACCGCTACATCGGCGGCACCTGCTATGAGTGTGGGCACGCGGAGGCACGCGGCGACGAGTGCCCCGCCTGCGGCACGTGGATCGCGCCGCTGCGCCTCCTCGATCCAAGCTGCAAGATCTGTGGAGGCACGCCCGAAAAACGCCCCACGACCCACTGGTACCTGAACCTACCCAAGTTGCGCGACGAGCACATTGGCGAGTGGATCGAGAAGCACGAGTGGAAGCCAAACGTCTCTACCTTCATCAAGAACCTGCTCAAGGACGTACCGGAGCGTGCCATCACCCGCGACATGAGCTGGGGGGTGCCCTTGCCGGCCGAGTACGCGGATAAGGGCGGCGAAGGAAAGGTGCTGTACGTCTGGTTCGATGCGCCCATCGGCTACATCTCCTTCACCAAGGAACTCTGTGCTCAGCGGGGCGATCCGGACGGTTGGGAGAAGTGGTGGAAAGGCGACGATGTGCGCCTGGTGCACTTCTTGGGCAAGGACAACATCCCCTTCCACTGCATGGTCTTCCCGTCCATGCTTCATGGATCGCAGCAGGGCTACACCTTGCCGTGGCAGGTCCCCGCCAACGAGTTCTACAACCTAGAAGGCGGCAAGTTCTCCACGTCAGAGGGTCGCACGCTGGATACAGCAGATCTGTTCGAACGCTACGAGTCGGACGCCCTGCGCTTCTACATCATCAGCACGCTGCCCGAGACGGCCGATGCGGAGTTCAGCCTGCAGGGCTTCGTCACCGCCAACAATGCGCATCTGGCAGGCAACATCGGCAATCTGGTCACCCGTGTCCTGAAGTTCATTGCGAAGAACTACGATGGGCGAGTCCCCGATCTCAGTGAAGCCCAGCGAGCTGAGATGGATCGGGAGATCCTGGAAGAGTGCGGCGCCTTTGGCGATCCGGCCCTGCATGCCAAGGCTTTCCAGTTCAGGCGCGCGGCCGATCAATTGGTGGCCAACGCCTCGGTGGCCAACGTCTTCATGCAGCGTCTTGAGCCTTGGGCCCTACGCAAGACAGATCCGGAGAAGGCTGCCAGCGCGCTCAACACTCTCTGCGAGTGGCTGCTCTGGCTGGCCCGATGGATGGCCCCCTTCATGCCGGGCAAGGCCCAAGAGCTGTGGGAGATGCTTGGTCAGCCAGGCCGGGTGGACGGCCAGAGTTGGCCGGGTGCACCCGAACCGTCGACGTGGCGTCAGCTGGAAGACGGTGCAGCCCTGGGCGTTCCCGCTGCACTCTTCCCTCGCTTGGACGACCCCAGCTAGGTAAAGACCAGCTAGCTAAAGACCAGCTAGCTAAAGACCAGCTAGCTAAAGACCAGCTAGCTAAAGAGATGAGGGCCGAACCTTGGTTTCAAGGTCCGGCCCCCGTGTTCACTGATTCCGGCGGCAGCCCGCAGGGAATCGTCAAAGATCAGCGCAGAGACCTAGACAGATTCCTTCAGGGCCTTTCCAACCCTGAAGCCCACCCGCTTGCCCGCCTTGATAGGAATCGGGGCTCCCGTGTGGGGGTTTCTGCCCATCCGGGCCTTGCGGTCCTTCACTTCGAAGGTCCCAAAGCCCGTGATGGTCACGGATCCGTCGGCCTTGAGCCCATCCTTGACGCCGTCGAGAACCGTGTCGACCAAGCGACCGGCCTGGAGCTTCGAAGTCTGAAGCTCCCGAGCGACGTACTGAATGAGGTGGCTCTTGTTCACGCCAAGTAACTCGTTGACGCAGCCTAGCGGCGGCGGGCCTTCTTCTTGGCCTTCTTGCGAGCGGGCTTCTTCTTGGCGGCCTTCTTCTTAGCCTTCTTGCGTGCGGGCTTCTTCTTGGCGGCCTTCTTCTTAGCCTTCTTACGCGCAGGCTTCTTCTTGGCCTTCTTCTTGGCCTTCTTCTTAGCCTTCTTGCGTGCGGGCTTCTTCTTGGCCTTTCGTTTCGTTGCCTTCTTGCGGGTGGCCTTCTTCTTGGCCGCCTTGCGTTTCTTCTTCGCCATGAGAGTGGTCTCCTTGAGCCCGTAAGGGCCTGGGGGGTCTGTGTCCAGAGAGGTGCCCGGAATGGGCGTTGGACTGAACTAGGTAGGAAGACGCGACATCACGGGCATCATCGGTGCCGACTCATGGACTCCGAACCCAAGTTCTGGGAAACTTTTTTTGAGCCCTGGCCCTTTTCAATGAGTTCTGCCCCTTCCCGCACTGGAAGTGCTCCTTCGACCACGCGGGATCCGAGCGACTACGCAGTTATCCATGTTCGTGATTTCAATTGCGAACACGGCGTTTCCGTAGCGCCTTGAGTTACAGGATTGTCTCCCTTACGAGCGGCAGAGCTCCCGGACGGAGGGTGGTCAAGTCCACCAAGCCCCGTCTTAAGTTTCGGTCAATCGCTCCCCAAAAAAATGGCCTCTGGACCCCTAATTACAGGCCTCAGTTCCGCTCGGGTTTGAGCAACCCCGTCAGAAGTGCGCGTTCCTCATGCCAGTCATCGAGTTCGGGCGCGCTGAATGCCACGTCCCAGGAGACGAGAAGGAGGGTCTCGTGACCCATGGGCAGGACGGAGAACCCGCGTTCGTTTCCGCTCACCTTCAGGTGGGTGACCGCACCATTCCCCAAGGCAGAAAACACCTGAGCCAGGGCAGAGTAGGAGGCAGAACTCAGCGCGACCAGAAGATCGGGATCCTGGGTGGATAGATCACCTGACGCCGCGATGGGGTGGCCCGCTGCGTCGATCACCATGGATCCCGCAACCCCCCCGCGTCTCAGCAGACCCTCAAGGCACGCTTGGATCTCCTCCGATTGAGCGGCGTGCCGCTCACGGTGCTGTCTTCGAAATTCCTGGTCCAGGTGACTCATGGTGAAAGTTTCCAGAGCCCTCAAAAGGGCTGTGCGAGGAAAGCCCCAAGAGCTATCCCCATCAAGAATGCCGTGACCACGTAGGCCGCGGTTGCCAGCGCCATGGAACGAGGGCGCACGCTGCTGGCCATGGGCGGTAGGCTGACATGGCGCTTGGGCGATGCAGAGGTCGAGGGTGATGGCACGGCCGCGGATGGCTGGGCCTTTGGAAGCGCAGGGGCCAGCGGCGCCGAGGGCATGACCTCCCTGGAAGGTGCCACCGGGGGCAACGGAGCGTGCGTCACCGGCGGCCGGCTCTCCGGAGCTGGATCGTCGCCAACCAATGCGATGGGGCTCCCCAGCCGCAGGGACGGTCCGCTCTGGGGGGAACTCGAAGGCAGCTCCGGATACTCATTCGGCCTTTCTTGCGGTAGAGCCGACAGCGCGGAAGCAGCCATCGGCATGGGGGGCAGGGTCAATGAAGGCACAGCCGGGGATACCGAGTTCGGGGAGGGCTCTGGAATGGGCGCCGGCTCCTCGCAGGGTGTCGCATCGGGCTGCACCGGGCTTGGCAGATCGACAGCCACGGCTGATGCGACAAAGGATCCGGGTACGGGGGCAGCAGGGCCTTCCGAAGCTGCCACAGCACCCGTCTGCCGGTGAACGCGATCCAGAACCAGGGCCGCCAGAGCCTTGAGAGTCGGAAACACGCCATGGCCCGTGTTGGCTACCGATTCCAAGTCGGGGACCTGACGCCCGCCCAAGGCCTCACGCAGGGCCGCCCGCAGCTCCTCCACAGGCATGGCGTTGGGCAGGTCCCGCTTGTTGAGTTGAAGAACGAGGGGCAGGTCGTCCAGGTCCTTGCCGTACTCCGCCAGGTTCTCACGCAGGTTTGCGAGGGACTCGAGGTTGGCCTCAAGCATGTCTGCTGCGGAATCGGCCACGAAGACCACGCCGTCGGTACCTCTCAGCACGAGCTTGCGAGTGGAGTTGTAGTAGACCTGCCCCGGCACGGTGTACAGCTGGAAGCGAGTGCGCAGCCCAGCCACGGTGCCCAGATCCAGCGGCATGAAGTCGAAGAAGAGCGTGCGATCTCCGTCCGTCGAGATGCTCGTCAGCTCACCCTTGCTCGAATCGGGGGCTCGCTCGTGAATCACCTGGAGGTTGGTCGTCTTGCCCGACATTCCCGGGCCGTAGAAGACGATCTTGGCCGTCACGCGTTTTTCGCTGAGCTGAATCTGAACCATGGTTACCGGCCTCCGGCCGGGTAGAGGTTGGGAGAATGGAAGAACGGGGATGTGTGATCTGGTGCCGATAGCAGGTACTCGTCGATCGCATCGAGCTCTGCTTGAATGCGAACGCCTAAGTCCGAGCTAACCGGGACCGCTTTGAGCGCTTGAGCGAATTCGAACCTAGCCTCTGCCATGAGACCGTCCTCCAAGAGGAGCCGACCTCGGGTGCATGCTGCTTGAGCGACGAGCACCTGCAGCTCGCGCTCGGACCGCAGAGCCTCTTCACGCCGAGAGCGGGACGCAGCACCGGCGACCTCACGGGCATGAAGTTGCTCACGCTTCCTGCGCAGAGTCAGCCCCCCTATCCAGATAGGGTTATCGGACAGCAGGGAGTCCATGGCCGCCAGCCGGGCGCTCACACTGGCGGGCGCGTCGCTTCGAACTGCAGGCAAGCCCGCAACCAGTTCATTCAGTTGGGCCTCGCGCACGATGACCCACGACCCCACAAGGGCCAGCATGAAAGCCGTCAGGGCGAAGGTCAGGCGTGAATCCCGGACTCGTCGAAGCTCTCGCTGCTCACGCTCCATCCAGGCGATTCTCTGAGCCACATCCGCACGCGCAGGATCGAGCTCGAGTACTTGTCGATAGGACTCTAGTGCCCGCCCCCATCGACCCGCCCTCATCAACTCACTCGCATCCTCGATCAGCATCGGCACGCTGCTCACATGGCTGGCGCCCGCCTCTCCAAGGAGGGGCGAGCCCCCGGCGGGGGCTGATCTTGTTTGATGGGTGACGGACATGGACCTAGCCTTGGCTCCTGGGTGGGCCATACGGCGAACAGGCTTTTATCGGCAACGGGGCCGGTTGGACTGGAGCGAGAAGCAGCTCCTCGCCCTCCTCCCTGTCCGAGTCTGAGACCCTCTGAGGATCAGTCCTGGGGGTCGATCGGCTGAGCCTGCAGCGTGCCCGCCTGGTTGCGAGCCACGTCCTGCTGGCCTGCGGCCAAGACAAGTGAGTCGCCAACCTGCAGGGCCTGGCTCAGGCTCAGGCGCACGTGGTCGGCCGAGAGCACGGTGACCGAGCTCACGCTGGCCGCACCGGTCGTGCTCCAGTTCGTCTCGTCGCCGCAGAACAGGCTGTCCACGTCCTCGTTGAACAGGACCTCGACGGTGGTGCCGGCGTTGTCCAGAGCGTAGTGCGTCCAAGCAACGTCCATGTCAGGAGCCGTGACGTCACCGGTGACCGAACCGCCCGCCGTCAAGGGGGCCCCGGGCAGGTTGCCAGCGCAGTCGGCCACGTTGCCCACTGTCACGGACAGGGCGCTGGCCGGGTCGAGCTCCATGCCCTCGGGGAGGACAAGGGCGATGGTGTGGTTGAGACTGTTCCAGCGTGCCGTTACAGCCGACATGTTCACGGTGAACGATCCGTTGCTGATTGCATAGCGCAGGGGATCGATAGCCATGGTGATATCGAGAGGCTCGTTGAAGACCACGTGGACCTCATCGCCGCCCAACCCTTCCACGCTGACTCCCGCGACGGAGACCAGAGTGGGTGCAGTGGAGTCATCAAGCACAAGCAGGGTCATGTCCCCCACGGCAGTGTTTCCGGCTAGGTCTTCAGCAGAGGCCTGGCTGATCACGAGGCTCATGCCGGCGGTCACGGGCGTGCTGAAACTCACGCGCGCCACGGAGGGGCTCACCAGTGTGACCGAGTCCGCCAGTAGGCCAGGACCGAGGTCGTAGCTCGCTGCGAGCTCAACGGCGGAGCTGTAGACGGCCTCGTCGAAGGTGACCATCAACGAGCTCGGATCGAGCTTGTTCAAGCGTGCAGAAGAAGCCGCCTGGCTCGGACCATTGGTCACGTCGCCACCGACGCTCACCATCTGCGTGTCCGGAGCACTCAATGCGATGCCCTGAGCCGAGCGCAGAGGATCGCCTAGGAGGTTCATCGTCACATCGTAGAACTGAGCCGCACGCAGCTCCTGCCCCAGTGCCTGGGTCAGGGTGATGGTCAGGATCGATGCTCCGTCCCATGCGAACTCCGCGCTACTGAGGTCTATCTCCACCCCACCGGGGTTGGTCTTGATCGTGTACTGGCTCGGATCCGTGACTCCCCAGGGAGCCATGGGAGCGGAAAAATTCACGACGATCGTGTCGTTGTTCTCGCCCGAAACGGCCGTGGCAACGGGGGCGGCCCCGAGTCCGGGCCCGCTGGCGTCGGCCATGCTGATGGGGGTCCCCATGCAGGGGAACATCAGGTTGCCTGTCAGGTCCGTGGCACCGATCACGTCCAAAGTGTCCGTCAGGTTGACCGGGAAGGCATAGGTGAGTTGCGCACCCAGTCCCCCGTCGAAAGACGTTGCCGAAGTCGGGTAACCGCGCAGGACGCCTGAGGCGCGCAATGCGTAGCGGATGCCATAGGGGTTGCTGAAGGCGTCGTACAGATCTTCAAGCTGGTCACAGGCTTCGGTGAAGCGGACGGTCACGACATTGTCGTTGGGTGCGTCCGAGCGCCAGGCCGTGCCCATGCCGGGCAGGTTGAACTCAGAGGTCAGGGTGCCTGCCAGGGAGGCGCCGTCGACCACGTTGCCGCCGATGTCGCGCATGCGCACGAAGGCTACCTGCACGCTATCGCCCTGCTTCAGGAACAGGCTGGCGCTGTCCAGGGTAACCAGAGCGCGCCGGGCGACGGCGTCGTAGGTCACGCTGCAGGCCGAGACGTCAAGCGGAGTTCCCACGGGTGACTCGAAGGACCAGTTGGACAGGTTCATGACCTCACTCACCACCATGTCGTCATTGAAGACCACGTCGAGGGTGTCGTTGTCAGCCCCCTCGAGCGCGTTGGCGAAGAAATTCAAGCCCGCAGGAGCTGTCTGGTCGGTGGAACTGGGAAAGTGCGGACCTGAGATGCTGCCCATGGCATTGCCTGCCAGGTCGTCCACGTCGGCGTCCACACTCAGGGTCACATCGCCGGGCGTCATGATGCGATCACTGGAGACCACGCGCACGGTGGAACCATCAGCCAGGATTGTGGCCGAGGTCAGCGAGGCGGCGGGGCTGAACATGTAGTTGGTGGGGTCCTGGCCCTGCAGTGCGTGCACGTCCTCTGAGAAGCTGACGTCCACGGTGTAGCCCGAAGGGTCCACGGTGCGGTTCTGGACAAGGCCCAGGACACTCGGAGCACTGGCATCGCCAGTGGCGTTCACGGGACTCGCCTGAACGGTGAAGTCCTGGCCATCCACGTCCACCTGGCTCACCGCATCCACGACGACGGCGTCGTTGTTGCGCATGTCGAAGTTGAGGCCCACGGTCAGGGTCTTGGCGCTGAGGTCGTAGGTATACACCTGAGAGGCCATATCGACGGAGATGCCGTCCACGGTCATGGCCCAACGCGCGGGGTCAGAAGCGAAGTCGGGGTCGATAGCCTGATCGAGAACGACGAGAACCTGATCGCCACCGGCGTTTTCGGCCGTGAGCGCCGTAACAGAGGTGAATCCGTTGGGAGCATAGGTGCTCGTGAAAGACTCCTGGTTCGCACCCAGGGGGTTGCCGTGATAGCCCGTCAGTCGAGAGTGGGCGATCAGGTCAAAATCGGGGGCGACGGGACGTGAAAAGGTCACGTGCAAGACGCTCGGATCAAGCTGTTGCTCGACTCCGGTGACAAAGGTGTACCCCTCGGCGGCAGGGTGATCCACCACGGCGAAGCTACCGGAGGAGATTGAGATGTAGGGGTTCATCGGCTTGCTGAAGCTGAACTCCAGGACGCGGCCAAACTCATCCACGTCGAGGCGCTGTACGACTGAGTCCACGGTCGGCACTTGAGTGTCACCCGTGGCATTGCCTATCACCGGGCTGGAATCCGCGACCACGTCTGAGACGCTCTTGACGCCGCTGACGCTCAGCCAGAAGTTCGCGTGCAGGTTCGCATTCGCTCCTAGGTCAAACGTCGCTACTCCGCTGACTGCGTCGTAGGTCATGTTGGTCCCCGTCATGTCCACGGCCAGACCGGCCACCATGAGCTGCCAGTTGGAGGGGTCGTCAACTCCGGCGTTCACCAGGCGGGCGCCGCTGAAGGTCACTTCCAGGTAGTCGCCTCCCAGAGCCGCGTCGGATGTGTCCTGCGTGGCGGTGGTAATGGTGAAGGTGGGTGCAGCGCCGTCGGTTGTGGTGACGGTGTGCCAGTCGGAGCTCGTGAAGTTGCTCAGCACACGCACACGGTGGCTAGGTGTCACGCGGGCGTCCCATGTCACGATGAGATCGCTTCCGCTGGGGGCCATGGCAATGGCCGACTGGCCCCCATCGCACTCCACCTGGGACATGTCAAACACACCGTGCGAGCCGCTGAAGGAAAGCAGGGTGGTCAGGCCGGTAGGGTCCAACCCGAGATCCTGTAGAGCGCTCTCCATGGAAGAGCCGCCCGCGGGATCGCCCGAGGTGGTCACGTGGCTGGAGCAGGCAGCGCCCAGGAAGGCAAGACCGGTGAGAATCCAAGTGCGGGTAGAGGTGCCAGTCTTCATGGGGAGAACTCGATACATTCGGGGTTCGATTGCGGCTCGTGGAACAGGGGTAGGTCCACGGAGAGGGTGGGGAACAGGGGGCTACTGCCGCAGGAGCAATCGCCCGTCTTTACGCGGTATCGGCGAGTGGCCGCACCGGCTTGAGCCCGTTCGCGAAACCTGCGCACAACCCTGCCCCCCACGCAGCCGGTCCGCCGTCCCACGATGCCCCCCATTCTGGGGCCGCCCAGGGGGGCAGCGCCCCTCAGGGGAGGATCAGGGGCTCCACCACGTGGGGCGAGAGCACCGTTCCCGTGGGCGTACGAAAGGCCGCCTGCAGAGCAATGTGTGTCCCAATCAAAGACGCATCATTGGGGATGGTAAGGACAAACTGGGAGCGGCCCGCTTGGGGCACCTGCCAGAGATAGCTGAGGGTCTTGCGGTCGATGTGCAACAGACCCTGGACGCCGGGGAACTGGACTGGTGTCGACCGCTGTCCGTATAGCAGGAAGGCGAAGGAGGCCGAACTCAGGCGCGTGTCGACGGCAAGGCCCGCTCCAAGCTCGGCAGGCCCGAGTTGAACCAGTTCCCGGTCAGCGCTCTGGTAGAGGGCTACCCCGCCCGTGTTGGAGAACTGGCTGCGGTGGCTGTCCTGGTAGGCAATGACGACCTGGGTGCCACTGTCGTCGAGCTCAAGATCGCGCACGCTCCCGGGCAGTGTCGCTTCCAGCACGGCCTGGTCCACGCCCCTGTCGAACACGAACACCTCCGCATCTCGGCCGTTGCCCCAGGTTCCGAATGCCACGCGTGACCCATCGGGGCTCACGTCCACGACCTCAACCCGGTTCTGGACGCCACCTGCCACGCCAGGCAGGTCCAGGGAGTTCAGAGGCCGCCCGGTCCGGGTATCCCAGACCTCAAGCTCCACGTCCCGCCCCGCACTCGATTCCCACCATCCGACGCCCAGGACGTCTCCTGCATGATCCAGGTCCAGGGCGGTGGCAATCTGGACAGGGCTGCGGGTGACATTGAGACGGTTCACCCAGCCCCCCGCTTGATCATCCAGGAGGGCTACCTGGCCCGCGCCTCCCACGGCCACGGTGCTGCCACTCTCGTTCAAGGCCAGGCAGCGCACCGCCGAGTTGAGGGGCTCCGCATGCAGCACACCGCCCGCGGAATCCAGGACCAGGAGGGTCAGGCCCGTGGAGACCGCTGCCCGGGTGCCATCGGCAGAGGTGGCCAGGGCCTCCAGGTTCAGTGCTGAGAACGTGCGGCGCACCAGAAGTGCGCCGTTCGTGCCATCCAACCAGTCCATTTGAATCCGACCTGTGGCGTTGTTCCAGACCGCGACAAGAATCCGCTCTCCTTCCCTGTCCACCACCATCCGCGCCGGGCCGTTGGTATCGAAGCCCACGTCGTGGGTCCATAGGGGGGTCATGATGCCCGCGCTGGGCACGCTGCCGCCGTCGAATCCGTGCACCAGGGTCTGGCGCTGATAGGGACCGGGGTTGGGACGCTGAACGATGCTGAAGAGGGCATCGGCCCGGCGACCGGCCGCGCCGTGCAGGTAACTCGCGCCGAGCTGAGAGATGGGGTCGCTAGCTCTGGGAGCCTGAAGCCCACTGGAGGCGCTGTGGAACAGCATCATGCCCCCCGATGGCCCCTTGCTGCCTGCCCAGACGAGGTCCTCGCGGGCGGCGAAGGCAACCGCGTCGGGCACCCAGGGGGCCCGGGTGGTTGCGTCGTGGTGCCAGCGCTCCCCCCCGGCAAAGGGGTCCTGCGCCAAGGCCTGAGAAGAGAGGCAGGTGAGAAGGAGGGCGAGCGATGCGGAGCGGATCATGTTCGATGGACGGGACCAAGTCAGAATGGCCCCCACAAACCGTACCCCGCAGGCCTGCCGGGGCCCCATCCCACAGGCCAGCGGCCGTAGAGGGGGCCAAGGCCCTGGCCAGGAGGGAAAGGGTTTCCACTTCGGGTAAGGCCAGCCTACCCCTCTGGGATCTGGAGCCCCGAAGCACTAGAATCCGCCCCCGCCGAACAAAACGGCGAACGGACTCCAGGGAGAGATCTGCGGCACGACTCGCGCAGACGCCGAAGGGGCAAGCCGGGGACACCCGCGCGAAACTCTCAGGCACCAGGGACCTGGAGCCCGTCAAACCCTCTGAACACTCCGGTCCCTTCAAGGGACCCATCGAACAGGGGCGCAACGATCCACCGACCGTTGCGCCCCTGTTCGTGCGCTACCCCTTCCCATGCGACACACCCCACTACACAACGAGCACCAACCCCTCGGTGGGAAGATGGTCGAGTTTGGCGGATGGCGTATGCCGGTCCAGTACGGGCCGATACTCGAAGAGGTGCGCTGTGTGCGGAAGCGAGTGGGCCTGTTCGACCTCTCCCACATGGGACGCTTCAACCTCACGGGCCCCGATGCAGTGGCATTTGTGGATCGCGTGGCCAGTTGCTACTGCGCACGCATTCCCATCGGCTCCATACGCTATGGCTTGCTGTGTCGCCCAACCGGCAACCCCATCGATGACATCCTGGTGTACAGGAGTGAGGACGAGGTCTTCCTGGTCGTCAATGCGGGTAACGCCGACGCGGACCGCGAGTGGCTTCTCGCCCACGCTGATGGGTTTGAGGTCACCCTCGAAGACCAGACGGATGATCTGGCCATGATCGCCCTGCAAGGGCCCCTCTCGGAAGAGAGCCTAGCGCGCGTGACCGAGGACTTGGACCTCTCCCAACTGGGCTACTACAAGTTCGCCCGCGGCACGGTTTGCGGCTGCCCGAACGTGCGCGTCAGCCGCACCGGATACACGGGGGAGGATGGCTTCGAGATCTACCTACCCACCGACCAGGCCATCGGCGCCTGGCGAAGCCTCCTCGAAGCGGGTCAGGCCAGCGGCATGGCACCCATCGGCCTGGGCGCCCGTGACACCCTGCGCCTCGAGGCGGGGATGCCCCTCTACGGCCACGAGATTGACGCCGAGCACAACCCCATCGAGGCCGGCTTGAAGTTCGGCGTGTCCTTCCACGAGGAGAAAGGCGACTGGATCGGTCGCGCGCCCCTGGAGGCGCTGCACGCCGCCCCCTCCCGCGCCCTGGTCGGCCTCGTCACCGACGGCAAGCGCGTCCCCCGCCAGGGCTACGCGCTCTTCGACGGGGAGGGAAGCGTGGGCACGATCTGCTCGGGCGCCGTCTCCCCCACCGTGGGCAAGAACATCGCCACGGCCTACC
Source organism: Planctomycetota bacterium (assembly GCA_012959525.1). Classification (GTDB taxonomy): domain Bacteria; phylum Planctomycetota; class UBA1135; order UBA1135. Next base: position 211,225 of record DUDB01000047.1, read on the forward strand.
TACCACTGCACCTGGCCCAGACCGGTCAGGTGGTTGACATGGATCTTCGCGGCAAGCGACAAGCCTGCACCGTGGTAGATCTTCCTTTCTATTCGCGCAAGCGATCCTGACCCTCACTCACCTCGACCCCCCACCCCCTAATTCCCATGCGTCCTGACGACCGCCACTACCTTCCCTCCCACGAATGGGTCAAGACCGACGGTGACACCGTCGTGTTCGGCATCACCGATTTCGCCGTGGAGGAGCTCTCCCACGGAAACGAAGATGACCTGGTCTATTGCGACCTGCCCGAGCCGGGCCGCAAGCTCACCCAAGGCGAGACCTTCGGCGAGATCGAATCGGTCAAAGCCGTCGCCGACCTGAACTCGCCCGTCGCAGGAGAGGTCGTGGAGATCAACAAGACCATCGAAGATCACCTTCAGGTCCTGGCAAAGGATCCCTGGGACAAGGGCTGGCTGATCCGCGTCAAGCCCGACAACACGAGCATGAGCCACCTGCTCGACGCTGAAGGCTATGAGGCCTCGGTGGGCGAAGCGGACGAGTAGAGCGCTCATGACGCGGCCCTCGGTGCGGTCCGACTCAGGAGCCGTCGAGACATGGCGCCTGATCGAATCCTGGGACGCCGCCCCGGAGTTCAACATGGGCCTGGACGAGGCCCTGCTGGATGATCCAGGGGCGCCGCCCACGCTCCGGCTATACACCTGGTCCCCCGACACCCTCAGCCTCGGCTACTTCCAGAAATGGGCCGACGTGCCGGGAACCGAGAACGCGGGCGCGGTGGTTCGGCGCATCACGGGAGGTGGAGCCATCCACCACACTCGGGAGTTGACCTTCTCCATCGTCCTGCCCCAAGACCACCCCCTCTTCCGGGGCCCGATTCCGCTCTCCTACGGACGCATCCATGAGGCCCTGATCGCCGCCTTGTCCGGATTCGGGGTCGAGGCGAGCCTGGCGGGGCAGGCTAGCCTTCTCTCAGACCGCGAGAAGACGGGTATGTGCTTCCATGAATCGACCCCCTTGGACGTGGCCTGGGGCGAGCGCAAGGGAGTGGGGTCGGCTCAGCGCCGCCGCGGGGGCCGGGTTCTCCACCATGGCTCCATCAAGCTGGGGAGCACACCCCTGGAAGGAGACATTGCCACCCTTGAGGGCTACCTGCCCGGCGAGAACCCCATCGGAGCCTTCGCACCGGCCCTCTTACGAGAAATCGAGACGAACTTCGCCGTGCATCTTGAGAGGAGCGAACCCACCAACTCCGAACGGAGCGCGGCGCAACACCTCGGGGAGCGCTACGCGTCCCCATCGTTCTTGCGCCGGCGCTGACCTCAGACCCCGTCTACAGTCCGACGTCCAGCCACCATGGATCGGCGCTGGTGATGCTCATGCTGCAGCCGACAACCTGCAGACCATCGCCGACGCGTAGTGGGCGCCATGAATTCAACTCGGGGCGATCGCTCAGCCAACCCAAAGCCCCCGCCTCCTTGTGCAGGCCGTTGGAAATGGATGGGGAGTTCGCCTTGGCACCCAACTCAAGGGTCAGCACACCCTTTCCGGTGCGGCCATCAACCGTTGAACGGCCGAGTGCGGTGATGCGCAGCGTCGAGGCACTCTCCAATTGGGTGGAGCGCTCCAAGCGAAGCCAGGCGGGAGGGCCTTCGCTGGTTGTGATGGTCAGCTCCAGACCATCCCCGACGCGTGCGCGCACTCGAGCGGCGTCCAGCACAAAGAGGCTGGCAAGGCGCTTGTCGGTCGTGGGACGAACAGTGGTGACACCCGCGGCTTGAAGCCTGGCGTCGATCAAGGCAAGCACGTCGCTACTCGACGTACGCGCAGCGATGTACAAGCTCAAGTCCACCTGTACGAGTCGGGGCTCCATGGGTTGGGTGTCGAATGCAGTGACACTCAACTCCACCAGGGCCCCGTGCGGTCCAGCCGACCCATCGAGACCTAGCTGCACGCCACCCTGGGCGAGACAAGGGGATGCCGTTAGGCCGAACAACACGCAGGCGAGCGAGAAAAGGGAGCGCAGCATGGGCAGGAATGAGGAAAGGGATCAGGGAGGCGCGGTCCGCTCAGGGACAGGTTTCACTGCTGGGATCTACTCGACGCGCGCACCGCGCGGTTATTCCCACGCCCCTCCGCAAATGGTTACCCCGCCAGGACTTGAACCTGAAATGACTGGACCAAAACCAGTTGTGTTGCCAATTACACCACGGGGTAACGCTGGTCCGGGCGACAAGATAGCAACGCACCCCGTGAGAGTGGATCCCCCCGGGCGGGTTTTTCGGAGCCCAGAGACGTCAATCCGGGAACTGGCCACGCACTGCCTGCAATCCGAGAACCATCGCCTGTGCCGTTGCCCAACGCCGGATTCGCTCCCGGCCCACGGGGGGCCAACGCCGCTCCAGGCTGGCGGTCTGCCCCTTGAAGTGCACCCCAAACCACACCAGACCCACGGGCTTGTCTTCGGTTCCGCCGCCGGGCCCAGCCACACCGCTGGTGGCCAAGGCCAGATCGGCTCCGGACCGCTCCGCCATCCCGCGAGCCATGGCCTCAGCCACAGGCCCCGAGACGGCTCCGTGGGCACGCAGCAGCTCCTCGTCCACCCCCAGGCGCTCGACCTTGGCCTGGTTGGCGTAGGTCACGACAGCTTCTCGAAACACGCCGCTGATTCCAGCCACTCCGGTCAGGGCCTGAGCCAGTGCCCCACCGGTGCAGGACTCTGCGGTGGTCACGGTCGTACCTGTTGAGAGCAGCTCCATGCCCAGGACCTGGGCCGGATCCGACTCGTCCTCGCTGAAGACATGGGCCCCCAGGCGCTCGGTGAACTCCGTAGCGCGCGCAGCCAGGAGGGCTTGAGCCTCGCGCTCACCTTCAGCTTCCGCCACCAAGCGCACGGAAAGCACACCGTCCTTGGCGGTCACACCCATGAGAGGATTGGCTCCGCGCTCCATCCAGTCCCCGACCTCATCCGCGAAGAGGCTCTCGGAGATTCCGAACAGATGAAACCGCTGGACCCGGCGCACACTCCCCTCAACATCCTGACTTGCAAGCCAAGGGTGGAGGTACGTCTCCAGCATGGGCCCGTACTCTCTTGGAGGGCCGGGCAGAGCGAACACGTCGGCAGAATCCATGCGCATGTGGATCCCGGGCGCTGTCCCCTGTGCGTTCTCCAGAGAACGCGCGCCCTCGGGCAGGAGCGCTTGGCGTTCGTTCGAGGGGGGTGGGGTTCGGTCGCTGCGCTGATACCAGGCCTCGACCTGAGCCCAGGCCTCAGGGCTTGGCTCGAGGTTCACGCCGGCGGCCCGGGCGAGACCGTGCCGGGTCAAGTCGTCGAGGGTCGGTCCCAGGCCTCCGCTCACAAGCACGAGGGCATGGTCACGGGCCAGCTCCATCAAGGCTGCCGCGATGACTTTCTCCTCATCGCCCACCACCTGAACTCGCTCCAGGCTCCAACCGCGCTCCCCGAGAAAGCGGGCGAGGGCTGGGGAATTCAGGTCCACCTGGAAGCCATCCAACAGCTCATCGCCGACGGCCAGGGCCGCGGCCCTACGTCCGCGAACGGTCATTGGTCCGAACCGACTACCGATCTGGGAGCCACAAGACGGCCGATCCAGATACCCACCTCGTAGAGGATCGCGATGGGGACGGCCATCATCATCTGGGTGTAGGGGTCGGGAGGAGTGATGAGCGCGGCCAGAAACAAGGAGCCGACGATCATGTGCGGCCGAAACTTGGCGAAGGTCGCAGGCGCCACTATGTCGATTTTGGCCAGGGCCATCATGACCACGGGCAGCTGGAACACACAGCCCAGAGCCAGAGTCAGGGTCACGAAGAAGGACCAGTAGTTACCGACACTCTCAAAGTACTGAATCTGCGTCAGGGTCATACGCGCCAGGAAGTACAGGGCGTTCGGCACCATGACGAAGTAGCCGAACAGCACGCCGCCCAGGAACAGCGACGTCGAAAATGGGAAGTAGCGATACACCACTCCGCGCTCTTGCCGATAGAGGCCCGCTGCAACAAACATCCATGCCTGCCACAGGACCACGGGACCGGCCAGAAACAAACTGACGAAGAGGCACATCTTCAGGATGAAGATGAAACCGTGCGAGGCCGCATCCCCCTTCATCCGGTCGGGTACGCGCAGGTCGGTTCGAAGGGTCTTCACTTCGGGATAGCCCGCCACCGCGTACCACTCACGCCACTCCTCTGCGCCCAGGGTCGCAACCGGATCATCCTCGGCTTCAGCCAGAGCGATAGCCTCAGTCGCCTGCTGATCCAGGTCTGCGTTCAGTCGATCGGCGGCAATGGCATAAGGTTCAAACACCAGGTCCGTCAGGGGCACCCGGTAGGCCCAACAGGCGCAGAAGGCCACCGCCACGGCGATGGCGGAGCGGAACAACCGCAGACGCAGCTCCTCAAGGTGCTCCCCGAGGGTCATGCGGCGATCATCCTCGTCGCTCTCGATCTTCTCGGTAACGTGCTCGACCATGTTGGGGTGACGAACAGGGCTACGGGGCAGCCGCGGCTCGTGGGGCCAGACCTATCAAAAAAGGAGGGGCGAGCCCAATGGCCCGCCCCTCCAGAATACCTTGTGGCACCTTGGACTCAGCATCCAAAGAGCCTTGAGTGCGGCTGAGCGCTACTTCTTGAAGTACTGCCTCAGATCGTTGATCGAGATGGTGTACACGCCTTGGGCTTGCGCGTCCTGGTACTCACCCAACTCTGAAGCCTGGATGGGCTCCTCGCTGGGCTCCCCATCGGCGTCCACAAAGACCGGACCGCCCACGATCAGGTAGTTGGTGGTCAGGTCGAGCTTGTCTTGGATGGTGATCCCGACGCTCTCGAGCAGAGCACGCACCTCAGCACCGTTGTAGGTACCCGAGAAGCGACCCACGAGCACCGCGTAGCGGTCGCCATTGGGATCGAAGACCGGGTTGTAGATCTTGTCGCGTGCCCCGATGGGGTCGTAGCGATCCGCTTCGTCGAAGATGCGCACGAGGGAGCGATGCTCCTCAACGTCCGTGACCTCCGCCCAGCCCTTGGTCTGGCCTTGAATGGCAGGATTCGGATTGCCCGTGCGGACCTCGAAGACCATGCCACGGCTGACGCGATCCGCAGCACCGCGGTTGATCCAGCCGGTCATCAGCCCGCGAGAGACGGCGAGCATTTCACCATCGGGGCCCGCGGTTTCCTTCAGGATCTTGAGCTGTCGGTTGAGAGACGCCTGGCGGGTCGTCGCTGCGGACGCATCGCGCTGGGCCTGAGCCTGCAGGTCATCGATGGATCCTTTCTCGGTGACCAGGTCGCTGTTGAGCTGGTTAACGGTGGAGCGCAACTGGGCGACGTCATTCTCAAGACGAGTCTTCTCGTCCCCAGACTGCTGCTCAAGGTCCGAATAATCCTGGGCGGCCTTGTTGATCTTGCCTTGCAACTCGGAGGAGATGTTCTGGTTGGCCTGCTGAGCCGCTGAGAGCCGTCCCTCCGTATTGGCGAGCTGAGTCTTCAGGTTAGATACCTCCGTGTCCTTCTGACGGAGTGCATCAATCACCGGCTGAATGGCCTTCTCGTAGTCCTGTACGGACTCGGGCATGTCAACCACCGCCCTCAGGCTGCTCAGACCATCGGCCGCCGTGGTGACGTCACTGGCCGAACCCAAGATCTCTCGGTTGTAGAAACCGAGGACCTTGGATACGTCGCGGGCCAGGTCGTATTCCACGCTGGCGCTTGCCTCGGCGGTTGCCGCTTTACCGTCCGCGATGACCGCTCGATCCTGAGCAATCACGGCCTCCTGGTTGGCCACATAAGCAAAGCCGAGAGAAACGAAGAACAGGACGATCACGACGATCATCCAGGCTGCGGAGACGCGGGCAGCACCGCGCTGCGAACGCTTGTTCATGCGGGCAGGTCCTGATAGGGGTCCCTGGCGGTCCCGAGGGGGGCGCGTGAGGACGAAGCCGGGGGGGGAGTAAATTGGATGCACGGAAACCACTGGGAAGCGGACCATCGGGCCGGGGGACGACTCGACACGGGCAGGAAGCCCATTCCGGGGCCATCTTGATACCCGAAGGCGCCTTCCACGGCAAGTCGAAAGCCCCTTCTCGGGTGCCACCTTGACCCATCCTGGCCCGTATCGACCCTAGGACCTCGCCCACAAGAAGGAGTCAAGGACCCGAAGCGGGTCCAGAGACAGTTCAATATGTGGGGGTGGATTTGCATGGGAGGGTGTCTCTCGGACGGGTCCCTGGTTCCAGGGGCCCCCAACTGCGAGAATCGACCAAGCGCTCCTCCGCCAGCCGGGGCTTGCCGGGCCTACCCCCAGCATCCGCCCGGGTTTCCTCCCCCACACCATCTATATGCCCAGCACCACCGCATCCTCCAGGGCCACCGAGCCTCTGATCCTGGGAATCCTGGGGGGTGTAGCCGCCGGCAAGACACGGGTCGGGATGCGCCTCGCGGGGCCCGGAGGGTGCCTGATCCAGGCCGACGTCATGGCCCGGGAGGCCCTGGAGCTGCCCCAGCTGGTCCCCATGCTGACGCAGGCCTTCGGCCCCGATGTCCTGGATGGAGACGGAAAGGTGCGCCGGGAGATCATCGCCAAGCAGGTCTTTTCCGATCCCGGACTCCGGGAGACGCTAGAGGGCTGGATCCATCCGCGGGTTCGTGCGAGGATTGGGCTAGCCCTGATCGAGGCGCAGACCGCTGGCGCCGAGCCCATCGTGCTCGACGTTCCCCTGCTTCTCGAAAACGACAGTGAGCATGGGCTCGCCAGTCGCTGCAGGTATCTCGTCTTCGTGGACTCTCCGGCGGCCCTGCGCCAGGAGCGTGCCACCCAGCAGCGCGGATGGCCCGCCGACGAAGTCTCCCGACGCGAGGCCACCCAGATCCCCCTCTCTCACAAGCGCGAACGCGCAGACTTCGTGGTCGCCAACGACGGCAGCGACCATGACTTGAACAACGCCGTCGATCAACTGCGGGCCCAGCTGGGCCTGACCTGACCCCCTATCGGCCCATGGCCCAGACCAAGACCAAACGCCCCTACAAGCCCAAGGCCCACGGCCACTCCTACCAGAAGCCCATGCCCAACAAGCCGGGTGGAGTCTTCATCGACTTCCACGCCCTGCCCGCCAGCCTGAGCGAGGACGAGTACAAGGAGTTGGTGAAAGGTCTGCCCAAGGCCAAGGGTCGCGGCAAGCCGAGCCCCGTGGAGCACACGGTCCTCTTGGCCACCAAGCTGAACGAGATGCACGAAGTGGCCGAGAAGGAGGGCGTGGCCGATTTCGTCGGCCGCACCCGCCGGGACGCCATCTGGGAGATCACCACCCATCGCCTGAACTCCCGCATCCCGGTGATTGTCGAGGGGGTGCTGGACGAGCACGGCAAGGGGCACTACTTCCTACGCACCCACTCACGGGACTACATCCCCGCCGAAGAGGACGTCTTCGTGCCGCAGGAGCTGCGCGAGCGATATGGCCTTGTTCAGGGCATGACCGTGCGCGGTCCCCTGCGGGCCGTGCGCGAGGGTGAAAAATACCTGTGCCTGCACGACGTGGAGCAGATCGACGAGGCCGACCCCGAAGAGCTCAACGGCCGGACCCCTTTCAAGGAACTCGTGCCGCTCTACCCCGAGGAACGCATCATCCTCGAGGGGGCCCCCGAGAATCCCCTCGAGATGCGCATCGTGGACCTCATCACGCCGCTGGGCCGAGGCCAGCGGGGCCTGATCGTGGCGCCCCCGCGCACGGGCAAGACCGTGCTGCTGAAGATGCTGGCCCAGTCGGTGATGGCCAACGCACCCGACGCGCACCTGATCATCCTGCTGGTGGATGAACGCCCCGAGGAGGTCACCGACTTCGAGCGCAGCGTGACGGGCAAGAACGTGGAGGTGGTGAGTTCCACCTTCGACGAGCCCGCGACGCGCCACATCCAGGTGGCCGAGCGGGTGATCGAGCGCGCCAAGAACATGGTCGAGGCCGGTGCCGACGTGATCATCCTGCTCGATTCCATCACGCGCCTCGCGCGCTCCTGCAACGTCGAGGCGCCCAGCAACGGCAAGCTCCTCTCGGGCGGCCTGGAAGCCACGGCCCTGCAGTTCCCCAAGCGCTTCTTCGGTGCCGCGCGCAACATGGAGGACGGCGGCTCCTTGACGATCCTGGGCACGGCCCTGATCGAGACCGGGTCCAAGATGGACGAGGTCATCTTTGAAGAGTTCAAGGGCACGGGCAACATGGAGATCGTGCTCGACCGGCGTATCTCCGACCGACGCATCTTCCCCGCCATCGACATCAACCGCTCGGGCACGCGCAAGGAAGAGCTGCTCTTCACGCCCGAGGAGATCGAGCGCATCTGGATGCTGCGCAAGGTGCTCAACGAGCTCGACCCGGTGGAGGCCATGGAGATGCTCATCCAGAAGATGCGCAAGACTAGCGTCAACGCCGAGTTCCTGATGACCATCGGCAGCTGATCCGGTCTCGGATCACGTCCACCTGAGTGCTAGGTTGACCCCCACGATGCGACTGCTCTTGGGGATTGGACACTGGCGCCTGATCGGAGGATCGGAGCGCTATGCGCTTGAGACCGCTCGGCAGTTGGCTGCCCGTGGCCACGAGGTCACCGTCCTGCACGGCACGGGCGAGGGCTATCCCGAGCCGGGCCTCGCCTTTGAGCTCTTCGAGCCCCTGGGCGAGCTGACGCCTGATGCCAGGGATCGGCGTCGATTGCGCGCACGCCTGAGCGAACTGCGCCCCGACCTGATCTTCCAGCTGACCCCCTGCGCGTCCTGGGTGATCGAAGAGCAGCTACGGGCCGCACCCCTGGTGCGCTTCGTCCAGGACCACACCCTGTTCTGCCCGGGCCTGAACAAGATGCTCGTGGAGGGCCAGCCTTGTACGGAGCCCATGGGCATGGGCTGCCTGACCCGGCACTGGTTTGGGGAGAGTTGCCATGGACTCTCCGGGACGCACACGCGGGGCGACGTACTTGGTCCCACGAGCCGCCTGCGCGCCAAGCAGCGCGAGCTGCAGTTGTCGGCGCGTTCCCAACGACTGCTGGTGGGCTCGCGATACATGGCCGATGAGCTGATCGCCGTGGGCATGTCCGAAGAGCAGATCGCGATCCTGCCCTACTGCACCCAGGCCGGAACGGACGGGCAGGGCGCTGAGCATGCCGCCGACCTCCCGGAGGCAACGCGCGAGTTTCTGGCCGCTGGAGTCGAGCCCGTGCTCTTCACCCCCGCGCGTCTGACGCTCCCGGACAAGGGTGTCGATTTCCTGCTGACCGCCCTGACCAAGGTGACGGGTTCCTTCCGAGCCATCATCTCCGGGTCCGGACCCGCAGCGGAGTGGCTGCAGCAGAAAGCCACAGACGAGGGACTGGGCGACCGCGTGCACTTCACGGGTTGGCTGAACGCCGGCCCGCTTGAGCACTTGTACACCCAGGCCGACCTGGTGATCTTTCCCTCCGTCTGGGACGAGCCCTTCGGCTTGGTGGGCATTGAAGCCATGGCCCACGGGGTGCCCGTCGTCGCCTTTGAAGTGGGCGGGGTCCGGGAGTGGCTGACCGAAGGAGTGGGAGGCTGGGGCGTTCCGCGCCGGGACGTGGACGCCATGGCCCGCGCCATCGACCACGCCCTGGCCGACCCCGACCTCCGCCGCGAGGTGGGCGAGGCCGGCCGGCAGCGGGTCGAACGCGACTTCCGCCCCCAGGGTTACTACGACCAGCTTGAGGCGCTCCTGCAGAACTGCGCCTCTGCGCCAGGCTCGGACATGGCCCCCGATCCGGCGCAAACCTAGCGTTGACCTCCCAGCCCTGCATCGCATCGCCTCGGTGCAGCCCCCTCTCCGCCCACACCCAAAGAAAGTGTGTGCGTGCAGCGAATCCCACAGACCCTAGACTGCCCCCGTGGACCCCGCCCGCATCTTGCCCCTCTGGCAGCGACTGTCCGGCATACCCGGTGGCCGCTGGATCTTCTCGCGCCTGATCGGATTCGGCGTGCCCTACTCGGGATCGATCGGTGCGAACGTGGTTGAGCTCGAACCGGGGCACGCTGTTCTCGACCTGCCCGACCGACGCAAGGTGCGCAATCACCTGCGTAGCGTGCACGCCATCGCCCTTTGCAACCTGGGTGAATTGTCGAGCGGTCTGGCGATGCTGGCTGGACTCCCCCCCCACCTGCGCGGCATCGTCACCAAGATCGAGACCTCTTACTTGAAGAAGGCGCGCGGCACCCTGCGGGCCACCTGCACCTGTCCGGACTTCGAAGGGATGCTTGCCTCCGAAGAGGACCAGACCGTGCAAGTGCAGGCACTTCTGTGCGACACCACCGGCGAGCAGGTGGCCGTCACCACCGTGCACTGGCTCATCGGCCAGCGACCCGAGAAGGCCAATCGATGACCGCGACGGATCCTCCCCCCATCAAGACGGCCTTCACGCTCCAGGCGGGCATCGAATATCCGATCATCTGTGGGGCCATGTACCCCTGCAGCAATCCGGAGCTGGTGGCGGCAGCCAGCGAGGCGGGAGGCATAGGCATCGTCCAGCCGATCTCCCTGACCTACGTGCACGGCCGGAAATTCCGGGCGGGGCTGCAGGAGATCAAGGCACTCACGGACAAACCCATAGGCCTCAACGCCATCGTCGAGAAATCGGTCAAGCGCTACGAGGATCGCATGCGCGAGTGGATCGACATCTCCCTGGAAGAAGGGGTGCGGTTCTTCGTGACGGCTCTCGGCAATCCCCGCTGGGTCGTGGACGCGGTACACGCTTGCGGAGGGATCGTGTACCACGACGTCACCGAGAGGCGCTGGGCCGAGAAGGCCCTGCAAGAGGGGGTGGACGGCCTGATCTGCGTCAACCGCAGGGCGGGTGGGCATGCGGGAAATCGCAGCCCCGAGGAGTTGCATGAGGAGCTGGCAGACCTGGGGGTCCCTCTCGTCCTCGCCGGGGGCGTCGGCGATGGGACCCAGTTCAAGGCCGCGCTGGACATCGGCTACGACGGCGTCCAGATGGGGACGCGCTTCATCGCCACGTCCGAATGCGAGGTCCACGCCGACTACCACCAGGCCATCATCGAAGCCGAGGAGGAGGACATCGTGCTCACCGACAAGCTCTCGGGGGTGCCCTGCTCCGTGATCAAGACACCTCTCGTCGAGCGTCTCGGAACCAGCGCAGGCCCGCTCGCGAGTCGGCTCCTGCGGCACCCACGCACCAAGCACTGGATGCGCACCTTCTACACGCTGCGCTCCTTGCGCCAGCTGAAGCGCTCGTCCCAGCGCGGACTCTCCTACCGGGACGTGTTCCAGGCGGGCAAAAGCGCCGGGTCCATCCATCGGGTGGAGCCCGTGGGAGAGGTCGTGAGGCGGTTTATGCGCACCGCCCAGGGGTTGGAATAGGCCCGCCGCCCCGTCCCGGGTGTGGCAGTGGTAAAGTTGGGCTCAGGCCCCGTCCCCCTGCCCCCTAGCCCCTCAAGACATGCTCCTGCGCCTTATTCCCTGCTTGACTCTCGCACTCCCCGCCGCGGCCCAGGACTTCGACTTCGTCATCGATCAGGCCCAGAGTTCGTCGTCCGTGTACGCCGACCTGGAAACCGACCTGGCGGGTTCCGTGATTGGCGACTATGACGCAGCCACCAACCCTGGCGGCACACGCACGGTGAACGGCCTGTTTGGGGGAAGTAGCAACGAGGTCGTCACCATGAACACGACCATCGACAATCTGGCCAACTTCTCCGGCGCATCCTCCGGCGTGTTCAGCATGAACATGGACCAGGGTGCCCTCACCATGAGCCTCTCGGGGACCAACGTCGACCTGTTGGGCGGTTCGAGCGGAACGGTATCGGTGGACGTCACACTCCTGTTCAACACGTTCCGTACGTACAACCCCGACTCTCTGTACGTGGGCGGCATTCCGATCACGATTCCTCTGGGGAACATCAACGTGACAGAGGCCACGGTGGTTCAGACCGGCGCGAGCATGGGTGGCACGCTCATGCCGGGAAGCGGAGCAAGCGACTACGACTTCGCAGCGGTTGTCCCGGTGCTCATGACCCTGACCGCAGACTTCAACGGCACCGCCGTCGCTATTCCCCCCCTCGACGTGATGATGCCCGTGACAGGCGTCGTCACCCTGACGGGCACCGGCGCAACCGCCTCTGCGGGGTTCCAGTTCTCCAACCAGACGGCCACCAATGACCCCTTCCCCGGGTTCGCCCTCACGGACGTCCCCATAAGCATCCCCACGATCCTGCCCCCCGGGTTCATGGCGAACCTGCTGCTCACCGCGACCGTGGCGGCGATAGACTGGGATATGCAGGTCGACCTCAGTCTTGTGGCCGATGGCACACCCGGTGGCGGCAACTGCAACGTCGTGTTCTGTGATACCGACCTCAACAACATTGGCGACGTGAGCCTGAGCACTTGCGACTGCTCGGGTGGCTCGATCACCCTCGACCTGAACATGAGCTTCCCTGGCCAGTTCACCTACCCCCTCGTGGGACTGGGGACGACGGCAGTGAGTCCGACGGGGGTCTCTGAGCTTTGTCTCGCTGGCTCGACGATTGGCCGTTACACCAAGGACGCGGGTGCCATCAGTTCGTCGGGGACCTACAGCATTGACCTTCTGAACGCGAATTCCGCCCCCGGCGGCGGCGTGCCCACGATTGGTGGTGCACTGTGTAACGGCAACACCTGGCGCTTCCAGTACTGGCACCGCGACGGCATGAATCCTTCGCGGTTCTCGAAGGGAATCTCAGGGCTGATCAACTGATCTTCACGTAGCGGCGCTGACTCCGCCGCTGTTCCTGTGGCCATTGCCGGCTCGGTAGCGCCCCCGGGGTGCAGCCAACGCCGGCCTCGAATGCCTGCGGCCAGAAGATTCTGGCCCAAGAACAGTGGGTAAACGGTCCAGGCGGCCGGCGTGGCTGCGGGCACCTAGGTCGCGGAGCGCGTGCGGTTTCAGCCCCGAGCTTGGATTCCGGAGCAGACCTGCACGTATCGTGGAGCCATGGATCGGCACCCCACGCCACTTACTGATCGGCTGGACCGTGGCCCACTACTCTTGGACGGCGCGCTGGCAACGGCGCTCTTCGCCAGGGGTCTAGACCGCGACGTGCCCGGGGACCTTTGGAACGTAGAGCGCCCCCAGGAGGTGGGCGAGGTGCACGACTCCCATCGCCTCGCAGGCAGTCAGGTGCTTCAGACCAATACCTTTCGGTCTAACGCCCTGGCCCTGGACGCACTGGGCTGCCGCGGGCGAGCGGTAGAGTTCAACCAACGCGGCGCCGCGATCGCCCTGGAGTGCGCGGCGCAGTCTCCGTCGCCGAAACGGCCTCTTGTGGCGGGGAACATCGGACCCAGTGGCAAGCGGATGCAGAGCGGTGGCTCTCGCCAAGAATGGACGGATGCGTTTGCCCAACAAGCGGAGGCGCTGGCAGCGGCGGGCGTCGACTATCTGGGCCTTGAGACCTTCACGGAACTCGAGGAGGCCCGGGTAGCTCTAGAAGCTGCCCGTGGGGCAACCCAGCTGGAAGTCAGCGTCAGCTTGGCCCCTACCGGATCAGACGGCGATCTGCTTCTAATCGGGGGGGGCACCATGACCGAGTGCTTGGGTGTTCTGGACGCGGAAGGAGCTACAGCACTCGGACTCAACTGCTGCACGGGCGCGGAGATGCTGACCGCCCTGCCCCATTGCCTGAAGGCTACCGAACGACCCTTCTTCCTGCGCCCCAATGCAGGTCTGCCTGTGGAAGAGGCAGACGCCTTGATCTACCCCGACGATCCGGAGGCCTTCGCAAGTCATCTGGCCGCAGCCATCCAGCTGGGTGCAGCCGGGGTGGGCGGGTGCTGTGGGACAGACGCCCGCCATACCCGCGCCCTGCGCCAAGCAATTGGTTGAATCCGGAGGTCCCACCTCCCAAGCTGGGAGGTGCCATGGCCAGCTTCGCGATCCACTCCCTGCACAAGTCGTTCGGATCGGTGAAGGCCGTGCAGGATCTGTCCTTCGAAGTGCACCCCGGCCAGGTCCACGGCCTGCTCGGGCCCAACGGGTCGGGTAAGACCACGACCCTGTGTTGCGCTCTAGGGCTCATGCGGCCCACCAAGGGGTCGGTGGAGGTACTCGGGGTGTCCTCCCGCGCACTCCACCGGACCAGAGGGCGGCTGGGCGTTGTGTTCGACCAACCCGTGCTCCTCAAGCGCCGCAGCGTGGCAGCCAACCTGGCCTACCACGCGAAGATCCGCGGGCATAAGGGGGGAAGATCCCACGATGAGGTATTGGACCTGGTCGGCTTGTCGGACCTGAAGAAGCGCCGGGCGGGAGCCCTCTCCCTGGGCCAGGGCAAGCGCCTGGCCCTGGCTACGGCCCTGGCGGGAGACCCGGAGTTGGTTGTACTGGACGAGCCTCTCTCGGGCCTCGACCCCGTGGGCACGCGCGAGATCCTGGCACTCATCAGCAAGCTAGCCACCAGCGGCCTGACCCTGATCCTGTCCACGCACCGCCTGCACGACGTGGAACCTGTGCTAACCCACGCGACGATAATGGTGCGCGGGCGACGCGTGGCCACCGGGCCCCTGAGCGAGATCCTGGGACGAGGGGAAGGCATGCTGCAAGCCACCGTCCAGAATCCCAAGCGTGCACTCGAGGCTCTGTCCACCATGGGTGGCTGGCAAGTCTGCAGCGAAGAGGGCTCGGTGATCGACGTGGATCTGGGTTCGAGTGGCGCGCAGCCATCCGAGCTGGCGGAAGTCCTAGTCAAGGCCGGCGCGGGACTAGTACGCCTGCAACCCGCGGGACAACGACTGGCGGATGCCTTTGACCGGCTCGTGGCCCAGGAGTCCACTCTCGAATGACTGGCACTCTGCGCATCTTCCGTTCGGAACTCGACCGGCTCATCTGCGGCTTCGGCCTGTGGATCGTGGGCCTGACCGTGGGAGCAGTGGCAGCCATAAGCGCCCTGAAGTCATCCATTGAACTTGCCGGCGATCTCTCGATTACGAGTGGAGCGGGCTGGTCGTGCATGCTGGAGGGCATGGGAACGGGTGTCGCATTGATGGCGTTTGCCCTGCTCATTGCGAGCGCCCGCAGTCTGGCCGGAGACCACGAGTCGGGGCTCTTGCGTATGGCCGTCACGCGCAGCGCCTCACGCCCCGCTCTGGTTCTGGGTCGGCTCCTTGTCGCACCTCTGCCGATTCTCGGGGGCCTGTTGGCCGCCTTCCTCGGTGCGTGGCTCGTGGCCCGCAGCCAACTGGACTTCGGGCCCTTTGTACAAGATAAGTTCGAGCACATGACGGCCGAGGAGTCTCTTGCGGAGGTCTGCAAGGCTCTCTTCGCGACCCTGCCCGCTCTGGTTGCCCTGTGGTCGTTCGGCCTCTTGATCTCGGCTTGCTCCCGCAGCGCCGTGGGGGCGGTGGCGTTGGCACTGGGACTCTTCGTTGCCTTTGACCTGGTAAAGGAGTCCCTGAGCGACGAGCACCTCTATCTGATCTTCGCCAGTTTCGCGCCCAGCCTGGCGGACTCCTCGGCGCTGGGTGAAGCACCCAAGGTCCTGCAGGGGTTCAGTGATGCGGGGCTTGGAGATTTTGTACTGCGACAGGCCATGTGGCTGCCAGGGGCCCAAGCCCTGCTGATCGTGGCGCTGGCAGTGGCGGTCATCCAACGCAGGACTCTGTGATTCTGCTGATCCCTGCCCTGTAAACGCCCGTCTTGAGGAGCCAGGCGCGAATGAAAATGCGCGCTCATGCTCATCCTTGGCGCTCGTTCAGAGACCGGCTCTGAGGTACGCTGGGGGGAATCCCATGCGTACTCCGTCAGCTCCACTCCAAGTTCATGAGGTCTCGTCACCTTCTACCCTCCCGTGGGGTTCGAAATGGGCCGCCCTCCTGCTCCTTTCTGGTTGCGTCACGGGCCCTTCCTACCCCCTTCCCGAACCTCTTCCTGAGGTTTTGGACTGGACCGCCGATCAAGCTCAAGCGGGCAATTTCCTGGGATTGGACGTCCGCGAGAACGACAGCGGCTCCCTGGAGGATCTGTTCTTCGCACCGGGAGTGAAGGTCACCCGGGTGGAGGGCAACTCACCTGCTGAGAAGGCCGGGTTCCAGGTGGGCGACGTGTTGCTGGAGCTTGGCGGGCACGAGGTCAATGACCCCGGAGCGCTGGAGACCCTGGTGAACCAGTCACCGGTCGGAGAAGACGTGACGCTGCGGGTCAGTCGCGGCGATTCGGTCTTTGACGTGAAGGTTCAATTCGCCTCTACGGAGGGTACGGGACCCGAGACCGAACGGGTATGGCGAAGCGACCCTTCGCGCACGCGTGCTGGCTGGCTGACGGTCGGGAGTGGCGTGCGCCTGGTCACGGCCGACCCACGCGGCCCAGCAGCCAAGGCAGGCATGGAGGTGGGCACGGTGGTGACCGCGCTCGATGGCGAGCCCGTGTACTCCGCGCGCTCCCTCATCCGCCGGGTGCAAGCCCTGCCCGCGGGTACTCGGGTCCGTTTGGAGACCCTCGATTCAGAGGGCGATGGCGGCGAGGTGAGAATGACCCTGCTGTCAGCTCCCAATCGTGTCCTGAACTTCCACCTGCCCTTTCTGGTGGACTACACCTCAAGCCCCGATGGCGATTTCGTTTCACTTGAACTGCTCGATGTCTGGTTGATCTGGCTCTTCAACTACGAGCGCATCGGGCTCGAACGCAGGTGGAGCATCCTGCGTTTCATCCGTTTCTCCAGCGGCATTGGAGAACTCGGTCAGTGATCGCCTCCCTGGCCCTGACAGCCTCCGCGCTCGGCATCCTCGGGGCCGGGATTCCCAAGGCGGACGCTCTCGCGGCGGAGGGATCCCAAGAGGTCTTCTTCGTGGATGCGTCCTTGGAACTCGAAGCCCGCCTCCTCGATTGGAGGGTCGTGCGAGGCCTCGGCCGCACAGGCGCTCAGTCACGGGACCTGGTGCTCACTCTGCTGCTCGATGATGGTAGCCGCGAACTGCGCCTGCACGATCTGAGCGCAGCCGGGGTCGACCAGGAGCCCCGGGTGAAGGTCACCATCAAGGAGCACTTCACCGCCTGGAGCGTGGCGGACGTTCGCACGGAGACCGGCTTGGAGTTGCTGCTCTTTACGGGCTCCAAGGTCTTCTCCTACAGCATCACCCACAGCCGATACCCAGACAACCTGCGGGTCCTGGCGGAGACGCCCGTGCTTTTCGACGTCCCGAGCCCCTGGGCCCTGCCCTTCTGGGGCTACCGCCTCCCAGGAACGGGAGGTGCGGGACACGATTCCGTCCTACTGCCCCAAGAAGAGGGCCTGGTGCTCTGGTCGCCCAAAGAGAATGAGGAGGGCAATCCTGAAAAGGACGATAAAGGCCATCCGGTCTACGTCCGTCGCCACCTGGTCGGCGGCGACTCGGCCGACCCCCACCGCGACTTCGTGGAGTCCCACGCGGCGACGCGCCGCTACCGCAACGCCAGCGACCGCAACGGGCCCTTCATGGGTAGCGGAGGCACGAGTGGCACCATGCTGGCGTCGTCCCATGGTTTCGACGCACCCGCAGTCGTCGACGTGGATGGAGATGGACGCCGGGACGTGCTCGCCCTTACGGAGAAAGAGCTGCGCGTCTACCTCTCCGCCAGCCGTACGCCAACCCGTATCGAGCCCATTCCGGACTACATGGATCCAGGAGATGGGCGCCGTCGATTGATCCTGGCCGACGTGGACGGGGACCGCGACATCGACCTGTTGGTGATACTGCAGGCCGAACTGCAGTCCCTCGGCAAGGCACCGGCTCGGATCCTGGTCCTGATCAATGACGGTAAGCGTCTGCTTCCCCCCAAACCCACGCAGGCCCTGAAGGTGGAGGGCACGGAGCTGAGCCTCCAGATCACGGACGTGAACGGAGACGGTCGCGGGGACCTAGTGCTACGGAAATTCGAGCTTCCCGGCATCACGGAAGCCCTCACGGGGCTGAAGTTCCAGTTCACCCACCTCGTTTTCTTCGGAGAGGGGCGTGCCTTCGCCAAGAAGCCCGCCGTCAAACACGAGGAGACCTATGACGAGAGCAATCTCCAGGACGCCGTGGGAAACTACGAACTGCGTGCGGACTCCAGCGGCGATGGGGTGGCGGATCTGGCTGCGATTGGTTTGGAGGGCCGAATCACCTTGCGCCGCATCCGGTTCCGGAAGGGGGGATTTTTTCGAGCGGATTCATGGAGCCTGGATCCCAGCCCCTGGAAGGAGTTCAAGACGCCCGGGGAGGTCACTTCCCTGCGCGTACAGGATCTGAACGGGGACGGACTCGGAGATCTGATCTCGGGCGGGGAGCGACGCCTGACCATCCACCTCAGCCAGCGGCAGAGGGCCAGGTGATGCTCACGGTCCTGTTGGCCCTCGCCTGCCAGGGTGTATCTCCAGGCACGGAAGGCGACAAGTCGCTGCAGACTCTGATCGACCTGGACGTGGGGGCCGCGGACCTGACCCTGCGGGACATGGACGGGGACGGGGACATGGATCTGGTGCGCGTGGACGGCGCGGGTCTGGCGGTGTTTACGCTGGGCGAGAGGGGACGCTACGCCCGGGCGCCCACGGCTCTCATGAAATGGCCCGTTGGCCGCACGGCCTGGACTGTGGCGGACATGGACGGCTCGGGTACGCATCGCGTCCTGTTGCTCACCGGAGAGGGGAGGGTCTTCCGTCACGACTTCGACGGGGAGGGCTTCTCGAAAGGCAGGCTGATGGTGGAAGACGACGTCTTCTTGCCCCCCGGGATCACGGCCATGGATTTTTGTCGGGACGTGGATGGGGATGGCCTTCCCGACCTGGTCTTGCCCACGCGAAGCGCGCACCACGTCCACCTGGCGAATGGCGCGGGCTTTGACCCGCCCCTCATCATCGCGTTCGACCTGTCCATCACCATTTCCGCAGGTTCGCCGGGGCAGCTGGGAGCGCGTGTGGGCCGGCAGGTATCCGTGCCCAAGTTCCGCATGTACGACCTGGACGGGGATGGAGAGCGCGATCTCATCTCCCAGACACGAGAGCGGGTGACGGTTCATCTGGCGGGAGAAGAGGGACTTCCCAGCGAGCACACCTGGGTCATGGACCTGGTGGCTCTGCAGGCTGAGCTCCCCAAGCGCCCTGGGCTCGACTTCGACGATCTGCTGGCCAACGTGGAGGAGGAAGTGTCGTGGGCCGTGCGTGACTTGGACGGCGTGGCCCCCAAGGATCTGATTGTGGTCTTGGGATCGAAGTTCCGGGTGTACCTGGGCGGCTCGCACACCGGCACACGCGAAGAGCCCGATCAAATCCTCAAGGCGAGCGGCAAGGTCCTCGGTTGGTTTGTGCGGCAGGTGGTCGGTGATGCGCAACTCGACCTGCAGATCGTGCGGGGCCAACGCATCAGCCTCGGACGCGTGCTGCGCTATCTGATCCTGCCCGGCAAGCTCGATTTCGACATCTACACCTACACCAACTCGGGAGGAACCTTCAGTCGAAAACCCACCCAGAGGGGTCGGGTCTCCGTGAAAATTCCTCGACTCCTTCCGCTGATCGCAAAAGCCGAAGAGATCGGCAAGGCGGTCATCGAACAACTGGAGATCCCCGCGAGGCGACTGACGTGGGGTGGCGATTCGGAGACCGACGACGTGGTGGACATCGAGGGTGATACGATTTCGGTCTATCTCGATTGCGCGCCCGAAGAGGATCGCCTCGAGCGCGCCTGGAGTGGCGAGCCCGACGTCATGAGTCTTTTGGAAGTGCTGGTCCTCGAGGATCTCGATGCTCTGGGAGATCAGGGCAACATCACACTGGAGATGAGCGACCTGTTCGAGCGGGACTTCTCTGCGGGCGCCGCCCTGCGCCGCGGTCGAGCCGGCAAACAAGCTCACTGGACCCTTGAGGTACCAGGTCTCGCCGATGCCGATCAAGTCGTCCTGCTGCCCACCGATCTGACCGGCTCGGGTAGCGATGATCTGGTGCTGTGCTCCCTGCTTGACGACCACTGGACCGTGCAGGTCTGGGTGCGGGATTGAGCCCACGGGGACGCGTGGGCTGGAGGTATGATTCTCCCATGAGGGTCGCAACGGCACGGACTGGGATGGCCCGCTGGGGGGTTGGAGCACTCATTCTGCTTCCAGTCGCCCTTGCTGGGTGCTCCGACCCCGGTGGAGACGGGGGCACCGCAACCGAGTCTGCGTCCACTCAGCGCAATCTGATCATGATCGCCGTGGACACGCTGCGCGCGGATCATCTGGGCTGCTACGGATCCGACATCCCCACCCCTCACATCGACGCCTTGGCTGCCGCCGGAGCGCGCTTTTCAGCGGCCCGCACGCACATACCCCTGACGGGACCCAGTCACGCGTCGCTCTTCACCTCCAGCCTGCCCTCTGATCACGGCTGCACGGTGAACTCCCAGAGTTTTCCGGAGGCGAATCACACCCTAGCCGAGATCTTGAGTGAGCAAGGGTGGGCCACGGCCGCATTCGTAAGCCTCGGCGTCTTGAGCGACCGCTTCGGGTTCGCCCAAGGATTCGATACTTACGGCGGGACCTTCATTCGGCGATGGTGGAAGTCATCGGAGGAGGTCAACGCACGGCTCTCGAAGTGGTTGAGGATTGAAGGACGGGGGAGCCCACTGTTCCTGTTCGTGCACTACTCCGACCCCCACTCCCCCTACGCTCCCCCGAGCCGAGAGTACCCCAAGATCGAGATACGGCACGGAGAGGCGGTGCTCGCCAACGTGCCCGCAGATTCCCGAGACCACGACGTCACGGTGGAAGTGTCGAGCCTTCGTGAGGATTTTGAGTTTGTACTGCCGGAGGGAGTGAGCCGCAGTGAAGTGGGATGCTGGATGATCCGCACGGACGACCGCAGGGTGACGGTTAAGTTCGCGGAGGAAGATGAGTTCATCCAAAGCAACCGGGGCGCGCCCGGGTTCAAGAATCTTCCTCGCGTCTTCCGGCTGATCAACCTGGAGAAGAGCACGAAAAAGGTGACTCTGCATGTCACCCTGCGCGAACAGTTGAATCCAGAGACCCTGATCGCCCGCTACCGCGAAGAGGTGGCCTACGTGGACTCACAGATCGGCTTGGCGATCGAGGCCCTGCAAGCGGCTGACTTGTGGGAGAACTCCGTGGTGGTCTTTACGGCCGACCATGGTGAGGGGCTCGGAGAGCACGACCTGGTGGGCCACGTGGATCAGCTCTACGACTCCGTACTGCACGTGCCCCTGATAGTCGTAGCTCCCGGACTCGTGCAACCGGGCACCGTCATTGATGCGGCGACAGGCCACATTGACGTTCTCCCCACGGTGCTCGACCTGTTGGGTGTTTCCGTCACGGATAGGTTCCGCGGCGTGAGCCGCATGCCGTGGTTTGAGGGGACCGGCTCCGCAAGCGGCACGCTCGTCTTGGGCGAGACCCACAAGCCCGAAGCCAAGACCAACCAACGTTCGGTCGTCCAGGGTGGATTTAAGTACATCCTGCACCAGGCCGACGGGTCGGAAGAACTCTACGACCTCACTCGGGACCCCCGCGAAGAGTGCAACCTGGCCTCAGAAATGCCGCAGAAGGTGACGCTTCTGAGCGATCTGCTGCTCAGCGAATTTGAACGCGAGTTTGGACCGGGCGTCGTCGGTGAAGGTCAGGACCTGTCCGAGGAGGATAAGGTCAATCTGCAGGGCATTGGCTACGCCCGCTGAATCCCTGGAGTCCCCCAGCAGTGACGTCCCCACACCCCACCTGGAACCCCGATCTGGAGGAGCTGGCTCGCCACCGGAAGCGACTGCGTGGGCGCCGCCGCAAGCTGCTCTTGAGGTTGGCCTCACGCCTGCCCAGCGCACCCTTCCGCGTGCTGCCCGACTTCCTGATCATCGGCGCGGCCAAGAGTGCGACCACCACCTTGTACGCCTATCTGGAGCAGAGTCCTCACGTGGCCTGGTCCTTGCGCAAGGAAGCGTTCTTTTTTGACAAGACCTTTCATTGGGGGCTGACTTGGTACCGGGCGTTCTTCCCCCTCAAATCTGCCGTTGCGCGTCAGGCACGGGAGACGGGTGGCACCGTCAGGACAGGGGAGGGCTCGCCCGACTACCTATTTCACCCCCACGCCGCACGCCGCGTACGTGAGACGCTACCCAACACCAAGCTAGTAGCCATCCTGCGCAATCCTGTCGACCGCGCGTTTTCCTTCTACAAGCATCAGATCATGCGTACGAACGAGCCCTTCACTTTCGAGGAGGCCGTGGACGCAGAAGAGAAACGCCTCCAAGGAGAGTTGGAGCGGATGGAACGCGACGAAGGTTACGCCTCCTTCAATCGCCAGCACTATTCGTACAAGGCCCGTGGCTGCTACATGGACCAGTTGGACCGTTGGCTGGAGCACTTTCCCCGCGAGCAGATCCTGGTCCAGATCACAGATGACCTGCACAGCGATCCGCAGACCGGTGTCAACGAGTTGACCGAGTTCCTAGGCCTTCCGCCCATCGAGGTGAAAATACCCAAACGCACCCACGAGGGGGTCAGAATCGACCCTATGAAGCCGGAAGTGCGTGCGCGCCTTCTGGAGCACTTCAGGCCCCACAATGAACGCCTGGAGGCGTTCCTGGGCCGTGATCTGAATTGGGACCGCTAGGCACTGCAACGCCCCCGAATTCGGGGCAGGGGATATGCTGGGACTTGTCCCTTTGCCACCGCCTCAAGGTACCCAATGAAGCTCTCCCTACGCCTGAGTGTTCTGCTCGTCGTCAGTTCCGTGTTCTGCGCTCCCGTGCTTACTCAAGACCGGGTAGTCACTCCCAACTATGAGCAGGCCAGTAAGTTCGACTCGGCCTACCTGCGCCAGCGCACCTACAGCTCTTCGGTCTCCCCCAACTGGATCGGCGAGACGGATCGGTTCTGGTACAGCTACAAGACCAGCGCGGGAACGCGCTACTACCTGGTAGATCCCGGAGCGGGGACTCGCGCGCACCTGTTTGATCACGAGGCGGTGGCGTCAGCCCTCTCCCTAGCTGTGAGGCAACCGCTCGAATCCACTCAACTTTCCTTGGGACGGGCAAAGATCAATGACGAGGGGACAGAGCTCTCGGTGACGGTCGAGAAGAAAGGCTTCACGATCGAGCTAGCCACGGGAGAGGTGACTCCACGAGAGACCAGCTCCGATGGGAATGATGAGGAAGCCAACTCGTCTGAGTCCCGCCGACGTTCCTTCCGGCAGCGGTCGAACTCCTCTGAAGATGACGACGACAAGAAACCCGTGGACCCGCGGGCGCATCGCAATTTCTCACCTGATCGCACGGCCTACGTCTTCCTGAAGGAGCACAACCTCTACTACGTGGAGGCCAGCGAGGAAGTCCAGGCAGAGGTCAAGGCCATCGATGCGCGCATGAAGAAGGAGAAGCGCGAGAAAGCCAAGGCCGAGAAGGCCAAGGACAAGGCCGGCGAAGAAGACAAGGGTGAGAACTCAGACAAGCAGGGAGAGACTAAGGACGGGGAGAAGCAAGAAGAGAAGACCACCGAGACCAAGGACAAGAGCGATGAGGACAAGGGCGATGAGGACAAGGGCGACGAGGACAAGGGCGACGAGGACAAGAGCGACGAGGACAAGAGCGACGAGGGAAAGGACGAAGACAAAGGCAAGGGCGATGAGGAAGGCGACGAAGATTCCAAGAAGGACGGCGATGACGATGCAGAAACATCCAAGGACTCCGACCAAGACGACGGAGAGGAGAAAGAGCCCGAGAAGAAGGTGGACGAGCGCGAGGCCTGGGCGGATGCCATGGACGAGAGCCTGGCTCTGCAGTTGACGGACGACGGTGCGGAAGACTACGGGTTTTCGGGTGGACGCTCCCGTGGTCCCCAGGACCAGCTGGCCGAGGGTCAAGAGGCCTACCTCGACATTCTCCAGACCGGAGAGTTCGAAGACTTCCTGCCCGGCCTTGACGACGAGAAGGACGACGACAAGAAGGAGGTCAAGACCGACGACGAGGACGAGAAGTCCAAGGACTCCGAGGAGGAAGACGAGAAACCCGAGGAACCCAAGAAATCCCGCCCGAGCGTGAGCTGGTCCCAGGACTCCACGGCCTTCTACGCCACGCGCAGGGACTCACGGAACGTCGAGGAGCTGTTCCTTGTCAACTCCCTCTCCACCCCGCGCCCCACCCTTGAGTCCTATTCCTATCCCCTACCGGGCGAGGAGAACATCAGGCGCAGCGAGTTGTTCGTGTTTGACCGCACCCGCAAGACCCTCTTCCGCGTCGACCCCGTGTGGAAGGACGAGGGCTACAGCAACGTGCACTGGGGCAAGACGGTCACACGCGACGAGGATGAC
Organism: Planctomycetota bacterium; assembly: GCA_012959525.1. Taxonomy (GTDB): domain Bacteria; phylum Planctomycetota; class UBA1135; order UBA1135. The sequence goes on from DUDB01000047.1 coordinate 235,523, forward strand.
GAAGAAGAGAAAGAGGGTGATGAAGCCGAAGAGGAAGTGGAGCTCGATTTCACCGGCACCGGTGACACCCTGCGCTTCCTCCGTCGAGACCGCCTGGTACGCAACGTGGAGTTCTGCACGCTCGACACGCGCACCTCAGAGTGCACAACTCTGATTGAAGAGGGCTTCCAGCGTGCCAACATCAGCACCCAGAGTGTGCGCTACCTGAAGGACCGCGACGAGTTGGTCTGGTGGAGCGAGCGCAGTGGCTGGGGCCACTTCTACCTCTACAGTCGGGACGGCGAGTTTAAGAACGCCATCACCTCCGGCCCTTTCCGCGCTAGTCGCATCATCGAAGTCGACGAAGACAAGGGTCTGCTCTACTTCCGCGGTAATGCCCGCGAGGAAGGAGAAAACCTCTACTACGACCACCTCTACCGGGTTTTCCTGGACGGCTCGGGGCTCACCCTGCTCGACCCCGGCGATGCAACGCACCGCTCAAGCCTCTCGCCCACGCGCAAGTTCCTTGTGGACAACTGCTCACGGGTGGACATGGCCCCCATCTCGCGCTTGTGCGATGCCGAAGGGAAGGAGGTCATGCAGCTCGAGGAGTCGGACCTGTCGCGGCTGTATGCCGCAGGCTGGGTCATGCCCGAGGCCTTCACGTTCAAGGCCGCCGACGGGATCACGGATCTGTACGGCAACCTCTGGAAGCCCTTCGACTTTGACCCCACCAAGAAATACGCCGTCATCGCCGAGGTCTATCCTGGCCCCCAGATGGAGGGCGTGAGCCACTCCTTCTCCACCTCCCATGGCCGGCAGCAGCTGGCGCAGTTGGGCTTCTTGGTGGTGCAGCTGGGTCACCGTGGCGGAACGCCGGGTCGCTCGAAGGCTTATCACAGCTACGGCTACTTCAACCTGCGAGACTACGGGTTGGCGGACAAGAAGGCGGGCATCGAACAGTTGGCCGAGCAGCGACCCTACGTGGACATCAACCGCATCGGAATCTACGGCCACTCCGGCGGTGGATTCATGACGGCAGCCGCCCTGATGCAAGAGCCCTACAACGACTTCTTCAAGGTCGGTGTGTCCTCCTCCGGAAACCACGACAACAACGTGTATGGCTACTACTGGGCGGAGCGCTACCACGGACTGCGTGAGGTCGAGGTAGAGCAGAAGGAGCAGGAACGCTCCCGAAGCCGCGGCCGCGGACGAGGAGAGGTCGAAGCCCGTGATGACGAGGATGACGACAAGGAGAAGAAGGACGACAAGAAAGTCGAGGGCGACAACCAGAAGAAAGACGGCGAAAAGAGCGACAAGGATGGCGAGAAGAAGGACGGCGAAGAAACTGAAGAGGAGAAGGACGGCGAAGAAACTGAAGAGGAGAAGGAAGCCGAGACGCGCTTCCAGATCCAGGTGCCTTCAAATGCCGAGCTCGCCGCCAACCTCAAGGGCCATCTCCTGCTCGTCCACGGTGACATGGACAACAACGTGCACCCGGCCGGAACCATGCGCCTTGTGGATGCCCTGATCCGCGAGAACAAGCGCTTCGACATGCTCATCATTCCTGGCAAGCGCCACGGCTACGGGGACGCATCCGGCTACTTCACCCAACGCAAGTGGGACTACTTCGTGGAACACCTGATGGGCCACACCCCCGACAGCGCGGACATCAAGAACAAGGACTAGAGTGCCCCGACTGCCTTTCACGGCACCTTGGCTCCTGGCCCCCATGGAAGGGGTGACGGATCCCTGTTTCCGGGCCGTGCTCCTCGCCCTGCACCGACCAGAGGACCTGGGGGGCGCGTGCACCGAGTTCCTGAGGGTGGTGGATCACCCCTACCGGCCTGGTCAGGTCCGCAAACATCTGGGCCCAAAAACAGGTTCCATCCCAGTGGGCGTTCAACTCATGGGCAGCCATGAGTCCGCGCTCGCCGCAACGGCAGAATCGGTCCTACAGACCGACGCCGCCTTCCTGGACCTGAACTTCGGCTGTCCGACCAAGGGGGCTCTCAAGGGCTGCGCGGGCTCGGCCCTGCTCAGGGAGCCCAAGCGTCTGGAGTCGATCGTGCGCACTTGCGTGGAGGCTTGCGGTGGGGACCTGCCTGTGACCGCCAAGATCCGTGCGGGCTTTGATGATGCAGAGAGCGTCGAGGAGTTGGCACGCGCGGCCGAAGCAGGGGGCGCGTCCTTGCTGACAGTGCACTGCAGAACCCGCAGCGAGCACTACACCGATCAGGTGGACTGGACGCGCATCACTCGGGCCGTCGAGGCCGTGGAGATTCCCGTGTGCGGCAATGGCGGAGTGCTGGTCCACGAAGACCTGGAGCGTATGCGCGAAGTGACGGGCTGCCTGTTCGTCATGGTGGGCCACGCAGCCCTGGCGGACCCGTGGATTTTCTCCGGGCAGGAGGTCACGGCCCAGGCAGCGGCGGAGTTCCTGCACGAGTATTCTCTCGCCCTGGAGAGCGCCGGTGCCGGTCCCCGTAAACGCGCCGCACGCCTAAAGCAGTTGCTGAAGGTCTGGAGCGCAGGCGGGTTGATCTCCGACGAAGCCGACCGCAAGAGCTGGATGGCGGAGCGGGAACCGGAGCGGCTGCTGGCCGCCATGGAGGCACGAGCCCACGCCGAGGCTATCCCCTAGGCAGGAGCCGGCCTACCCTCGATCAAAGCCGTCTCACAGCCTCCGACAGCAGTGCCACTCCGAACCCGGTTGCGCGCTTGCCCAGCATGGAAGGCCCAGCCAGATCCACGTGGGCCCAGCGCGTTCCTGTGTCCTCGATGTGCCAGTAGATGAATTGCCCCGCGCAGCTGGCCTGGGCGTTGGCGCGATTGGCCACCGAGTTGCGCATGTCCGCGACCGCGCTGCTGAACTCCGGCTTGTAGAACTCCGGCGCAAAGGGCAGGGGATGCACGAGGTCGCCGGAAGCGCGGCCGGCCTCCACCATGAGGTCCTCCAAGCCGCCGTCATTGGACATCAACCCCGCGTGGAGCTTCCCCGTGGCCACGAGTTGGGCCCCGGTGAGGGTGGCCGCATCCAGGATCGTGTCCGCGCCCAACACCCGCGCCGCGTAGCTGACACCATCCGCCAGCACGAGGCGCCCCTCGGCATCGGTGTTGTTGACCTCCACACTCAGGCCCGAGTGAGCGCGCAGGATGTCGTCAGGCTTGTACGCGCTGGGTCCGACGGCGTTCTCCGCCAAGCAGAGTACGGCGCTGAGTTTGTGTCGGCATCCACTCCGCGCGAGCACGTTGAACGCTCCGAGAACAGCGGCCGCCCCACCCATGTCGCTCTTCATTCCGACCATGTGGCCGCCAGTCTTCAACGACAAACCACCGGTGTCGTAGGTGATCCCCTTACCCACCAGGGCGATGTGTTTCTTGGTGGAGCGCTTGGGCTTGTGCGTGAGCACCACGAGCCGCGGCGCTTCCAGTGCCGTGCGTCCAACGGCGTGCAGGCAACCCAATCCGGCATCGAGAAGGCGGTTGCCGACGATTGCCTTGCGGGTTACCCGTTCACAGCCGCGGAGGATGCGGGTCGCTTCTTTGTGCATCTTGCCCGGGTGCATTTCGCTGGGCGGGAAGTCGACCAGGCGCGCCGCTTCGCGGGAGCTCTCCACCGTGGTCTTGACTTGTGCATTAGCCGTCAGGCTGCGCTCACCGGGGCCCACAGCTGCAATGGTCAGAACGGGCTCGGGCTTCGACGGCTTATTGGCGTGATACATCGGAAGGGCACGCGCTATGGCATTCGCGGCGGGAAGTAGGTGTTCGGGCTCATCCAAGAAGAGCAAGAGACCCGCTTTCCCGCGCGTGCCGGTTGAAGACAGGGAGACCACACGCCTGATGGCCTCCGCCCGGGCGGGTGAGTTGTGGCGCGAGACTGAATCTGGAAGGACGCCAACGGCGAGCTTGCGCGGGGTAGAGCCGGTGAGGGTGCCCGCGACGGCCCCGCGTTCACCGGGCTTGAGGTCTGTGAGCAGGTCGAGCGCCAGGCGCATGTGCTCCTCCGGCAGGCAGTCGAGGAGTGCACCATCCTGCAGAGTGGATGCGGTTCCGACGATGAGCAGGTAGTCGCCGTCGAGCAGGCGGGGGATGGACTTGGTGAAGCGGATCTTTGTCATGGGCGTAGGGTAGTGAAGGGACCACAGGGGTGGTCTGGGTTCCTCTTGGTTGTTTGGGCCCTCCTTGGGAATATCGGTATCACCCCAACCGCCGCCCCCACCCACCCGGGCTGACGAATCCAATGGCGCTCGCGTTGCAGGCCCCGGCCCGATTATCTGCGAGGCTCACCCCTTCCTATCCCCTCCGCTCCCTGCCCCGGAGGTCGGATTCCCGCCTATACTCCCCCCATGTCCCCCTGGACCTCTGCATCAAGCTCCGACCTGTACCAGGTCCCCACCTGGGCCGCCGGGTTTTTCTCCATCCACGAGAACGGGAACCTCCAGGTCCACCCGGATTCCCCTAGCGGTCCGAGCACCGACCTCTTCGAGCTGACGCGCACCGTCCGCCGACGCGGCATCGACACTCCCGTTCTCCTGCGATTCCCAGGCATCCTCCGCGCTCGCGTTCGGCAGCTCACCGACGCATTCACCCAGGCACGCGAAGAATTCGACTATCCCGCGGCTTACCGCTGCGTCTTTCCCATCAAGGTCAATCAGGAGCGATGGGTCGTCGAGGGGCTCCTCGAAGAGGGCCGCCAGCATGGCATGGGGCTTGAAGTCGGCAGCAAGCCCGAGCTCATCGCGGGCATCGCCCTCCAGGCAGGTGAGGGATCGCTCCTCATCTGCAACGGCTACAAGGATGCCGAGTACATCGAGATGGCTCTCCTCTCGGAGCGCATCGGGATCACGAGTGTGATCGTGATCGAAAAGCTCAGCGAACTCGATACGATCCTGCGCAGCGCTCGCCTTCTGAACCTCCGCCCGCGCATCGGCGTGCGTTGCAAGCTCACCTCCCCCTCCAGCGGACGCTGGAGCGCATCCACTGGAGTGCGATCCAAGTTCGGCCTCACGGCACAGGAAATCGTCACCGTGGTTGAGACGTTGCAGAATGCAGACATGCTCGACTGCCTCGAGCTATTGCACGTGCATATCGGGAGCCAGATCACGCATATCCGTGCCGTCAAGAAGGCGATGCGAGAGGCCACGCAGATCCTTGCGAACCTGAACTCCATGGGAGCGCACATCACCTGGTTTGACGCCGGTGGCGGTTTGGCGGTGGACTACGACGGATCGGGATCCACGGGAGATTCGTCCATGAACTACTCCTTGCAGGAGTACGCCAACGACGTCGTCTGGGCCCTGGCAGAGACCTGCCGAGAGCATGAGATCCCTCCCCCCACCCTGCTGACCGAATCGGGCCGCGCCCTGGTAGCCCACCACTCCATGCTCGTGACCGAGGTCGTGGGAACCACTGGGCTCGGCGGCCAGTTGCCCCTGCTCGATCTGCAAGAGAGCCGCCATGAACTCCTCGAAGAGTTCGTCGACCTTGCCGACGGGATCACCGAAGACAATGCCGTCGAGCACTATCACGATGCTCAAGAACTCCGCGAGCGCGCCCTGCAGCTCTTCAATACCGGGCACCTTTCCCTGACTGACAAGGGCCGCGCCGAACAGCTCTTCTTCCAGACCTGCCAGAGTGTGCAGCGCGCCACGCGCCACATGGAGGCCCTCCCCGAAGCCCTGGCCAGCCTGGAGCGAGACCTCGCGGCCACGTACTTCCTGAACGCTTCGATCTTCCAGTCGCTGCCCGACTCCTGGGCCATCGACCAACTCTTCCCCATCCTGCCTCTGCACCGGCTCGCTGAAGAGCCCACCCAGGGTGCCATCCTGGCGGACCTGACCTGTGACTCCGACGGCCGAGTTGATCGCTTCATCGGTACGCGGGGCCCCAAACACGTGCTTGAGCTGCACCCACCCATCGCCGGCCAGCCCTATTACCTGGGGATCTTCCTGCTGGGCGCCTACCAGGAGATCCTGGGAGACATCCACAATCTGTTCGGCAACACCCACGTGGCACACGTGGAGATCAACGCTGACGGCCGGCCTCGCTTGGTTCACGTTCAGTCCGGAGAGCGTGTTGAAGACGTACTCTCCCATGTGAAGTATCATGGAGCCGAACTACGCCGAACCGTACGACGGCACGTGGAGCACGCCCTGGCCATGGAGCACATGAGCGACGAAGAGTCCGCTCTGTTCCTGCGGCGATTTGAATCCAGCCTGCAAGGCTACACCTACCTGACACGCGCTACGGCGAAACCCAAGGTCCCACCCCCCCAAAAAACAGGACAGTCGATTGAAGATTCAAGATCAGAGCAAAGTTGAGTTCAGCTACGTCATCGAAGGCATGGACGGGAAAGTCCTCGAGTCTAGCGACGAGGCAGCTCCCATGGACTACACCCATGGCCAGGAAGACCTACCTCCCAAGCTCGAAGAGGCCCTCACCGGTATGGAAAAGGGCGGAGAAGCCGTGGTCGAGTTTGACCCCGGGGAGTGCTATGGCGACAAGGACCCCGAGATGATCTTCACGGTCCCGCGGACAGAGTTCCCGGAGGACTTGGAAATCGAGGTCGGAGAGTTCTTGTCCATCGCCCTCGAGGACAACGGAGAGGAGAAGGACAACATCCAGGTAGACGACGCCAAGGAAGAGGCCTACCTCGACGCCCGGGTGATGGAAGTCAATCCAGAAGCTGTCATCCTCGACGCCAACCACCCGCTCGCCGGTATCCCCATTCGTTTCCGGGTCAAGGTCCTGACGGTCAACTGAGGATAGCCCTCAGGCCAGCGGCGCGCTGTCCCTGGTCGGGTCGTGCTCCAACCCCAGGACGCGCTCCACTACCCAGCGCCCAGCATAGATCAAGGGTGTGTCCACGATGGCCAGGGCGACCTTGCATAGGTACACGGCCACGATGATGCTGATCACGTCCGCACGGTTAAGGCCCAGGCCGAAGTGCAGGAAGATCCCGTTCACGATGGCCGTGTCCACCAACTGACTGATCATGGTGGAGCCATTGTTGCGAATCCACATGTGCCTTCCACCGGTCACCTTCCACCAGAAGTGGTACAGGCGCACGTCCATCAACTGAGCCATGAGGTAGGCCAGCATGGACGCAAAGAGAAGGATGGCTGGATTCGCGAAGGTGGCAGAGAAGGCTCGTTGCATGGAGCCCCCTGTCGGGAACCCAAGATCCGGCTGAGTCCATATGTCTGATGGAGGCAGGGCGATGGCAACCTGCAGGACGAGCAACATCATCAGGCTCATCACAAAGCCCCAGATCACCATGCGCCCCGCGCGGCGATGGCCCCAAATTTCCGAGACAATGTCGGTCAAGAGAAACGTCAGCGGGTAGGTGATAATGCCCGAGGTCAAGGTCACCGGCTTGCCCCCCATGAGCCAGGCCGGTCCACCTTCCGGGAAGAGCACGAACAGCTTGGTTCCAATGATGTTGGTGAGTACGAGCACCACCACAAACAGAGTGGCGAAGAAGGCATAGCATGAGTTGGCCCGTTCCTGCATTTCAGGGGTCAACTCGACGCGTGGGGTTGGCTTGTTGGGCTGCATGGGGATGGGATTTGGGCCTAACCGTGGTTAGAATCTGCGCCCACAATCGCGCCTCCCAGCCTTCGCCGCAAGGACTCAGTATGCAGGTCATCCAACAACTGAAAAAGATGAGCGAGGATCGCTTCCTCCACATCTACGACACCCTATCCAAGGACGGTTTCGGCCCTCTCGACGGCGAGGTGGCCGCAGCACTCAAGTTCCGGCCGCATACGATCAAGCGCCTGCCCATGGCCAAGCGCGCCGGTCGCGCTCGAATGATCCTCCAATCCGACAGCAATGCCGAGCTGGCCTATGAGCTCTTCGGCGCCTATCTGATGAACAGCTGCAAGGAGATCATCACCGCCTTCCTCGACGCGACCGATGTGCAGCACGAAGATGGCATGATCGGCGACCCCGCCACCGACAGGCCCGACCCCGCCAAGGTCGCCGCTGCGGTGGCCAGTCTCGACGAGGCTCACCCGCCCGAGGATGTAACCCTGTACCTCTCGATGTGTGCCGAGCAGTGGCCCGACATTGAAGAAGTGAACAGCGTCTGGCAGATGCGCAGCTAGCCGAACGCTACTTCGCCCGCTCCAGGAAGTGACCATCGCGCGTATCCACTCGGATGCGCTCACCCACCGAGAGGTAGGAAGGTACCGGCACGACCAGACCGCTCTCCGTGGTCGCCGGCTTGAGTTGCGCCTGGGCCGTGGCCCCCTTGATGGTGGGGTCGCACTCGGTCACGGTCATCTCCACCGAGAGAGGCAATTCGATGGCCAGAATACTGCCATCGATCAACACGGCCTGCAGGCCTTCGATCCCATCGCTCAGGTAGAGTTCCGCACCGCCTAGAGCTTCCTTGTCGAAAGAGAACTGGTCGAAGCTCTCGTCATCCATGAAGTGCCAGTTCGAGCCGTCGCTGTACATGAAGCTCGCCTTGTGGCGCTCCAAGTCGACCTCTGCGAACTTCTCGCCGCTGCGGATGGACTCATTCAAGATCTGGCCACTCTTCAGGTTGCGCAGCTTGGTCTTGTAGATCGTGTTGCCCCCCCGGGCCGTGGGCGTGCTTACGGTGTAGTCCGCAATAATCATGGGCTCGCCCTTGTAGACCAGGCACACCCCTTTCTTGAACGCGTTGGTTTCAATCATGATCGCGAGGAGGATAGTGGGCGAGGAGCCGGCTGACAACGGGTGCAGATGTGAGTCCCTCTCTGACCCACCACTAGGCGGCAAATGGCGCGCCCGCAGGTGCGACAGGGCTTACCCGTCCGGCCGTAGACCTGAAACTGCTCCTGGTAGGCCCCCGGTTGGCCCTCCGGCGTTCGATAGAACTCGTCAAAGGAGGACCCCTCCCGCTCTATGGCCTCTCGCAGGACCGTCTGGATCATGCTGTGCAGGAGCGCCACCTTCTTCCCCGGGACCCTGTCCGAGCGCCGCAGGGGATGCAGCCCAGACCCGAAGAGCACCTCATCCACATAGATATTGCCCAGCCCCGCCAGAAACGACTGGTCGAGCAGCAGGGGCTTCAACGCCCGCCGGCGTCCTCCCAAGGCACGGCGCAGCCAAGCCACCGAGAACTCCTCGCTCAGGGGCTCAGGTCCATAGCGCGCAAAGAGGTCCGTGGGGTCGGCATGCCAGGTCATCCTCCCGAACTTGCGTACGTCCAGGAAGTGCAGCACGCCACGATCGAGGAGCAAGCTGATCCGCGCAAAACGCCCCGGGTCGGAGCGCTTTTTGAGCACCACAAGGCGCCCCGTCATGCGCAGGTGCACGGCCAGGATGCCGATCTGCTTTCCCCTACGGGCCAGCTCGATGACCACAAGCTTGGCGCGCCGGCTGACGCCGGTGATGCGCGCACCGCGGATTTGCTCCCGCACCCAGCCCTCTTCTTGCCCGCCCAGGCTCCGCGGCCACTGCACCTCCAGCCCGCATACCTGACGCCCCACGAGGGGTCCGCGCAGGAGTCGGGCAGTGGTCTCGACCTCAGGAAGTTCGGGCATGCTTGTCAGGTTACCTCCGCGACCCGGATTTCGGCTGGAACTACCCTGCCCCTTCCGCTACCTCTAGGTCATGTGCAACACCCTCAAGCTCCTGGCCCCCCTTGTCCTGTGCATCGCAGCCGCCAGCGCGTGGAGCTGCGCAGGCCCTGGCACGGGAGCAGCCACCCGCGGGTCAACCACCTCCAGCCGTAGCCAGGGCACCGTTCTGACCTACTCACCCGCCACGATCTGGCCCCACGCGCGGCGGGTCGTGCAGGCCTCGTCCCGGGATATGGTCCTGGACGAGTCCGCGATGCGGGCCACGGGACTATGGGGGGATGGGCGGTTGCCGTCGAAGAACCGGGTCGAGGTCTCGGTTGAACCGTTCGACAGTGCAGGCAGAAAGGCGATCCTGCGGGTGAGAGCCTGGCACTCGGAGACGGGGGCAAATGATCCTCAGTTGGCCGAGCGCATACTGCTGGCCATCCAACAGTCCCTGCTGGCGCGCTGAACACGCTAGGCTGCGGGTCCTGTGGCCAAAGCACTCGCCATCATCGCCGTCGGCCTGACCCGCCGTCAGGTCTCCTCCGACACCCCCCACCTGGCCGCCCTGGCCCAGCGGGGAAGCGCTGCCCCCATGTCGAGCGTCCTGCCCGCGGTCACCTGTAGCGCGCAGGCCACCTTGTTGACGGGCAAGCTCCCGCGCGAGCACGGCGTGGTAGGCAATGGGTGGATGGCTCCCGATTCGCGCGAGGTCGCTCTCTGGCGCCAAGCAAACGGCCACGTCCAGGCTGAGAAGATCTATGAGACCGCACGCCGCCTGGATCCCGACTTCACCTGCGCAAAGCTATTCTGGTGGTGGAACATGGGCGCGGCCGTGGACTGGTCCATCACCCCCCGCCCCTACTACCCCGCCGACGGTCGCAAGATCCCTGCGGTCTACGGATCGCCAACCCAGTTCCCGGAAGGCCTGGAAGCGGACCTGGGCCCTTTCCCGTTCTTCGACTTCTGGGGGCCCAAGGCCGGCCTTCCCTCGAGCCGGTGGATCGCCTCCGCGGCACAACGCACGCTGCGGACTCAGAATCCCGACCTGACGATGGTCTACCTGCCGCACCTGGACTACAGCCACCAACGGTTCGGCCCAGATGACGCAGCCTCCCGCCAGGCTTTGGTTGAGCTGGATACTCTGATCGGCGAGCTGGTCGAGAGCGCGGATGAGTGCGGGGCACAGACCATTGTCTTGAGCGAGTATGGGATCCAAGAGGTCTCGCGCCCCGTCCACATCAACCGTGCCCTGCGTGAAGCCGGACTGTTGCAGGTGCGGGCCACCCCCACCGGAGAAGTCCTCGACACCTTCGCCAGCCGGGCCTTCGCCGTGGCAGATCACCAGGTAGCCCACGTCTACTGCCAGGGCGAGGGCACTCTCGAGCGCACCCGCGCCGTCCTGCAAGACCTGGAGGGTGTCGAGCAGGTCATGGATCGCGGTGAGCAAGGCGCCCATGGCATCGACCATCCCAACGCCGGCGACCTGGTTGCCGTCTCCCAGTCCGGTGCCTGGTTCACCTACTACTACTGGACGGATCCAGCATCGGAGCCGGACTTCGCGCGGACCGTCGACATCCACCGCAAGGTGGGCTACGACCCCTGCGAGATGATCATGGACCCTGCCCTGCTCTTTCCGCACCTCACGGTTGCTGGCTATCTGGCGCGCAAGAAACTCGGTCAACGGGGCCTGCTCAAGGTCATCTCCGTCGACGCGCAGCTCATTCGCGGCAGCCACGGGCGTCTGCCCGACCAGCCGGATGACGGTCCCGTGTTCCTCTCCAGCATGAACTGGAGCGCCACGAACCCTGAGCCGGTCGATGGCCGGGTGGAGATGACATCGGTCCGTGACCGCCTGCTCGGCGCGCTCGGGCTCGGCTGATCGGGCCGCTGGGAGGCCGAGCCTAGAAGCGGAAGTAGTCGAAGGGCTGGATCTCCACGACCTGGAAGCGCAGGACAATGCCCGCCAGAAGGAGGAACCAAGCCGTGCGCCCGATGCGGCCCACACGGTTCCAGACCTGGACCAGGTTCATCATGGAACCCGCGCCATGCAGCACCAGACCCACGGCGAGCAGGCCCAGCAGGCGGCCCAGGAATGGCAGGCTCTCAGCGCTGGGCATCCCCCCACCGAAGACAGAGCGCAGGTTGGCCGTGGCCGTCGCCATCTCGAGGCTATAGAAACCCGCGGTGAATAGAGCCAGGTAGAGCATGGTGAAGAGCCAGGGGAGAAGCGCGCCCCTGCGCGGCACGGGACCTTCCCTTGTGCGCCTGCTCCGGCGCGCCCACTGCTCAAGCGTGATCACAAGGCCCGCGGACCCCCAGGACAAGATGTAGGTCCAGCGCGCACCGTGCCAGAGCCCGACCAATCCGAACAAGAGCAGATTGATCCACAGAATTCCCAGGGCTCCCGATCGCATGCGCATCAAGGGTCGATACAGGTTCTCCCGCAGCCAGCTGATCAGGGAGGTGTGCCACCGACCGGCGAAAGCGCCCACGCTGGTGGCCAGGAACGGAGAACGGAAGTTGGGCACGAGGCGCACCCCAAATAGGACGGCACTGCCGCGCGCGATGTCGATGTAGCCGCTGAAGTCCAGGTAGAGAATGACGAGGAGCCCGAGGTTCACGGTCAAGAGCGTCAGGGAGTCGACACCCTCCGGGTGATGGAACACCTCCAGCAGCAGCGGTCGGAAACGGTCGGCAATCACCAACTTCTTGGCGAGCCCCCACAAGATCCAGCGCGACCCCAGGGACAGGTTCGCCGGGTTCAGCAACTGGAGTCGCGTCAACTGCGGGAGCAGGTGCCTCGCGCGCTCGATCGGACCGCAGATCAGCTGCGGGAAGAAGGAGACGTACAGGGCGTACTGAGACCAGCTGCGGCAGGGTTGCACACGCCCCCGAAAGACGTCGATGGAGTAGCCCAGCGTCTGAAAGGTGTAGAAGCTGATCCCCAGCGGAAGGCTGGAGGCTCCACCCAGGACAGGGTTGTCCGTTGCTGGATCCGGAGAATCACCCAAGAACACACCCGCGTACTTGAAGACACCCAACAGGCCCAGGTTTCCAGCGAGGCTGCAGCCCAGGAGCCAGCGCCGGGTTCGCTGCTTCTGGGTGCGGCCCATGCCCAATCCGACGCCAAAATCCAAGAGGGAGGAAACGGCCAGCAGCACGAGGTAGATCGGCTGGTCGTGGAGGTAGAACACGATGCTCGCCACGAGCAGGTAGGCAATGCGCATGCGCACCGGAACGAACTGAAACAGGCCGAGTACCAGGAGCAGGAATGCCAGATAGTCCAGTTGGACGAATGACATGGTCAGAACCCGAAGAAGCCCTGCTCGCGCAAGCCCTCATGGATCTCGTCGGCCAACATTGCGTGTCCCCTGGGAGTGAAGTGCTTGGGGTCGTGCAAGAAGAACAGGGACTGATCTGCCCATTGAGGGTCGATCTGGTCCATCGACTCTCTATCGGTGGACCAGATCCGATCGGGATCCAGCCCCATCTCCGCCACATGCTTCAGCAGTGGATCCATCACCTTGCGGGCCGCTGAAAACGTGTCCAGTCGGTCGAGCTCGTGAATCGGGTCCCAGTCGGCCAAGAGAGCCGCCAGGCGCGGACGATCGGGGTGACGGCAATGGACGAAGGCTGGCAAAGGAATAAGGACCAGCTGCGATCCATCCGAGTGGACCTCGCCAGCGAGCTCCGCTGTCCTTCTTATGAACCGCCTCCACAGGACCTCGTGAGCTGGCGCGAAGGGCTCCTCCCAGATGGCCTGCACTCGCCTGTGCTCAGCGCGTTCACTCGAATTGTATCGCCGGCCCTGGGCGTGATTCCCAGCCGAGACGCTGCGCTGCCAGAAGTCGTACAGAGCGGTCTCACGCACGGCTTGGGCCAGGGCGGAGGCGTGCTCGGGCTCCCAGACGGAGGCTGGCCGTGCAGAGACGTCATTGAGAGCGAGCAACACCAGATCCGGCTTGTGAGGTCGTACGGCATGCTCATAGCACTGGGCCATCTGCTCCAGGGTGTATCCGGGCAGCCCGAAGTTCATGACGACGGTCGCGCGCTGGGGAGTCTCTGCACGCATGGACTCCTCCAGTAGATCCGTCCAACGTTCGGTCTCTTCGACCCCCGCGCCAAAGGTGACCGAATCGCCCAGGACGGCGATGCGCAGGGTCGCCCCCTGTTCGGAGCCAGGAGGGAGCCACTCCTGGTCGCGGAAACCATGGGAGTTGATGCGTAGGGGTATCCCAGACTCTCCATAGGCGAGGTCGGCCGTTCGCAGGCGCCAACCCAGGGCGGGGTCGGCCTCTCTTTCCACGGTAGCACCATAGGAGGTGTAGGACCTGAGGCTCCATTCGATCGCCAATAGGCCCAGCATCACGGCGAAGATCAGGCCCCGGGCAAGGGAGGGCCGACCTGTCGGTGAAGGAGGCAGAACAGATGGGCTCGTGGTCGATGTCATGGCGAAGCGAATGCGAAAACAGAACCCGCAATCTCCACCTGAACCACCGTTAGGGACTCGTACGTCCCGCCGATGAGCGGGAGTAATTCACACGAGCATCCGAAGGCCAGACATGTGTCAACGTTGAGGATCAACTTCCAAAGTAAGCGAGCCATTGGAATCCCACCACCGGGCCCAAAACGATTCGGAACCAAGCCGCCGTTACTTCTCGAAAAGACTACCGACTTGTCCCCGATTGAGACCTTCAAGTAGACCGAAGGGCCTACGCGTTGCGATCGTTGTTGACCCGAGCTTCGTCGTAGAACGCGATGCCATGGTCGATGCCCGCGCGGCTCTTTGCAATCCAAACAGCCTGGCCCACGTGCCACGAGAAGTGCTCCACGACGTGGAAGATGGCCTCTAAACCCGTAACCTCAAATCCCTGGATCGCGTAGCCCTTCTGCAGGGGTTCCTCCCCGAGCGAGGCAAGCAACTCGGTCGCTGCACGGGTCGTGGTTATCAACTGCTCGAGCAGCTCTGTGCGCTCAACGCTCGCCTCTTCCCGGTACTCGTTCGAGAACTCAAGGGTGCGTTCCCGGGCATCGGGCTCGCCTCCCACCCCAGAAAGGATCCACTGTCGCACGTTGCCTTCGAGGTGCATGAGGATCGTCCCCATGCTCAAGGCTCCCGAGTGCGGCTGCCACCACAGCTCACCCTCCGGCAGCACGGCCAGGGCAGCCGTCAGTCGTTCGGGATAGACACGGCCCAGGTACTCGCGGCTGCGCGACAGGAAGAGATCGCTGCTGGACGGGTCACTCACTAGTCGATTCCTGCAGCCAGGTCAGCTGGGCCGCACCACCCGGGTCGAGGGAGACGCCCTCGATAACGATGCCGGCCAGCCGTTGCTCCTGATCCAGTGCCAGCCAGATCAGGTTTGAGCCGATGCGACCCCATTCGTCGGCCACGCGCTCACTGAACTGGATCTTGAGTACGCCCGCTGATGGATCGAAGAAGCACGCTGCAGGGAGGTCGGGCTCGACCTCGACCTCTGCAAAGGTAGCTGCCCGCTCATCCCCCGGACGATCTAAGGGGTCTTCCAGCTCGCCCGCGCATGCCGCCACAACTACCGACAAGTGCACCACGTGCTCTTCATCATCGAGGGAAATGACCACCCCTTCGCCCAACGAGATGGACACTCCCCCGATGGCGGTCCGGTTGGAGACGGCCTCCACCAAGCCGGCATCGGGATCAAAAAATGCCTTGAAGCAATCGCTCCCCAACCACATCACCTGAACTTGGGGTGCGGTCAACTCACACCCCGCTCTCGCAAGGGAGCACCGATTCGGCCGCCAGCTCTTCAACGCTCGAACAGGTGCAGATCAGGTTCTTGTCACCGTAGCCGTTGTCTATTCGCCCCACGTGTGGCCAGAACTTGTGTCGCCGCGACCAGGGCGCGGGCCAAACGGCCTGCTCTCGAGTGTAGGGGTGATCCCAGTTATCCGACGTGACTGCTCCGGCGGTGTGCGGTGCGTTCTTCAAGGGGTTGTCTGCTCGGTCCAAACGCCCCTCTTCAACGTCGCGAACCTCGCCACGGATCGAGATCAGCGCGACGCACAACCGATCGAGCTCGTGCCTGGGTTCGGACTCGGTGGGCTCGATCATCAAGGTACCAGCAACAGGGAAGGACATGGTGGGTGCGTGGAACCCATAGTCCATCAGGCGCTTGGCCACGTCCTCGGCGACGATGCCCGCACTCTTCTCAAAGGGGCGCAGGTCGATGATGAATTCGTGGGCCACACGGCCACGCGCACCACGGAAGAGCACCGCGTAGTGCTCGGAGAGTCTGCTCGCCATGTAGTTGGCTGACAGAATCGCAACCTGCGTGGCACGCTTGAGACCCGCGGCGCCCAGCAGGTGGATGTACATCCAGGAGATGGGGAGCACGCCCGCGCTGCCCCAAGGGGCCGCAGAGATCGCGCCGATAGCCTCTGAACCGCCACTCGGCACGACGGGGTTCGAGGGCAAGAAAGGCGCCAGGTGAGCCGCGACTCCTATGGGCCCCATGCCCGGGCCGCCTCCCCCATGGGGAATGGCAAAGGTCTTGTGCAGGTTCAGATGGCAGACGTCGGCGCCGATATCCCCGGGCCGGCACAGGCCAACCTGGGCATTCATGTTGGCCCCATCCATATACACCTGTCCACCAGCATCGTGCACCACCTGGCACAACTCGATCACGCCCTCCTCGAAGACGCCGTGGGTCGAGGGGTAGGTGATCATCATGGCCGAGAGGGTCTCGCTGTGTTCCTGCGCCTTGGCGCGCAGGTCCTCCATGTCCACGTTTCCATTGACATCGCAGGCGACAGCCACCACACGCATGCCCGCAAGCACAGCGCTGGCCGGATTGGTTCCGTGTGCAGACGTTGGGATCAGGCACACGTCACGCCCCATCTCTCCGCGTGCCTCCTGGTAGGCACGAATAACAAGCATGCCCGCATACTCGCCTTGAGATCCGGCATTGGGCTGCAGCGAGACGGCCGCAAATCCTGTGATCTCCTCCAGGGCGCCCTCCAGGGTTCGGAAGAGCTCGGCGTAGCCCTGAGCCTGTTCGGTGGGCGCGAAGGGATGCAGTGATCCGAACTCGGGCCAGGTTATGGGCAACATCTGAGTCGTGGCGTTGAGCTTCATCGTGCATGATCCCAGAGGAATCATGGATGTCGTCAATGACAGGTCGCGGCCGGAAAGGCGGTGCAAGTAGCGCAGCATCTCGTGCTCGCTGCGGTACTCATTGAAGACGGTGCCACTCAGGTACTCACTGGTCCTTGCCAGCGGGACGGGCAGTTCTTCAACCGCCCGTTCGAGGGCTTCGACGTTCACGCCGGACGCGGCGCTTGCATCCCCGAAGACGCCAAGCAGATCGCGCACGTCGTCCAAGCTCGTGGTCTCATCCAACGAGATCCCCACCGCCCGCTCGTCGATGACACGCAAGTTCATCCCCGCCGCGTGGGCGCGCCCATGCAAGGCCTCAGCGCCGCCATCAGACGGCTCCACCCGGAGGGTGTCGAAGACCTCTCCGGGCTGCACCTTGCACCCCAGCTTCTCCAGAGCGGCTGCCAGCCCCAGGGTGCGTCGCCGCACGCGGCTGGCGATATGACGCAGACCATCGGCACCGTGGTACGTGGCGTACAAGCCAGCCATGATCGCGAGCAGGACCTGGGCCGTGCAGATATTGCTCGTGGCCTTGTCGCGTCGGATGTGCTGTTCGCGGGTCTGCAGGGCCATGCGCAGGGCAGGGTTGCCATGCACGTCACGGGAAACGCCAATCACCCGACCGGGCAGCTGGCGCTTGTACTCCTCGCGGGTCGCCATGAACGCGGCGTGGGGCCCGCCGTATCCCATGGGCACTCCAAACCGCTGGCTGTTGCCCACCGCCACGTCCGCACCAAACTCTCCTGGTGCACGCAACAGGGTCAGGGCCAGCAGGTCGGTGGCGACAACGAGCAGGGCACCGGCAGCGTGCACCCGCTCAGCGAGGGCCTCTTGATCTTCGACGCAGCCATAGGTGTCGGGATACTGCACCAGTACGGCGCTGCACTCTGAAAACTCTGCGGCCGCTGGGTTCCCCACTTCGACGGTGAGGCCCAGGGCACCGGCCCTTGTGCGAACGACCGAGATTGTCTGCGGGTGGCACGTGTCTGCAACGAAGAACGTAGAGCGTTTCTTGCGCCCCGCCGCCCAACACAAGTTCAAGGCCTCGGCTGCTGCAGTGCCTTCGTCGAGCAGAGAGGCGTTCGCCAAGGGCAGGCCGGTCAGGTCCGCCACCATGGTCTGGTAGTTCAAGAGCGCTTCCAGACGGCCCTGACTAATCTCTGCCTGGTAGGGCGTGTACTGGGTGTACCAGCTGGGATTCTCCAGCACGTTGCGCTGAATAACGGTGGGCACGAGGCACGGCGAGTAGCCCATGCCGATGTAGCTCTTGTGGCACTGATTTTTCGCTGCAATCAAGCGCAACTCCTCCAGCAGGCCGTTCTCTGAACGGGGCGGGCCCAGCTTCAGATCCCCCTGCATGCGAATGGACGCAGGCAGCGTCTCATCCATGAGGCCGTCTAGGCTATTGACCCCCAACTCCTCCAACATGGCCTGCACGTCATCGTCGCTGAGGGCAATGTGGCGCTGAACGAACGAGTCGTGTCGGGAGGCAGGGCTTTGCGGGGAATCGGTCAACGCAGTGGTCGGGGCAAGGGCTTCAGGGGGGGCCACCATACGCTGTCGCAACCCGACGTGCGACAGCGTATGGTGACTCCATGGACCTCACGGCCATCGAAATCGTCGGAGATCGGACGGCCACGAGCCGCTGCGACGAGGGCTACATCAAGGTGTCGCGCCTGGACGTTCGCAACGTCTACTCGGACGGATCGACATCCAAGACCTACTCCTGCGACGTGATGAGCCGGCCCCAGAGCGACGCGGTGGTGGCCGTGCTCTACGCCCTGGACGGCGAGGGTGGGATCGAGGTGGTGCTACGCGAGGCCCCGCGGGTACCGATCTACCTGCGCAGGGACAAGGAGTTTGTGCACCCGGATCCCAGGGAGTACCTCTCCTTGCACGAAGTGGTGGCGGGAGTGGTCGAAGCCAGCGATCCTGCGGGGATCGAGGGTCTCAGGGTCCGTGCCCATGCCGAGGCCTTGGAGGAGGCTGGGGTCACCATCGACCCCGGTGATTTTCAGCCCCTAGGCGGTGAGAGCTTCGCCAGCCCTGGGGTGACGGACGAGAAGATCTACTTCCTTGCCGGACACGTGCCGAGCGGGCAGGAGGCCACGACTCCCGAGGGCGACGGCTCCACCATGGAGGAGTGGTGTGTCTTACACCGCTTCGAATTGGGCCGAGCTATCGAGGCCTGCCGCTCGGGGGAGATTCCGGACATGAAGACCGAGGTGGCCCTGTTGCGTCTGGCGGACTACCTGGGTTGGATCCCGCAGTTGCGCTGCTTCCGATCCGATCTGCCGCCGGAGTTGGCGGCGCGGTACTCGTCGCTGGGCATCGATTCCTAATCTGGAGCACGCATCGGGGCCTAGCTCAAGGCGTCTAATGGCAGGTGATCCGCGGATCTCCACCCTAAAGCCGCGATCGCGCTAGAATCACCTCCAGACTAGAGAATCGCCTCACGCACACCGCCCCAACAGATCAATGAAGTACACGCTCTCCACCGATCACCTAGCTCTCCTCGCCCTACTCGTTACCTGGGTCCCCGCCGCCCAAGCACAAGAGCCCACAGTGAACCGAGCCGAGGGCGATGGCGATGGCCTCTTCCATCACCTCTCCCAGGTCGCCTCCGACGTTCGGGTGATCCCCGTTCCGAACAGTCAGGCATGGGCCATCACCTGGAGTGAGCAAGAGTCCAATGGAGCACCCCAGCCCTACTTCTCCCTGAGCCTTGGCGGCAGCACCTTCACCAATCCCAAGGCGAATGACGCCCGCATCCTGTTGCGCTTTGCTGAGTTCGACCCGCTCGAAGCTCTCCCGGCAGTCCCCACCACCCTCCATCGCCCCAGCGGGAGCAACCTGCACATCGTCCAATTCTGGACTCAGGGCATCGAGCCCTACCGGGAGACCCTGCGCAGCATGGGCGTGCGCCTGCATCTGTTCCTCGCCAACCACTCCCACGTGGTGGGCATGGACGCGAAGCAGGCCGAGCAGGTTCGTAGTCTGCCTTTTGTGCGCTGGGTCGGCCCGTTCCACGTGGCCTACAAGTTTGAGAGAGGCCTACTCTCCGCGGATCACCCCGCCTGGGACGAGGGTCCGACGGCGCGCTTCAACATGCTGACCATGGAGCGCGGCATGGAGGGTCAGGAGCCCGTCTCCCAGTTCATCACGGCTATCGGGGGGACGGTGAATCAGACAACGCCCCAGACCTTCCTGATGAGCGCCACGCTAACCCGTGACCAGTTGTTGGAGGTCGCGCGTCTGGATCACGTGCAGTGGATCGACGTCTGGGGTGAGCCCGAGCACGACATGGACATCGCCCGTCAGATGCACGGCAGCGACTACGTTCAGTCCGTCGGGGGGTACCTCGGTCAGGGAGTCCAGGTCGAAGTTCTCGACGGGGGCTGCGACAAGAAGCATCCAGATCTCAAGAATTACAAGGAGCACGGCCCCAACTCGCCCAGCAGTCATGGCACCTCCACGTCAGGTATCGTCTGCGGTTCGGGGGGCATGGAGCTTCATGGTGGTTTGCTGACCATCGACCGCTCCCGAAACTGGGCGGCTCGCGGTGTCATGCCCCTGGCGAAGCTTGTCATCGCCGACTACGCCAATGTGGGCAACCGCTACACGCACACTCAAGATCTGCAGGCCAAGCCCTACCGCTGTGTGCTCCAAACGAACAGCTGGGGCGACCCGCGCACGACGGACTACACGAGTGTCTCCCAGCAGATGGACCTGATCCTGTTCGATTTTTCGCGCATCAGCATCCTGCAATCCCAATCCAACGCCGGAGACCAGATGTCGCGACCCCAGGCCTGGGCCAAGAACATCATCGCTGTGGGTGGCGTGCGCCATCAGAACTCCCTGACCAAGAACGACGACAGTTGGAATGGCGGGGGGAGCATCGGCCCAGCGGCTGATGGCCGCATCAAGCCTGATCTGGCGAGCTACTACGACAACATTCTGACCACCACCATCGGAGGCGGATACACGTCGAATTTCGGCGGCACGTCTGGAGCGACCCCCATCATCGCAGGCCACCTGGGCCTCTTCTATCAGATGTGGTCGGATGGCATTTTCGGAAACCCGGCACCCAAGGCCACGGTGTTCGCCAACCGTCCCCAGAACACGACCGCCAAGGCGGTGCTCATCAACACGGCCTCACAGTGGACCTTCTCGGGCTCCACCCATGACCTGACCCGCGTCCACCAGGGCTGGGGCCACGCGGACCTGCAGACCATGTACGACCAGAAGGACCGCATGCTCGTCATTGATGAGACGGACGTCCTGACGGAGACCCAGGCGACGACTTACAACGTGACGGTCGATGGGACATCGCCTCTGAAGGTCACCATGATCTACCGCGACTGGCCGGGAACCACGGGTTCGTCTCTGCACCGCATCAATGACATGGACCTCATGGTGACCGACCCCAGCGGGACGGTCTACTGGGGCAACCGTGGCCTGAAGAACAACATGTGGTCCAATGCCGGTGGCAAAGCGAACACGAAGGACACTGTGGAGAACGTCTTCGTCCAGAAGCCTGCCGCCGGGACCTGGAGCGTGACGGTCACCGCTAGCGAGCTCAATCAGGACACGCACGTGGAGACGGCGGCCCTGGATTCCGACTACGCCCTGGTCGTCAGCGGGATCACGCCCGGGCCCTAGGGGCTCCCGCCCGAGTTCAGAGGGGTCGGTGGGCAGAGAGTCGGGCGATTACCCCGCTGGATTCCTGCGGATGGAGGACCTATAGGCACCCCACACTCTGCCCATGTCGGTTCCCAGCTACCCACTAATCGGACATGCCCCGAAACGCCACCCGCCTCGCTGCTCTCGCTACTGCCCTTCTCCTCGCCTGGTTCCTCGTTGTAGAGCATCGCTCCGCCCTGAGCGCCCCCCCCATGGAGGGCCTCACGTCCGCACCAGCCGAGGCCGGATCTGACCTCCAGCCTCTTCTGGAAGCCCGGGCAACGGCACGACAAGCCCAACCCACGGGCTCCGACGAGCCACGCATCGCAATCGCGGCCCTCGAGCCTGCGCCGGGCCCGGCGACCTTGCGTGGGCGCGTGCTCTTGGAAGACGAGCGGGGAATCCTGAGGGGCGCGAGTGAGTGCACCATTGAGCTGTGGATGGATTGCCTCGATGAAGGCCTGGAAATCTACTGCTCCGATGGAACCTGGACCGTCGAGCTCGATCCGGAAGCGCTCCAGCCTAAGTTCCTCGATGAAGATGGGACCTCCCTGAACGCGGACCTCGGAACGTTGGAGGTCTGGTCCATTCTGGTCGGGGATCAACCGGCACTCGCCACTCAGAGCTCCTTCAACGTCCACCGTGGACAGGAAACGATCATCACTTGTCGATTGCCGCAGCCCACGCTCTTGCGTGTGATAGACGGAGCGACAGGGGTCGAATTGAACGCTGTGGACGTAGCCAGCGCGTATTCAGATCTTATTCCAGTCACACAAGAGGACATGCATGACGAGCTGGTGGTCCGCTCTGAACCCTCACCTCTCTCCTTCTCCCCGAATTTCGAGGACATGGCGGAGATGCTCTTGGAGAACTCCCTCCCCTGGTGGATTGGTTCGCAGGGCTATGGCTGGGAGAGGGTCATCATCGACCACCGGCGGGGCGGCGAGCGTAGCGTTGAGCTTTTCGCGGCGGGCTCACTGGAGCTGACACTGCTGGGCGATTGGCCGCAGACCACGTCGATTGAACTCTCGCCTCTATTCGGGCCGCTCGAATACGAAGACATCATCAAGCTGATCCCCGCAAGCGGCAGGCCATTGTCCGTACCTCGCTTGGCGCCTGGAACCTGGAGGGTCTCCGCGAGTAGTGGCGTCCACTGGCGGCACCGCGCGACCCTGGCCAGTGCCGAGGTACTCATCACGGCTGGAGCGACGAGCGAGTTGGAATTGGAGATCCCAGCCCTGGCCCCCCTGGGAGATCCTGTCCCCATGGGCGGAATCCTCGAAGTACCCCCGACCTGGATGGAAACAGGCACCCTGACCATGTCGCTCGAGATCCTGGACGACCTGCCCCATGACTATGAAGTGATCTATCACTCGGATCAGGCGAGCGTATCCAAGAACACTGAGGTCAGGGATCTGCCCCGAGTTGATGGCGAGGCCAACCAATATCAATGGCATGGCGGGCTTCGCCCACCCGGTCGGTACGCCGCCCAGATCGCCCTCAGGGGAGCGGGGTGCCTGTGGCGTCAGGAGTTTGAGTTGGGATACCAAGGAGACGAACGGCTCCTGCTGGTGATGCCGGCGCCTGCGCGGATTCGCGTCGTGCCGGTCGACGCCGAAACGACGCGGCCGATCCTTGGGGGGCACGCCTCGCAACGTGAGGTGGGTGTCGGGTTCAGCTTCCGCGGCTCCGGCGGGCAGATGATGTTCACGCCCTTGCATGGGGAGGTGGATGCCACAAGCGGGACGTTCGTGTCCACGCTGCCCGTGGGACCTGTCCGGCTCTCCGTAGATGCGGACGGCTACATGTGGGAGACCGTGCACCTCGAAATCCAACCGGGCGACAACGACGTGACCGTGCTCATGCACCCCCTCCTTGAAGTGCAGGTATCGCTCACGTGCGATGGCGGTCCTGTGACGGTCCCCGACAACTGGTTCTGGAATACGGAAGCCACTGATCTAACGGGCGAGGAGCTCGACATGGGCTGCGAAAACAGCCCAGACCGACCTGAGTGGGTGCGGTTTCTCCTCCCCAACGTGGGCACGTGCCGCCTTGTCTTCCCCGAGGTCAACGGCTACGAGCGCCCAAGCCCCGTTGAGCTTCGCCTCGATCCCCTGCAGCCCATCGAGCTCATCCTGAACCTTCGCCGCAAGTAGCCTCGCTCGCTACTTGCCTTGTTCCTCAAGCTCCGCGACGAGCCTCTCGACGGTCCCCGCGACGCTGGCCTCGGCGGGGCGCAGAGCCAGGGCTGCGCGGTAGGCGTCCAGAGCCTTACGGATCTCGCCCCGGGCCTCGTAGGCGCTGCCGAGGTAGGTGAAGGATGCGAAGCGATCCAGTCGGCCCGCTGCAACGAGAGGGGCGAAGAGTGCGACGATCTGGTCGTGCTGAGCCTCGTCCACGAGGCAGCCGCCCAAGGTCTCCGTGGCCAGCATGTTGCCCGGATTGGCGACGATCACTTCGCGTAGCAGTGGAATGGCCTCAGCGCTCCGCCCGGCTTGAGCCAAACCGACGGCCTCACAGAAACGGGCGTAGTGTTCAGCGTGGTCCCGGGGAGCCGGGCGCGTGCTCGGCTCCAGAGGGTCAGGCAGTTCTCGCACCTCTTCCCCCGCCGCGGCGTAGCCCAGGGCTCGTAGCTGCTTGAGTTGATCCTCTTCCAGAGCCAACGCGCCGGATTGTAAGCGGGGGAGCTGGCTCAATGCAGCGAGCGCCTCGCGATAGGGAGCCACATCCACGTTGCCACGAGAGAGCAGATCGTCCAGCTCGCCCGGATCCGCAGACAGGTCGTAGTACTCCGGCCGCGTGCTGTGCAGGTACTTGCCGCGCTCGTCCAGCCAGCCCGCCAGGGGACTCCAGCCGTAGTTCAGGTAGCCCGAGTAGGACTCCATGTACACACCGCGCCCGGCACCGATGGGCTCGCCCGCGAGGTTTGCGCCATCGACGTCCCCCACGCTTCCCAGCCCCAGCACGTCCATGAACGTCGGGAAAACGTCCACCACGCTGACGAGTTCGTTCGAGCGTGTCCCCGCGCCGCGTCCATCCGGGAAGCGCATCAGGAAGGGGACGTGGATGGTGGCCTCGTAGGCGTAGGCCGTGTGGGTGGGCTCTCCGTGTCGCCCGAAGGACTCGCCATGGTCCGCCACGATGGCGAGCAGGTACCCGTCGGTTCCCAGCACTTCATCCAACCGATCCACGAGGCGACCCACGTCGTGGTCCATGGAAGCCACTTCCGCCAGGTAGGGCTTGCCCCCGGCCTGCTCCAGGAATTCGGGCGGCGGCGCATAGGGAAAGTGCGGATCGAAGTAGTGCACCCACAGGAGGAAGGGCTGATCGGGATCTCGTTGCTCAAGCCAGGCGAGGGCATCGTCCGTCACCTCTCGTGAGCTCCTGCGCGTGAGCGCGGCCACGGGTGCCCCGTTGGGCGGGACGGGCTCCGAGTAGAGGTCGAAGCCTTGGTCCAATCCGTAGGCGGCGGAGAGGACGACGGCTGAAACGAAGGCTGCCGTTTCGAAGCCGCGCTCCTTGGCGCACTCGGCGAGGGTGCGGGCTTCCGGCGAGAGACTGGCCCAGCCGTTGTCCCGCACCCCGTGTCGCAGGGGATAGAGGCCCGTCATCATCGAGACGTGCGCGGGCAGGGTGATGGGCGCAACCGTATGCGCGCTGTCGTAGACGACGCCGGGTTGGGCCAGGCGCGTCAGGTTGGGGGTGATCCCGCGATCCGCACCGTACAAATCCAGCGCACCCGCGCGAGTCGTATCCAGGGTGATGATGACACCCGATCGGGGCGCCTGCTCCTGCGATCCACAGCTCACGGCAAACATCGCGGCCGAGAGAACAGCGAGCGAGAGGCTTAAGGAGGTGGTCTTCATCCCGATGGATCAGAGGGTGTGGTCAGTTCCCGCCCTGGCGCTGGCTCTTCAATTCCGCCTGACGCTTTTCGATATTGCGTCTGAACTCCGCCGCCTGGGGATCGCCCGGACAGAACTCCTCGAACGCGCGTGCGTGCTCAAGGGCCAGCTTGTACTCCCCCAACATGGCGTGAGCCAGGGCCAGGTTGCGCCGCAGACCGGGACGGTCCAACTCCAGTTCGATCATGGCGGACAGAACGGCAATGGCCTTGCGCGGCTTCTTTACCTCCAGGAGCATCTCTCCAAGGAGGGAGTGGGCGAAGGAGTGGCGGGGGTTCTTGGCCACGACTTGCTGCAGTCCGGCGATGGCGAGGTCCACCTTGCCCCGGTCGGACTGAGCCAACGCGGACCAGACGGCGTAGTGCTCATCGAGGTTCTCGGCTGGAGCGGGCAGGGTGCTGGGACTGGCCGGTTCGGGTAAGGCGACGCTCACGCTGGCCGAGCCCGCGTAGCCCATGCCCCGCATGCCCTCCTGGCTGACGGCACCTTCTTCGGTGGATGTGCGCTCCAGCGCGGGCGCCTGGGCGATGCGCATCATGGCCTCTCGCGCCGCGGAGACGACTCCTCCTTCACGCAGGGAACCATCCGAGTCCTTGTACTTACCGAACGGGTTTCTGACCAGGAGATCGGAGGTCTCCTCGGGATCCAAGCCCGTGTCGTACAGCTCGGGCGTCGGACCGTGGATGTACTTCTTGCCCCCGGGACCCACCCAACCCGCCAGGTGTCCCCAACCGTAGTTCAGGTATCCGTAGTAGCTCTCGAAGTACACGCCGCGATTGGCCGCAATGTCACCGGCGACCAGGGACAGCCCATCGCTCTCCGGCACGCTCAGCCCCATGGCCTCGAGCGCTGTGGGAAACACATCCACTATGCTGACCCGTTCCGTCGATCGCTCCCGCGCCCGCGCCCGTCCAGGCAGGCGCACGATCAGGGGCACCTTCAGGGTGGCGTCGTAGCAGAAGAGGCCGTGGCTGGCCTCGCCATGCTTGCCGCCACTCTCACCGTGGTCGGCCACGACAATGACGCAGAAGTCCTCGTAGTCGGGTTCGACGCGCAGCCGGTCGAGCAAGGGGCCGATGGCCGCGTCCATGGCGGCGACCTCGCCCAGGTAGGGCTTGCCCTCCGCGCGCTTCAAGAACTCAGCGGGCGCCTCATAGGGTGCGTGAGGATCAAAGTAGTGGACCCACAGGAAGAACGGCTCCTCTCCGTCGCGTCCGTTGAGCCACTCGATGGCCTCCGCGGACACCTCGGTTCCGATGCGGTCGCCCACGCCGCCCCGGTGTGCCGAAACCGCAGGCGACTCGCCATACACGTCGAAGCCCTGATTGAGGCCGTAGAGCTCGCGCAGAACGCCAGCGGCGACGAAAGCGCCCGTGCGGCAGCCCGCGTCCTTGGCGCGCTCTGCCAGAGTCTCGGCTGAGCTGGGCAGGGACATGTAGCCGTTGTCGCGCACTCCATGCCGCGGCGGATACAGCCCCGTCAGCATGGAGGCGTGGGAGGCGATCGTGATGGGAGCCACGGCGCGGGCGTCCTCAAAGACGATGCCTTCGCTGGCCAGGCGGTTCAGATTGGGCGTGAGCCCGCGCTTGTCCCCATACACGTCAAGCGCGTCGGGGTTGGTGGTATCCAGCGTGATGAGCACGCAGGACTTCGGCGCGTCCTGTTTGGGCGCGCAACCGCAGAGGTAGCAGGCGATGAGGACCGGTAGGAGGCGCATGGTCTGAAGTGTAGCCATGGGAGGGTGCCACGAGGAGTGCTTTCGCTGGCCTGTCCTCCACTGGGTCGGCCCTCAGGCTGCTGAGACCATCGCCCGCCGTGGTGACGTCACTGATCGAGCCCAAGAGCTCCCGGTTGTAGAAACCCAGGACCTTGGAGACCTCGCGGGTCTTGTCCAGTTCTGCGCTGTAGTTGGCTTCTGCGGTTGCCGCTTTACCGTCCGCGATGACCGCTCGATCCTGAGCAATCACGGCATCCTGGTTGGCCACATAAGC